>NZ_PPDD01000001.1 GCF_002959895.1 Veillonella infantium | reverse complement strand
GTCAGATCATTCAATGCCCTCTTTAGAGGGCCACCACTAGAGAAAGACCCTTATAGGGTCAGAGCAAACCACCCGTTCTACGGGTGGTTATGATTTAAAGGACTTTTACAGTAAGACAGAGAAATATATTAACAGAAGTAGTCTGTATAGAGATAACATATAGTAAATTAAATTTATATCGTCATGTAAACTAAGGGAAGAGACTTGTCAGTTTTATATCCCATAGTTATTGCTAGTTAGTTATTTCTTGTGACAATGTGTAAACTGTTGAAGAAAGGATTTATTATGAAAGATAGTATTGTGAATGAAGTTATGGAAATGGTTGATACATTCCTTAGCTTGGTTACGATTAATTTAGAGGATGAGCTTGATAGAGAGTTAGCGGCAGCATATATTTTTGGAATGTTAAATGGGACGGCTCAAAAGGAGTCCCTTACACCAGAGGATGTCCAAGACTTGATGTTTAATATTGGTATTGATAAACTTACTTATTCAGAGGAAGTAGCTTATCAAATGACGCAATTCGTCATTGATGCGACAGATGAGGAGTTTCACCCAACAGTAAATGCAATTATTCACAGAGGTTTAGAAGGTTATTTTTTATATTCAGACCATCAGTTTGATGATCTTTCAGAAGATTTTAATGAAGTTGTTCAAGTGGTAAAAGGAGAGCTATAATAGGGAATTAATATATTATAAGTATTATATAGGTTAATATATTATAAGTATTATATAGGTGTTTTCTTTAAAATAGATTAGCTTATTTCAACTAAGGAGTGAGATCTAATGAAAGATTTTAAAGCATTAGCCTCAGAGCGGTATTCAGTTCGCAAATTTGATACGAAGCCCGTTGAGCAAGAGAAATTAGATATCTTGTTAGAGGCAGCGAGATTAGCACCTACGGCTCATAATTATCAGCCACAACGCTTACTTGTGTTGAATACGACAGATAGTCTTAATAAACTAAAAGATTGCACGAATGGTCACTTCAATGCACCGTTGGCAATTATTGTTTGCTATGATAATACAGTGAGTTGGAAACGGGAATACGATGATGCGGATATGGGCGTTGTAGACGCTAGTATTGTAGGCTCTCACCTTATGTTTACTGTGGCGGATATAGGTCTAGGAACAACTTGGATTGCTCATTTTGATCCTGCTAAGGTACGAGCAGCCTATACTTTGCCTGATAACATCATACCTGTAGCGATATTCCCAATCGGTTATCCTCATCCTGATTGCGTACCTGCCCCAGGCCATACAAAACGGGCTGATGTAAGTGAGCTAACAATCTATAACTCCTTTTAATTTCTTCAAAATGTAAGCTCTATAAAATGTAAGCACTACAGAATTTAAGTAATACAAAAAAGGCGGTTAATCAATTACGATTAACCGCCTTTTCTAATAGTGTTTGTAGGTTCTGTTAGTATTTATTCTGGTTTATGAATAAGGTTTACTACGAATTCGCTATCTTCTACAAGTGTTGCTTGGATGTAGTTGTCGCCGTTGAATTCCAATACTTGGCCTGGTACAAGTACGTGTTCTTCAGTTTCGTTAAGGAACACTTGTACTTTACCTTTTACTACTGTAAAGATTACGTTTGCTTCTGGGTGATTGTGTTTTTCAACTTGTTCACCAGCTTTGCCGCCTTTTTTAACGATTACATAGTTAGGACCTTGGAATAATAAACCTAATTCTTGATTAACTGTGCCTGCCATAATAGACCTCCTAATTCTAGCTTTTTATGTTTTGAAAGCTGACGCTATCACTTAATTAAATTAATTTGTGTAATTACCTTATGCTTATATTATAAATGATATTACTTATCAATGCTGTGCCTATAGCTACAGTTTTGTAAAAAATATATAGAAAATTTTAGACATGAAAAAAGCGAACGTAAAATTTTACGTTCGCTTTTTGTCCATTTTCGTTCGTTTATAGTCTCTAAACAAACGGAATGTTATGTATTTATTATTTATTTTTTCTTGATTGTATATAAACGTGTGCCGTTTTCTTCAGTTGTTACAAGTTCAAAGTTTGGATCTACGGCTTTTACAAAAGCTTCGAACCATGTTTGGTATGCAAGGGCCATGAACTTAGGGTCAACGCCCGCTGTACGCCAGTAGCCTGCTTGTAATCTGTGATCGCCAACCCATGTGAATTCATCTGGGCTTTCAGAAACCACTTGGTCACCACCATCGCAAGGCATGCCATTTACGTAGAAGTTTTGCAACGCATTGTAAATAGCTGGTGCAGTGTGTTCCTCAAGGTTGTCTTGCGCCACAACGCCACATGCTTGACCTTGTACAGCGAATGCATCAAGAATAGCTGTTACTACATGTACTGCTTCGTCGCCAGCGTTAGTGTCGAGCAAATCTTTGATGAAAGCTGCTTCGCGAACGGAAGCGATATTGATTTGGTTAGCCAACCAGCCATGGATATTGCCGTGGTCGATAATGTTTTCTAGCGGAATGCTTGGATTGATTGGTTCGCCGTATGTATCTACGGAGATAGAGTGTAATTCCTCTGCCAAATCATCAACAACCTTAGTTGTTTTTTCTAAAATCAAGTTTTCACGCTCAACGAGCAATTGGATTTTACGATATAACCAGTAATGGATGTGACCTAAGAATGCGGACATATTAAGCTCCTTTTCGTGCTGTTTCTAATTTTTGAACTAAATCGTATACATTAACACCGTGAATTTCTGCGGCTTGCCATAATGGCTCAGCTGTAGAAGATGGGCAACCAAGGCAACCCATACCGATGCTTTGTAACACAGGTACGACATTTGGATATGTATCTACGATATCGCGAATGATTGTGTCTGGTGTAATAGGGGCACCTGCTTCGAGGCGTGGTGCTTCTGGTTCAGGGTCGTTGCCATGACCAGGTAAGAACACAGCTGGTTCATCGGATTTGCTTTCAGCTGGAGCACCTTCAAGGTCGCCCAATACAGCTGCTTTAAAAGTCTCTAAACCAATGCGGTCGATGAATTCGCCCATGCGCTCGATTTGTGCGTTTTCTTTATAGTATGCAATGATACGATCTACTAATGCAAGAGCTTCTTTTTCAGTTGCTACCTCTGCGATGAGGTCGCCGATGCGTGGGTGAGCACCGCCGCTACCGCCAGCGTATACGTTCCAGCCCTCTACAGTACCAATAATACCAACATCTTTCATGCGGCTTTCAGTACAAGAGTTAATACAACCGGCCACGCCGATTTTCATTTTGCTTGGCATTTCTTGAGACAAATATTTGCGTTCAAGTTGCATACCAAGATGTACGCTGTCTTGTTTAGCACGTTTACAGAATGTAGTGCCTGGGCAGATTTTTACGCTACGCACACGGTTAGAAACCATATACGCTGGCTCCATGCCGAGCATTTCCCAAGCTTTATCTACGTCTTCTGCTTTCAAATTCGTAATCATAATGCGTTGGCTGCCAGTCAATTTAAGAACGGCGCCGAACTCATTGGCTACGTCGATATATTTTTGTAATTGTTCTGGTTGAATGAAACCTGCAGGAATGCGAGGTGTAATTGCATAACGGCGTTGGCCGTTTTTAATGCGTTGTAAATTTGCTGCAATTTGTGCCATGTTAGATCCTTTCTCGAGCCCTCTCTGCGGAGAATAGTGGCTTAAACTACTTAGTTAATCTATATGATTCTTTATTTGTAATCTATATACGCCATTGGGTTTTGTGAAAGCTTCGCACGTATACGAACAGCGTGATGAGATCAACTAGGCGATGCCTCATCAAAACCCGGCGTAACGATCAGTACGGGTATTAAATACTGACCTGATGTTCCTAGTATAAACTATTTTAACACGTAATAATGTAACCTAAGCTACAAAATTGAAAGTTTTTAATATTAATTATTAATAGTATATATGATTTATGATACTAGATATTATAAAATAATTTACCTAATTGGTAAATTATGTGTTTACATTTATATTTGAGGGAGTATAATATAATTAACCTACTAGGTAAATTATTATAAATGGCCATTTATATTGTATCAACCATTCACTATGATTTGAGAGAGTCGGTGACATATTGGATATACGATATAAGAATAATAAGTTAGAAACAGTTTGTACAGATGCAAACTTTGCTAGGCGGGAATATGGGCGTGAGATGGCACGTAAAATTCATTTAAGAATTGATCAACTTCGTTTTGCTACATCTATTCAGGATTTGATTTTAAATGGTGTAGGTCGGTGTCATAAGTTGGTTGGGAATCGCAAAACTCAATATGCCATGGATTTAGTACACCCTTATAGACTTATTTTTATACATGTTGATGGAACGTTTCACGTAGTAGAGATTCAAGAAATTATTGATTATCATTAGTATAGGAGATATACATATGAAGATATATGAGAGTAAAACTTTTATTGCTATACCGCCTGGAATGACAATAAAAGAGGTTTTAGAAGATAGACATATGTCCCAAAAAGAATTAGCTACACGAATGGATATGAGTGAGAAACACATTAGTAAGCTCATTAATGGAGAGGTGCCACTAACGCAGGATGTGGCAATGCGTCTTGAACGGGTATTTGGTGTAGAGGCAAGTTTTTGGAATGGATTAGAAGCTAATTACAGAGAAAAGATATTAAAAGTAGAGTATGAAAACTCTATTGATGAAGAAATTAACTTTGCGAAACATTTTGGTTATGCCAAACTCGCACGTTTAGGTATCGTGCCAGAAACAAAAAAGGCAGCTGAGCAGGTCAATAATCTACAAAAGTTTTTTGAGGTAGCTTCTTTAAAATATGTAGCTAATGAAATGATTATGCCCTTAGTATATGAAAATATTAAGGATATGGAGCCTGATAAAAAGAGTGCAATTTATACATTGGTACAAATCACGAAAGGGAGGGCACGCTTTGTAGAAGTAAATCCCTACGATGCAGAGTTACTAGAAAAATTTATACCCAAAATTAAGGATCTTTCTAGTGAACCTTTAATTGCTGTGAAAGAGCCTCTTAAGGACATGTTAGCAGCATGTGGTGTGATTATTGTGTATTTGCCAATTATTGATAACATAACCTCCACATGTATTACATATTCCAAAGGAAACTCCATTGTTCTTGGTATACCAACGGAAGGTTCTGATGCTTTTTGGAAGTTATTAGGAGAAGCTTTACATAATTTGTTAGAACGAGATTATCCGCGTAGTAATCGTAAATACCGTAATAATGACCCTGTAACTGTGGTGAATTATTAATTCATTTTTGTAAATAGTTAAGGTGTAACTCTTAGGTTTTTCTTAGATATTACTTTTTAGGCTTTTTCTAGGTTTTTCATCATACAAGTTATAAGGACTTTAAAACTACAATCTGTAAGGACTTTCAAAGTACAATCAGTAAGGATTTTCAAAGTACAATTCGTAAGACTCTCATCCTGTAACAAAATAGCGTATAATAGAAATATAGAATATTCTTGATATAGGAGTACCAATGAAAGTCCTTTACGATACAATTTTAAAAGCAACATATACAGGTCGCCCGAACCGTTTTGTGGTGACCTTAGATTTAAATGGTGAAAGCGTACTCGCTCATTTGCCAAATCCTGGTCGCATGTGGGAGCTCTTGTTTACGGGTGTAACAATGTATATCGTGCCTCACGATAAGCCTGATGCAAAGACAAAATACCGCGTGGTAGGCATCGAGCGCGATGGTGTAGTGATTATGCTCGATACAAACTACAGCAATGATGTAGCGCAGCACTTGATCGAAAATAAACTCATCCCTGGCTGGGAGGAGTGGCGCGTTGTGCGGCGGGAGTATACGGTTAAACTACATGGCACATCATCACGTTTTGACTTACTCCTCACCAATGATAAAGGTGATGAGTTCTTGTTAGAGGTTAAGTCTTGTACGCTATTCTCCAAGACTGGTGCCATGTTCCCTGATGCGATTACAGAACGAGGGCGCAAGCATTTATTACATTTGAAAGAATTGCAAAATGAAGGTTACCACACAGGTGTTTTATTCCTCGTACAATGGGATAGGGCGCAGTGGTTCTTGCCAGACTACCATACAGATTTAGAATTCGCTAAAACCTTTAAAGAGGTCGCAACTTCTTTAGATTGGAAAGCCGTTGCTGTGGCGTGGGATGAGACTTTTACCATGCCTACTGTAACCCATGAATGTTCCTATCCGAGTAACATTCTAGACACAGAGGCTCACGATAGCGGCGTGTACGTGATGGTTATGCTTCTGGACCACGATTTAGACCTTGAAGTCGGTTCTAAAGGAATGATGCATTTCAAGGCGGGGTACTATATGTACGTCGGCTCTGCGAAGGCGAATTTAACGAAACGCATTGAGCGCCATAAACGAAAACGGAAGAAAATGCACTGGCATCTAGATTACTTCCGCGGTCACTGCGAAATGATAGCAGGCCTGCCGATTCGCACTAGCCTAGATGATGCGGAATGTGCTCTCGCTGATGCGGTCCGCGGCGTTGCCGAATGGGACGTGCCGAAATTTGGATCCTCTGATTGCGACTGTAAAAGCCACCTATTTGGGATGATGGACAATCCGATACATAATCAATCCTTTATGAATGTAATAGAGAATTATCGAATGAATACATTGGATGCGCTAGTTAAGTGATTGTTGTTGGGGCCCCGTCACATAGTGGTTTACTAGTTAAAAAAGTTAGACACTTATTCCTTCCCTCCATAGTGACCTAAGTCGCTTATTCATAAGTGTCTAACTTTTTTATAACCCTATAGGTGGAGCAGTCCCAACAACAAAAGCACTTTTCCTTTCGCATGGGGCAGGGCCCCTAATTGGGAGAAGCGGATAAAACAAAAGCTAAGTATTTGATTTCATTTAGATTTATGGCAAAGAATGATTGGAAAGAAACGATGCTAACAGGCATTGGCAGTACTGGTAATGATACTTCAGGTGTGGAACGAGACTTTGTTAAGGTCTTGGACCATATGATATACCATGCAGCTCATTAAATAAGAAGCAGGAATAGCTTATAAGTATGAAATAAAATGAGATATAAATATAGAGGGGAATTATATGACATCTTTAGAAAATGCGATTACAGGAAATGTGATTGTATATCAAGCAGAGAATGAATCTGTTTCTACGAATGTACTATTCAAAGATGAAACATTTTGGATGACACAAAAAGATATATCAAAACTATTTGATGTTAATCCACAGGCTATATCCAAGCATTTAAATAATATTTATTCTGACGGCGAATTAGAAAAGCTAGGAACTTGTTCCAAAATGGAACAAGTTCAAATAGAAGGAACTCGTACTGTTAAACGGGTAATAGATTTTTATAATCTTGATGCTATCATTGCAGTAGGATATCGAGTAAATAGTAAAAAGGCAACACAATTTCGAATTTGGGCGACAAGAGTTTTAAGGGAATATATTATCAAAGGTTTTGCTCTTGATGATGTTATGCTAAAGAATGGGCGTGCATTTGGACAAGATTATTTTAAAGAATTACTACGAAGAGTCCGCTCAATTCGTGCTAGTGAACGACGCATATATCAACAAGTGACAGATATATTTGCTGTGTGTGCAATCGATTATGATGCACAATCACCTATTACCAGAGAATTTTTTGGAACGATACAGAATAAGTTTCATTATGCTATTACTGGTCAAACTGCTGCAGAAATCATTCATAGTCATGCAGATGCTACAAAGGATCATATGGGATTGACTACGTGGGAATCTGGACCGGAAGGGCGGATTTATAAGAAGGATGTAATCGTAGCAAAAAATTATTTATCTATTGAACAGATTGAACAACTTGAGCGAACGGTATCCTCATTTTTTGATTATATAGAACGTATTATTGAACGACGTGAAACATTTACTATGAAAGCTTTTATTGAAAGTGTAGATAAGTTTTTAGACTTTAATGAGTATCAAATCTTAACGAACAAAGGACTTATTTCTATGACACAAGCACAGAAGAAAGCTGTTAGTGAATATAAAGTGTTTAATGCACAACAGAAAGTAATTTCTGATTTTGATAAGTTTGTGAGAGAACATAGTTAATAATAAAGGGTTTATAGCCTTTAGCCCTTAAAAATGCTATAATATTATGATGTATTATAATCAGTGTTAGTAAAATGAGGTGAGATTGTGGCAGACCAACAATGGTCCCACGGGAATATTCATCCCGTTCAGATTGATAAAGAAATGAAGAACGCTTATATCGATTATGCGATGTCCGTAATCGTAATGCGTGCTCTTCCAGATGTGCGTGATGGCTTGAAACCAGTACATCGTCGTATTTTGTACGCGATGCACGAAACAGGCATGACGCCAAATAAACCGTACAAGAAATCCGCTCGTATCGTCGGTGACGTACTCGGTAAGTATCATCCACATGGTGATAGCTCCGTTTACGACGCAACGGTTCGTTTGGCGCAAGATTTCAATACGCGCTACCTCTTGGTAGACGGCCACGGTAACTTTGGTTCCATCGACGGCGATAGTGCCGCTGCGATGCGTTATACCGAAGTACGTATGGCAAAAATTACGCAAGAAATGCTCGCTGATATCGACAAGGAAACTGTTGATTTCATGCCGAACTATGATGAAAGTTTGCAAGAACCTACCGTATTGCCAGCGAAGATTCCAAATCTTCTCATCAATGGTTCCAGCGGTATCGCCGTAGGGATGGCGACAAATATTCCGCCGCACAACCTTAACGAGGTATGTAATGGCCTTACCATGCTCATCGATAATCCAGACGTAACTGTGGACGAATTGATGACGCAAATCAAAGGTCCAGACTTCCCAACTGGGGCGCTCATTTTGGGCAGGGAAGGCATCAAAAAAGCGTATTCCACAGGTCGTGGTAGCGTAAAAATGCGCGCTCGTGCAACCATTGAAGAAATGGCGAAAGGCAAGCATAAAATCGTAGTGACTGAGATCCCATACCAAGTTAACAAGGCTCGCGTTATCGAAACGATTGCGAACTTGAGCCGCGACAAGGTTATTGATGGCATCACAGCACTTCGCGACGAATCTGACCGTCAAGGTATGCGCATCGTTATCGAATTGCGCGCTGACGTACAACCAGATATCGTTCTTAACAAATTATATAAACACACTCAACTTCAAGAATCTTTCGGCGTGATTATGTTGGCCCTTGTAGATGGTCATCCTCGCGTATTGAATTTGAAAGAAGTATTGGGTTACTACTTAGATCATCGTCTCAATGTAATCGTACGCCGTACTCAATTCGAGCTTAACAAAGCCGAAGCGCGTGCACACATCTTGGAAGGCTTGTTGATCGCCCTCGACCACATCGATGAAGTTATTGCTACAATCCGCAGTTCCCAAACTGACGAAATTGCACGTAACGCATTGATGCAAAAATTCGGGCTTTCAGAAAAACAAGCAGTAGCCATCCTCGACATGCGTTTACGCCGTTTAACAGGCTTGGAACGCGAGAAAATCGAAGACGAATACAAGGAATTGTTGGCATTGATCGAAGACTTGAAAGCTATCTTGGCTAGCGAAGCGCGTCAACGTCAAATCATCAAAGACGAACTGGATGATATGAAGAAGAAATACGGCGACCCTCGTCGTTCTGAAATCACAATCGATACGTCCGACCTTGATGTAGAAGACCTCATCGCTGACGAAGAGATGGTTATTACCTTGACTAAACAAGGTTATATCAAACGGATGAACGCGAACGTATATCGCAACCAACATAAAGGTGGCGCTGGCGTTATCGGAATGAAGACGAAGGAAGACGATTATGTAACACAAATTATGCATGTACGTACGCATAATACATTGTTGTTCTTCACATCTACTGGTCGTACATACCGCCTCAAAGCATACGAAGTGCCAGAAGCAGGTTCCCGCAACTCTCGTGGTACTGCTATGGTTAACGTATTGCCACTAGCTGTAGGCGAATCCGTTACGACTATGATCGACCTTGAACGCGTTCAAGAAGATGTAAACTTATTCATGGTAACTGAGTTCGGCGTTGTAAAACGTACAGCTATCGAAGAATACCGCAACATCCGTCGTTCTGGTCTCAACGCTATCAACCTCGACGAAGGGGATCACTTGATTTCCGTCAACGTAACGACTGGTGACCAAGATATCTTGATCGGTACTAAATTGGGTATCGCTATTCGTTTCAGTGAAAGCGATGTACGCCTTATGAAACGTGCGGCTCACGGCGTGCGGGGCATTAAACTCAATGCAGGCGACGTGGTTGTAGGTGCTGGTGTTATTAATGCTGATGAAAGCGAAGCACAAGTGTTTACTATCTCCGAAGAAGGATTTGGTAAACGCAATGATGCGGAAGCTTATACATTGCAAAAACGCGGCGGTAAAGGCTCTAAGAACTTCAAGATTACGAACAAAACAGGTGACGTAGTTGCCGTTGAAGTTGTTCATAATGATGATGAAGTAATGCTTATCTCTGAACAAGGCAAGATTATTCGCTTCAACATGAACGATATTGCTGTTAAAAAAGGCAAAGCTATTTCTGGTGTGAAAACACAAAACCTCGACGAAGGTGATAAAGTAGCTAGCATTGCTGTTATTCCAGGTTCTGAAATCGAAGAAGACGGAACTGAAGAATAATAAGCTAAAGAACAGTAAGCTTATAAGTTCATAAGCTAATGAGTTAGAGCATACTATAAGTAATATAATTAAGTAAGATACAAATATGTAAGTAACTATGGGCGGCCATCTTAGATGGTCGTCTATAGCGTTAAGGAGTTAGAAATGAAAAAATGGTTAGCTGCTATGTTTGCAGCAGGGGTTTTCTTTGTAGGTGGCTTTGGCCAAGCTAGTGCCGCTGATTGGTATTATATCGATGCGGATGCTGACGATGCAGCATGGTTCATCGATAACTCTTCTGTATATAAAACAGATGATGCGGCTACAGTACTTGTTAAAATTAACAATGTAGAAGGCTTCACATACATCTACACAGTACGTATCGATCGCAAAGAAAAAACATGGACAGAACTTGATACAACAGTATACAGTGCTGCAGGTGTAGCATTGTTGTCCAGTAAAGAAGCACAAAAACCTACAAAAATTGAAGATGATACCATGGGCGCGGAAGTTATGCAGGCCCTATGGGGTAAATAATCCAACAATTTAATAGAAGCTGATATTCGCTCTGTCTATTTAGATATTTAGAACGTATAAGTCGCCCCGAACTATCCTGAAAGCCTCCATAGTGAACTAAGTCGTTTTCAGAATAGTTCGGGGCTTTCTATTTTCTTACCAATCTTACAGAGCGAATACCAGCCTTCAAATCCATTGGATTATTTAAAGCCCATAGGGGACTCGCTAGATGTTCCTTAGGGTTCTATATAATTTATGCATTTAATAGAGTTTTTATTAGTAATATGCAATTATGGTGTTATAATGAAGGCGTAGGGAATTTATGTATGTAGATTGCATAGTTATTTAATTTTATAGTCAGGAGAGACTAGTTATGAAAAAATTATTTGCTTGTCTAGCTGTAGCCGGTTTGTTATTTAGCGCTGGTGTGGGTGTGTCTCATGCTGAAAGTTGGTATGCATTAGAAACAGATCAAGCCGGTCGTACTGGTTACATCGATAATGATTCTGTTAATAAAAATGATGCTCAAGCTACATTGCGCTTAAAGATTGTAGATCCGAATGGAGATCACTCCATTTATACGATGACATTTAACCGTGCTGATAAAACAGTGCAGCTTATTGATGTTACAACATATAATCCACAAGGCTATATGATTGGCTCTGAAACATTGGCGAATACAAAAATACAAATACAAGAAGGAAGTAATCTAGATCACGTGTATCACTTGATTTGGTAAATTGTCTTTCATAAAATATTTAGTTTCATCGAATATACTAGATTTCGTATTCTTGTATTTAAATCGAGAGGTAAACATATGAAAAAAACATTAGCAGCTGTTTTGGCAGCAGGCGCTTTATTGATTGGTGGTATCGGTAGTGTTGATGCAGCAAATTGGTATACTGTTGGTACTGATAGCAATGGCATCACTTGGTCCATCGATAACGATTCTGTTAAAAAAGATGACAAAAAAGCTGTTTTGGACATCAAAGCTATGGATTACGAAGGTTACCATTACATCGTAACTGAAGAGTTCAATCACAAAAAACGTGAAGTAAAAGACGTTAAGGTTACTCTTTACAATCCAAAAGGCGAAGTAGTAAAACAAGAACAACCTAACAAATCTACTCGTAAGGTTGAACAAGGTACTCCTGCATACGCTGTATACACACTTATCTGGGGTGACAAATAATCTGATCCTCCGAGGGTTATGATTTTTAGTGAAAGCCTACATACGCACGTTCTCATTTGAGGACGTGCGTTTTTTTTTTGCTTTTAATTCCCTAAAATTTGGTGAATTATTTATCCATTCGTGGTACAATGGGAATATTATTACGCATTTTTGTAAGTTGTGTCTTATTGAAATATGTTTACACACAATATCATGTAGAATGTTATGTACAATGTCATGTGCAATATCACGCACAATGTTATGTAGAATAGCATGCGCAATATTATGTCATCTAGAGAGGGTTGATTGATCATAATTTTACGCAAAAGTGTAACATTTCTACATAGTATAAACTTTCACTATAGCGTATACTAAAGGTAAGATGTGGAAGTACGCCTTGAGCACAGTGCTCCGTAGTTTGGCCTATTTCTTTTAAAGGTTTGCTAGTTTTAGTTTGTTAGAGGAGGTCCTCATGTCTCAATACGAATTTATCGATAAACGCGTGCCGATTGCGCTCGACAATCCATCCATTTATCACGACATTTCTAAGTGTAAAAACTGTACGTTATGCCGTCGCGCTTGTGCGGACGTAATGAGCGTACTCGACTACTACGATCTCGATGCAAATGGTGATGTGCCAGTATGTATCCACTGTGGTCAATGTGCGGCTGCATGTCCATTCGACTCCATGCATGCTAAATCCGAGCTTGAAAAGGTGAAAGCAGCTCTTGCAGATCCTGAAAAAATCGTTGTTATCCAAACAGCTCCAGCTGTTCGTGTAGCGATCGGTGAAGGCTTTGGTTACGAACCAGGTACATTCCTTGAAGGTAAAATGGTTGGTGCATTGCGTGCATTAGGTGCAGACTATGTAGTAGACACTAACTTTGGTGCGGACTTAACTATCATGGAAGAAGCATCTGAGCTTGTAGAACGCCTTAAAAATGGTGGTCAAATTCCTCAGTTCACAAGCTGCTGCCCAGCGTGGGTGCGCTTTGCGGAAATCTACTTCCCTGAATTGATTCCTAACTTGTCTTCCACACGTTCTTGTATCGCTATGGAAGCAGCTATGATTAAAACATATTTTGCTGAGAAAAAAGGCATTAATCCTAGCAATATCGTATCCGTATCTGTAAACCCTTGTACAGCTAAAAAAGCAGAAACAAAACGGGAAGAAGAAAATGCAGCGGCTCGTTTCTATGATGACGAATCTCTTGGTATGGATACAGATATTTCCATCACAACTCGTGAGTTCATCCGTTGGATTCAAGAGGAAAACCTCGACTTCAATGCTATTGAAGAATCCCAATTCGATGACTTAATCGGTATGGAAACTGGGGCCTCCATCATCTTCGGTAACACTGGCGGTGTTATGGAAGCAGCTATGCGTACAGCATATAAGCTTATCACTGATAAAGAGCCACCTCCATATGCATTGACACACCTCGAAGACGTTCGTGGTATGGAAGGCGTTAAAGAGGCCACTGTTCAATTAGGTGATGATGTAACCTTGTCCGTTGCGGTAGTGCATGGCGGTAAAAATACACGTGACTTCCTTAATGCCTTGAAAGACAGCGATAAACACTATGACTTCATCGAAGTTATGGCTTGCCCTGGTGGCTGTATTGGTGGCGGCGGTCAACCGCGCACTAAATTGCCTCAAGCTGTGAAAACTAAGGAAGCTCGTATTGGCGGTCTTTATGAAGCTGATGCGAACTACAAATGGGTTGCTTCCTATGAAAATCCAGAAATCCAAGCCTTATACAAAGACTTCTTGGGTGAACCATTGGGCCATAAGGCACATGAACTTTTGCATACACATTACACAGACCGCAGCGCGGTTCTTGGTGATCGCAAAGACGTAACACCTGAAACATGCCCAACATCCCCTAAATATAAGGGCTAATCGTATTATCATGTAGCTAATTCGGTCAGTATGAGTCGTTTCGAATGTAATCAGTCGATACGTACATCTATACATTGGCGTGATTAGACTGGTATATGGGTAACTAACTGAACATACATAAATCCTACGGGTCATGAGTGACTTGATACTTGTGTAGATATTGACTACTGAGTGTCACCTTACATGCGATTCGTAGGATTTTTATGTTTATCCTTATTATGGATTCATAACGATTGAGTACCGCGTATATCAATACTTACAATTACTTTATAACTTTATTATGATAAATTAGTATAGAAAATCAGCTTTTATATGAGGAAAAGATGAATTATATAGTGTATAATATATAGATAAGTAATGTGTAAGAGAGTTCAGCAAGGAGTTTTGTGGAGAGATGAACTTGTTTTTACGGCGTGCCTTATGTGGCATGGCCTTGATAGTCGCCGCCATCGGTACTGCGGGATGCCAACATGAGAGTCAGGCAGAGCAGGAAGAGGTACGAACTGTATCGTATCGGGCTGTCATGCAATCAGATAAACCTGTCCCTGAGAAGGTGAATACCTGGCTTGGGGCTATGTCTCAAGAGGACAAGATAGGTCAGCTGATGATGATTAGCCTTCATGGCAGTACGGTAGGACAGTCCCAAAAGGACGTCATCAGGAAATACCGTGTGAGCGGCGTTATGCTAACTAATGAAAATCTACATAATAAAAATCAAGTGAAAGCTTTTACCAGCGATATCATGCAAACAGCCACAACGGCGAGTATGGTGACGCCATACATCGGCATCAATCGGGATAAGGTGTTGAGTACGAATGAAAGTTTCTTGCGCTTGCCAGAGCCAAATCGTTGGGGCCAACTACCGATGGAACGGATCATCAATTTAGTGACTCGATCGGCCATCGAAATGCGGGATATGGGCTTTAACCTCATCGTGGGACCAAATGCAAACCTAGGGGTGCCGAATGTGTCCTATACATCTGACCCTACGTGGGCAGGGTATATGGATCTCGCCATGGCGGAGCGTTATCAAATCAACCACATGTGGTTTGGCTATAACTACTTCCCAACAGTGAGCCTTGGTGATGCATCCTTTGAGACCGCTAACGATGCGAAGGCCTATTTGAACAATAACGATGTGTCCGTATTTAAACGCCTCATTACACAGACGACAGCGAATACGTACATGCTTGTCATAAGCCATGTGCAAATCCCTGCCATCGATAATGAACACCTAGCGAGTAACTCGAAAGCAATCATAACGGACTGGCTACGACATGAGCTTGGATATAATGGAGTGGTCATGATAGACCGTATCGATGTAGGCGCTTTGCAAGCAAACCAAAAGATAGGAGACTTTGCAGTTAACTCCATCGTAGCAGGCAGTGACCTCGTTCTCCTTGATGCAGATACGGGGCACATCGATGAAGTCCATCGCGCACTTACGCAAGCGGTGGCGAACGGAACCATTTCAAATGACCGACTCAATGATGCGGTTAAACATATTTTGCTCATGAAGATGCAAACTCAACTACAACAATAAAGAAACGACTATATAAATATTCTTATTATATACGAATCATATGACGTGCTATACCTTATGGTAGGCACGTCTTTTTATATGTGTTGACTATGGAAAAAGATTATATATGGAATATTGTATGTTGGCGTGACGAGGATAGACTTATAAGAATGCAGTAAATATAAGGGATTTCACAATCAAATGAGTAAAAAGTAAACCATTAAATAAGTATATTTTATGCGTAAAAAATTTAACATAATAAAAAGTCATGTTAATAATATGAAAATAAGTTTATATTTGTTTTAAATTTATGATATAATAATCTCCATAGAATGTTGGAGGTGAGAGTATATGAATTTTGTGGGACGTGCTGAGATTATTGAGAGTATCCAGTCCCGTGTTGCGATGGGGCAAATGAGTTTGTGTGTTGTATACGGCCCACATCGTAGTGGCAAATCTTATGTGGCTTCCCAGCTCGTACGACGTCATAAGGCGTTATACTTGGCGGGGCGTATAGCTAATGAAGCGATCCATGTAGCTGATATGAATCGAGCTCTTGAGGCACGTTTTGTTCCTACCGATGAGCAGAACAAATTTGAACCGATTACAAGTTTGCAAGAGGCTTTTGAGGGCCTCTTTGAAGATAGTGTGAAAACGCCTCAGACAGTGGTGATCGATGATTACCCATCCTTGGTAGAGGCTGTACCACAGTTTCCTATTTATTTTCGTGATTTGTTAGATGCCTATAAAGAAACGAGCCAGTTGAACATCATTTTGATGGCGAATGGATTAGAGCAACTCGATGGCCGTATCATTGGTGAGCGTAGCTTAATAGGCCCTTATGTATCAGAATACTTCGAGGTGAAACCATTCTCTTTGGTTGATATGAAATCCTTGGGGCTTCACTATGCTAAAGATGACTTGCGTACTGTATTCGCCGTAACAGGCGGTCTACCTGCGTATGTGCAGTACTTTGATAATGGTGAAAGCATCGATACGAATATCATTAATTTGTTCTTCTCTGTATCAGGTGCCCTATTTGAAGAAACACAACATATCTTACACAGAGATATGAAAAATATAACAGGTGCTAACGCTATTTTGTCTGGCCTTGCTACCCTTGAAAGACCATACTACGTAGAACTTTTACAAGCAAGCCAAATTAAAAGCGGCACCTTTACATCTCGTTTAAATGACTTGATGTCGATGGGCCTTGTAGGTCGTATCCAAGCGAATAGCCGTGGACCTGCGAAATATGCAGACTACCATTTTACCAATAGCATGTTCCATTTCTGGTACCGCTATGTGTATAAATACTGGGGCGACATTGTTCGTGGCAACGGTGCAGACGTGTACCATACCTATGTAAAACCACAATTGAAAGACTTTGTGGAAGCCTCTTGTATCGCAATTTAATCAGACACATTAAACATAGGATTACTTGTACAATTACTGGCAATATCAGAATACATTACTCCTAATGTGTATGTATTAGTAATCTGAACTTGCGTACTATTACCCAATGGTAGTACTCACTCTTCTAAAAAAGACACCGCACTTCCTCTGTGGTGTCTTTTTGTGTTGTTTATTTATTTTCAGCAATTACCTATCTAGGTGTATAGTTATGTCCTTTCAGAGATAGAAATTAATGCTAGATTATAATAGAATATGACGGAATTCTAAGGAATTGCCAATTTGTCAAAATCCCCTTTTCACGCTATTGTGTAGATAAGCGCTATGCCATGGCAGGAAAGGGGATTTATGTTATACACAAACGAAGAACCGTTAGTACAACGAACCTGTATTAAAACTGCAAGCTTACAATCTGAAGAAATATCTTCAAAGGGAACATCTTCCAAAGAAGTACTTTCTAAGAGGCCTTTTTCTAAGGAACTAGAATCTGAAATGATACCGCCTAAGGAACCAGAGTACAAGGTGCCAGAGGAGTTGAAATTACAGACTCTTATCTGCGGTCATCAGGTCTTAACGTCCTTATCGGATAAGAGCCTCGTGTCGATTTGTCAAAATCCAAATATGCGGATTCAGACGGTTGGATATCAGCCGTGGTCCGTTGATGAGTTGCGCCATGATGCGGCTCAAATCGAGCTCTGTCGCAGGTATCGACCACTCATCTTACACTATACGAATAAGACGGGGAACCGCGAGTTCCGTGAAGACCTAGAGAGCTATCTATGGGCTATCCTATTAGAGTCGATTTATAGCTTTGATCTAAAAGGCTCCGTACCGTTCCCTGGCTTTGTGAAAGCCGGTGTTAGATATGGTTACATGCGGTATTGGAAGCGAGAACGATTGCGTAATCATCGTGAGATTCATATACCAGACCGCATCACCGATGATGGCGAGGTAGCTGTTGGTATGGATATCTTCTCATCTGGAGAAAATATAGCAGACATGATCATGACGGCCGATGAGGAACAACGATTACGGGCTCGACTCGTATGGGCTCTTGGCAGATTATCTCCAGATCAACAAGATCTATTGCGCCGTGTGTACGGTGACTGTAAAAGCCTCGTATCCGTTAGTGAAGAACTGAACTGTAGCCGCCAAGCAATCCAACGGCGCCATGAACGAGCCCTGCGGAAGCTGCGTAGATACTTGACGACAGACTTTAAGAAACTACGAGTACACTAATACGAATGGAATGGGGCTATACATTCATTATAGATATACATGTTTTAGAGCTATATACTTATTAGGGCTATACATATATGAGATTCTTAGAACTCTGAAGCTATTAGAATGTGTAGTATAAGCATATGAGTATTAGTCTATTAGAGCTAAGTTCTTATTAGTATGATATGTGTTAATATAATTTAATTTCTTATTTATATTCTGATTCTTGTATAATTACGTTAATCGCGATTAACAGATATACATAAAATATGCAATTCTCAATTTAAATGAGAAAATAATGACACATATAGGTATATATTACTTTTACAAGATCATAAAGTCTTTAATTTTACATAAATTTCTATAGTTTTGTGTATATATTTACAAATTATACAGTGTGATATACAATTAAACCAACAGCAGATTAAAGCATGCGAATCTGCTTTCACAGAACACGTGTTCATTGTATTGTTGAAAGGAATGTTCCTAAGTTGAGGGGAGAGAATTCCTATGATGACATGTAATGAAGTACCAGTAGCGGTGGCCACTTGGCTATCTAAGGGAGAGAATTTGGATTTGATCTATACGAATCCGAAGAATCATATTGTTTGTTTTATTCCTACCTATGAACCTGGCGGCGGGGACAGCACGATGTGCTATTTCGTAGACGGTCGTCAAGAATTGGTACATCTGCCAATTCGTACTATTCTACGAGAGTTGGCCTTACAAGAGGGGTTGAGACCGAACTACATCATGACCAGCGACGGTCGGCGCAGTAGCTATACGGCGCCTAAGACCTATGGCCCGCATCTTACCTTTGGGCATATTAAATGTCGGCGACCTATAGGCAAGGACGTGGTATATGGACTCTTTAACGTGGCGATACCTTATCAATATATCGTCACCGATGGTCCTGATCCAGATACGAGCTACATTCACGTGGGTGACTTTAAACCTATCTTGGTGTACCAAGCCCCACACCACGTGAAACACAAGCTGAACGAAGCCATGCTAGAACACTGTAACTACGTGCGCAAAATGCTAGCCCGCATCAAACTCAGTCAAAACCCACAAGTCGTGGCCGAACTATTTATTGCTTGGAGAGACCTAACGAGATAAAACATTAGGGGGAGAGACTAACCAGAACGCTAGGGGGGAGAAATGAACTAGTAGAGGGAGATGAAGTAATAGAAGGGGAGATGATGTAATAGGGGAGAGAAAGGAGGAACTATAGGGAGAAATAACATAGGGGAGACATAAATAAAAGGTTATCATTAAGACAAAACAAATATCTTTTCACTCTTGATAAAAACCACCTCATATAGGGGTGGTTTTTTTATATGCAAAATATGAAAATTCATTCATGATTGAATTAAAAGTTATATGAGTAAAAAAATACCTATATTATATGATAATGTATATAGTAACAATTATACTGAGCGGTTTAATAGGTTATTATTCTTGCGTAAATGAGTTTATTACATGAAAATAATGTGAATTTAATCATGAATTATGATAGAATTAGAGTAATTATAACTGACATAATAAATTTCATATAAGGGGCATAAGGTATGAATGTTCAAGTTGTTGAGCCTAGAGCAGATATTTTAGTTGAGTCGACGCGATCTATCGGATATACATTTGAATCTGCATTGGCGGATATTATTGATAATAGTATTGGTAATGGTGCGACACATATAGATGTTAGATTTTCTAGTATTGATCCTAGATATATAGCTATCTTAGATGATGCTTGTGGTATGACACCGGATGAATTAATTATAGCTATGCGTTATGGTAGTAGAAATGTAAATGACCAACGTGCGGAATCAGATTTGGGGAGATTTGGGTTAGGCCTAAAAACAGCATCTCTATCACAGTGTAGAAAGCTAACTGTTATTAGTAAGAAAAATAATGTTATATCTGCAGCATCATGGGATTTGGATTTTATCATTGAGCAACAAGGTTGGTCTTTAAAGGTTTATGATTATGATGAAATTGTAAATCAATATAATAAAGCAATTCCAGGAATTTTAGATCAACTTAATAGTTATGAATCGGGTACTATTGTTATTTGGGAAGATTTTGATAAGATGCTTGAAGGTGCTACTGAACCGGATACTTTATTTGATGAAAAAATATCTATTGCACGATCACATTTAGAACTTATTTATCATAATTTCTTAGATAAAACGAGTAAAAATCCTATTGAATTAAGATTTAATTACCTTCCATTGGTGGCTAAAGATCCATTCTTAACAAGGCATCCAGGAACACAACCTTTACCAGAAGAACAGATTAATTTAGAAGGAAATAATATTAGAGTCAAACCATATATTTTACCTTACCTTAATAAATTAAGCCCTGAAGATATTAATCTATTAGGGTCTCTTGATGCTTTACGAAATAAACAAGGGATATATGTTTATCGTAATAATCGTTTAATTATTTGGGGAACTTGGTTTAGGCTTGATACTAAAAATGAGTTAAACAAATTAGCTCGTATTAGAGTTGATATACCTAACTCTTTAGATCATATTTGGGATATTGATATAAAAAAATCCACTGCTAGCTTGCCTAATTCGATTAAGCAAAACTTAAAGTTTATTGTAAAACGTGCAATAGGTTCTAGTGAACGTGTATATACTTATCAAGGTAATAAGTTGATTAATGATGAGTATGATCATGTATGGGAATTGCGGGAAAAAAATGCAGAGACATTCTTTGAAATAAATAAGAAACTTCTTGTTTACAAAGCTTTTTTAGAATCTTTATCTACAGAACAAGCAAAACAATTTAAGGCACTTATAAGGCTTATGGAAGTAACTGTTCCATTCAAAGCGGCATATACTATGTTAGCTAAGAATGAAGGAACGTTTGATAAAGATTATTCAGATGAGGCCTCTAAACTTCTTCATGTTCTATCTAATATTAATACAATGAATCAAAAAGAATTAATAGAGACCTTGGAAAAAATAGACTTTTTTGTAAATAACACTAAATGATAATTTAAAGGGTGTGAGTATTTTATGGACGAGCAAAAAAAAGTTAAGATACTTCGAATGATAGATATACTTTTATCTGATGATAGTGATGTTGATAAATTTTCGGAAGAATATTTAGATTCAAAAATCAAATTTATATCTGAGCACTTTGGGTATAATTTAAATTCTGATGAATTTGAAGAGATAAGAAGACAATTACATCATCAGTATTCTATTATTATGAATGATGGTTGGGTTATATCTCAAGATGCAGATTATGAAGATTGGTATAGCAATGGACCATTAACAGATTCTTATTGGGGTCGATATAAACGATATTTATTAGATGATGTTGGTTTTTCTCCTAGTGTAGTTAATGCAATTGATACTTCAACATCTTCTATAGTAAATTTACTTGGTGATCCTAAAAAAAATGTAAGCTTTGCAAAGAAAGGATTGGTCATAGGGGATGTTCAGTCAGGAAAGACAGCTAATTATATATCTGTAATTAATAAAGCTGCTGATGCGGGTTATAAAGTAATTGTTCTTTTGACGGGTACAATTGAAAAATTGAGAAAACAAACACAAGCACGTGTCGATGAAGGGTTTATAGGGGATAATACCTCTGACTTAGAACGTAATGCTGGACGTAGATGTTTAATTGGTGTGGGCCGAAAAGATCCAAGTCGTAATGCAGTCGCATTAACTTCTACTATTAAAGATTTTAATAAAACAACTCTTATTAATTCTAATATTCGATTAGATTCGTTATCAAGTCCATTGATATTAGTTGTAAAAAAGAATAAGACTGTTTTAGATAGAGTATATAAATATTTTAGAAGAGAAACAACTGATGCTATAGATAGTAAGATTAACCATTCTTTATTATTTATTGATGATGAAGCAGATAATGCATCTATTAATACTAATAGTAGTGATAACAGTCCGACTGCTATTAATCAATATATAAGAAAAATTTTGTCACTATTTGTTAGATCTAGTTATGTTGGTTATACAGCAACACCATATGCTAATGTCTTTATAGAACCTAGCAATAGTACAGATATGTATAATGCAGATCTATTCCCTCGTGATTATATATATGTTCTAGACTCACCAAGTAACTACATTGGTGCTAGAGAGATTTATTCAGTTAATGGGAAATATAAATCTATGTATAGGGAGATTGATGATTTTGAACAATATCTTCCTATTAAACATAAAAAAGATGCAGACGTTCCTTATGAATTACCACTATCATTAAAAAAGGCAATACTTTCTTTCTTTATTATTAATGCAATTAGAGATTTAAGAGGTAATATAACATCACATCGTTCAATGTTGGTAAATGTAAGTCGGTTTATCGCTATTCAAAATGAACTTAGTGATAGAATTAACATATTTGTTTCTAATATGAAAAATGCTATTCAAAATTATATATTATTACCCTCTTATGATCAGTACCCTTTACTTCAGCTTCTATATGATGTATATAATAGTGAATTTATATTGCCAGGGAAATATAAAGAGAATAGTGAAATAAACTGGGAGACAATCAAGAAACAACTTATTCAGTCTATTGAAAATATTAAGGTAGAATCTATAAATGGTGGGAACGCATCGAGATTATTAGATTATAAAGTATATGAAAAAGGATTGCGCATAATTGCTGTTGGTGGATTAAGTTTATCAAGAGGATTAACCTTAGAAGGGCTTTGTGTAAGTTATTTTTATAGAAATTCTGTTATGTATGATACATTAATGCAAATGGGGCGTTGGTTTGGATATAGGCATAATTACGAAGATATATGTCAGGTTTGGATGTCTGGTGAATCATATAGTTGGTATCAGCATATTTCAGATGCAACAGATGAGCTTAGAGATGAAATTCGTCGCTGTATAAATGATAAAAATAATAAGCCTATAGATGTTGGTATTAGAGTACGTTCAAGTGAAGGTGCCTTAATTGTGACAGCAAGAAATAAAATGCGTAGTGCTGGTGATTATGAGGCAGATATTTCTCTTAATGAAAATTATATTGAAACACCTTATTTTTCTAGAAGCCAACAATCAATTGACGGTAATGTTATACAAGTAAAAGAATTTCTTGAGCTTTTAAAAATTAAAGGATATCAATTAGCTAATCCAGAAGCGGAATCTCTTCATAATAAGTCTGCAAAACAAATTTTATGTGTTAAGAAAGAGTATATTGTAGAGTTTTTAAAAAATATAGACACACATTCTAAGAATATTAAATTTGATGCGCGTCAAATTGCAAAATTACTTGAAGCCAGCACAGATGAAATTCTTGAAAGTTGGGATATTGCAATTGCTCAAGGTAAATCTAAACGTATTCAATTTGATATATTTGATGAAAAAATTCATGTTACAGAGCGTACTGCGGCTAATATATGTAGAGATACAATTGCTTTGAATTCCAGACGTCTGGGTACGCCAGGTGTTGTATCTAGTGGATTAACAGAAAAAGAGTATAAAGCCTTTTTTAAACTTTTAGCGGATAGTGATCCAGAAACTAATTATTCTGAAGTAACTATACCAGATAGCAGATTCTTTGATTTAGGCTTTAAGCGGAGACCATTATTGGTTATTTATTTAATAGATTTAAAATCTTCTGAGAATATCACTCAAAATCAACCTTTGGTAGGTCTTGCACTCGGTATACCTAAACTTCGTGAACCTAAAGCTCTTAGCTATAAATATAAGGTTAACGTAAAATGGCTTCAAAAGTATTATGATATAGACGATGATATGTTAACAGAAGAAGATGACTTAGGAGAAGATGATGATTAATGGAGCAGCATTGCAAGTAGAAGTTGGATTGATAAATCCAGAATGGCCTTTGAGAATTTATAAAGGTGATAATGCTGATGGTTATCGTGTATATAGTGTTATAAGTAAATATGAGCCTAAAAATCTATTATCCACTAAACTGATATCCGTTCATAGAATGTATAATCCTAATAGAGATGAATGGCAAATTTTGTTTAGTTTGACATCTTCGAGTGATAATAGTAAGGATATGTTTAAATATATCTTTCGAGATATTATAAAAACGATTGATTTTAGTCAATCAGAGAAGAAGGCTCTTGAAACTTTATGTTATAGATATGAGCATTGGCAACAATTGCTTTCTAAGGTACCAGATTCATTTGGGCCATTAAAACAACAAGGACTGATGGCAGAGTTGTTAGTATTAAAAGAAGATTTAATTCCAAAGTATGGAGTATCAGAAGCTTTAGAAATGTGGCAAGGTCCTAAAGGTGGTAAGCAAGACTTTATTCTATTAGATAGTTGGATTGAGGTTAAGTCTACTATTTTAGGAAAACGAGATATAAGAATTTCTTCTTTGGAACAGTTAGATTCAGATATTAGTGAAGGAGAGCTTGTTGTTTTAACTGTGCAAGAATCAAATGTTCATGATAGTAAAGCTATATCTTTAACAATGGTTATTGATGAAATTGATGCCAATATTAATGAAGATCTTTTATTAAATAAATTTAGAGAGAATTTATTATTAGTTGGTTATGGCTCAAGTCAAGCTGATGAAGTTTATTTTAGAATCATCAGTAAGGATTACTATAGTGTTACTAATGATTTCCCCAAAATTAAACGTAATGATATATCTACGGCTATTACATCAGTTTCCTATAATCTAAATTTAGATTCTATTTCCGAGTTTAAAATTTCTTAGGGAGTAAATATTATGGGGTTAGTAGAATATAAAGAAGACTTTGATGAAGAGATTAAGACGAGTGTATATGGAACTGGTGTTAGTACAAAAGCAGCCTTTTTAGAAGCTGCATCTAACTTACTTGGGGATAATGAACTTGAATCTGAGTTTCAAATTGTTGAGTATGAAGGTATTGGTTATCGTCAACATCGCTTACAGTTAGATGGTTATGTTTATGGTGAATTATCTAATTGTATGTCATTAGCACTTGTAGACTACCGTCATGATGACAGTGTTGTAACTGCCACAGAAATTGATACAATAGTAAAACGGGCTAGATTTTTCCTTGAAGATATTGATTATATCCTCAGTCATGCGGAGGAGAGCTCACCTGGATATGGACTAGCATTAGATATAAAGAATAATATTTTTGATATTCAAAAATATAAAATTTATCTTTTTACTAATAACTTGATGTCTAATCGTATTAAGACTCTTGAAGCAGATCAAATTGGAGGTATTCCTATAGAATACCATGTATGGGATATATCCAGATTATATGAATTATCTCAAAATCTAACTATGAAAGAAGATTACGAGGTAGAATTTAGTGAATTTAGCGATAAATCAATTCCTTGTTTATCAGTTACAAGTGGTGAAGATTACCAAGGTTATATGGCTTGTATTCCAGGGATTGTATTGGCGAAACTATATATTAAGTTTGGAGCTAAACTGTTAGAAAGTAATGTACGTTCTTTTTTACAAATTAAAGGGAAAGTTAATAAAGGCATCAGAAATACTATTATAAAAGAACCTAGTAAGTTTTTTGCATATAATAATGGTATTACATGTACTGCGGATTCTATAAAAGTTGATAGTGATAATGGCACTCCAATATTAATATCATGTCAAAATCTTCAAATTGTAAATGGTGGGCAAACAACAGCATCATTGGCATCAGCACTATTAGATAAGAAAGAGCATTTAGAAAGAAATATTAATGATATTTATGTGCCGATGAAGATTTCTGTAGTTACAGATGTAAACTCTGCAGAGCTTGTTGCTAATATTTCTAGATATGCTAATAGTCAGAATAAAGTAAATGAAGCTGATTTATCTGCTAACCACCCGTACCATATTAGAATTGAGCAATTGTCAAAAACAACTAGTTCTCCAGCTCTACATGGGCAACAGTTCGGCACATATTGGTACTATGAACGTGCGCGTGGATCATATGCTCAAGAAACACATAAAGCTACATTATCTACTAAAAAGAATTTCGAAGCAAAATATCCTAAAAAACAGAAGTTTGATAAAACTGAATTGGCAAAACTTGTTAATATATTTTCCGGTCGCCCAAACATAGCTAGTGCTGGGGGGCAAAAGGCTTTTGTGCATTTTATGCAAGATATCTCTAAGGAATGGGAGCGTAACCCTAAAGCATTTGGACCAGAATATTTTAAAAAGCTAATATGTTATAAAATTTTATTTAGAGAGACTGATTATATTGTAAAGTCTTCAGAATGGTATGGTAGTTATAAGGCAAATATTGTAGCCTATACATTGAGTAAGCTTTTTGATATTATAGAAAAACGTTATAAAGATAAGTCTATTAATTTTAATTATATTTGGAAGAATCAAAATATTAGTTTAGCGCTACGTAATCAATTAAAAGAGCTGACAAAATTTACTCACAAGTATTTGATTAATGATAGTAGAGACGTACAAAATGTTACAGAGTGGGCTAAAAGGACTAACTGTTGGGATCGCTTTAAGATAACCTCCTTTTCATTAGATTCGGAATTTATCGATGAATTAGTTTTCACTGAAGATTTGATAGCTGAGGGGCCTAATACGACTGAGTGGACTGAAGATCAAGCTATGATTGAGGTTTTTAAGATAGAAGCGTCTTTATGGTACAATTTAAAAAGTTGGAATAGTAACCATCGCATTTTAACTCAAAAAGAGTTAGATTTTATAGATTGTGCTATAAAAATCCATACTAAAGGGTGGTATCCAAGTGGCAAACAATGTATTAAAATTTTAGAAACTCTTCAACGTGCACGGTTAGAAGGATTTCCAGAATGATTTACAATATGGTAAGGAGTCGTATTAATGTTAAATGTAGTTGAAGCCTTTAGTGGCATTGGCAGTCAGGCTAAAGCATTAAAAAAATTAGGCATTGACTATAAAGTTGTTAATATATTGGAATGGGATATATCAGCTTTTGTTGCATATGATTTTATTCATAATGGTGCGCCAGACATTACTCCTTATAAAAATCTTACAAAAAAAGAGCTTTTAGATAAGTTGATTCCACTAAATCTAAGTATTGATGGTAAAAACCCTGTAAAACGAAATTCTCTTAATATGTGGAAGGTGGAGTCTCTCCAAGTTATATGGGCTGCATATAACAGAACGCGTAACTTAGGTGATATTCAAAAGGTAGATCATCTTACTTTCCCGAGTGATATTGATGTATTAACGTACTCTTTTCCTTGTCAGGATTTATCTATAGGTGGAGCATGGCATAACAATCATTCTGGTATTGATCGGGATGCTAATAATCGTTCAGGATTATTGTGGGAAGTTGAACGGATTTTAGAATCGTTACATGATAATGATAAGGATTTACCTCGCTTTCTATTGATGGAGAATGTTAGTAACATTCTTTCCAAGAGACATGCATCTAATTTCAATGACTGGAAAAATCAACTAGAACGGTTAGGATATTTTAATAAGGTTTATACATTGGATGCATCTAATTTTGGAAGTCCGCAACGACGTGTACGGACTTTTATGGTAAGTGTTTTATTACCTAATAAAGACGTACAAACTTTAGTGGAGCAATATTTTAAAGATAATGATTTAGAAGAAACATCTAAAAATAACCATAGAAAGCCTAAAAAACTTGAGCGTTTTTTACGAATGGATTATTCTAATCCAATCTATAAAGAAGAGGCAAATATTTCTAATCCTAATGATACGCCATCTCGACGTAAGATATATGAGGGGAATGATATACTTAATAAGCCAACTGGATTTAATGAATATCTTGGCACGTTAACAACGAAACAAGATCGACATCCTAACGCTGGAATATTAGAGTTCCCAGAGCATCGGGAGGGTGGAAGTCCTTATCGAAATCTAACCCCTAGAGAATGCTTTCTTCTAATGGGATTTGATGAGGCTGATTTTAATAGAGTATTGAAATATAACCCGCAAATACAAGTAAATAAGAAATTATACTCTCGTGAGCGGTTAGAACGACTTGCAGGTAATAGTATAGTTGTTGATGTACTAGTAAAAATCTTTGAACAAATTAATGAATTAAAATCAATCATTTATCGTTAAAGTTAAAAGGAGCAACCATAAGGTTGCTCCTTTTTGTATATCTTTGACCAATATAATTTACGCCAGATATCGAAATATTAATTCCGTGGCCAAATTTTTAGTGCTATTTCAGCGAAGTCTTCTTGGCGTTTCACAATTGTGAGTGTAGTCCAGTCATCTATTGAGACAAGGTCACGAGTCATTTTGATTTCTGACTTCTTATAGATTTCTTTCTTTTTATCAAAGCCTTTGTTCTTAGCTCTATTATTATATTCTTGGCCTAGCAGAGTTAAATTACCTAAACGCCATAGGTATGTTTCATGGTCCTCATCATTGAAGTTGATCCATTCATCATTAATCTTTTTAGGAAGGATATGTTCAACATGAACACGATTTGAGTCATCCACAATTTTTGTTTCGTTAATATCAAAGTTATTAATTTTACGAAGTAAATAGCGTATAACTGCATTTTTCTTGGAGTTGAAAATTCTGAAGTTATTGATGAATTCCTCATCTGATACCATAAGAGAATATAGTTTTTTTAGGATATCATCTTTTGTTGGCTTTTTGCTGGATGCACTATCACTATTAGGTGGCCAAGCTTTATCGCTAATACTTTTTGCAATTTGAGCAAATACAAGCTCATATTTGTTGGCTACAAGTCCAGAAACAACAAAGTTACGAACTACTAGTGTTTCTATTGCTTTTAAAACCTCATTTATATCTTCTTCAGAGTAGTTCTGTAATCTTAAGGCAAAGATTATAGGAATATATGAGGATGCATCTAATTTTTGCATCTCAATAAGACGTTCGTTCAGTTCTGTTAAATCAAAGTCTTTGTTATCGTCAGGGTGTAGTATTGCTGCACACACCTTAGATAGAGAGCGTAGATTTGATAATAATGCATTCACATCAGATTGTGATGTTATATCTGTACGTAATGCTTTAAATAAATCTTTTTCTCGGGCAAAACGTTTTGTACTATTCCAATAGTAGCGAATAAATTTTGTTGGATCTATATTATCAAGATTATCAATAATAGTATTCCAAGTTTCAGTAGCACTAGGTAAATCATTTTGTGCCATGCGAAGGATATGATTCTTTAATAAGTCTGCCGTTTCTAGTGCTTTACCACGAGCGTTGAGTGATTCAAAGATTATATACGCTTCATTGATATCGTCAGTTTCAACGGTCATAAGAATAAATTGATTAATTAAGGCTTGATATAGTTTATTTAGCGCTTTGTATTGATTAGAGTCATTATTTTTAAGAAATTCATTTACCTTTCCATTAAAGAATTTACTTGCATAGAAGATATTATAGTTAGATGGTTTAAGTTTCTTTTTATCAAATTTTTTGTCACTATAATCAATGGCTCCACGTTTTTGTACATATTCAAAGAAGAACTCTTTATCAACACCACCCATAGATAAATACTGCTCTCGCTTGCTTTCAGATATACGGCCAATATATTTAGCATTAATATCTTCGGAGTCGTCATTTGCATCATTATTGTTTGTTGCATTGGCAATTTCTTTAAATTTTGTACGTAGAATATCTAGGAAGATA
Source organism: Veillonella infantium (assembly GCF_002959895.1). Taxonomy (GTDB): domain Bacteria; phylum Bacillota; class Negativicutes; order Veillonellales; family Veillonellaceae; genus Veillonella; species Veillonella infantium. Next base: position 249,134 of record NZ_PPDD01000001.1, on the reverse strand, counting down.
ATTGTTGTTGAGATACGTTGCTGACCATCAATAATGTAGCGTTTACCATCTTCCTTATTTTTGTGAATTACAACCTGTCCAAGAAAGTGTTCATCATGTGTATTTTCTTCGTAAATTTGTTCCAAGTCTAGCCAAAAGTCATCTAGTTGAGTCTCTTCCCAAGAGTAGCCCCGTTGATATTCTGGAATATAAAGCTTCTCGTTCCCTAAAAAAGAACCTAGTTTTGTTAGATTTGAGTTAATAATCCCCATATTACTACCCCCGTATACAAAAATACTTTTCTTATAAATATTAGATCATACTTTTAGGTAGAGATCAAATATTATAAGAGACAGCGTATAAAATAGAGAAACAGAAAGAGGAGACTGCTTTATAACAGTCTTCTTTTATATTTTATAGGTCATTAAATTACAGCTATCTTTGGAAATTCTATGCGAGTACCAGTTCATTTTATATTCATTTTATGGAAGGGTTTTATATTTATAATTATTTGTTTAACTGTATGTAGTATAGTGTTGATAAATAATGTGTTATGTTTTGTACTGTTGGGATCATAAGATTCGATTAATTCTTGTTTGATATCTACAGATATGTGGATTAGGGAGATTTAACATGAAATCAAAATTGAGATTGTTTGTGTGTATGTGTTTTAGTGTTATGTGTCTATTTTTTGCCTTAACAGTTGATGCAGCTCAAATGCCATTAGACTTAGTTATTCATGCGTCTCAAAAGGTAGCCGGTGATTGGTATGATGCTAGTGGCAATAAGGTATTGAGTATTTCTAACGGATATATTAATGGTTGTCGTATTGTTGATGGTGCTGATTTTGTTGGTGGTTATCCTGGGGCAGGTGTTTTTATTATTCAGGAGGCTCAAGGTAGAAAAGCTATTCATCTAGAGTGGTTGGGGAATGGTGAGCATAGAACCTTGATTATGAATAAAAAGAACCAATTAACTAATCGCTTGCAAAAGGAGCATTATGAATCTGTTCGAGGAGTGCATTTAGGAATGACTCGACAACAGGTAATTGATCTACTTGGTGCTCCAAGTTCCAGTGATGTTCGTGGACGTGAGACATTAAAATATATGGATTTAGGTCTTAGTGTTGGCCTTGATCATAATATGGTTACAGTTATTACGCTTACTAGTAAAAATGCTCATTTTGACAAATCTGGATTGGGTATCGATTCATCTATGATTGACTACTATAACTTCTATCAATTTAATCGAATGCCATCTGAGCTTTCAAAGAATACATTCCAAGGTGTATTCTCTATTGGTCATGGTGAATACATATTCTTTGGTAGCAATAAGGTTTCATTAACTGTTTATAGTAATTAAAACAGCAATAGTTGTGTATTATTTGGTTCATGCAATATAGGGTTTGTATGGATAGGGTTCCAGCTGTAAATATAAGGGGATTTACAATGAATAAGAAGTGTTTAGTATTAGCAGGTATTTTGTCTGTATTGTGTGCAAATGGTTTAACGGTCCATGCAGATTCTACTGTTTCCGCGAATAGTGAGAATTTGTTAGTTAATAGGAGTACGAATGCAGATGGTTCTACGAACTATGAGATTTCGATGACGAATTATCCTACATACCAAGGGACGTTTATAGGTACTGGTGGTGATATTAACCATGGTATTCGCATTGAGTCTGATGGTATATCTATTAGTGATACGGTAGAAGCAAATGCGGGTCATCCTGATGATCGTCATGCTCATATTGGAGCTGGTCACTTTGATATGTATAATGGCACTCATGAGCTCGTTTGGATGGAGGATTATGGCTTGGCGATTCTCGACCGAAAAGAAAATAAATATACGGCACAAATGGAGCCTAAAACTTTCACCATGACCAATACACAAAGTGGTGATAAATCCGAGCTCAGCACAGATGGTACGAAGATTGTGCACTTTGATAACGATGAGAGCATTGAATACAATACGAATTATGGTTATAAAGGGGTGACCATCACGACTACTGATGGGGACCATGACAATGAGAAAACTGTGTCTCTCACTGACAAAGGCCTAGATAATGGGAACAATAAGATTGTAAATGTGTCTAAGGGCAATGTATCTAAAACGTCTACTGACGCTATCAACGGTAGTCAGTTGCACGAAGTGAAAACGCAGGTGGACAATAATACGAATCGCATTTCTACGCTCGAAAATAACACGGTTAACATTGGTGACAAGGTGCTCAACAACGCCAAGTCTTATACGGATCATCAGGTTTCTAAGGTAGGCGCTGCCTCTGCGGCGTTAGCGGGCCTCCATTATTTGGACTATAATCCAAACGATAAATGGTCCTTTGCGACAAGTGTAGGCCATTACAAGAACTCAAATGCTGGCGCTATCGGGGCGGCTTATCAGCCGAATGAAAACTCCATGGTTCACGCTGGCGTTACCGTTGGTGGTGAAAGTATGTTTAACATCGGTGCTTCTTTCAAGGTGGGCGAACAAGATCCGACACTTAAAACAAGCCGCTTTGAAATGGCGAAACAAATCAAAGACCTACAAGCCGACAATGCATCACTGCGCGCAGACAACGACGAACTACGCGCTGAAGTAAACGAAATTAAAGCAGCGTTACAAAAATTACAGTAATTGTAGTATTTATAATAGTCACATAAGTTATATAATAGCTAAGCTTTACGCTTGGACCATACATAGGCATGTTCTCGAGGATATAGTATACTTATACTAATGAGAGAACGTGCCTATTATTGTTTGAGAGGTGTTGTATGAAACTAAAAAGTACATTGTTGGGTTTGGCTATAGCACTTGCTTTCACCATGCCTATTGATGCGGCGCAGTATACTGTTCCTGAAGGGCAACCACCTGTGCCAGGAGCTGATGCAAGTATTCCAGATAATGCATATCAGAACTATCGTTATGGTGAAGCTCTGAATGCTAATGCGAGTGCAATTATTTTAGCGCGCAAGCACATATATGAAATGTTAGATAAACAGGTAGAAGAGAATAAAAGAAGTATCGAAGAAGCAGAACGATGGAAGAAAGCACATGATAAATCTATGGATATATCTTCTCATGAATCTACGGTTATCTTGCTGCACGAAGGTGAGCATCGGGCTAAAATGACAGTGCCTATTGTTGTAACCAGAAGTTTTTATAAAGAAGCTCATAAGAAAAATGAGGTATCTTCTTTTGCTGCTGAAAGTAGTGTTGTTGCTGGTCTTGTTAGTTCCAGTGAAAGCTTTGTAGATGATGCAGCTTATAAATCTGCAAAACAAAAGGGTGCTTTTAATTACCCTGGTATTACGAAAGGGTATTGGAGTATAACAGATACATATTCTAGTGAGAATACACCTTTAATGATGGCTGCTGTTACGTTTGATAAACAACCGAACCACAATTATATGGCCATTCTTGGCCATAAAAATCACCCAATTACCGATAAGATAGAGCGTACAATGGCTAACTTTGTCATTCCATCGCTACAGCCAATAGATGATGTAGATCGTACAAGTGATGCTGTTACATGGGGGAATGTAACCTATCGTTTGCCTAAGGGTATGCAGTTACAATCAGAAATGAAAGAGGGGCCACATGCAGAAGGTCGTGTATATGTAGGGCCAGACATGCGGCTGGTTGTAACAAGAGGTCCTATACAGAGAAAAGATCATCCAATGGTTGCATATCCTAAACGTGTTTTTAAAGATCTTATCTATAGATCCTCTAAATTATTGTTACAAAATGTACCGATCCAATCTGCGATGGTGTTGAATAATGGTATTCCTACCTATATCATGGATCAATACAACCCTGGTAAGCTATCACGTATACTCCATTTGATACAAGATGATGAATACTCCTATGTTATGGTATTGACATATAAAGATGATAAAGCTAAATACAATCATCTAAAGTTACGCAATATGATGGAATACTTAGACTTTAAAAATGCTAAAGAGTTAAGAAGCAAAACAGAAAAAAATAAAGAAATAAGCAAAAAAGATATATAAAAGACCGTACTTTTGGGTACGGTCTTTATAGGATTGCCTATAGCGCTTATTTGTCTCACAAAAGACAAATAGCCCTTCGTTATCTTAGATGATTCGATAACTGAAAGGCCATTTCTCAAGATTCTTTGTTTTCCGAGATGAGCCTGACGTAGCTACTCGTCTGACTATCTATATTATAGTAAGGTTATGATATATCGTCAAATTGTGATGAATGTGTATAATACGTAATGTGTTGAGGTCTTGTAAAATAAGGAAAACTCCTATTAGCTTAGCCGATAGGAGTTTTTTCTTTAGAGAACTCTTTTAGAATGTTCTCTTACATTATTTTTTTTAGTTATTCTTTTAAATCATCAGGTATAGCCGGTGGAGCCGGTGGTTTACCCATGGATCTTTCAATGAACACCACAGCCACAAAGACGATGAGGCTGACAATAGAACCGAAGATGATGGACATAATGCCGTATGGGTTGCCCACGAATTCCCAGTACACGCCTGCGATAGAGCCGAGCACGATGGACCAAATGCCAGCGCCAGCTGTTGCATTTTTCCAAGTGAGGCCTAGTAGGAATGCCGCGAATGGGCCAGCGGATCTCATGGTGAAAGCAAATACGAGCATCGGAATGATGGCTTTACTTACGAGAGAGATAACGATGGCGATGATGCCGAGGAATAGCACGCATAGACGGCTATAATTTGTGAGCTGAGAGTCAGTGAGGCTTTTACCAAAATGATGTTCCACAATATCCTTGGTAAATACAGTAGCGGCGCCTAATAGGTCGCCTGCGCCTGATGAAAGCGTGGCCGATACGACAGCTGCCATAACGAAGCCCGCCATTACTGGAGGCATGAGGTTAAGGGCAACCGTTGCCACCGCATTGTTCGCTTCGATGTTCGGGAACTCAGCCAATGCTACGAGACCTAACACCGCAGGAACGAAGGCAAATAGAGCCATGATAATACCACAAATGATGGAACCAAGAACGGCTGTTTTCTCGTCCTTTGCGGCGAAGTACCGTTGTACGGATTCTTGGCCGGTGGAGAAGGTCATGAAGTACATGATAATGAGGCCGATGATGGTTTTCCAACCAACCTTAGTGAAGCCGAGCTGTTCAGGTGGCAATTTTGTTACAACAGATTCCCAACCGCCTACATTGTGCAATACGAACGGTACAGCGAGGGAGAAGCCCCCAACGAGAACGAAGAAATGGATAACGTCCGTCATCGTTACGCTCCACATGCCGCCGGACATGGTGTAAATTACGAGAACCGCGCCGCAGATGAGGATGGCGAGCTCTGTTGAAAGCCCGGTGAGAACGCTAATAATAGTTGCTGTCGCTGTAATCTGTACGCCTGCTAGTGTAATCGTTGCTAGCATGGACAGAATAGACGTAATGAGATGACTAGCCGCACCGAAGCGACGACCGATGATCTCTGGTACTGTTGTTGCCATAGCACGACGTAAAAGCGGTGCGATGAATGCAACGAGAATAACCCCAATCCCTGCAGAAACTACGTACCAACCTGCAGATAAACCCCAAGAACCATACGCTTTCGCGGCTACCCCAACGGTACTCCCGCCACCGATCTCCGTAGCTGCTAACGTGCCTGCCGTCATAAGAACCCCAATACGACGACCTGCGAGAAGATAGTCAGTACTATCTTTTACACGAATATGACAATACACGCCGACCAATAAATTCAGTAATAAATAGGCACAAACAATGACCCATATAATAGTTAAAGAGTCCATATGCCACCTCCTAAACTACAAACTAGTTAGAGACACATACTAAATCACCCTTACTACTTGCGGTGTATATATCAAGTATAGTTTAATTATCCATAAAAACTGGAGAAAATACAAAGAGGAGTTTCTTGATATATTGGAGAATGTATATATATTAGGAACTAAAAAAAGCCCGTTAATACGGGCTTTTTCTATGCATTCCTTTGAAGCACTTGTGGCGCTTATTTGTCTAGAAATAGCAAAATAGCCCTTCGTTTCTTCGGAAATTAGATAAAACGAAAAGGCCATTTCTACATGTTTCATTTAGTTTAGAGATGAGCCTGACGCAACTACTCGTCTGACTATCTACTTATATTATAGGGATAAAGATATATATCGTCAAATGGAGATAAACCTTATAAATATCAATCTTATAAGTAGCAATTAGAAGTAAATCCTATATACTAAATTATAAAATTATTAATAATAGGCACGACCTTGTTTGCATAGTATACTTATGCTAATAAGGTTGTGCTTATTTTGTTGTAATGTGAGAGAAGAAAAAGAGAGGGTTTTATGTTATGTAAAAGTGTAATTATGATGGCAGTAGCAACTGCTTTCACCATAAATGTAAGTGCTGTACAGATCGAAGTGCCAGCCGGACAGCCGCCTATGCCTGGAGCAGATGCGAGCATTCCTGCCAATGCGTATGAGAATTATCGTCATATTAATGAGGTAGCGGAGAAAAAAGCAGAGTCATTTAGTCAATTTATAAAATCAAAGCCTACAAATCCTCCATCTTCCTTCGATAAGCTAAATTCGGAACATCCTGGTTTTGCTAAGGCTTTGGAGCTTGCAGATTATTCGCAGTCTACAGTTGTATTGATTCATGAAGGGGATAAGAATATCAGATTATCCGTTCCAAATGTTAGCTTCCGTGGTGATGTTGTAGAAACAGAGGCTGGGAAAGGGCCGTTATTTGCCGTTCAAAGTCTCAGTACATTTTTAGTAGTAGGACCACCTCATGGGAAAGAGCTTAGTAAATATGCTGAAGGTGAAGGAAAATATAATTATCCAGGGTTGAGGAATGCATCTTGGAAGTTCATGTCAAACAATTCTCGCATAATGTATACGGAGTTTACTCCGGATGGTACAAAGACAACGTATGGAGTTACTTATGGTGGATGGGTTAATACAGAAGATCCATATCAAGATAAAGCACCTGAGGTGGTGATGAGTAAATATATTATTCCATCCATAGAGTCTTTATCTAGCTTGGATAATTATAGTCAAATTGAGCATTGGGGAAATTATAGCTATCGTATTCCCAAAACGGCTAAGTTGATCAGTGAAGCTGTTGAAGATGGAGTGTATGATGTGAGACTATATGAAGATACAGGGGCTAAAATCAGGGTAATACGTAGCTCAATCAAGGACAAAAAGAAAGATGTAACGATAATTAAGATCCCAATACTATATTTTTTACATAAATATGGTGATTTAGAAACACCCACACAATACGCAGTAGTATGGAATAATGGGATTGCAGGTTCTTTGGTTGATGCCTATAAGCCTAATAGTGAATCCTATCTGCGTCATGTTGTGAGAGATTCTGTATATGTTTACAGTTATCGTATTAATTATGATGAAAGTAAAACATCTTATACACATAAGCAGCTAAGAGATATGATCGAATACGTAGGCTTTGATGATGCGGCAAGATTACGAAAAGAGCCACAATGGCGAGAAGAAGGAACATATAAGGAGAGGCTTGAAAATAGCTCAATCTTTATTCCATGGTATATGGAATGGGTTAAGCTGTTAAGTAAATAAGCTGTATTTGACTATTTAGTTTGAGAGAGGTTTTTATGGTTCAACGTATTTTGATGCTAGCCCTTGTGTTGCTGGCTTTCACCATGCCCACAGAGGCAATCACCTATCAGGAGTTGAAGACATCACCACAGTTTAAGTTAGTTCATACTCGATCGATGAATGGTCCTATGGAGAGTGGTGGGTTGTATATCTATTTGAACACCTATTCTATTGAAGCCCTTCGCTATGCACCGCCACAGTATTCCTTGCGTGGGACCTACTATGTAGTGATGGATACATCTTATCAATCTACCATCGATGAGAGACAGCTCACCGTGGATTATGATACAAACTATTCGTTAGCGACCCTTATTCATTCGTCTCGTATAATGAATCCGAGTCCATCTATGATGGCTTTGATTGAGGCTAGTGAAAGTAAGTCTGGTTTGGCTATGACGGAGGTAGATGTAGCGAAGTATACCTTTGATGGGGCGACAAAGCCAATGCATTATGTAAACGATACGCGTAAGTTCCCACTTAATCGCAATAATACTATTATGTATGATATAGCGGATGCTATGTTTATGTCCGTGTATCAGAATCATTTTGATGATATTGTGGTACAGTGAGGTGGATGATGAAACGCATATATTTACTTTCACTATGGTTATTAATGTGCCTCATAGTACCGATGCAAGGACAAGCTGTATCACAGGCTGACTTATTAAACTCAGAGCGATTTGAACACATCGATTCGAGTGCTGACTCTGGAAGAGGAGATGGAAAATACTTGGATCTTTCATCTGTTAAGTCTGTAACGGCGCCAAATGGCCATCGTCGTATCGAAGCCAACATTTATGTTTCCATGCCTGCTGCGAATATGATTCAAGGACTTTCAGTACAATACGATTACCAAATGGATCGTTCTTTGCGCCATTTGATTAATGCTCATGATAAAAGTTTCAAACAAGGTGATAAGACTCCATATATCTCTATTTGGCGTGCAAAACAAGGGAACTCAGGTATCACTGGAACCGTTAATGATAGTGGCACCTTTTACAATGATGGACAAATGCGCCAACAACGTGTATATAAAGAAAATCTAAATGCTATAATTCTACCTGCTGATTTTGGTGATGAAAAATATAAATTGCCTAATTTGCTCTATCAAAAAGCATATGGTATAGCTTATGACGATGAGACATAATAAATTATTGATAGTATTAGAATGGTCAGAATCGAGGATAGACTTAGATTAATGATTAAACTTATTTTTGGGTTTCTGTTAAAGTTTGTACTTTTACTTATTTGGGGCGCCTCTATTTGGGGGATTTATACATTACTGTACGATCGATATGTATTAGAAGCATATCCATTAAGAGATTATGTGCCGGTATTGATTTTTTGCTTTGGGAATATTTGGGTTTTACCATGGGTAATTTTATGGTATGAGAAACTATATCCTGTGTTTGATAAACCGAAAATGTATTATAGAGTGAAAGCATGGTTCATTTCTTTAAAAGAACAATCTACCGTGGGTATGTGTATATATAGTTGTATAGATTTTTTAATAAAGTTATGTCTAATAACGTATGGCACTATGGCTGTTTTAGCTGGTTTTATTTTGGCTGGTGTTATATTAGTTCTGCCTCTGCTTATTATTCTTAGATTGATATTTCATTAGCTCTTGAAAGCTTTTGAAAACATATATTTTATTTCTGATACGCTCTTAACTAATTTATACAATACAAAAGCCAAACTATTCATATTTAAAAAATAGCTTGGCGTTTATTAGTTTATTCGTATATTTATATAATACAATGCTTATTGTATCGCATATTAGTTCGTTCTATAATAGACTTAGGATAGTTGGACGAGGTTGGGCCTCTCTTCGTTTTTGAAGGGAGGGATAAGTCTATGAGTGATTATGAAATAATCATGCTCCTCTTACAAGTACTGGCTGTTGTCATTGCTTTTGGAGCCTTAATAGCGCTTATTTGTCTTACAAAAAGCAAATAGCCCTCCGTTACCGCATGGTAGCTAAGTAAACAGAAAGGCCATTTCCTAATTTTTTCTGATTTAGAGATGAGCCTGACGTCACGACTCGTCTGACTATCTATCTATATTATAGGGACAAAGATATATATCGTCAAATGGAGATAAATCTTATAAATATCAATCTTGAAAATATTAATTGGAAATAAAGCCTATATACTAAAGTATAAAATTATTAATAATAGGCATGACCTTGTTTGAATAGTATACTTATGCTAATACGGTTGTGTTTTTTAGATTGCTTAAAAATTGGTTAGATTCAGTGGGTAAAGTTATATACGTCATTAAAACTATACTAGTGCTTTATTTCAAGCTTTTGCTTGTTATTATGTGGGGGATTTCCGTAGGTCTTTTTTCTACAATGTCATATAATCCTGCATTAGAGCCCTATTCACTGGGGGACTTAAAATTATATATAATTCTCTTATTGGGTAATATATGCTGTATTCCCTGGCTTGTATTATGGTGTAAACGATTACCACCAGCCTTTAATAAACCCCAATTATACTATAGGGCTAAAGAGTGGATCTGTGCCAAGAAAGAAGAGGCATTTACTTATAAGGTTATTTTTCTCTGCTTAGGCATTCTGGTAAAAGTATATTTAGTGGTTTATCTTGCTATTTTACTTGGTTACTGTATTGCTGTAAGCACTCCATTTTTATTTGGCATACTATATCTTATTGCTTCTCTAGTTATTTAAGAATCTGAAAGCCGAGCTACTCATCGTTCTGAGCAACTCGGATTTTATCAGTCATGATATCCTTTGGAGCACTTGTGGCACTTATTTGTCTAGAAATAGCAAAATAGCCCTTCGTTTCTTCGGAAATTAGATAAAACGAAAAGGCCATTTCTTCATGCTTTTTTGTAACTAGAGATGAGCCTGACGTTACGACTCGTCTGACTATCTTCTTATATTATAGTAAAGTTATATTATATCGTCAAACAGAGATAAACCTTATACATACTAATTAGAGATAACTCCTATATAATCTAAAATATAAATGATAAATAATAGGCACGGTCTCGGTTACATAGTATACTTGTGCTATTAAGTTACTTTTACTATGTATATGATTAGATAGAGAATAGCGAATGAGTACATTTAAATACATTTTTAAAATTATACTAGTACTTTACGTTAAGTATTTGCTCGTTTCTATATGGATCGGCTCCATAGAGGGGGTTATTCATAGCTTACAGAACCATAATTTAACGCCGTACTTATACCCTTTAGGAAGTTATGATTTAAATATGATTTTTCTATTTGGTAATATCCTTCTTATTCCTTGGCTTGTTCTATGGTGTAAACGGTTACCACTAGCCTTTAATAAACCCAAAATATATTATAGGGCTAAAGGGTGGATACGATCTAAGAAAGAGCAGAGCCTGATTTATAAAGTCATCATTAATAGTCTGCTGGTTTTACTAGCATTGTGTCTTTTGGTATATATTATTATTGCCATTGGAACGTTGCTTGCATTAACTCCTTACTTTATATATGCTATATTTCATTACATATTTTATTTCCGAACTCTATTTATTTAAATATCTTACATATCTGATTTAGATGAATAGAATAAACACTTAAATATAAATTTATAAATAATAGGCACAGTCTTATTTGCATAGTATACTTATGCTAATAAGGTTGTGCTTATTTTATGTTGTAAATTTAGAGAGGTTTTTATGTTACGTAAAAGTATAGTCGTGATGGCATTAGCGGCTGCTTTCACCTTGAATGTAAGCGCTGTGCAGATCGAAGTCCCAGCTGGACAGCCGCCTATGCCAGGGGCTGATGCGAGTATTCCGGCCAATGCGTATGAGAATTATCGGACCGGTAGTTTGAGCAATGTAAGGGCTAGTGATGTTATAGAGTTACATTCTAAATCTGAAAAGCGTATGGAAATGTATGCAACTGACTGGGGTCTAACACGAGATGAAGTTAATCAGATAGCAAGCGATTCTGAAAAGATGATGGATTTACTTGTTAATGAATCTGCTGTTGTGTTGTTGCATGATGATCGTACTAACATCCGAGCATCTGTTCCTGGACTACTATTAGCAAGTAAATATTATCCAAAACGCAGTGATGGTGAACGGTTATCTATTGTAAGAGAGAATTCCATGTTTTTTGCAATCGGCACGAAGCCGAATTATGATGATGCTTTACGTAAACTAAAATCAGAGCGAAAAGGGGAATTCATATATCCTGGTATTTCACATGGCAAATGGGCTATTGAAACAGAGTCTTTTGGTGAAAATACGCCTGCTATGGTTGCCGTAGTTGGCTTAGATAGTCAACCAAATAAAGAGTATATGATAGGGCTTAGCTACAAAAATCAGCCGGTTACCGATAAGCTAGAGCGCGTTATGAGTAATTATGTGATTCCATCGATTCGCTCTTTAGATGATATGGATCATTATAGTGAAAGTGTCAACTGGGATAATCTCATATATCGTATTCCTAAAGGACTTACACTAATAGGACAGAAATCGTTAAAGGACTCTGCCGAAATGAGAGACTATAGTGGATTAGGTATGCGACTTATTGTGGCTAAGAAGCCTGTAAAAGTAGATGATAAATATATGTATTCTTTTATTAACGAAATTTCAGAAGTAAAGCCAGAAAGTCAAATTATAGGTGATGTATCTATCCAATCAGCATCTGTTTGGAATAATGGTGTTCCTAGTTTTTTGGTAGATAACTATCAACCAGGCAAAAAGTCTTTAATGCATCGATTTTTACGAGATGACAAGAATGTATATATTATGAGTTTAGTTTATACTGATGGAGCTATACCATATTCTCATATTCAATTGCGTAATACAGTAGAATATTCTGACTTTGCAAATATTGAAACATTGAGAAATAAAGTAATTCGCATTCAAAGTCAAGAAAGAATGTAATACGAAAATTATTTCCATATTAGTGAAAATGCCTAAAAAGCAGTTTGATGCGGATCCAATCTTTAATCCGTGGTATATAAAATGGATTGAAATATTAACTCAATAAGAACTTTAGTGTTAAAGTTTTTATGGTATTAGATAGGAGAGAGGCAATGAGTAAACTCAAGTACATCAAAAATATATTAGTGCTTTTGCTTAAGGCTTATCTTGTCTATCTATGGATTAACTTTGTAGAGACGTTTACTCAGCTACTCTATAATATTTATGTATTAAAAGTATATTCATTGGAGCATTTCGGTCTATTTCTATTCTTTCTCTTTAGTAATATATGTTGTATTCTGTGGCTTGTTTTATGGTGTAAGCGATTACCGCCAGCTTTTAATAAACCAAAAATATATTATGAAATTAAAGATTGGATACGATCCAAGAAACAAGAAGCACCTATCTATAAAGTTCTATTTGGTAGTTTACTGCTTTTGTTAAAGCTATGTCTTGTAGTGTATATCTTAATTGCTGTCTCTACTGTTTTAAGCATTCCATTGATAGATTATTAGTATTCTATCAAACATTAAATTAACTAAAAAGCTGAGCTACTATGTTGATTAAGTTGCTCAGCTTTTATTAGTTTATTCATATATCTATATAATGCAATGCTTGTTGTATCGTATATTAGTTCGTTCTATAATAGACTTAGGATAGTTGGACGAGGTTGGGCCTCTCTTCGTTTTTGAAGGGAGGGATAAGTCTATGAGTGATTATGAAATAATCATGCTCCTCTTACAAGTACTGGCTGTTGTCATTGCTTTTGGAGCCTTAATAGCGCTTATTTGTCTCACAAAAGACAAATAGCCCTCCGTTACCGCATGGTAGCTAAGTAAACAGAAAGGCCATTTCCTAAGTATTTTGATTTTCGAGATGAGCCTGACGCAACTACTCGTCTGACTATCTACTTATATTATAGAGTTAAAGATATATATCGTCAAATTAAGATAAACATTATAAGTACTAATAGAGATAATCCCTTTACATTCTAAAATATACACTTATAAATAATAGGTAATAGGCACAGTCTTATTTGCATAGTATACTTATGCTTATAAGGTTGTGTTTTTTATTTTGTAAAAGTTTAGAAATATGAGAGGATATATGTTACATCGATTTTTAATAACGCTAGAGCTTATGCTGGCTTTCACCATCCCAGCCCAAGCAATCACGATTGAGGAGCTCACGTCTCAGCCGCAGTTCAAGCAGGTGTCTCAGTTTGTGTCAGATATTCCTAATGTAGACGAGCGTGGCGCGTCCTATATTGATGTGAATACGGTGAAAGTAATCGGTTTTGAGCCGCCTATTTATACGATTAAGGCGACTGTATATAAAGCGTATCAATGGAATGATGAGAAAGTGATTACCGTTAAGGACATGACTTTCACCTATGATAGTAGCAATTCAGCAGCTAGCAAGGCCTATCGGGCGCAACAGCAAGGGACAATGGCGATTAATACTGATGCGAATATGAATAACGATATGTGGTCTAATCCAGGGATTATGCGCGATGAAGAGGAAATCAGCCGCTTTGGCTTTGATGGAACGCCTTGGCCTATCCATCGAGGGGCCTTCCTGCGCAGACCTGTTGTGAAAGATTCTCTAAATAAAGAGTTTTACGATATCGCTGATGCGGTGTATTATGAAGTATATAAAGAACATTTTGATGAGGTTATTGTTAAGTAAATTCTATGTGCGGAGGTTCTTATGAAACCATTTGAAACGAAGGATTATAAGGCATTTACTATGTTCGAGGATCGTTGGGCGCTGGTTACAGCAGGTACACTTGAGGATTTTAATACGTGTACCGTTAGTTGGGGTAGCATGGGCAACGTATGGGGCCCTAATGGTGGCGATATTTCTACGGTGACAGTGTATATCCACCCAGCTCGTTATACCCAAGAATTCATGGCAAAATACGATACCTTTACTGTTAGTTTCTTCCCTGAAAGCCATCGCAAGGCCCTTGGTTATTTAGGTTCTCATTCTGGTCGCAACGAAGATAAGGTGGCTAACTCTGGGCTAACACCAGTGGCGGCAGGGAACGGTGTGACTTTCAAAGAAGCAGATTTAACATTTGTATGTAAAAAACTGTATGAACATCAATTTGATGAAGCTCATTTGGCAGATAGCGTAAAGGAATATTATGCAGCGAATCCGGCTGTGTATACTCAAGCTGGCAAAGATCGCTGGGAACCGCACTATATGTACATCGGCGAAGTACTTGAGGCTATAGAGGGCTAATCTTATATAAGGTTTATTTATATTATATCTATATGTGTAGGTAAACCTATTTCTAAAAAGAAATAGAGAGAGAAAAGCAGCCAGTATTGCGATTTGCAGTACTGGCTGTTTGGTTTACACCTCTGATACTATTAGGTTGATTTTGAACGATGTTTTAATGGGCATGGCTCCCCTCTGTATCTGGGAATAGAACATGCTCTTTCAGTTTAAAGTTAGGATTATTGGTAGACTCAAAAAACTCAATCATATTCCGTAATTTTTGAACTTCCTCAGTATTTAAAAAACTTGGATAAAAGATGGTATAGATAAAACTATAGGTTCCATCATAGGAGTAAAAGGTTAGGATGTGATCATCTTTATGGGGTTTATAGATGTGTGTGGATAGCCCAGGAATATTATTATTCCATATAACGGCATAATTAATATAATCCGATGTTGGGTAGGAATAGTAAATATCCCAGGACGTATTTAACTCCGTTTTAAAATCGTAATGACCATTTACAACAAGTTCATGCGCATATGGGTTCTTAGGAACATTGTCAGTAGAAACAAAGAATATTATGTTCCCTTTTTTGTAGTGTCTAATATCTTGGTGGTCGGAGCCCTTACTTTGACCTTCGTATATGGCGTCTTTTGGTACGCGGTATTGTATACCATTTAAGTTTTCTATGCGTGAATATTGATTTAATTCATTTAGGTTTTGCACAGAAGGAAGCACATAATTAGCCAATAATTTATCTGTAGGAACTTTGTTCAGAACGGGGTTGTTATCATAATAGACAAACCCTGCGTGATATAAGGGATGACGCATGTTATAGCCCTTAAATTTAAAATTGATTGTGTCGATGGTAAGAGTTGTTTTTTTACCGTTTTCAAGGTGTGGCATCTTCATGCTATCCCAAGTGCTGTAGGTAACAGTAGGATATGAAAATACAGTACCCTTTATATCAGAAATGTGTTTTGCTGGATTATGTTTTGCCATGTCTTGAAAGAAATCACGTACATTCTTGTCAGTTAGTTTTTCATAAGCTATTTTTGTGTTACGCCAGTCATAGTCTTTGTAATCAGCATAGTCAATTTCTAAATTGAGACTTCCATTATCGGTAAACACTCGATAGTCCTCAATGGTTCGACTTGGACTTTTGTAACGCCCTATATTATAATCACTTTTTATGCCCGCTACGGGGAATGAAAGCCGGATTTGGTTGTATTTGTCATGAACGGAAATGATCGTATTATGGTAATGTTGACCGCGATAGATAGAGGCAGCTTTAGCGTACTCCATTTCGCTTTTGTTAATACCTTTAGTTTTGTCCGTTGCTTTGAGTGTTTCTACATAGTTTGCTACATCCTTTTCAATATCAGGATTCGTAGTTTTGTAATTTATGTAGGCATCCTTTGGAATCTTCGAATCTGCACCAGGAATATTAACATTGATGGCTCCTACTGATGATAAGATAGTGCTCATCATGAAAATACCCGCTAATAGTGGTAGTTTGGTCATGGTAGTATCTCCCGTTTATACTCTCATATCTATTGATCTTGTGTAATCCATAGGTTAAGTTGTTAAGTATAATTATATAACTAAATGACTATATTTTTAAGTTGTATGTGGAATACAAAAAAGGCAGCCCCTATTGGCTGCCTTTTTTGCCGTTGTTTAACGTAGAAAGTGAGACGGTATTTACTACCTGTATTTATAATAACATAGGGCATGGACATAAAATGCCACATAATATTGATACAAATTCTTAGTTTTAATTTTAGTTCTTTATTTTGGTTTTTATGTTACTTTGTATGCCGCATTTTTCTAAGGGATTTATCAAAATAAGTCATAATTTTGATGAAAAATTAGTATATATGAGTCGATAGTGAGGGATAGCTTATATAGTGGGTTCCTTCAGTGAGAACTACTATAAATTGTATATTTTAGCAAAATTTTGTGAATTTTAACCCCACAAAAAGGTCAAAATCTGATATAATAATAGTATTAAAAACAACTACGCGAATGCGTAGTTTTCTTATTTTGTGTTTGGTATAGGTAGTCCCATGAGTGTAGTGAAGCCCTTATTATGGCTATTAGAACCGTATATCGTATATAAAGCCTATTTGTGGGCCCTCCGCTTTATAGCACATCCAGTGACGTGGGAAGGCGAAATAGATTTATTCTCCTTGACCTTAACGATGCTGCTCATTCTTGATGCGGTGGCGTTACCATTGGTCATTTTATATTGCCCTAGCTTAAATCCTGGTAAGCGACTTCCTAATTGGATTCATCGTTTAGGTACGCCTATCTACATCGTTCACAATTGGCTAGATGGCAAGGTTGGCGGCGGTACATCTACGCCGATTGTATGGTTACGCAAAACCTTACATTCCCTATTGTTATTTATCTATTTGCTAATCCCGCTCTACGTAGGTGGTCATCTCGTGATGGGCCTCGTAGTGGCTCTCATGTATGATGTCCTCGTGTGGGCACATGGAGGTGTGTGATGGCGACTTGCGAGTGGCCTACTACGCCTTTGTATCAGGCCTATCACGATCATGAGTGGGGGCGGCCTATTCATGATGATCGGTTGCAGTTTGAACATCTCTGTCTTGAAAGTCTTCAATGTGGCCTCAGCTGGCTTACGATTTTGAATAAACGAGATATTATCCGAGGCTGCTTTGATCATTTTGATATTGATATGGTTGCTAGTTATGGTGAAAGCGACGTAGAGCGAATCTTGCAGACCGAGGGTATGCTCAAGTCTCGACCTAAAATTGAGGCTATCATCAATAATGCTTCTGCTTTTAAAGATATTCAAGATAAATTTGGTTCGTTTTGCAACTATATCTGGGCTTTTACAGACAATAAAACTATTATTTATGAAAGCCACCCTGATGGAAATATACCTGCGAAGAATGGCTTGTCCACGCGGATTAGTAAGGACCTAAAGAAACGAGGTTTTAAGTTTGTAGGCCCTGTTACCATCTATTCCCACCTGCAAGCTAGTGGTCTCATCAACGATCACGGCAAGGACTGTCCTTGTTTTGACGATATTAATGCAAATGCTGATATTATTCGACTACCTGTGGATGGTGAGAATTAATATAGTTCTTATTATTCTGTATTTAGCGTTATATTTCTTTACTTGCTTTTCAATGTCTGTTGTAACGTATTCATATAATGATTAGTTAACAATAGTTTTTATACATAATTCATTTTACAAAGTTGAATTTGTGTTAAACCGCACCTTAAGGTGTATACTATAGTCGATGGAAAGATAGCGTTCCATCATATGTCGGCCCGCTTTATATACAAACACATATATTCTCTCTCTCCAAAGCGGGTCTCTCATATACTTCTCTCTCAACGCTATAAAATAACATGAAGCCTCTATCCTTAACTGGATAGGGGCTTTTTGCTATATATCGGAATGTTAGATTGTATATCATGACAAATTGATTTATTTCGATGTAGTTGGTATACTGATGATGAAATAAGCATTTACTTTCACAATTTAGAAAGGGAAATATATGATTGGTTTGGGCACGGCCATTAACATTGGCCTCATCATAGCCGGCAGCTTGTGCGGCCTCGCATTTGGTCGGTTTATGAAAGAAAATTTGAAACAGACGCTCATGATGGTGAGCGGCATTATCGTTCTCCTTCTTGGGATGAGCGGCGCTATGCAGTATATGCTAGTTATTGTAAACGGCATGCTGCAAACGACGGGGCCTATGCTCATGATTATTAGCATGGTGGCAGGCGCTGTAATTGGCGAGCTTATCGACCTTAACCGTTGGATTACTGTTTTTGGTGACTGGGTGAAAGCAAAAACTGGTAACACTGGTGATCCGCAGTTTACGCACGCTTTTATCACAGCATCCCTTACGTTTACCGTGGGCGCCATGGGCGTACTAGGCTCTATTCAAGACGGCTTGACGGGTAACTATCAAACGCTATTGTTGAAAGGCATCCTCGACGGCATCATCGTTATGGTTATGGTGTCCTCTATGGGCAAGGGCGCATTGTTCTCCTTTATTCCTGTGGGGATTACCCAATGGATTATTACAGCTATGGCTCACATCGCTGCGCCTCTAATGACGCCAAGTGCTATCGATAACCTGTCCTACGTGGGATCTATTCTGATCTTCTGTGTCGGTATTGACCTCATCTGGCCTGGTAAAATCCGTATTGCTAACCTATTGCCAGCCATCTTTGTGGCTATGGGCTTAACATTCTTGCTGTAAATCATACTATAAATAGCATTATAAGAAACCTATATCCTCTAAACCTTTGATATGTACCTTGTACATGAGGTGGAGGATATAGGTCTTTTTATTTTCTGAAATTATTTTGTAATAAAATAACTTATGATATTTCTCCACTCAATCAAGTTAATGATATTCCTCAACTCAATTAAGTTGATAGATATAGATCCTTACGTTCCGAAATAGGTGACCAATAGAGTCACTGCCAAAGTAGGATTTGACTGGTATTACCTAGAAATCTTTTACCAAAATCGCAAGCAGAATAATTCTAATCCCAATCTACCTGTTATTCAGGTAGATATTATTGAATTATACCTGTTTAACAGGTATAATCAAAGGAGAGATTCTATGATTATCGGATTTAAGGAGATATAAGTATGAAGGAACTAATCCCAGTACCTAAAATGAGTGAGGTTCTACGTGAAGAATTTATGCAACCATTGGGGCTAAGTGCGTACCGTGTTGCGAAGGATATTATGGTTCCTGTATCACGAATACAAGAAATTCTTCAAGATAAACGAAAAATTACGGCAGATACAGATTTACGATTGTGTAAATATTTTGGCATGTCTAAAGGTTTTTTCTTAAGATTGCAGATGGATTTAGATTTGCTTGAAGCAGAGGACACTGAGGGACTGCAAGCTGATTTAGAAAATATTATATGTATCACAACTCAATCTACTGCTGATTGATAATTTTCGATATATTTGGTACACTTATTTTATAAATAAATCGTTAGAACATTATGTATTACTATAAGGAGACGCTATGTTATTCGTTGAATATCCTAAATGCACAACATGCAAAAAAGCAAAGAAATTCTTAGATGATCATAATATTAAATACACAGATCGTGATATTAAATCTGAAAACCCTACAGCAGAAGAAATCGCTGCTTGGTATCCACAATCTGGTAAAGATTTGAAAGCATTCTTTAATACGTCTGGTATGATCTACCGTGAACAGCAATTAAAGGATAAATTACCAAACCTTAGCGAAGAAGAAAAAGTAGCTTTATTAGCATCTAATGGCATGTTAGTAAAACGTCCTATCTTGGTTCTTAAAGACAAAGTTCTAGTGGGCTTTAAAGAAGCAGAATGGATTGAGGCGTTGAAGCTCTAATTTTATAACTTGGGTCAAAGCCCCTATCTCTAAAAGCCTCCATAGCGAGCTAAGTCATTTTTAGAGATAGGGGCTTTTCTTTTTATATGAAATTAGCATCTTCAACTAGGGCCTATTGAAGAGTTTCCAAAGCGAGCTAAGTCGTTTTTAGGGATCTGTTTTTTCTATATCTAATAAAGAAATAAGAGCTTTCAACTAGAGCTTTAATGGGAGAGGTCATTTTTATGAATTTATTCTTTTCCTATTTTGTAATGGAAATGCAGTTCTTTATTATTTATCAAAAAAATTAATTTGTATATAGTTTGTATGTTTTGTATAATATTTACATTGTAGATATACCCCTATGGGTACATAGAGGCTACATTACCTCAGGTATATAAAGTTTACATTACCACAGGTACAAAGCGTTTTAAATTACCTTAGGTGCAAAGTGTTTTAAATTACTTTAGGCACAGAGAGTTTCAAATTGCTTAAGGTATAAAGCGTTTTGAATTATTATTGTGTTGTTTTGTGTTTCCGGAGTAAGTAAGGCCGGTTCTAGTGTATAGAGAGGTCCATATGAAGTTTTTACAGTCTTTATCAGCGCAGGTGTCGCTATTTACGCAAGGTGCTATTTTGGCACTAGGTGTTGTATTTATTCTATTAGATGTAATCACAGAGGTGCTAAATCCCGTTATAGATTTAGCGTGGGTAACGGTTCTAGTTTGTGGTTTACCACTATTTATTAACAGTGTTCAAAGTATTTGGGAGCGTTTAGAGATCCATGCTAATTTCCTCATTGTAGTGGCCATGGTGGCGCTCATTTCCATTGGCGATTATCATACGGCGGCCTATGTGGGGCTAATCGTACAGGCTGGTTTCTTCTTGGAGCAGCTTATTACGGGTGAGTCACATTACACTGTAGATAATGATATGCTTCCTATGATGCCATCTCAACTGGTGGCATTGCGTCAGGGTATTAACAATTATTCGTCCGTCATTGTTGTAGCTGTATTGCTATTGTCTATGGGTTCCTTTGCATTGACACAGGATTTCATACATACTGTAACCTTGTTATTGGTGCTATGCCCATGTTCTTTGGAACTTATTTTAGTAGCGCTCATGATGGGATCTCTTGTGGATGACGCATCTCCTGTATCGGAGCTTTCAAAAGTAACAAAGCAGTCTCATTTAGGTCTACTCATCGTGTCCATTGTGTTCCACATTGCCATCATCGGTGCTGGTGTATTTGGTCTCATCGATCCTGTTACGGCCGTTGCATTGCACGGTTTAGCACGACTGGGTCTCGTGTATAATTTGAAAGTTTTAAATGGTTCTTTGTGTGTAGCATAGAATTTAGTACAGTATATATTTTAAGACATAATAAAATCCCCTAGTAAATAATATGTGTCCAGGAAAATAGGTACATATCATACTAGGGGATTTTTATGTTCATACAACAGTTAGTTGTAGATTATTCTTTTGCTTGGGATTTATCACCAAGTGTGAGAAGTAGGAATACGATAGCGAGGATACATGCACCAACGAGGGCCACGAAGCCGCCATCCCAACCATAAAGGTCAACCATGAGACCCATAAACGCACCAGCACCAGCGGAACCGATGAGGTAACCAAGAAGGCCTGTAAGACCAGTAGCGCCACCTGTTGCTACACGTGGTACCATGTCTGCTGCTTGAAGGCCGATCATCATAACAGGACCATAGATGAGAAAGCCAATAGCGATAAGTGCTAAATTATCGATAAGGATATTGCCTGCTGGGTTGAACCAGTAAACAAGGATTGCCAAGATAACGAATAGCATGAAGCAGATGGTAGCTGGAGCACGACGGCCGCGGAATACGCGGTCACTCAAATAGCCACTTACGAGCATGCCTGGAATACCAGCCCATTCGTATAAGAAGTAAGCCCAACGGGAACCTTCTTTTGTAAAGCCTTTCACAGCAGTCAAATAAGTAGGCGCCCAGCTTACTACGCCGTAACGGATGAAGTATACAAAGATATTTGCGATTGCAAGATACCATAAGTATTTGTTATGCAAAATATATTTGTAGAATATTTCTTTGAAAGTAGTTTTATTTTCATCTTTTACTTCAGTTGCTACTGTTTCGTGTTTATATTCCTCGATAGGTGGCAAGCCACAAGATTGAGGTGTATCTTTCAACAAGAAGAATGTAACTACAGCTAAAACGATAGAAATAAGAGCAGGGAAGAAGAAAATACTATGCCATGTACCAAATAGATAGATACCTAACGTAGCGAGAGGTGCGATGATACCGCCACCAAGATTGTGGGATACGTTCCACCAAGACCACCAAGCACCGCGTTCAGAACGGGAGAACCAAGTTACCATATTTTTCGCATATGGAGGATAGCCCATACCTTGGAACCAACCATTTAAGAAGGCGAGTACGCACATGATAGGAATACTGCTTAAAACACCAGGTAAGGTGCCGAATAATAACATAACTAAAGCACTGAGCAATAGACCTACTGTGGAGAAGTATTTTGGGTTAGAGCGGTCAGACGCATTACCCATGACAAATTTACTTATGCCGTACGCTACGGATAAGAGGGTCATGACAATACCAAGATCCGCTTTAGTGTAGCCGTACTCGGCAATCATGTACGGAACAGCCAAACTAAAGTTTTGGCGGATCAAATAGAATGTAGCATAACCAATAAAAGTACCTGCAAAGACTTCTTTGCGAAGACGTTTGTAGGTGGAATCGATTTGCCCCTCTGGTAATCGTTCAATATGAGGAGCTGGAGAGAAAATCGACATCATCACACATCCTTTCTACAAAATGCCATTGTAATCATACCATGTATGACTAAAAGTCGACTATATTTTATTTTTAATTATGATAAATAGTTATTTTAACGCACCATTATGGGATAAGCGCATAGGTTGTAGAACATTAAAATATCTTCTATATAAAAATCCATTTGATTATCAAGATATATGAACGATGCGCCAGCCCTTAAGAAATCTGATGTAGGTATCGCCATGGGCGGTGTAGGCAGTGATATTGCTGTAGAAGCAGCAGATATCGTTCTTGTAAAAGCAGCTCGTAAACGCGTGTTTGAAGGGTAATTAAAATTCATCCACTGATCTGATTGCTAAGATGTCATGAGCTAAAACGTAATATAATCAATAAAATAGCGCTATCAATTCCGATAACAACTCTGTATGAGTAGTGGAATTGATAGCGCTTTTATATTTAGAGAATTACTTATTTTGGTATTCAAAGAAATACGTGTTTGATTATTCAATTAATTCTCTTATAGGCATAGTTGTAGGTAAACTATATCATTAATCTACATATGTTACTTTGTAGCCTTTTGGCTCGATTTCGCGGCGGTTAAGACCATTTGGTAAGTCTGGATAACCGATAGCAAGGCTAGCATAGACTTTTTCATCTTCGCCGAGGCCGAGTTCACGCATTTTAGCTTGAATGCGTTTGTTATCTTGAAGATGGCGAATTTGGTTCACCCAGCAGCTACCAAGGTCGAGTTCGTTGCAAGCGAGCATCATGTTTTGCATCGCACATGACACGTCAGCAAAGTTATTGGCATAACTTGGTTTGCTAGCCAATACGATGAGTACAGGCGCCCCATAGTTAAATACAAATTTGCCTTCAGCGGACATTTTAATGATATTCACCATATATGGTAATGTGTTTTCTGTAATCGGCATTTTGCCGTATTCTTCTTGAACGAGTGTTACTAGCTCGCTTAGCACATCTTGGTTCGTGATAACCATGAAATGTGTTAATTGCGTATTGCCACCAGATGGAGCACGGCGACCAGCGTCGAGCACTTCATTGATGAGCTCTCGAGATAATTGATCAGCTTTAAATTTACGCGTACTATGACGAGTTTTGATACATTCTAAGGTATTCATGAGGGCCTCCTATGACAAACGAGATTTTGATATAGAGCTTCTTTTATTATACTACAAGGAAAAACTAGGAGGGGTCACATTTTAACCAAGGTATCTAACTATACAAGAAAAATAAGTTCTGATATCAAAAAAAATTATTAATAAGTCCACAGTTTTATGGTAAAATTTTTTCTCATGAATTCTATAGAAATCGGCAATTATTAACGAATAAGAAAAAATACATTAATTAATTGACAAATTAAAAAAAATATGGACAAAGTAGGCTTTTTGCGTTGACTGTTTACCGTAGAATTGTGTACAATTAATTGTAGATTATTGTGTGCATATGGAGGTAGAATATGGCAGAAATTGGCGTACTCGAAGGTTATAAACATAAAGAAGATGTTCCAGATTTCGAATATTTAAAATTAGAAAACCAGTTGAGCTTCCCACTTTATGTAGTGGCGAAGGAGATTGTTAATGCATATCGTAGTCACTTGGATCCTTTGAATTTGACATATACTCAATACATCGTAATGATGGCATTGTGGCAATATGGTGACTTATCCGTTAAAGAATTAGGCCAAGTATTGCGCCTTGATTCTGGTACGTTAACACCACTTTTAAAGAAATTAGAAGCAAAAGCATTCTTGAAGCGTAAGCGCAGTCGTCAAGATGAACGTGTAGTTATGGTAACTCTTACTGAGACAGGTAAAGCATTGCGTGACGAAGCAGTTCATGTGCCACGTCGTTTGTCTGAAGCTGCAGGCCCAATCTTTGATGTTGAAGAAACGCGTCAATTGCGTGCATTGCTTAACAAATTGTTAGAAGCAATCGATAACGCAAATGCAAGAACAGCAGGAAATGGTAAGCGCTAATTTAGTTTACTCTAGTAAAATCTCATATGCATACATTCTGTAATTTAATATATCTAATATTTTCATAAAATGTGATATACTATACATATAGCGTATTGTACTGAGGTCATGTGAGAGCATGACCTGTCGTGAGATGCCGAAAGGCAAAAAGGAGAGCATTATGAATAAAAATTTATTAGGTGCATTTGTATTAGCAGGTACATTATTAGTGGGTGGCGTTGCAAACGCAGCAAACTGGAATGGTTTGGCTAACTACCCAGAGGTTCCAAATAGTGCAAATGGTGCAGAAACGTATTTCTTCGATAAAGCATCTGAGTTCAAAGGTATCGATAGTAGCCGTAACTATGTATTCGGCATCAATGTAATTAACATGCATAATAACCAATATGGTGAAGCTACATTGTTCAAATACATTGTTCATCCAAGTTTGCATACTGTATATCGTTTCGCTCCAGATGGTCAAGCTTACCAAATCACTCCTGGTTCCAATGAATACAATATGTTCTTGGCTGCTTGGAAAGAAGTATACGGCACTGACTTCTCTTTCCCAGCTTTATAATTTGATGGCGCAAGCCGTAATAATTACATAACTATTGCTGGTGAAAGCTCCTTTGGGCTTTCACCAGTGTTGTTTATGGAGGTTTCCTATGTCTAAATCTGAATTTGCTCAAGCTTATACGGAGCGCATGTTCCCTGATATTGCGGCCCCTGCAGGTTATATTGATCCTGAGTTTGAAGTTTTATTTGATAATTTTGCATTCGATGAAGTTATCACTGAAGAGGGGCGTAATGTGCCTGCCAAGGATCGCTTCTTGGCTATCCTTGCTACATTAGTAGGGGCATCTGCTGTGGATGAATATGCGTTGATGCTACCGGCAGCACTTAACTTTGGCTTGATTCCCGATGAAGTAATCGAGCTTATTTATCAAGCTGTGCCATATCTTGGCATTGGTCGTGTGCGTCCATTCTTTAAGGTTACAAATAAGATTTTTGACTATCGAGGGGAAACTGTTGCGGATCCATCTCGCAGTACAATTACTGCTGCATCTCGTCTTGAAAAGGGCGTAGAAAAACAGGTGGAAATCTTTGGTGAATCTGTGCGTCATTCTTACGAAGAAGGCCCTGAAGATACACGTCACATCAAAAAGTGGCTTGCTAATATGTTTGGCGACTATTACACGCGTAAAGGCTTGAGCGTGGCTCACCGCGAAATGATTACCTTTTGCTTCTTGGCCGCTCAAGGTGGCTGTGAACCTCAGCTCAAGGCTCACGTAGAAGGGAACTTGAACGTAGGGAACAGCAAACAATATTTGATTAATATCGCCTCCCAATGCGTGCCGTACATCGGTTATCCACGCACCTTGAATGCCCTTCGTTGCATTCAAGACGGCTACACCGCATGGGAAGCTAAACAATAAGAAATTATGTAATACATCAACGTGTTATGTAATCTATATATGATATATAGTTCATAAACATGTTAGTTAACATATAAAGGAGTTCTATGTTTGATTTAAATCCGATACAGATATTAGCTAGTATTCCTGCTATTATCATCGTTTTTTCTATCTTTGGATATGCAGAGGCCAAAGTAGCTACCTGGTTTGGCGATCCAACACCTCGGATGGCGGGGCGCCTCACATTATCTCCTTTGGCACACCTTGATTTAATAGGTACAATCTGTATCATTCTAGTTGGCTTTGGCTGGCCTAAAGGGATGGCTATTAATCCATCTTATTTTAAAGACCCACGCCGTGATATGAGCCTACTTGCTTTTGCAGGTCCTATAGCAGGCCTGATTACAGGGTTCGTATTTACTTTCATATACGTACTTTTGGGTAATTTGAATCTTATGCAGTCCCCGGGTTTACCGATGGTTATGCAATACATTATTTTGTATAGCATCGGCCTTTCTATTTTCTGCTTAATTCCATTCCCACCATTACCTGGTTTTAATATCATTTTGCCGTGGCTACCGACAGAATGGCAAATTAAATATTACCAATTAGGGATGATTAACTTGATCTTCTTTATCATCCTTATTAATACACCGATTATTTCTATGGTAATCCGCCCATTACAACAAACAATTTTCAAAATTTACTTTGCAATCATTGGGACGATTTTATAAATATATTTGGTGAAAGCCTCTACTATATAGGTGATAAATCTATGGTAGAGGCTTTTTTGTGTTATAAGTATGAACAAAATTATAGTTATATTTATATTAAAAACTATCGATATAGCTTTTAGGATATGATATACTAAGTATAGAAATCGTAAATTTTCGATATATTAATATGACAGTGTATTTTAGATACTATTGATAGGGGCAATTGGGCCAGTACATCGATATGTAAATCAATACACTGCATCGATACGTCAATCGATATATTAAGTCGGTACGTAAATCGATATATTAAATTGATATAGTATATAGATATTCAAGTGAATAGAAGAGGAATACATATGGATTTTGAAGAAAATCAAGTGCCAGAGGCGATTCTGGACAAGCTTACAAAGGTGTGCACATGTCGTAGCATTACACGCAAAACGATTAAAGAAGCCATTTTAAATGGTGCTCATACATTTCCTGAGGTAAAAGAAGCAACTCGTGCTGGCACGGGTGCTTGCGGTGGTAAAGGCTGTGGCCCTCGCATCGTAAAGCTCTTAGCAGAAATGAAAGAGCAAGGTAAAATTTAAAACTAAGCAAAATTTAAGACTAAGCAAAAGTTAAGCGTAAATTTACTCTTAACTCATATAAAGACTATTACTTGGAATCAATACGGTATGTATTCGTAGGTTTTGAGTAATAGTCTTTTTTACGCTCACGATGCACTACATGTATTGGCCTTGTTGGGGTTGTCTTTATTATTTGATATACTATACATAATACTTTTTAGAGATTTTGGAGGTATATATGTTTCGACGTATCGTAGCGGCTACGATGATTGGCGCATTGGCGCTTACAACGGGCTGCGGTTTACATAATCCATTTACTTCTAAAGCAGAGCCTGTAACCTATGAATCTGTGGCACAGAGCGAGCTTTCACCAGAGGAAAAGGTGGATAAATTAGTAGCTAATATGTCTGATGCAGACAAGGTGGGGCAATTGTTGATGATTGGTATCCACGGCAAGACCTTGAACGATGATGCTAAGTTTATGCTCAATGAGTACCGCGTGGGCGGCATTATCTTGTTTGATCGGAATATGGAGTCCAAAGATCAAGTGAAATCGTTGATTGCGGACATTAATAAAACTGGTAAAAGCGCCGGTTTAACGCCATTATTCATCGGCATCGACCAAGAGGGCGGTGCCGTAGCGCGCATGGAGGATCAGCTCATCAAGGTCCCTCCAGCAGAAGAGTTAGGCAAGGAGCCTATTGAGAAAGCGGTATCCTTGGCAAAACAGTCTGGTACAGAACTTAAAGACTTGGGATTCAACATTAATTTTGCTCCTGTAGCGGACTTGGGATTAACCTATGGCCGTTCCTTTAGTACGAACCCTGATGAGGTCGTACGCTATGCCAGTGCAGTAGGCAAGGCCTATGATGAAGCGGGCTTGTGGTATTCTTACAAACACTTCCCAGGTATTGGTAAAACGGATGTCGATTTACATGCTGATACCAGTGTTGTGCCAGTGTCTAAAGAGACATTGTTGAATGAAGATACAAAGGTATTTGTAGACCTCATTAAACAGTCTAAACCGAATACATATGCAATTATGGTGTCTCATGCGATGTATCCTCAAATCGATCCAGACCATCCATCTAGTCTATCTAAAGCTATCATTACAGACTGGTTGCGCAAGGATATGGGCTATAACGGCGTTGTCGTAACGGATGATATGGATATGGGCGCTCTTGCAAAACACTACACCTTTGGCGATATGGCGGTTCAATCTATCTTGGCTGGCAGCGATATCTTGCTCGTATGCCACGAGTACGAACACATGCAAGAAGCGTACAATGGCCTTATGAAAGCCGTAAAAGACGGCCGAATCTCTAAAGAACGACTCGATGAATCTGTGAAACGGATTTTGCTTATGAAGATAACTAAAATTTCTTAGACTATTTGTTTTTGTTGCAGGAATTAATTAACCATATAACGAATATAGAAAGTGGAAGTACTATTCATTGAAATCGCATCTGAGTTGACACTCGAGGGAGAACTTTGTTATAGTTATTACACAGAGAAACTGTGCGAAGCTTACGGGCAACGTACAACGCTCGTCGACTCAAGGGTCGGCGAGCTTTTTTGTTGTACGCCGAATAGGCATGACTAAACCCCCAGTTAAACTGGGGGTCGGCAAAATTTCTTAGAGAAAAGGAAAGAACCTCCTAGTGATAAAATGAAGTTGGTCTGGCAACCACAACATTTCAACATAGGAGGTTCAATGTCAATGAATGACGTAAAAAGCTTATCACATAGTAAATGGAGATGTAAATATCATATTGTTTTTGCTCCAAAGTATAGAAGGCAAATAATTTATGGTCGGATAAAAGCTGATGTAGGTAAAATTCTAAGAGATTTATGTAAGAGAAAAAATGTAGAGATTATAGAGGCGGAATGCTGTCCGGATCATATCCATATGCTAGTAACCATTCCACCACATTTAAGTGTATCGAGTTTTATGGGGTATTTAAAAAGCAAAAGTAGCCTCATGATATTCGATAAACACGCAAATTTAAAATATAAGTATGGAAATAGACATTTTTGGTGTAGAGGATATTATGTGGATACGGTAGGCCGATATGAAGGAGCGATAAAAGAATATATTCGCAATCAACTACAAGAAGATATAGCACAAGATACATTAAACTTTAAAGAGTATACCGACCCATTTACGGGTGAGCCAGTAAAATAGGCAAAAGAAAAGCCCCCGAGTAGGGGGCAGCCAGTGGTAATAGAGTGGTTGTCAGATCATTCAATGCCCTCTTTAGAGGGCCACCACTAGAGAAAGACCCTTATAGGGTCAGAGCAAACCACCCGTTCTACGGGTGGTTATGATTTGTAGGAGGGACTTATGTCTAAGCCGTTTAAGTCTTTAGATTCCCTATTACGCTTGATGAGAAAACGAAATATTACAATGATTATATAGTGTATACATAACACAGTTTCAAGGATTTTAATAAACCGATAGAGAATTACTTAGTATAGTTATTCTCTATCGGTTTATTTTTTATTCGTTAGGAGTGAATGTATATGGCTCGGAGAATTATGTTGAACGGTACGTCCTATTTTGGGCAAGGGGCGATTCAGGAGATTGTGAACGAAATTAAGAATCGCCATTTTAAAAAGGTTCTTGTTACGTCTACACCTGATTTATTTGAGTTTAAGGTAGCTACAAAGGTAACAGACCTACTTGATGCGGCAGGTATTGCTTATGATGTATATGACAATATTAAGCCGAATCCAACCATTGAAAACGTAACATCTGGTGTGGCAGCTTGTAAGGCGGCCGGTGCTGAAGCTATCGTTGCTGTAGGCGGTGGCAGTGCTATTGATACAAGTAAAGCTATTGCTACGATTATTACAAATCCTGAGTTCGGCGATGTGCGTAGTCTTGAAGGCGTGGCACCTACGAAACATCCATGCTTGCCGATTATTGCTGTGTCTACCACATCTGGTACGGCCGCTGAGGTTACTATTAACTACGTTATTACAGATGTTGAAAAGAACCGCAAATTTGTATGTGTTGACCCTCATGACATTCCAATCGTAGCCATCGTGGATCCTGATATGTCCGCATCGATGCCAACTGGTCTTTGCGCATCTACCGGTATGGATGCCCTCGTTCATGCTGTGGAAGGTTACATTACAAAAGGTGCATGGGAACTCACTGATATGCTTCATTTGAAAGCTATTGAAATCATCGGTCGTTCCTTGCGTAGCGCCGTAGCTGGTGACTTCGCAGGTCGTGAAGCTATGTCCCTTGGTCAATATATTGCAGGTATGGGTTTCTCCAACGTAGGCCTTGGTATTGTTCACTCTATGGCACATCCATTGAGCGCTGTGTACGATATCCCTCATGGTAAAGCGTGCGCTATGCTTTTAACAGCAGTCTTGAAATTCAATGCTCCTGCAACAGGCGAAAAATATCGTGAAATTGCTCGCGTTATGGGCGTTCCTGATGTAGACGGCATGGATCAAGAAACATATCGTCAAGCAGCCATCGATGTGATCCAAAAACTAGCTGATGATGTAGGCATTCCTAAATCCCTTAGCGAAGCGGGCGTAAAACGGGAAGACATTCCATTCCTCGCTGAATCTGCTTTCAACGATGCATGTACACCTGGTAACCCAAGAGATGCATCTATGGAAGAAATCATCGGTATCTATGAATCCATATTCTAAGGAATTTTAGAATTTGATAGCATATAGTGTTTCATGATGTATAGGATTTAATACTATACTATGGTATCAATATTTAGACTAGTCTAAATATTTTGCTAGTCTAAATAATCTAATAGTCTAAATGATGCCTAGCTCTATCCCTAAGAACTTTACATCTTTAGAATCTTTACATATTTCAGATGCCTCCGAATATGTAAAGAAAATACATTTACACACTTGCTTAACAAAACTAGCCATCTCGTTCTAGAGGTGGCTAGCTTTGCGTTTGAAGTCCTATGGAATGTCTTATGACTCGAAATTTTAATTTCGCATTTAGTGAGATAGCTGTTTGATACGTAATCCTTTCTTGAAAATGGTGGTTTACATAAGTATACTAAGGATATGAATACATAGTTTGGTTGTATGTATGTTACTAGATAATAAGCCAGATTTGGTCAGTGCTAAGGAGGAATGTTATGAAGCTATGGAAATTTAATAAGCGAAGTTCTACCTTAGCAGATATGTCCATGAATCGTATGTTGTTGACGGAGCTCATTGCGAAGGGCGCTCTTGTGGGCGTGATTGCAGGCTTTTGTGGTGCTACATATCGCTATTTGATCCTTGAATCTGAGCATATTCGCTGGCATTTGATGGATGGCATTACCCTAGAATGGGCCATAGGATGGCTTGTGATGATGGTCATCTTTGCTTTTATCGTAGATCGATTGCTCGCGTGGGCTCCATTATCTGGTGGTTCTGGTATTCCTCAAATCGAAGGGGAAATGCTAGGCCTCTTTGATATGAAGCCGTATCGGACGCTAGCTTCCAAGATGATTGGTGGCGTGTTGACTGGTTTTGCCGGCTTCTCTGTAGGTCGTGAAGGTCCAGCCGTACAAATTGGTGGCTCTGCCGGCAAGATTGTGTCCTATTGGATGAATTCAGGGCTGCGTGAGCAGCGCATCTTGACCTCTGCTGGGGCAGGGGCAGGCTTAACGGCTGCATTTAGTGCACCCGTATCGGGGGCTATGTTCGTCTTTGAAGAGGTCCATAAAAGCTTCTATCCGTACCTCGTTGTGCCTACTTTCGTGGCTACCTTAATTTCTAACTATATTACGGTTAGTATCTTCGGCCTCGAACCGGCCCTTGGATTTTCGGTGACCTCCGGTGTACCTCTTGAGTACTTCCCAGTCCTTCTTATGGTTGGCGTTATCATGGGTCTCTGTGGGGTGTTCTTCTGTCGCATGATCTTTGCATTTAAGAAATTCTTTGAATGGCTTAAATGCTCTCGGTTCTTGAAATTAGCTCTTACCTTTGTAACTGTAGCCGTCATCGGCTATGACTCGCAACTCCTCTTAGGTGGTGGCAATGATCTGGTGGGGCAGCTAGCCTTTCAATCTCATGGCGTCTTGCTCTTAGGGGGCATCGTATTAGGCAAGATTTTGCTTACTACCTTCTGCTATGGCAGTGGTGCGCAAGGCGGCATATTCTTGCCAATGCTCGTTATAGGTGCCTCAGCAGGTGCCTTTTGTGAAAGTTTACTTTCATCAGTGGGTATCATCGCTCCTGATTTTGTACCGCAATTCGTTATTTGCGCCATGGGCGGGATGTTAGCGGCGGCTATGCGAACACCAATTTTGGCGATTTTGCTCGTCCTTGAAATGACGAATAGTTTCTCCAATATTTACGCCATCGGCATTGTTACACTGGTGGCCTACCTTGTGGCAGAACTATTAAAAGAACCACCTATTTACGATTCCTTATTACAAGCTATGAGTGGTCAAAACAATTTAGAATCTGTACAAACCTTCTTCCAAACGAAGGTACCTGTAGTAGCGAATTATACAGATGTACAATTACAAGACTTGGCCTTGCCAGATGGGACACTTATCGTAAGTATTCGTCGCAATGGAACATACATTGTGCCGTTAGGGGATGTAAAACTTGAACCAGGTGACGAACTACAAGTCTCTTGTGAACGAGGACGATTAAAAGCAGCGAAAGAATTTTTCCAATCGAATCAGATATAGCAAAGAGCTTTTTCCAATCTAAGTAAAGGGAGGCCTTATCATGCTGGATAATATTATAGTATTTTATATCTTCTTTACCATAGTTGGCTTTTTAGCCGCTATGCTAGGCACTATCATCGGTGCTGGTGGAGGGCTTGTATTTGTGCCTCTCTTTATTTATTGGTTCCCTGAGTGGTCTCCGTCTATGATTGTAGGGACATCGCTATTTTCTGTTATGTGTAATGCCATTTCTGGGTCCATTGCCTATATTAAACAGAAAAAGGTACTCATTAGCGCGGCTATTGTATTTAGTTTAGCGACTTTACCAGGTGCTATCTTAGGTGCTCAAATGTCTGGTTGGTTCTCTGGTAAAGGCTTTATGTTTGCCTTTGGGTGCTTTATGCTCTGTGCTTCTGGTTTGATTGGGTTTAAGAATTTCCGCAAAGGGGAGCGGAAGGAAGAAAGCCTTACCCTTGATCAGCTAACCTATAGCAAGCCTATCGGTATTAGTATTAGCTTCTTTGTAGGATTTATCTCCAGTATCTTTGGTATCGGTGGTGGTCTCATCCATGTGCCTGCCTTGATTTATCTCATGGGCTTCCCAACCCATATGGCTACAGCTACGAGCCAATCTATCCTTGCTGTATCTACAACGATAGGTGTTGTAACACATTTAATCGAAAATCATATTGTATTTAGTATTGCTATTCCTACAAGTATTGGTGCCGTTTTTGGTGCCCAAGCAGGGGCGCGCATCGCTAAACGTTTGAAAGCAAAATCTATCCTAGCCCTTATGAGTGTTGCCGTCTTTGCGTTGGCAGTACGCCTTATTTTGAAATCTGGTATTCTTGGATAATATAAGCCCTCTAGTGGTTGCTCGACAGAGTTATTACTAGAGGGCTTTTTATATGTAAAGCAACTATGAATGGGCGTATTAGACTGACAATTAAAAAAGGTATGAGTAAAAGTCATAGTTAAATATAAATGAGAACGAGAAAACTAAAATAAATAAATTATACCGAATTTATGCATAATTTTTGCAAACTATTTCCTATAGAATTATATGCAGTGTAACTCATGTTTTACGGGATGTTTAGCACTCATTTATTATGGCGTTATGAATATGCTTAGTAAATAAAATAGTTTTAATATAACATATGAAAAGATGAGTACATGATAATGCTATTGAGATGCACTTTCAACTAAAGAAATAAAAACACAGTGCATATCGAGAATTGTTAGGAGACATATAATTTATGCATAATTATAGTAGTGAGAATGAGAACGGCGTATACTAAATATAAGACATTATTAAGATATATTCCTTAAGAGAGGATAGGAGGAAATATAAGTGAGTACGCTTACTAGAGATTATGAACGTTTTGCCAAGGAGGCAAAAGAGATTTGTAAAGATCGTGTATATACCGATCATTTACGTCGTTATGCATATGGCGTTGACGCGTCCTGCTATAGCTATTTACCAAAGGTTGTTGTAAAGGCTGAAGATGAACGCGAAGTACGACGCCTTATTCGTTTGTGTCAACAATGTGGTACACCATTTACATTCCGTGCAGCTGGTTCTTCTTTGTCTGGCCAATGTTCCAGTGAAGACGTGCTCATCGTATGTAATGATGGCTTCAAAAAAATGGAAGTTATCGACGATGGCAAGGCTTTAAAATGCGAATGTGGTGTTATCGGTTCTGATGCAAATGATTTATTGAAACCATACAACCGCAAAATCGGTCCAGATCCAGCTACGCTTGCAACAGCATTAGTAGGCGGTATTTTGAACAATAACTCCTCTGGTATGTGCTGTGGTACGGCTCAAAACTCCTATAAAACTATTCGTTCCATCCGCGTTGTATTGCTAGATGGCACTGTTCTTGATACATCCGATAAAAAATCCATTGAACAATTCCTTCGTGAAAAACCTCAAATGGTAGAAGAAATCTTGCAATTGCGCAAAGAAATTTTAGCTGACGAAGAATTGACTCATTTGATTCATCACAAATATAAAATCAAAAATACTACAGGCTATGGCTTGAACTCTCTTGTTGATTTCGAAGATATCATTGATATCATCAATCACTTGTTCATCGGTTCTGAAGGTACATTGGGCTTCGTATCTGAAATCGTGTACAACACTGTTGAAGACGTACCTCATAAAGGTTGCGGTCTCATGTTCTTCAAAACATTGAACGATGCATCCTTGGCCGTTGTGGCCTTGGCTAATATGGGCCGCGATAAGGTTGTAGCTGCAGAAATGATGGACTATCAATCCCTAAAAGCAGTTCAAACTCTTGAAAATGTACCAGACTTCGTTCGTGAAGTGCCAGAAGGTACAAGCGCTATCTTGTTCCAAACTGAAAGCTACTCCAAAGAAACTGTAGATGAAAATTTAGCTTTCATTAAAGATAAATTGAAAGACATCCCAACAGCTATCCCAAGTCTTTATTCTCAAGATCCTAAGGAATACGATTCTTGGTGGGCTATCCGTAAAGGTATCTTGCCTATCGTTGGTGGTCAACGTAGAAAAGGTACTACTGTTATCACAGAAGACGTTTGCTTCCAAATCGAAGACTTCACTAAAGGCATTGAAATGCTTACCGAATTATTCCACAAATACGATTTCGTTGATGGTGGCGTAATCTTCGGTCATGCTTTGTCTGGTAATGTTCACTTTAACATTACACCTGATTTTAGCGACCCTAAAGATACTAAGAACTTCGGCGACTTGGTAAAAGAAATGTCCGAACGCGTATCTGGTTTCGGTGGTTCTTTGAAAGCCGAACATGGTACAGGCCGCATGGTAGCACCATTCGTTGAAATGGAATGGGGTAAAAAAGCGTACGAAATCAACCGTCGCATCAAAGCTATCTTTGACCCTGAACGCATCTTGAACCCTGATGTTATGATTACTGATGACCCAGATGTGTACAAGAAAAACCTTAAAGCTCAATGCGTTATCGACGATGCTTTCACAATCTGTATGGAATGCGGTTTCTGTGAAAAACATTGTCCAAGCCGTAACTTAACATTGACTCCACGTCAACGTATCGCATTGTTGCGCGAAACTAAACGCCTTGAAAACGAAGGCAACTTCACATTGGCATCTGAACTTAGAAAAGGTTACGAATACTTCGGCGTAGATACTTGTGCTGCTTGCTCTATGTGTAAAGGTCTTTGCCCACTCAGCATCGATACTGCTCAAATCGCATTGTCCATGCGCCGCATCGATCCACCTGCACCAGAATTGGCTAAGAAAATCTACGATAACTTCTCCACAACACTTCAAATGTGCCGTGCTGGCGTAAGCCTTGAAGGTATTGCAGGTTCCATCATTACTCAAAAAGCGATTTCTAAGATTACTGAAGGCTTACATGGCGTAACAGGTGTTACACCATATGTACCTAAAACAACTCCTAAGGCTAATCGCTATAAATTGAAAAACCGCATTAAACCAACTAACTTTGAAAAGGTTGTATACTTCAGTACTTGTGCGAACCGTGCATTCAAACCTAACCAAGGGTATGACGATGATCGCAGCTTGCAACAAGTTGTAGAAAGCCTCTGCAACAAGGCTCATATCGATATTATCTATCCTCAACATATCGAAAACCTCTGCTGCGGCTTGAGCTTTGAAAACTACGATGACGTTCACGAACGTGCTGTTAAGGACTTGCACGATGCATTGATGAAAGCATCTCAAAATGGTAAATATCCAATCGTGATTGACCATAGTGCATGCTTCAACCATGCGTTCAAACACATGCCAGACTTAGAAATCAACGATATTTCTGAATTCTTGTGCAAATACGTAGTGCCTCATCTCGACATTGAAAAATGCGATGAACGCGTAATCGTACATAAACAATGTAAGATTAAATCTTTGGGTAAATCTCAATACATCGAAGACTTGGCTCGTCTATGTACAGACCATGTATTCAACATTAAATCCTTCGCATGCGATGGCTTTGCTGGTCAAAAAGGTTTCTTCACACCAGAACTTAACAAAGCTGCTACAAAAGACCTTGCTGGTGAAATTGCTGAATACGGTGCAACACTAGGCGTAAGCTCCAGTTCCACATGTGAAATTGGTCTTGGTGAAAGCGGTGGTATCCCATTCGTAGGCGTTGCATTCCTATTAGATCGTTGCTCTAAAGCAAAAAAATAAGATTTATAACATTACCTACCATATAACGAAAAAGGACGAGTTGCGGCTCGTCCTTTTTTGTATATAGTTTTGGTATAATTGTAATGTATTTAATAAATTATAAGATACTACTACATATTGTAATCATATTAAATAATGAATATATACGACATAATGTGGTTGTATTATATAGATAATATAGAGGTATTGTATGAAATATATTCTATTATGTATTTGTTTGCTTAGCCTATTAGGTTGTGGCACAGATACTAAGATCCAGCAAGACACTAAACCTACAACAACAGCTAACGAACAAGCTAAAATAGATCAAGGTCAAGATGCTCACGTAATGGTAGCTAAGCAGGCTTTATCCTCTGGCGATTATGCTAAAACCATCGAGGAAGCATCAGCTTCTATTAAGGATAATCCTAATAATGCAGAGGCGTACTCCATCCGTGGCTTCGCTACGGCGTTAAATGGTGATACAGCTAAGGGCTTAACAGATACTAAAAAATCATATGACCTAGATCCTAATAATGTAGCGAACTACTACAACATGGCTATGGTGTACAAATTACAAGGCCAATTAAATGAGTCTAAACAATGGTTTGAAAAGGTATTAGAAAAGGACCCTAGTAACACCTGGTCTGTGTATGGCATTGCTACTATTTATGCAGACCAAGGGGATGATACGAAGGCCCTTGATTGGCTTGAAAAAGCAATTAACATTGATCCATCTGTGAAAGCTGTGGCCGCTGAACAAGACCATTTTGAACGCTTTCACAATAATGCGCGATTTAAAACATTAGTAGGATTATAGGCATGGATGTGAAACAGATGATTCGCCTTATTATAAAGGCGATAGGATTTATATATTGGTTTGTTTTTCTATACCTTGGTGGTTTAATGGTCGTAGACTGGTCAGGGTTTATGTCCCAACATAATATAGAAACACCTCTATTCCTTACATACTTAGTATTTGTAGGATGTTTTGTAACACCGTATATTATGCTGTACTGGAAGAAGCTAAATCCTAATGTGAAAGTTCCATTTTTAGTGCGCCATCTCTCCGAATTTATGGCGCGATTAGAAGATTGCCATAGCATATGGTTTGATGTGCTATATGTACTAAAATTATTGCTCTATTTCGTAACAATTCTGTGGATGCTTTGTATCATATTACTCACCTTAGCAGTTATTGCGTGGACAGTAGTCCTAATTTTGCTGAGTAATTGATGATGTAAATTTATATTTACATTGTTTTTTCTACTAATGCTTCTTGTAAAAGTTGAGAAAAATTAATTCCTTTAGCTAGTGCTCTATCGTTAAGCCAGGCAGGAATTGTTAAGGTTTTCTTTACGGATTTACTATTTTTAGCTAAATCAATATCTGTTTGTACTAATGTAGGATACGTTGTATCCGTACAAGGTAAGTTGCGAATAGATGTAGGTGTAGGTAAACTTTCCCCATCTTCTAAAGCTCCTAAAATATACAATTCCATAGCCTCTTGCGCATTAGTTACGAGCTCTGTTAACGTTGAGCCTGTACTGCTAGTATATTCTAAGTCTGGAAACTCAGCCCAGAAACCATCAGCATCATCATGGATTATAGCAGGGTATATAAATTTCATAGGTCCTCCTCATTTTAGTCCTGTACGTTTTAAAATTGCATTTAATAAACCGACAGGTACATCTTTTCCGTGTACGGCAATTACTTCAACTCGATTATCTTTTTTCAAACGATGATGACTGCCGCGTTGCCGTACATCCTTCCAGCCGTTTTTGAGTAGCAGTTTTAGTAGATCTTTATCTTTCATATGCTCTCCTTTTATGGTAACACGTGTACACGTATAATACAATTGTTAGGAGTTATATATTCTTATTTATAGTTTAACCGTATATAAAGGAAAACAGGGGTGACCATTGGTCACCCCTGATTCTATTAGTCACTTGACAAACTAGATGTATGCGTTGCGTGCATTAATTCTATTTATATAAATTATATTGGTATATAATTAAGGTATATAAATAGAGTTGTATATTGATGAAAGGAGAGAATTCATCATGAAACCATTGGGTAAACGGATTGCAATGGCTGTGTTGTGTGCGGTTACATTGACATCTCCCTTATTGTTGAGCGGTTGTAGTATGTCGGAGCTATGGCAGGGCACTGAACAGAGTCGCAAGGAAATTGCGCAGCGGTCTGAGCAGGATCAGGTACAATTGTTTAATCAATATGTAAAAGCTGTAAGCCGATTTAATCGCATGGCTGTAATGTTTGATTATGCGAATAGGCCAACTCTTAATGAGTTAAAAGCGGGGCAGCATTTAACTGTATTTAATGCACCAAACTTTAAACAGCTACAAAAAGAATTAGAAGAGGCTAAGCAAGCAGGTGTTCCTTATGATGAAATGAAGGAGCCTTTAGATAAGCTACTTTCAAAATTGAACGAAATAACACCGGTTGCGGAAGAGCTCGATGCATACTATAAATCTAAAGGGTATACTACAGATAACTATGCTAAGGAGCAACAATTAGGTCCTAAATATGTTCAGTTATATGAACAATTTATTCCTATTTATGCTGACTTTGATAATTTGATGCATAAGATTAATACGGACCGATTGCAACAACGGTTACAACAATTGCGTGATGCAGGTAAGAAAAATGCAGCCGCTGCACAAGAGGTTTCTTTGCGACTTACTGCAGTCCTAGAAAAGCTAGATAGTGAAAAAGAACCAGATGTAAATGCTATCAATCAAGAGCTACAAGCTATTGGTGATTTAGCGAATGGTATTGCTAGTCCTCAGTATGACACTGTTAAGACTTCTGTAAACTCTACGATTGGTGCGATCCGTACCTATATGGGATCCAAACAAGATAACGATTATAAACATATGGTTGAGGCCTATAACCGTTACATTTCCAATATGAATACAACCAATATGAATGAATTGGATCAATAAGCAAGGTAGAAGAATAGTGTGATAAATTAATAGGCATATATAAGATATAAAAAGAAAGCTGTATCGAATGAGGATATCATTTGATACAGCTTTTATGTGTTTATAGGTTAGATATAGTTTCTAAAATGGTTTATGAGATTGCATGCAGATGGCATACGCTCTCTTGTACTTAACTACATTTTCTAATGGTTGTAATTTGATTTGATAACGAGAACAACACTAAGGCTATCCAGATACAACCAAAGGCAATCATCTGTGGTGTGCCAAAGCTTTCACCAAAGTAGAAGATAGCTAGCAACAAGGCAATGGTAGGGGAGACATATTGTAGGAAGCCTAGTAGGTTGAGCGGCAATAGTTGGGCTCCATAGGAGAATAGCACCAATGGAACCGATGTTGTTAGACCGCAGGCTATGAGTAGCATGGATGTATACCAATCTGTGCCGAAATAGGACCACACTGTATTATCGACCATAGTCGTATAGAATAAGGCTAGTGGTGTTAATAGCCAAGCCTCAAAGGCGATGCTCGTAAAGGGAGAGATGAGTAGTTTCTTTTTGACGACCCCATAGAGACCAAAGGAAACGGCGAGGATCATCGACACTAACGGCAAGGATCCCACTTGATAGGTGAGCAAGACGATGCCGATGGTAGCGATGAGGACGCTTAGTTTTTTCGGTATAGATAGAACCTCTTTAAATAGGATGACACCTAACACTACATTAAAGAGTGGGTTGATATAATAGCCAAGGCTCGTGTCCATAACTTGGTTGTTGGCGATGGCCCAAATGTAGGTAAACCAATTTACGCTGATGATGACTGATGCCATCAACAGTAGTAATAGTTGTGAACGCTGTTCTTTTAGTAATTGAAAGTCCTTTTTGAACTGTTTAAAATGTAGGCCAAATACGACGATGGCCATGCAAATGCCTGACCAGATAATGCGCTGTGCCAGTATATTATATGGTGAAACATGGTTTAATAATGCCCAATAGAGAGGGAGTAGGCCCCAGATGATATAGCAACTAAGGGCTGTTATTAGACCTTTTTTACTTGTATGCTCCATAATGCCTCCTTGTGATTGTATTCATTATATCACGCATTGTGGGTGCGTTTGTGCGTGGGCTTAGATTTTATGATGATTTGTACTCGATTTATAACTCGATTTGCAGACAATGAATACGTATATTTGATAGCGATGAATACGTATATTTGAAAGTGATGAGTTTTTATCATTTTAAATATGCATTAGTTATAACCTAAAATTTGATACTTATGATTAACTGTTATGTTCATTGACTTTGTGCATAATCTTACACTATATTGGACTTAGAACAACGAATATAGAGAATAGGTGTCGCAAGACTTAATAGAGAAATCGGTACAAGCCGATGCGGTCCCGCCACTGTAAGGACGAGCCTGCTTTCAAAAATGTCACTGGAGAAATCTGGGAAGGCGAAAGCAAGGCGATGAGCCCGAGCCAGGAGAACTGCCTATTTGATAATCACCGTTATGTACCTACGAGCGATAGGAAGGGGATTGAGGTATGCTGGTTTCAGTGTTTTTTGGCATACTTTTCAACAAGGAACCTTACGTGTCACTTTTGGGTGGCACGTTTTTTTGTTGCCCTTGAAAGTGACTGTTGAGCATATACATCAGGCTTCATTGTTAGTAAACTGATGGACACAGATTTGAGGTTGATGTGATCCATAGATAGGAAAGCTTTGGTGGTGTATAAGCATAACAATTGTAGGTACGGTGCGCTGTTTCTCGGTATGGTTTCGAGTTGAAAAGGAGGCACATATATGTCTGACAAAAAGACTTCAAAGGATGCTGAACGCGATCTATTAGCTCCTGTATCCTTTGATGAATTTGAGAAACCTACGTATGAACAATGGCAGGCAGAGGTTGAAAAGGCGTTAAAGGGTGGCGACTTCCACAAGAAGATGTTCACGAAAACCTATGAAGGTATTACGTTGCAGCCGATTTACACACCTGCATTACATGCAGAAGCAATTCCGAAGGGCGTATACCCTGGGGCAGGTGAGTTCCTACGTGGCACTAAGGCAAGTGGTTATATTAAAGACTCTTGGGGTGT
This sequence comes from Veillonella infantium, assembly GCF_002959895.1. GTDB lineage: Bacteria > Bacillota > Negativicutes > Veillonellales > Veillonellaceae > Veillonella > Veillonella infantium. The sequence goes on along the minus strand of NZ_PPDD01000001.1, from coordinate 206,658 downwards.
ATCCCAATATGTAGATGACTCTTTGCCTAAAGATGCTAATCATGCAAGTTTATACGAGATTGTAAAAGGTGGCACTATTCACAACATCCGCCTAGATGAAGCAACACGTCATGATCAAGACGTGCAAGTAGGCGCATCTGTTGGCGTTGGTGGTACATCTGTATCCACCATGGATGACTGCAAACAATTAATCGACCGCTTCAATTTGAAGGAAAACCCTTTGTACATTGAAACTGGTGCTTCTGCAGCCATCTTGCTTGGTATGTTAGCGGCTACAGTGAAAGGCGCTAAAAAACAAACGTCTGATTTGAAAGGTCTTGTTGGTGCAGATCCTATCGGTGTTTTGGCGAAAGATGGTGCTTTGCACATTTCCTTAGATACAGCCTTTGATGAAATGGCACATACAGTTGTATGGGCTAAAGAGCAAGCTCCAGAGCTTAAAACAGTGCTTGTATCCGGCGATGTATACGCTAATGGCGGCGCTAACGATGTGCAAGAGGTTGCCTATGCATTGGCAACGGCTGTATGCTACGTGCGTCAATTAGCACAACGCAACATCGATATTCACACCATCGCGAAGAGTATGATGTTCACATTCTCCTTAGGTGCTAATTTCTTTATGGAAATTGCTAAATTACGTGCCTTGCGCGTACTTTGGGCTCGCATTATGGAAGCTTTCGGTGCCGAAGAAGCGGACCGCGCCGTTCATGTACATGGCAGAACATCTGCTTTCACAAAAACTGTATACGACCCATATGTAAACTTGTTGCGCAATACAACACAAGCATTCTCTGGCGTCGTAGGCGGGTTGAATAGTCTTGAAGTATCTCCATTTGACCAACCAATTCGCAAAGCAGACGATTTCTCTCGCCGTATTGCCCGTAATATCCAAGTTATGTTGCAAACTGAATTCGAATTGCGTCAACCTGTGGACCCTGTAGGTGGTTCCTGGTACGTGGAAACATTGGCGGCTGAACTATGTGAAAAAATTTGGACTGAGTTCCAAACCATCGAGTCTAAAGGTGGCATTATTGCAGCGTTGAAAGAAGGCTACCCTCAAGCTCAAGTGAAAGCCATCCTCGAAGAACGCTTCAAGAACCTTGCATTCCGTAAGGACGTCGCAGTTGGCAACAACATGTATGCGAACATGACGGAAGAATTGCTTGATCCTAAACCAGAAAATCAAGAAACATTGCGTCAAAAACGAGCTGCTCAAATCGATGAGTACTTGGCAGGTGCAGAGGCTGATGCAGTTGTGAAAGCACAGGCTACTCTAGAAGCAAGTACAACAGAACCAGGTGCGTTGATCGGCCTCATCGAACTTGGAGCATTACAAAAATTGACAATCCGCCAAATCCGTAAGGCTTTAGATGCTGGCGATATTGCTTCTGAAACAATCGAACCAATTACAGCACATCGCTGGACTGAACAATTCGAAGCACTTCGTATGCGTACGGAAGCGTATAAACAGCGTACGAAAGATAATGTGAAGGTATTCTTGGCTAATATGGGCCCAATCCCTCAACATAAACCTCGTGCGGACTTCTCCACAGGCTTCTTCGAAGTAGGTGCTTTTGAAGTTATTAAAAATGATGGCCATGAAACAACGGCTGATGCGGCGAAGGCTGCTCGTGAAAGTGGTGCCGATGTTGTCGTTATCTGTTCCACAGATGATACATATCCAGAATTAGTACCACCACTTGCTAAAGAGTTGAAAGAAACTATGCCGAATGTAACAGTTATTTTGGCAGGGGCGCCTCCTAAGGACCTTGAGCCTGTATACCGTGAAGCTGGCGTAGACGACTTCATTTCCGTTCGTGCAAATTGCTACGAAATCTTACATACGTTACAAGATAAGAAAGGGATGTGAGCTCATGTTTAAAAATCCAGACTTCTCCTCTCTTGGCTTGGGATCTCAGTCGCCGACATCTCGCGATGCATGGCTTGCTGAACTTCAAAAAGAAACAGGAAAAAGCTTTGAAGATTTATATAATACGACAATGGAGCAAATCCAACTAAAACCTCTCTACACAGAGATGGATTATGAAGGAATGACACACCTTGACTACATGGCTGGTGTACCTCCATTCTTGCGTGGACCTTATTCCACAATGTACGTAACTCGTCCTTGGACAGTACGTCAGTACGCTGGTTTCTCCACAGCAGAAGAATCTAATGCGTTCTACCGTCGTAACTTGGCAGCGGGCCAAAAAGGTTTGTCTATCGCCTTTGACCTTGCCACACATCGTGGTTACGACTCCGACCATCCTCGCGTAGTAGGTGACGTTGGTAAAGCCGGTGTTGCGGTAGACTCCATCCTCGATATGGAAATTCTGTTCTCCGGTATTCCTCTCGACCAAATGTCCGTATCCATGACAATGAACGGCGCCGTATTGCCTGTCATGGCGTTCTACATCCTAGCTGGTGAAGAACAAGGCGTTGATAAAAAGGTTATGGCTGGTACAATCCAAAATGATATCTTGAAAGAATTCATGGTACGTAATACCTATATTTACCCTCCAGCTACGTCCATGCGCATTATCGGTGATATCTTTGCGTACACTTCTCAGTACATGCCTAAATTCAACAGTATCTCCATTTCTGGCTACCATATGCAAGAAGCAGGTGCTACGGCAGATATCGAATTAGGTTACACCTTGGCCGACGGCCTTGAATACATCCGTACCGGTGTAAATGCAGGCCTTCACGTAGATAAATTCGCTCCACGTTTGTCCTTCTTCTGGGCAATCGGTAAAAACTACTTCATGGAAGTAGCGAAAATGCGTGCAGCTCGTATGTTGTGGGCTAAGATTATTAAGAGCTTCGGTTCTGAAAATCCTAAATCCATGGCTCTTCGTACACATAGCCAAACATCTGGTTGGTCCTTAACAGAACAAGATCCATTCAACAACGTAGCTCGTACATGTATGGAAGCGATGGGTGCTGCATTGGGCCATACCCAATCTCTACATACCAATGCGCTTGATGAAGCCATTGCGTTGCCTACGGACTTCTCTGCACGTATTGCCCGTAATACTCAGCTTTACATTCAAGACGAAACTAAGGTATGTAAGGTTATTGACCCATGGGGCGGTTCCTACTACGTAGAAGCCTTGACTGATGAATTAATCCGCCGTGCTTGGGGTCATATCCAAGAAATCGAATCCCTTGGCGGTATGGCGAAAGCGATTGATACAGGTCTTCCTAAGATGCGTATCGAAGAAGCGGCAGCTCGTCGCCAAGCTCGTATCGACTCTGGCCGTGAAGCGATCATCGGCATCAATAAATATCGTCTAGATAAAGAAGATCCATTGGATATCCTCGACGTAGATAATACAGCTGTACGAGAAGCGCAAATCCGTCGTCTCGAACAATTGCGTGCTAACCGTGACGAAGAAAAGGTTCAATCCTGCCTCGAAGCGATTACCAATGCTACAGAATCCGGGGAAGGCAACTTGCTTGCTCTTGCACTTGAAGCTGCTCGTGCTCGTGCATCCTTGGGTGAAATTTCCTTTGCTGTTGAAAAAGTTTGCGGCCGTCATAAAGCGGTTATTCGCTCTATTTCCGGTGTATACTCCAGCGAATATGAAGATGACGATGTCATCAAAGAAGTACGTCAAATGGCGGATGACTTTGAAGAACTCGAAGGTCGTCGCCCTCGCATCATGATTGCGAAGATGGGCCAAGACGGTCATGACCGCGGTGCCAAAGTTATTGCTACATCCTTCGCGGATATGGGCTTTGACGTGGATATCGGACCTTTGTTCCAAACTCCAGAAGAAACAGCGCAAGATGCGGTGGATAATGACGTTCACATCGTCGGGTTCAGTTCCCTTGCAGCAGGTCACAAAACATTGTTACCTCAACTTGTGGAAGAACTCAAAAAACGCGGTCGTGGAGATATATTGGTTGCCATTGGTGGCGTAATCCCTGCTCAGGACTATGAATTCCTACGCGAACATGGCGCAGTGGCTATCTTTGGCCCTGGTACAGTCTTGCCAGTAGCGGCTAAGAAATTACTAGAAACATTGACCAGCCACGTTCAAGAAGAAGAGTCTGATGACTGATAATAAACGGACTACTCCGGACGCATTGCATACGACTCAGGATGCCACCTTCACCACTGGTGAAGGTAAGGCTCCTGAATTAGGTGTAAAAAATGCAAATGCCGAGGGTAGCACCTACCGTCCCGATTGGGTGCCGGAAGATGCGAAAAAGGATGATACCTTCGCGTGTCATGTAATGAAAGGCGTCAAGGAAATGCACGATGGCCTCTTATCTAGCTCCGCTCATCTGGCTCCGTCGGTACGTCCCGTACAGCGGCGAAAGAAGTTAACTGTCGCTGATTATGTACGCGGTATCGAGCAGGGGGACCGCGTTATACTTTCACGGGCTATTACGTTAGTAGAAAGTAATAATAAGGAACACTTTAAATTAGCTCAACAAGTATTGCAAGCTATATTGCCTCGCACGGGCAAGGCGTTGCGCATCGGTATTACTGGTGTGCCTGGGGCTGGTAAAAGTACATTTATTGAAGCCTTTGGTAACATGCTCATTGAAGCAGGTTACAAGGTAGCCGTACTTGCTGTAGACCCTACGAGCCAAGTCACAAAGGGCAGTATTTTGGGCGATAAAACGCGGATGGAAACATTGACGAAACATCCTGACGCGTACATTCGTCCGTCGCCGGCAGGTGGTACACTAGGAGGTGTAGCTCGTAAAAGTAGAGAGACCATGCTACTTTGCGAGGCTGCTGGATACGATATCATTCTCGTTGAAACCGTTGGGGTTGGGCAAAGTGAAGTTACCGTGCGTTCCATGGTAGACTTCTTTATGCTCATCGTATTAACAGGTGCAGGCGATGAATTACAAGGCATCAAAAAAGGCGTTATGGAGCTGGCCGATGCTATTGTGGTCAACAAGGCTGATGGGGATAACCTCAAGCGCGCTCTCATCGCTCGTAGCGATTACGATCGGATGTTGCATTACATTCGTCCTGCTACGGAAAAATGGAAAACCCAAGCCTACACTTGCTCAGCCGTTACAAAGGATGGCCTCGATGAATTGTGGGATGTAATCCAAGAATTTACTGAACAAGGCAAAGAAAATGGGGTCTTCTTAAAACGCCGTCAAGAACAATCCCTCCGTTGGGTACGCGATATGATTGACGAACACTTGCACAACCTATTCTTTAATAATGTCGTCATTCAAGGTCGTATGGGCGAAGTGGAAGCAGCCGTCTTAGATGGTGAAATGAGCGAATCTCAAGCCGTTGAAGAATTAATTGGCGTTTTCGATAAGTCCATTAAATAAGTAGATAGCTACATACCTATTTGATAAGCTGGCATAACTTATCTATTAAGACACTCCGATTAGCTATCATACTGATTTAGACATATAAGATGTATCTAGAAAAGGCATAGTATAAACATTACTATTGGGTTTACCCCAATGGAGATGTATACTATGCCTTTTTATGTGCTTGTGAAAGCATATTCATGAAACAAATTTCATAAAAAATACGGTTGATACTTTCGTAAATAACATATATGATATATAATTTAATCATAAACTGTTACTTGTGTGTGTGATTTAAATGAGAGGGTCATTATGAAACCACTAGTAAAGAAAATGTTAACAGCCGTATTGTGTGCATCTACTCTAACAGCTCCATTATTTTTGAGTGGTTGTAGTTTTTCTAAGATTGCCAATGGGGTGCAGCAAGGCGCTCAAAAGGCATCGCAAAAAGACATTCAAGTCTTTAATCAGTATATTGAAGCAGTTGGTAATTTTAACAGTGGTACCGTAAGCTTTGGATATGCTATTAATCCTTCCATTCAAAAACTAAGAGAGGGTCAACATTTATCAAGCTTTATGGCACCAAAGTTTGATAGCTTACAACAAAAATTACAAGCCGCTAAAGATGCGGGCATACCATATGATGATATGAAGGAACCTCTTGATAACGTATTAGCCGTATTAAAGGACATTGTACCAGTAGCAAATGAATTGGATACGTACTACCAAACTAATTCATATCAAGCAGATAATTATGCTAAGGAACAACAATTAGGACCTAAATACGTTCAACTATATGATCAATTCTATGCAGCATATAATCAGTTAGACGCAGTAATTCATAAACATAATACGGAAAATCAACAAGAACAGTTGAAAGAACTTAAAGATTCCGGTAAGAAAAATGCAGCTGCTGTTCAAGAAGTTCATTTACGTTTAACTGCATTATTGGATAGCTTTGAAGAAGGCAAGCAAATCGATGTAAATGCGGCGAACCAAGAGTTGCAAGGAATCATGGATGTATCCAGCAGCATTACTAGTCCGGACTATAACTCTGCTAAAAATCATTTAAATACAACTATTGGTAGAATTCGTACATTCTTAGGTGACCAAACAGCTGATCATTACAATGATATGATTGAATCCTACAATAGCTTTATTGGCAGTGTAAATCGCTTGGATATGAATAAACTTGATAAATAATATCTAATCGTATATACCATGTTATGTTATGTAATGTTAGGAGAGGAACATTTAAATGAGCAAGAAAATGTTATTACCCGTTGGTGTAGTTGTTCTAATTATAGGTATTGTTATCCTATTATTAAATCCAGATCCAGCTACAACAAATTTGGAAATTGCAAGAAACGCTACTAATGCACGAGACGCAGCGAAAGCGATTTCTTCTAATAATCAAACCTATGCATGGATGTATTCCCTCGGTATGTTCTTTACTGGTTTTGGCGTGTCCTTAACAATCGGTGGCATACTTGTGAAGTTTCTTAAAAAAGATTAATAGGATGTAAGAGATTATAAGCCTCCTAGGTTAAATTACATCAGGATTATAGCTAAATTAAGATTACATTAAAGGCTATACTAATAGGTATATCACTATTAGTATAGCCTTTTTTTGTCTCATAATTATTTTTAGATGCCTTAAAACGTGATATAATTAAATTTAATGGGGCCTAGAGGGTAACGGCTTTTGGAGGTTAGTATGAGTAGCATAGCGCATTTATTTGTGGCTGGTGGATTTGTAATGTATCCGCTAGTAATTTTTTTGCTCTTTGCGTTGATGATTGGCATTGAGCGTATCGTTTTATATCGCAAGTTTACGAAGGACTTGCGTCGCTTTAATAAGGTGTTAGAGAAGAATCAATCTTGGGTCATGTTACCAAGTGTTCTGGAACGCGACACAGAGGAGCTTGGCTCTTTATTTGCTCGGGCTATGCGCAGTGCAAAGAACTATAATGGTTTAGAAAACCGTTTACAAGACGTAGTATCTTACGCCGATGAGCGTTTAAAACGCGGCCTTAGCTGGCTCAGCATGATCGTAACGATGGCACCGTTGTTAGGGCTGTTGGGTACAGTGCTGGGTATGATTCGCGCCTTCGCAGTAGTAGGTGGCGATATTGGTGCGCCTACCATCATTACAGGCGGTGTATCTGAAGCCTTAGTGGCAACGGCTACAGGCTTGACTGTAGCGATTATCGCTCTTGGCTTTCACAGTTACTGTGCGGCAAAGGTAAACGATTCTATTACTACCTTAGAGCATGAGTGTGGTAATATCCTCGATGCATACAACGAGGAACATGATATATGAGACGACGCACATTAGGGGTTAAAAAAGAACCGACCATCATGATTATCCCTATGATCGATATCGTATTTTTCTTATTGGTATTCTTCATGGTTGGCACGCTGTACATGAATACAGAGCAGCAAATTCCGCTCAATTTGCCATCTGCATCCACATCTACAGCAAAATCTATTGAACCTATTACGATTACGCTCACCACAACGCACACGCTATATATCGACAATCAGGAAATCTCTTCCGACCGATTGGCTGAAGAGGTACAATCTATCGTGAAGCAGGCACCTCGACAAGCTTTTGTCATTCGCGCATCTAAGGATGTTTACTATAGCGAGGTTATCGCCCTATTGGACATGCTCAAGGTGAATGGCGCTAAATATATTAGCGTTGCCACAGAACGGAAGTGATTCTATGTTTGAATCACATTATTTGAAACCGTTCATCGTGTCCTTAGGTATTACGATGATACTCGTCTCTGGGATGGGGCTTTCTTTACGAGGTATGGCAGGAACTGGTGCAGCCCATGATGCGGCTGAAATTAGCTTTGATTTGCCTGATGATGGTGAAAGCGATACAGGGGTTGAGGCTGTTGACACTGCACCGAAACCAGCGGAAAATCCTATGGAAAAACTACAGAACGTAACTCCAGAAGGCGCGGCACCTAAGGCGAATTCTTTGGTGAATGAGCGCAAGCCAGAGGAGGAACGTACTAAAGAGTTAAGTGAAAGTACAGCAGCATCTAGTGTGCGCCGAGAATGGACTGTTCCAAAGGCTATTGAATCGGAAACGAGCAGCAGTGAACAAGCTGTAGTTACGCACGGGGCAGATTCTAAGGATGGAAAATCCTCTACGAATAGTAAAGCGCCTGTCGGTAAAGATATAACATCGGATCCGAATGCAACTGGAAATGGATTGCCTGAATCTAGTGACTTATCTGTCTTATCTGATTTAGCATTGAGTTTATTGACGCCAGGACAACAAGCGCTTTTACAAAAACCAGATATTAATCCTCATGACTATTTGCGGACTGTGCAAGAACAGGGGCGAGCATCTGTCGTAACAGGCAAGGTAGTAGTACGAGTTAACTTTGATATTAACGGCAATGTCATCGTTGGTGAACATACGCCACTGATCGTGGACGATGTACCACCAGCTGTACGAGACGAAGCGCTGCGCATCATCAAAAGCAGTGGATCCATCGTTAACCGACGGGGTGAACCTGTTTACTTAGCAGTTCCCGTTATTCTAGGACAATAAAGAGGCATATCTCATACAAATGTATGTAAGATATGCCTCTTTTTATGTTTATAAAACTCTCTTGACAGTTAGTGTATGATTAAAGTAGGTACAGTAGTAAGTCGTGCCAAGTAGTTCCTATCAGGAGGTTTATATGAAAGCTTATGAAATTTTGAACAATCCCTTCCTAAATAAAGGTACTGCCTTTACAAAGGAAGAACGTAAAAACCTTGGTCTTGAAGGTTTATTGCCTCCAGTTGTACAAACGTTAGAACAGCAAGCAACCCAAACTTATGAATTATTTAGTCGCAAAGATTCTCTATTACAAAAACGTGAATTCTTAATGCGTATTTTCTCCACAAATCGCACTCTATTCTTCAAAGTATTTAGCGAGCATGTTGTTGAAATGATGCCAATCGTTTATGATCCTGTTATAGCTGAAAGTATAGAACGTTTTAGCCACGAATTCATTGATCCAGAATATGCAGCCTATATTACAGAAGAGAATATTGATCAACTTGATACTATTTTAGATCGAGCTGCAGATGGTCGTGATATTCGCTTAATTGTAGTTACTGATGCAGAAGAAATCTTGGGGATTGGCGATTGGGGTACTAACGGCGTAGATATTTCTGTAGGGAAATTAATGGTCTACACTGCAGCAGCAGGCGTAAATCCTGAATGGGTACTACCAGTTGTACTTGATGTAGGTACAAATAGACAAGAGCTTCTTGAGGATCCATTATATCTAGGGGTTCGTAAAAACCGCATCACAGGAGATGCATACAATAAATTTATTGAAACTTTTGTTCGTCACGTAGAATCTAAATTCCCTAAATTATACCTACATTGGGAAGATTTTGGTCGCGACCATGCTACTGAAATTTTAAAAGTATATCGTCCTCAAATTGCTACCTTCAATGATGATGTTCAAGGTACTGGTATCATTTCCCTTGCAGGCATCTTAGGAGCACTCAAAATTAGCGGGGACACATTAACTGATAAAAAATATGTGTGCTTTGGCGCTGGTACAGCAGGTGTAGGTATCGCCAACCTTGTAATGTCTGAAATGGTAGCGCAAGGGCTATCCGAGGAGGAAGCTAGAAGTCGTTTCTACCTCGTAGATAAACAAGGTCTCCTATTCGATGACATGACAGACTTAACAATCGAGCAAAAGCCGTTCGCTCGCAAACGTTCTGAATTCACTAATGCTAATGAATTAACTAATTTACATGCTGTTATTAAAGCTGTACAACCAGGAATTCTCGTTGGTACATCGACAGCACCAGGCACTTTCACAAAAGAGGTTGTCCAAGAAATGGCTAGTCATGTAGAAAGACCTATTATTTTCCCATTATCTAACCCGACAAAATTAGCAGAAGCAAGTGCACAAGATCTGTTAACATGGACAGATGGAAAGGCTCTTATCGCAACAGGCGTGCCATATTCACCTATCGAACTTAAAGGTGTAACATATGATATTGGACAAGCTAACAATGCACTCATTTATCCAGGTGTAGGTCTTGGTGTATTAGCTGTCAATGCAACTCGCTTAAGTGATGCTATGATTTCCGCAGCAGCTCATGCCTTACAAGGTATTGTAGATACTACAAAACCAGGTGCAGCTACGTTACCACCAGTAGCAAAATTAACACAATTCTCTCGTACAGTTGCTAAAGCTGTTGCCGAATGTGCCATCAAAGAAGGCTTAGCACCTGAACAAGATATTGATGCTGCGATTGATGCTATCTTGTGGAAACCAGAATACAAAAAATAATTAATAACAGTACATCAATAATTAGATAAATAATAACAAGAGGCATACCTCACATACGCATGTATGTAAGATATGCCTCTTTTGTTATGTTTGTATTAGTCTTGGTTTGTAAGCATTGTTTTGGTAGAGTTAAACACCGCAAGATATACGATGGCGCCACCGATAAATAATGTGACCTGCATAGGCGCACTAAACTGATTGACACGCCATAATGCAAAGGCGTAGAAGAACATAGTTATTAGCATGATGAGGAATGCAATGATAACGCGTACATTGGTGTTAACCGCTAAGGATGTAGTAATGCGAGATTTATTGAGTATCACGTAAATTAAGGATACGATGATATCTGCTGTAAAGATGGAGAATACATAGTTGAGATCAAGTTCTCCAAACAGAACTACGGCCAAGCCGATAAAGCTGAGTACAAAGAATAGGCGCAATAGTATGCCTATAGTATTTGATTCGTTGCGCTGTGCACGACGCTCTTTGCGATTTAAATTTGCCATGAAAGCCTCCCGATAATGATATACAAGTTCCTGTATATTTCAGATAGCTCTAGTATATCATTTTATTAGTATAAATTCTAAGTTAAAGTATGGTGTACCAATAAATACGAACGATTAGTAAATTTAATATAATTATCATTCGGAAATTTATTGGTCTTTCATTGAATGGAGCTTTCACATATGATACAATTATTTTATAAGAAATCTAGCTTTTATCATGCAAAGGAGACATCATGATACCACGTTATACACGAGAAGAAATGGGCCATATTTGGAGCGAACGCAACGAGTTCGACACAATGTTATTGGTAGAAACATTGGCATCCGAGGCGCAAGCTGAGTTGGGAGTTATCCCTAAAGAAGCGGCTAAAGCCATTCGTGAAAAGGGCAATTTCGACGTTGAACGCATTCATGAAATCGAAAAGGAAACAAACCACGATATTATTTCCTTCGTAACAGCAGTAGGCGAATACGTAGGTCCTGAAGCGGCTAAATATATCCATCTTGGCCTTACATCTACTGACGTTAAAGATACAGCACTTGGTTACATGATGAAACAAGCATGCGACATCTTGATTGAAGACTTGAAACGCTTGCACGAAGTATTGCGTCGTCGCGCAGCTGAGTTCAAATATACACCTATGATCGGCCGTACTCACGGTATTCATGGTGAACCTACTACATTTGGTTTGAAATTAGCATTGTGGATGGCTGAAGTAGAACGCGACATCGAACGCATGGAACATGCTCGTAAAAGCGTAGCTGTTGGTAAATTGTCCGGTGCTGTTGGTACATACTCCAACATCGATCCATTCGTAGAACAATATGTATGCGAAAAATTAGGTCTTGAACCTGTTAAAATCGCTACACAAGTCGTACAACGTGACCGTCACGCTGAATTGTTGTCCACTATCGCTGTTGTAGGCGGTACATTGGATAAAATCGCTTTGGAAATTCGTCATCTGCAACGTACTGAAGTGCGCGAAGCGGAAGAATATTTCAGCCCTAAACAAAAGGGCTCCTCTGCAATGCCTCATAAACGTAATCCTATTACATGTGAAAGAATTTGCGGTATGGCTCGCTTGCTTCGTGGCTATGCTCAATCTGCTTACGAAGACCAAGCTTTGTGGCATGAACGCGACATTTCCCATAGCTCTGTAGAACGTGTCATCTTACCAGATGCAACAATTTCGTTGAACTACATGCTTCACCTTACAATCCGTACAATTGATAAATTGTTGGTATATCCTGAAACAATGCTTAAAAACCTTAACCTTACAGGGGGCCTTGTATTCAGCCAAACAATTTTGACTCACCTTGTAGACAAAGGTGCCGTACGTGACGAAGCATACCGTTGGGTTCAAAAATACGCTATGGAACGTTGGCTTGAAGGTAAAGATTTCGCTACAGGTCTTAAATCTGATGAAAACATCAAGAAATACATGACTGCTGAAGAAATCGATGCATGCTTCGATCCACATAAATTGTTGAAACATGTAGATACAATCATGGCTCGCTTTGGCCTATAATTGTAGGGTACTTCCCACATAACATATGAAAGACTAGGGTAGGTATAGACCAACAAGCCTATGGCACATGCATTAGGTGTTGGCTATATCTACCTGTTTTTATTTATCTTAGGAGGTTATATGAAACGTATTATACGAAAGTACGGACCGCCTATTTTTCATTGTATTAATGACTTTGGACAAGGATCTCTAGCGGCGCTTATACCGTTTTTTATCGCTAACTTTGGGCTTAACTACTATCAATCAGCATCTATCATTTTCTGTAACACCATCGTGGCTTCTGTAGCCCAACCTATCTTGGGCTATGTGGCGGATCGGTGGCGCGTGCCTTGGTTTATTCCAGTAGGCTTTTCCATAACATTAGTCTCCATTAGTTCCATTGCACTGGCGACGAGCTATGAGATGATACTTGCTCTATCGCTCATTGCAGGCCTTGGGGCTGCATTGTTCCATCCTGAGGCAGCACTTCTTGTAAACCGTATGCAATCCAATGAGCTTGGTAATGCTATGGGGCGCTTTGCCGTAGGTGGTAGTGCTGGTTTTGCAATGGGGCCGCTCCTTGCTGGTGGTGTGTACGTCTTTGGCGCTCAGTTCCTTTGGGTGTTCACGGCCATTGCCTTAATTGGCGTGTTATTGTATGTGTATGCCTTTACAGGTTCTGCGGCTACCGATGTTGTTGGTGAAAGTAAAAGCTCTGCTAAGTCCACTAATACTGGTGCCAACGATTGGGTAAGCTTCGGCAAGTTATTCTTTGTCATTGCTTCTCGCTCCATATTGTTCTCTGTACTATCCATCTTTATCCCTATTTTGTATATTACCGTTATAAACGGCGAAGCCAGTGCCTCTAGTTTGGCGCTAACTATGTACTTTGCAATGGGCGCGGTTCTTACTTATATGGGCGGTGCTCTATCTGATAAATTAGGCTTCCTGAAAACGGTACGTTTAGGTAATCTTATCTTCTTGCCGTCTGTTTTAGTATTTATCTTTGTACCAAATATCTGGGGCTTCTTCGGTGCTATGATACCGATGGCCTTTGGCGTATTTTCACAATATGGACCAATTACGGTATTAGGTCAAAAATATCTTGCAAAAAATGCAGGATTTGCATCGGGAATTACCTTAGGTCTAGGCATTACTTTAGGTGGCCTTGTAGCTCCATATGTAGGCCATTTAGCTGATATCTATGGTGTGCAAACAGCATTGATGACATTGATACCTGTAGGACTTATGGGGCTCCTAATGAGCTTCTGGTTAAAGGAGCCAAAATAGAATACTTTGATTAGATAAAATGTCAATACGTGGGAGGTGACTAATAGTCACCTCCCATTTGTTTACTTTAGAAGATTAGATATTTATATTGGTTATAGTAAGACTTTGACTTTCTATATTTCAATATCTTTACTATATATATGTTTTAACATATAATTTAGGTGAAGATTTCTTCTAGTATTAGGGGGAATATGATGGATACGTTTTCTGTTGTTTTTTATGAAACTCTTAGTGGAGAAAAGCCAGCAAAAGTATTCTTAAATGAGCTCTCAGATAAGCAACGTGCTAAAACAATTAGAGATCTAAAGATACTTGAATTATATGGCAATTGTTTGAGAGAGCCTCAGTCTAAACATTTAGAAGATGGTATTTATGAGTTACGAACGAAGCAAGGTTAAAATATTTCTAGAATATTGTATTTCTTTTTTGTAGGAAAGCGAATTGTTTTAACTAATGGTTTTATAAAAAAATCTATGAAAACACCGAAGAATGCTATTGAGCTAGCTGTTAAATATAAGAATGATTATATTGAGAGGTATACATAATATGGAAACGTTAGATCAATATTTAGAGAAACAATTAAAAAATCCGAAGTTTAAAAAAGAGTGGGATGCGTTAGAGGATGAATATCAAATCATTCAAAATATTGTAGAGGCTCGTCTCGCAGCTCATATGACTCAGATGCAGTTATCTGAATTAACAGGCATTACCCAGTCTGATATTAGTAAGATTGAAAATGGAAATGGTAATCCGTCTTTGAAAACGTTGCAAAAAATTGCTCACGCCTTTGGGAAGAAACTAAAGATTGAATTTGTATAAATACTTTCACAGAGTCCGAACATTGTTGTATAATGTTAGTGAATTATTTAGACTTTCACATGGAGGATATAGATATGGCAACAAGTATGGTTATCGGCACTCAATGGGGTGACGAGGGTAAAGGTAAGATCGTTGACTGGATTGCGGAACGTGCGGACGTTGTAGTGCGCAGTCAAGGTGGTAATAACGCAGGTCATACTGTTGTAGTAGATGACAAAGCATTTGCGCTTCGCCTATTACCAAGTGGTATCTTGTATGATGATAAACAAAATATCGTTGGTACTGGTGTTGTTATCGACCCTAAAGTTTTGTTACAAGAAATTGAAGGTCTTGAAAAACAAGGTAAATCTGCTAAATCTCTTCAAATTTCTGACCGTGCGCATGTTATCATGCCATATCATATCGCTTTAGATAATGCAGAGGAAGCATCTAAAGGGGATGCTAAAATCGGTACTACTAAAAACGGTATCGGTCCTTGCTATGCTGATAAGATTAACCGTATCGGCATCCGTATCTGCGATTTGTATGACTTGGATACATTCAAACAAAAATTAGCATACAATGTAGAATTCAAAAACAAAATGCTTACAAAGGTTTATGATGCTGAACCTGTTAACTACGATGAAATCTTAGCGGATTACATCAAATATGCTGAAGCATTGAAACCATATGTAACAGACACTAACATCGCTGTTTTGAAAGCAGTTCAAGAGGATAAAAAGGTATTGTTCGAAGGCGCGCAAGCAACTATGCTTGACCTTGATCACGGTACATATCCATTCGTAACATCCTCTCATCCAATCGCTGGTGGTGCTTCCACAGGTGCTGGTATTGGTCCTAACTACTTGAAAAATATCTTCGGCGTAGTAAAAGCTTACGCAACACGCGTTGGTGCAGGTCCATTCCCTACAGAGCTTCTTGATGAAACTGGCGATAACCTTCGCAAACTTGGTCATGAGTTCGGTACTGTAACTGGTCGTCCTCGTCGTTGCGGTTGGTTAGATCTTATGGTTGTAAAATACGCGGCAGGTCTTAACAGTCTTGATTACCTTGCAATTACTCGTTTGGATATTCTTGATACATTCAAAGAATTGAAAATCTGCGTAGGTTATAAATTGAATGGTAAAGATGTAGAAGGCTTCCCAGCTAACTTGAAAGACCTTGAAGCATGCGAAGCAGTGTACGAAACATTGCCAGGTTGGGAAACAGATATTTCTGGTATCCGTAAATACGAAGATCTTCCTGAAAATGCTCGCAAATATGTAGAACGTATTGCAGAGGTAACAGGTGTACCTTTGGGTATCGTATCCGTAGGTCCTAACCGTAACCAAACTATCGACTTGGTAAACGTATTCTAAGCTATACTAATTTGATATAATGTAAATGATTGCATTCGATAGTGTAGATTTAGCAGTATAATTGTTAAAATTTTACCGCTATGCAATCGGTTTATAGAATTATACAGATAAGGCTCCTCTAAGAGGAGCCTTTTGTAATGAAATGATTTAGACTACAAAAAAAAGTATAATACATCTAATCCTTTCGGTTGCTAATGTAGTGCGGTATATCGAAGTATGCTATAAGGTTATCGGAAAATGTGTATATCGAAAATTCTATAGAAAAATATTTTATACAATTTTTATATATGCAAAATTATGTATAACTAAATAAATCTATGAGATGAAAATTTATTTAAAATATTCACAATATACAAACTATGACGTGCTTAAATTAGTTTATAATGTGGTAAAAATTACCCATCTATATAAAATTGATATTCATAATAAATTATTAAGATACAAATATAAAGAAAAAAATAGATTTACATTAAGAAATAGTATATAATAGAGTCTAGAAAGTAGATTGACATTTTTTGATACGGATTTGAGGAGTTAAAGATATGGTTGAAGTTTCTTACGAACGTTTAGCTACGATTTTCAAGGCATTAAGCGATGAAACAAGATTACACATCATCGATATGTTGTCTTGCAATGAATTATGTGCAGCTGATATTTTAGCTAGCTTCAATTTATCCCAATCTACGTTGAGCTACCACATGAAAATCTTAATTGATGCAGGTGTAGTTAACTCTCAACGTAATGGCTTATGGACTCGTTATTCCATTAATGAAGCTACATTTGGCGATATTTTAGAGATCATCCCTCAATTATATAAATCTAAGGATGAGTGTATTTGCGCGCAAATTAAATACTGCCGTATTTCTGAGCACGAAAAAGAAGCGTAACAATGAGACGATGGATTATGCATGTTGATATGGATGCATTTTTCGCGTCCATCGAACAATTGGATCATCCAGAATATAAAGGCCACCCCGTAATTGTGGGTGGTCTTTCTTCACGTGGCGTCGTTGCTACCTGCTCCTATGAGGCTCGCAAATTCGGTGTTCATTCGGCGATGCCTATTTCACGAGCTAAGAAACTCTGTCCCGATGGCATCTATGTGTATCCGCGTATGGATCGTTACAAAGAGGTATCCCATCAGATTTTTTCTATTATGAAAGAATTTACGCCTCACATTGAGCCTCTATCTATCGACGAAGCCTTTCTCGAGGTTAGCGGTATGTCTACCATGTATAGTGGACCAAAAGCACTGGGCAGAGCCATTAAAGATCGAGTATTTGAGGAAACAGGTCTTATTATCTCTGCAGGGCTAGCACCGAATAAATTCCTTGCCAAATTGGCATCCGATTTAGATAAGCCCGACGGCCTTGTAGTCATACCTTATGGCCGTGAAAAAGAGATTTTAGCTCCATTACCGATTAAACGCATTTGGGGCGTAGGTCCTCGTACAGAAAAAATCTTGAAAACAGGAGGCTTTCACTTGATGCGTCATATTCAAGCGTTGCCTGATGAAAGTAGTTTAATTCCCCTCGTGGGCAACCAGGCGCGCCGCATATGGGAACTAGCGAATGGGATTGACGATAGACCGGTGGAAACAGATCGCAAAATACAATCTATTGGTGCGGAGGAGACTTACGAAGAAGATTTAACGGATGGTAGTGCTATTGAATTAGAGTTTAGATATTTTGCTAACCGCTTATCAAAACGATTGCGAAAACGTAATCTCTTAGGTCATACCGTATCCATTAAGGTTCGGTACGATGATTTCACCACCGTATCTCGCCAAAAGCGGTTAGATACACCATCAGACCATGAGCATGTGTTTTTTGAAACGGCTTTGCTCTTGTGGAACAAACTCATGCAAGATAAGACCAGTAAAAAACCGAAAGGCACAAAGAACGACATTGAACTATTAGGAGCCACTACGAAGGTTAAATCTACAAATTTAAAATCTACTAATTCAAACTATAGTAGTTCAAACTATGGTAGTTCTAGTGAGATTGCCTTTATGGATCCCCCGGGCCCTATACGACTATTAGGCCTTACCGTAAGTGGTCTCGATGAAGAGGTGCCTATGCAAGATAGTCTTTTCGAATCATCTAAAAATGAGACTGAAAATAAACTGGCTGGTGTATTAGATTCATTAGAGTCTAAATTTGGTGAAACGGCCGTTATGAGTGGCGCATTATGGCAGCGCTTTCACGGAGACAATGGAACGCGTAGAAAGCGATCGGAACTAAAGGCCGCAGTAGATGCACAATCTACTAATGAGGATGTGGAATCTAATAAAATGGATAAGAGTCTTGACCTATATAAGAATGGTGATGTAGGCGACCTTAACGAAGACATATAACTCGATACAATAGACTCATAAAGTTTATATTGAATACTTTCGCTAATATATTTATTCATGTTACAATATGGATATAGTGTTTAAAAATTACCGCAAGAGAGGTATAGATATGAGTTTATTTCGTGTAGCCATCCATTATGGCATCAACAGCAATGGCTTCTTGTCCTATGATACAGAAGCAAAAACAGTGTCCGTAGATTTACCTGAACAAGAGTGGGCTGATAAGGTTATCGCTTACTTGAACGACGAACATGCCATCGAGCATGCTACAGGTCTTGATACATATGAACGGTTGACTGTAAAACCATTAGAATCTTTAGATAACCTAAAATTAGCTTTAACACGCATGTGGGAAGCTATCGACGTACAAGTCGACTGGAGCCGTCCAGCGTAACTAAGACGAAGCCCCTCCTTGCTATGTAGGACATAGTAAGGAGGGGCTTTTGTCATGGAGATTGTATTTAAATATTATTAATCAAATTTTTTATTTGTTAGGTCCTGATACATAAGCTTAGCGATTTCATACTGTGGATCGCCGGCTTGTAATTGGTGTGATGGTAGTTTAAATACAGCTTCAGCTCTTTCCTCTTTCTTGATATCGATACCCTTTACATCTTCGGACCGACTTATGGAAATGGTATGTGTTGTTGGATTTATGAAGTACGCATTTACATCAATGCTGAAAGCCTTGTTTTCGTCTTTTCTCATGATTACACGTAGAATCATAGCTGAAATAGCAGTGGTACCATCTTTTTCACCTAATAGCTGTTTAGATGTGTAGTCCACATAATCTGCATAGACATAAATATCGCCAGGTTTGGCCTTGTCATAATCTTGTGTATAGGCCTCTACTAAACGCAAATCTAGTTGTCTGCCGAATGGTCTAGAGAACATTTCGCTTTGTAATACACGTGTTTCGCTTACCGGTGGATAGGACGGTATTGGTGTTAAACCTTTTAGCATATCTGTGCGTGTTTCGTCTTTTCTTTTAGCCTGACGTTCAGCAGTGACCTTGTCTAAGCGTTTACGCTCTTTTAATATGGCTTTTTCTTGTTCTTCTTTAGTTTTGTAAGTTTTTACGGATACAACACGGTTACCAGACATAGTCACTGTTGAATAGATGGGCTTATCTTTAGTAGGTTTTCCATTAGAAGCATCAAGCGTAGATTGCACCATAGCAGGAGTTGCGCTTTCGATAGATTTTTTTAACTCTGGAATATTAGAATAATCCATATCAACCACTGCAGTGTCTGTGCTTTCACTTGGCTGTACAGGTGTAGCCCCGTACGCAGATGATATAGCCAATACAGCTAATAGTGAACTGGTAATAATTAATCGTTTACATACTTTCATTACATATACCTCTTTTTTATAAGAACTCTCTAATACTATCAACAGCTGTATTATAGCATAGTTCTTGTGTAAATCGATTAAAATACACAGATAGCCTATAAAGCTATAGAGGACTTTCGTATACCTATGTAGAATTACATTGTGTATTGTATGTATACAGAGAGCACATGTGGATAGGAGGCAATTATGAAACGTAGTAGTTTAGCATGGTATGTAGGGGTGGCTTGCCTTGGCGGTAGTCTTTGCGTAGGTTCCGTAGTACAGGCGGATTCTCCGACGACAGTGAAGGCAAATCCTGTAGTTCCTACAGCGATGGTAGCACAGGTTCAATCAACTCGACCGACTAATAGTATAGCGGCTACGAATACGGTAGCTGCTAACAGTGAGCCGGCAAAAGCTGCAGTAGTACTAGATGAGCAGACAGCACTGAAGCAAAAACAGCAGTACCAAGCCGAAACAGAAACAATGGGACTCTTATGGATGCGCACCTCTGCAGAGTACAGAGCACTAGCGTATCAAGGGTACAATGTGGCGCTAAATCTTGTTAAGATGGCTGTTACTGATCCATCTCATCAAAGAAAACCTCTTGCTATTGTTCTTGATGCGGACGAAACTGTAGTGGATAATACTAAACTGATGGGTGAAAGCATTGCTAATGGCAATGGTCGCTTCGATGCTCCTTGGTGGCGTCAAGCTGTGCATCAAGGTAAATCGCAAGCCATGCCTGGTGCTGTTGAATTCCTAAATGAAGTACATAAACAAGGTGTTGAAATATTCTACGTTTCAAACCGATATGCACCTGTTAACTATGATGCAACAGTACAAAACTTTAAGGAACTAGGATTCCCATCCGTCGATAAAGACCATGTACTACTATTCGAAAAAGACTCTGATAAACAACCTCGCTTCGATATGATTGCTAAAAAATATTATGTCGTTCTATACATGGGTGATAATGCCGGTGACTTCCCAATTGGTACAAAAGGTAAGACCTTAGCTGAAAGAAATGCTATCATCGATGCTCATAAAGAAGACTTTGGTACTACCTTTGTGGTATTCCCAAACCCTGCTTACGGATCTTGGGTAAGTGCCTTAGCTAAAGGCTACCAAAACCTTAGCCCAGAAGAACAAAAACAAGTGAATAACCAATACCTACAACAATAAGGACGCCTTGCGTATACTTTATTAAAAACGATATAATAAAGTATACATGCGTCTATAGCTCAGTAGGATAGAGCAGCAGTTTCCTAAACTGCGTGTCACTGGTTCGATTCCGGTTAGGCGCACCAATATAGAAAAGAAGGCATACAGCTTTTATAAGTAGTATGCCTTCTTTTTTGTATTATCTTGCAATTCTTATGAGCTAGACTTATAATATTAGAGTAATATTCATATTTTATTCATATTTTGACAATGAATAGTGTATAGAGGGGTACAATAAGATTCAAGTTCCATTAGATAGGTTTGAATCTTTTTTTTAGGTTTATTGTTTGTGTTGTCTTAAAAGGGGGAAACGAAATGAAAAAAGAATTACTGTTAACGGCTATGATTACCGCAGGTATTACTACAACAGCGTTTGCAGCATCCAATTTAGATATTAGTGCTACAACTGCTGCGCCATTAAGTATGCAGAATTCCATTGCTTATGGTGGAAATAACAAAGTTGAGAATGGTATGTTCTCTCCTGTAAATAATATATTGCTCGGTGGTGACAATAATACAGTTCGACCTTCTGCTTCTAATAGTATCACCTCTGGAATGAATAATACTGCATCTGGTCCGGGCAGTATCGTAGCAGGTTGGTATAATACAAACTCTGCTACTCACAGCTTGGTAGTAGGTACTAGCAATACTGTTGGTGGTACTAATAATATCGTAGGCGGCTTTGGCCATGCCAATAATGACAATGCGATTAATTCTTTATTAGTTGGTTCATATAATAGTATTGACGGACAAAACTCGGTGGCTTTAGGTAAGAATAATACCATTAAAGGTAATAATGCTTTGGTAGGTGGTACTGGTGCTAAGGTTCAAGGTAATAATGCTATCGCCTTTGGTGATACTGCGAAAGCAACATCCGATGATGCGTATGCCATTGGTCGTAAAGCGGAAGCAACTGCTCTAAATACAGTTGCTATTGGTAATAATGCAAAGGCCAATAACATTATGGGCACAGCGATTGGCTATAATGCAAAAGCAAAAAATGATTATGCTACAGCGGTAGGTTATAGCTCCATAGGTTCTGGTAATCAATCTTCTGCGTTTGGTTTTAATGCAGAAGCAACGGCTATGAATACAACTGCAGTTGGTTCCTATGCAAATGCTAGCGGTGCGTACTCTACAGCGTTAGGCTTTAAAACTGTGGCGTCTAATGAGGACTCTGTAGCATTGGGTAACTATTCTACTAGTGCTGGTAAAAGTGCCTTTGCTGCTGGTACATTAGCGAATGCAGCAGAAAAAGATTCTTTAGCAATTGGTCATAGTGCAAGTACAACTAAGGAAAATGGTATCGCTATCGGTACAAATGCATCTGTAACTGGTGTGGATTCTATTGCTATCGGCAAAGCCGCAAATATTGCTAAAGCAGGTAGTATTGTAATTGGTAGAAATACGACAGCAGATGAATTAGCAGTATCCATTGGTACTGACTCTGTAGCAACTGGTTGGGGTGGTACTGCAGTAGGTACTATTTCCAAAGCAACTGGTGCTCAATCCACTGCTATCGGTGATAATGCGCAAGCATCTGATACATACTCCACAGCACTTGGTGTGTCTTCCGTAGCTTCCGGCAGAGCGGCTAATGCGATTGGCCTTTCTAAAGCGACAGGCTTTGCATCCAATGCTATTGGCTTTGTAGCGGAGGCTTCTGGTAAAAGCGCTACTGCAATCGGAAATGCAGCTAAAGCTCTTAATGAAAACTCCATCGCTATCGGTACGAATGCGAAGGCTGCCACAGATAATAGCATTGCACTAGGTGCTAAGTCTGTTACTGCTACAGCTGTATCTACTAACTCTGGTGTTATCGGCGGCAGAACCTATAACTTTGCTGGTGGAAATGCGGTTGGTACATTGAGCATTGGTGATAGTGGTGCAGAACGTACGATTACAAATGTAGCGGCAGGCCGTGTATCTGCGACATCTACTGATGCAGTCAATGGCTCCCAATTACATGCCATTAAAGACGTGGTAGATAATCATGAAAACCGTATCACTACTATAGAAGGCGATATTAATACATTAAATAATCGTATTATTAATGGCGGTGCTAATAGCTTAAATGAAGCTAAATCCTACACTGATCAACAAGTATCTAGCGTAGCAGCGGCTTCTGCAGCACTCGCTGGCTTGCATCCATTAGATTTCGATAAACATGACAAATGGTCCTACTCTGTTGGCTTTGGTAACTATAAAAATGCTAATGCAGCGGCGTTAGGTGCGTTCTATCGCCCTAATAAAAACACCATGTTTAATGCTGCTACTACCGTTGGTAACGGCCGTAATTCTATTAGCTTAGGTGCCAATTTTAAATTTGGTAAAAGCTCTGAAGAGGTAACTACTGAAGATGCTACACAACTCAAGAAAGATATGAAAGACCTATCTGAAAAATATAATGAGTTAGAACGAAAATATACTGAATTGGCAGCTAAATTAGAATCTAAATAATTAGAACCTAAATAAGAATCCAAATAGTGTGATCAATACTCCTACAAGACGTATCTTGTAGGGGTATTTTTTATCCTATGCTTTCATTATAAGTATTCCTTAATAATGATATAATTAAGATATATATTCAGTTACATATTCAGTTACATATTCAGTTACATATTCAGTTACATATTTAGTTACATATTTAGTTACATATTTAGTTACATAGTCAGTTAAACATTATATGTAAACAGCAGTATATGGGGGAGAGTGCATATGAGCTTTTACAATTGGATTCAAGAAAAACTATTTGATAATTTCGAAGAATGGCGCTTGAAGAGCCCTGGTTCTAATGGAAACGGTTTTAATATAGTCGGAATAGATAATACCTTAAAGGCTATGCATGATGGATTTTATATGTACATGGAGTTATACCCACCTCATGCCATCGATGGATGTACAGCCATGAAAGCACGTGTAGGTAAAACGCAGGATGCAGTAGATTTATTCTTAGATATAGATGGCAAGACCTATCGTATGGCTGATGTAAGTTATCCTGACGCAGTGAAGATGATGCGGGCTTTTATGAAAAAACGCAGAGTACCTGACTATAGTTTGTGTGTAGAAGCAGTGTATCTAGATATTGATCAGATGCGATCTACATTTACAGAATTAGCAACGTTGTTGCTAGGTGATGCAAAACAAGCTAAATCGTTTATGACCAAGGTAAAGTTGAGCTCCCTGGAAGAATTGGAAGATAGCTGGTGGAACCTCTATGAGGAACTACTCTCTAAAGGATATGCCGTAGAGTTAGACTGTAAATGTGAACTAGAGGATTTTATTTATCATGTACAGAAGTTAATACGTAATAAGTCTTTAGATACTAGAGAAAATCTAACTATTGATACAGCAACATTAGATGAAGATCAAGTTATTATGGACTGGTGTGCTAGTCTTAATTCTACGTGGGAAAACTATACGTTAGCAGGCATGGACACAGGAACCGATAGCTTTGTACTTATGGTGCTTTCAAATGAGGAATTCAAAATAGCCAAAGAACTAGCGAAAGAACTATTACATAGAATTGATGTAGCTGAACACTTGTGATGCAACAGAACATTTTAATGTTATAGAAGTAATTATACTATGGCATCATCTGTAAAAGGATGTAGTTCTAACTGTAAATAGTTTGTACCGTAAAATGTGATGAATAGGAGAGAGTCATATGAGTATTGTACGTTTACCAGAATATGAAGCAGAGTTTGAATCGGAAGAGTTTGAAATCTATGCATTGCCACGCAGCGATGCGAATGGGGCTAGTCCTTATTTAGATAAGTATCATAGACCACTGGTGGACACCGATGCTATCCTAGATACTCGAACTGGTATGCTTGACCGTAGCGAAGGCATTTTGACGTGGATTATTGAGGGCCTTGATGATAGATGGGGTTATTCTTTTGAGCCCCATGGGGTCTATAAATTATTGGTTAAGAAAGCAAAGCCTTTAGAGGACTTGGGCTATATGCGCCCCTCTTGGAATAATCGCTATTATGTGCTTGAGGTATTAGAGGAGCATGCTAAACATAGAGAATTAGAGGCGTTGTCGGCGTATTTGAAAACCCCTAAATACCTTCATACTGACCGGGGTGACTTCCTGTTAAATCGAGAGTATCAATATTACACAGCCAGAATTGATGATTATGCTTTCACCCTTGATGTGGATGAGGACTCTGATGAAAGTTGTACCGTAGCATTGGCTGCTTTCAATACAATCGATAATTTTAAAGCATTTGAACAACGAATTAGTACCTATATTAGTGAAAAATTACTAGATCTTGCTAATGATTGGCTCGACAATGATGACCAAGATCCGATTACGTCAGACGTATTTGCTAAGCGTATTACGATGGGTGAATTGGCATTTCGTAACGATGGCACCATAGAGGTCTATTATGACGACGATGATATCTTCTGGGGGCACTGTATCATAGCTCATATTGATGCGGAGGGAAACCCTGATGATGCAGATATTGCGGGATGATTAACTAATGGAGCGTCCTGATGAGAAAATCCGAATTAATGACTTTATGGAATGTTGAAAGCTGGTCTGAAGAACCGTATGGCGTTTACTTTGTATCTCGCAGATTGGGTACTAATCATTTAGAGACTGTAGGACAAGCCTTTAAAAACCTCAATATTAGTTGTACCGGTTATACTGAGGCTGAGGTGCTTTCACTATCAATGTGGAAACAATTATATGTTCAATTAGATGAATTAGACCAACTAGCACAGGAAATTATACAAAAGGAAATACCGCAAGAAGAGTCTGTTGTACTTACACTAACGGATATAATGTTAGATAAATCAGGTTGTTACGACGCATTTGCGCTAGGCTATGATGTGGGCGAATCACCGGCAGGACATCTATATATTTTAGTTTCTTTTGATGAAAATTTTACGGCTCAACAAGATGTGATTTACGAAACTTTATAGTGTTGTTTTAAAGTGGTAACACTGGTGAGGAAGTTTAGCTAAAGCTATAAGTGATACATAGGAGAGAGAAGATGGAAAATCTGTATAAAGAATTAAAAAGTTTTTTTGCCAATGATATGGATCTAAATGATTTGTTTGATTCTGAAGCTATCATCTGGATTGATTGGCGCGAGGATGACGAAGATGTGGTGAACTATTTTAATGATATGATGGATGAGCCTATCGACATTCAAACCGTTAACAATGGCAAGCCTTATGGTGACGATATTGTGTTACAAAAGGGCGATAAAGAACTGCAAATTCCTTACGGTGATGAGAAAGATCGGGATGTAACCATCAAATACTTTAACGACTTCGTTCAGCCTGATTATGAGGTGCGCTGGTTTGTTGAAAGCCTTGGAAACGATACGCTTGGGTTTACCGTGCTTTCAGGGGCAGAATGGGCCAATTTAGAAGATGAATTTGGTACAGATATAGTTCGTTACTATTTTGAACCTATTAATCTTGAAAGTAACATGTTTAATCTCGATATGGACGAGGTTTCTACGTTGTTAGAATTACGGGAAAATAAGAGATGAAATAGAGTAAATATGCGAATCTATAAGAGGTAAGAATATGGATTATTTAAAAATATTACAGGAAGACTCTAGCTTAGCAGCAGATTTTGATGCTTTATTTGATTTCTTTTTGCTCGATGAGCCAACGGAGCGGGATGAGGTAGAGGGGCGATGCACCTTTTCCTTGGATGGAAAGGCTTTTGCTCGAGATGGTGCCGGCGGTGAATATCATCAATTAGAGGATGGCTCTATCGGTTATGTCAGCAGCGAAGGTCAATGTGGTCGTATAGCTGAAAGTATAGATGATTTAATCTATTTGTTGGTATATAGCATTTGCTGGCATGATTATTGTGACTCCAGCCAGTATACAGACATGGATACTCTCGAAGCCTATGCCAATGAGCGTTATGATGAAATCGCTTCTTATACAGAAATGGAAATATGGGAAGAGGTTGTCAAGGCGCTAGGTATGCCTTCCGAAGCAAATGTGGCTGTTGAATTACAAAAGTTCTATGATGCGGCACATCGAGAACCTCTGTACCAAGGCTTTTACCATGAAGAGGATGGTAGCATTACACCATATGAAAGTCTATTTTTTTAATATGTAAAATGGGAAAATAATCAGCAATAAAAGAGTATTTCAAGCGGTTTTGTGTTGTTATAGGAGAATCGTATGGCAATTGACGGAGTGAAGATCATAGATAGTGACGACGGTCATGATATTTATAATGCCATTGTTGAGCGGTACAAGGATGGTATCAGTGTAGATACGATCATTTCTGACATTTTAAGTGAAGAAGAAAATTTTTGTACTGATGAGTTTTATACAGAAATTTATTGGACTGCGGTGGCCTATTCGTTATGGAAGATAGGGCATCTATCAACTGATATTAAACAGAAAGCCTTGGATATAATCGCTCAGGGTCCTAATGAGTTTTGGCTGGAAATCGATGATAAGGCCCTTAAACAGCGTCAAAAGGTATTGGATAAGTTAGCAGTACAGCTACAGAGCGAAAATCCGAAGCCTATTAAGGTTCGTAAATCTAAAACAAAAAGAGTACCTTATTTTAAGGTGGGCGACGTATTAGCTGTTAAATTTGAAAACGAGTATGGTGCTATTTTTGTCTCTGACGTGGATCAATCACCGCGGAAAATCGAATATCATTTAGCCTGTACGCGGCTTTTACAAGAAGAAAAACCGACAATGGAGCAGTTTCTAAACAGCAAAATCGCATGCCGAAAAGATAATACAAATTTTGGTATCGATACAGACTGTTGGTTCAATCATAAGGACTTAGGCTTGTTACTGGATAATTTGGAAATTATCGGGACAGTTGAACTATATCCGTGTAAATTATGGACACTAGCACCAAGAAGAACGCTTGAGGATATCTATGAGGAGATTACAGATGAGCCTAGGATTGGAAAACTGCGTCTCATAGACACCTATGAACTAGTGAAAGAGGTTGTTCAGGAATAATCATCGATAAATGCACTGATCTATGGCGTACATATAAATGTGCAAATATAAAATTGTTACTATAAAGGTGTAAATTTAATGGATACTGTAACTAAAAAATACATAGAGACCGTACAAGTCAGTGATATACCGTGGCATCGGTTAACGACCTCTTATGGACGGGGCACAGATTTTCCTAATCAATTTGATGTTTTATGGAAGATGGACAGTATTGAAGCTGTTGATGTGGCTGGTGAGGACATAGCGTTAAATATTGAGCATCAATCCACATTGTGGCATGCTACACCATTCGCCATGATTTTCTTGCTTCGTATTTTTAAGAAAGCCCAGGAAGAGAGCGCTCAGAATGAAGTAGCTCATTATTTAGCAGAACAATTGATTGAGTTGTTTACTGTGATTGCTGAGTGTATCCGAGATGGTCTTATGCTAGAGCATGCAGATCCATTGCCGAACTTTGAGGATATGCTCAACGAAGAATACCTATGGTCTGAAGACTACGATGAAGATGAAGACGTTCTTAGATATGAGGAAGAAGATGTATTTCCTGATGATTTATTCTTTAGCTTCTATTACTACTCACTGCAAGTGCTTTTACTAGGTAAGCCATTATTAAATAAAGCTAATGAAGGAGAGGCTAATTTACTAGAATTACTGACAGAGATAGAGTACTAAATAAGCGATAGAGTACTATATATCTAAGGGGATTACAGATTATTACACTTCTACTGAGATTATAGGATTAGGAGGTTATGGACTATGGGATTAATTGCTAATTATAGCTGTTTAAGCGATGTAAATTTAAAAGAGCTTAAAGCCATGGGCGCAGAAGAAGAGGAAATTCTTGAGAGCGTTGAAGAGTGGAATGACGATGATGAATTATTGCTTGATATCGACAAGATGTGGGATGTGCTCCATTTCGTGCTTACCGGCGTAAGCACTGACCATAAGGATGATAATAACCCTCTTAGTCAAGCTGTGCTTGGCATAACAGCTGTTGAAGAAATATCGGATTACTTAGCGTATACCGAACACGATAAGTTAGCAGATATCGTGGCGGCTCTAGAACAGTTTGACATGGAAGCAGCTCTCGAATCTTTTGATATGGCAGCCTGCAAAGAGGCAGAGCTTTACCCAAATATTTGGGATTATGAAGAGGAAGAGGAAGAAATCAAAGATGAACTTCTTCATGATTTCGAGCAGATGAAGGTGTTCTATAAAAAAGTGCTAGAAGCGAAGGGGCATGTGCTCGTATCAATTTGTTAGGCCCGTTATAATCTGTTGGTCATGGCTCTGGTTATAGATAAATTAATTATAGGACTGACGAAGATGAGGAATTGTAAATGGCAGTGTTAACGGAAAAGCAAATTAAATATGGCTTTGACTACTATCATAAGGATGACGCACGGCCTAAATCTGTGGTAGAGGTCTCTGAATATGATGGTGAAGACAAGCTGATAATCAACTGCACACAGTTAGATGAGTCTTATTCTGCTAAAGATAAGAAGCGAATTTGGATGGAGTGGTGTGATTTTCTAGTAAATAATCCAGATACTTTTACAGAGCTCATGTTTTGTACAAGAATGCCACAGGAGTTATTTGATGCGGTGTGTGCCCAACAGAGACTCAAAAAATTACATATAAAATGGGGCGTTTATCCAGATATTTCAAAATTAGAGAACTTACAAGAACTAGAATATCTACACATTGGGTCAGGAAGAAGTGTATCGAGCTTAGAGCCTATTTCAAGATTAGTAAATTTAGTAGCGCTGTCGATTGAAAACTTTCAACAAATTGATGATTATGTGCCATTAGCTAATCTAAAACATCTTGAAAGTCTTGCCTTAGAAGGTGACTTCGCCGCTCCTAAAATTCTTAAGGTTCAATCCTTAGAATTTCTACGCCATATGAAACAGTTGCGCTTTTTCAGCTTTTTAACGGCAAAGGTGATAGATAAAGACTACTCTCCCATTTTAGAACTCAATAATTTAGAACATCTTACGTTAAAATCTTGTAAAGAGGTTAAGCAGTTGTACCCTCAATTAATTAAACTACCAAAGTTGAAGTATGGCACTATATTAGAACGACCGGAATTATATGAGAAATAAGGCTTGAGATATAAGTCATGAGCTATAACTTATAATACATAAAAGGGAGTAATCATAATGGACAAAGCGCGTAAAAAGGAATTATTGAAAGGCTATAAAGCTAAAGAAAAACAGAATTTTAAAGATAGTTTACCTATGGACGAAGAATTATTTTGGAATCTCTTTGATTATGTAGACGAGAAATTAGAAGCAAATGACGGTTGCGATCATAGTCTGACTTTCACAAGAGAGTTTTTAGAAAAACAAAAGGTAGATGTTGAAAGCGTACTAGACTGGATTATCAAGGAAGGTGGCGGGTGTGATTGCGAGGTTCTCTACAATGTAGAGGAACGTTTTGAAGAGTACTGTTAATAGTATTTTTTATAGTTAATTCTATGTATTTGCAGGTGTTACCATAAAGGTATATAGTATAGGCATGTGATGGATATAGTCACATGTCTATTTTTATAAGGAGGACGCTATGCAACACGTTCAAAACCGCAGTACTACGTCCGCGTTAGTACTCACAGCCGTATTGATTGCCCTCGCAACATTGTTTACCATGTACACGAAAATCCCAGTACCTGGCATTCGCGGCTATTTCAATGTAGGAGATGTCGTTATTATGACGTCAGCTCTGTTATTAGGTCGAAAATATGGCGCCTATATTGGTGCTATCGGCCCGGCGCTAGCTGATTTGTTTCTCGGCTACGTAGTCTTTGTACCAATCACCTTTGTGGTGAAAGGCATTGAAGGCTATCTTGTCGGTACTGTCTATAACAATAAGACAACTACCTCTGCCTTGGTGGCAACCATTGTAGGTGGCATTATCATCGTAGCAGGCTACTTCATCGCTGAATACTTTGTATTCGATCCAGGCGTAGCCATTGCTAGTATTGTGACCAATACCATTCAAGCCGTTATGAGCGTTATTGTTAGTATGATTCTCTATGCTATCTTGCGTAAACGATTAGGATAGGATTAGTGATTCACAATTCATATACAAATTATGATATAATTTGTATATGAGGAGGTGCTTTTATGGGGTTATTACGTGAAAGTATTCGACCATCGTCGGATTTAAGAAATAAATATAATGAAATCTCTACAGTTTTGAAAACAGGGGACGAAGCTTGTATTATGACGGTAAATGGTCGTGGTGATACGGTATGTATGGGATATGAAACCTATAATAAATTGAAAGCACAGATCGAATTATTAGAGGCTATTGCATTGGCTGAGGAAGACGAACGAAAAGGTAGAATGGGTCCTATTGAGGATACTTTTATCAGCATAGAAGCGTTGTTAGCTGAGGCCGAATAGTTATGGAAGACACTGCTTATCGTATCATTATTATGGCACAGGCCGATCAGGCATTGCATCATATTGTTCTGCATGTAAAGCAATCTTTTTCCAATGAAATTGCCAAGTCTGTTTATCAAGATATTAAGGATAGAATCCTTTTATTAGCGGATAATCCTTATATGGGCACGATTCCAAGACATACTGTTTTACGTAATAAAAACTATCGAATGTTGATTATTAATAAAAATATTATTTTATATCGTGTCTTTGATGATGAAAAAGAAGTGCGTATATATAATATATTTAGTCAACGGCAAGATTATTTACAACTTCTGCAAGGATTGTAGATGTTTAGTTGATTTGGTATAGATGAATAAAGGGAGACTCCGTTGTGAGTCTCCCTTTTGTAGTTATTTTCTTTGGAACTTGGACTGAATGGACATATTTTATTTGTTTTGTTAATATAAAACTCAATAATTGAGTTAGATCCAAATGAGAATATATCTAATGATGAGATATATTCAAAATTAGTACAGTCTGCAAAAGATACAGTTTGGAATATAGGGTATATTGATGTTAAAGAAGAAGTTATTATTTATATTCCATTTCATTTTATAATATCCTCTAAGGACGATGTAAATTGACAGCCTCTAGAATTCAGACTATACTATAAGTACAAAAGAGCCAGTTAACGTGTTCTAGGCGTTAGGCTCATCAAAGAATTACGAATTTGATAAACCTAACGTGTCTAAGTATTGCAGTACTTAGTCTTAAACGTTAGGTTTATCTTATTTTATAATCAAATAACTGATTATTTCTTAAGAATTAACACTACGAGGGTAGCGAATAAAATCATTAATGATAATGCTTCGTATACAGTCATAATGTCACCTCCCTCGAAAAGACGGAGATGAACCTAACTCACGTTAATGGCTCTTTCGTTATTAGTATATAGCGGATTTTGAATATTGAAAAATACGAATTAATTTCGTACAACTTTTACACGAATAAAAGGGAGACTTTATCAAGAGTCTCCCTTTGTTAGTTTTAAATAGACTAATATTTATTAATAGATTTTTATTACTGTCGTTCCTTAATTACAGTATGTTTCGTTCTTCAAAGACCGCTTTCACCGTGAACAGTGCGTTCAGCACGCGTGGAAATCCCGCATAGGGGATGCAGTGGGTACAGACCTCTACGATTTGCTCGGGCGCAATACCGACATTGAGTGCCGCATTGGTGTGTACTTTCAGCTGTGCCTCGCAACCGCCCAGCGTTAATAGGGATGCGAGCGTAATCAGTTCCCGTTCCTTGAAATCCAGGTTGGGGCGCGTGTAGATGTCGCCGAACAGCTCGACCAATAAATCGGCTATGGCCGGTGAAATCTCTTGAATTGTGTTATACACCTCCTCGCCGTGCAGCCCGTCAATTTGTTTCAATGTGTTCATACCGATGTTAAAACGTGTTTCTTTCATAATTATTACCTCCGTCTAGACGTATGATATATGCTCGAGTATACTTGAGGTCAAGGTGGTGAAAGTATGAAAATCGGTGAATTTTCAAAATTGGTGGGACTGTCTATTTCTACATTACGATATTATGAGGATCAAGGGTTCCTTCACATCGAGCGGCAGAACGGCATTCGCAATTACCATGCGGAGGATGTGGGGTTTGTGCAGTTTATTAAACGCTTGAAAGACATGGGAATGCCGCTTGCGAATATCAAGCGGTATGCGGATTTAAGGTATGCCGGATCTCATACGGTTCATGAAAGAATGACACTGTTACAAGACCACTATCGGTTTATTGAGGCCGAAATTAAACGATTGGAAGGCTATAAGAATAATCTAGAAGATAAGTTAGAGTTGTATGAAACTTTAATAAAGAGAAATGAGATTGATTAGGTTTTTTATTGTAGATGGTATATAGCACTTGTATCAATGTGGAGGTAGGTACCTCCTATTAATCATAATTTGACGATATATGGTATTCAACCTATAATATGAGTAGATAGCCGAGCGAGTAGAGACGTCAGGCTCATCTCAAAAAACTGAAAAAATCAGGAAATGGCCTTTTCGTTTTATCTAGCTACGAGCTGTAACGAAGGGCTATTTGCTTTTTGTAAAGCAAATAAGGGCAATAAGTGAGCCGAAAGAAATGAGAATTGTCAAAATATCTATGACAATTGATAAAATTTCAAAATCACTCATAGTTTCACCCCCTTCTAAAAAGAAGAGAGGCCCAACCTCGTCGGCTACACTATTATTATAATGCGAACTAATATGCGATACAATAAGCATTGATTAATAGAGATATAACTATTTTATAGAGTAGTTATAATGTTTTAGTGGAATAAAGTTTTATATGGTATAATACTTTCATTATGTAGTGAGAAAAGGAGATCTAAATGGCAAATTTACCTAACTGCCCTAAGTGCGGCGATGAGTACACATACGAAGATGGTCATATGTTTATCTGCCCTATGTGCGGCAATGAATGGACAGCGGCTGACGCACAAGCTGCAGCTGAAGCAGGTATCATTCGCGATGCTAACGGCAACGAGCTAGCTGATGGCGATACAGTTGTAGTTGTAAAAGACCTCAAAGTAAAAGGTGCGGGCATCTTGAAACAAGGTACGCGCGTAAAGAATATTCGCCTCATCACTGGTGCAAGCGATGGCCATGATATCGATTGCAAAATCGATGGTTTCGGTGCAATGGCATTGAAATCTGAAATGGTTAAAAAAATCTAATATAAGGAATCCCTACCGATATATTCGGTAGGGATTTTTTCATATCATAAATGGTATAATCAACGTATACTGCGTGTAGCGTGAGAGTATTTAGTCGAGAGGAAACTATGTTAAAACGTGTTGTGTTACTAGCCGTATTGGCGTCTATGATGGGAACTGTTACTTCTTTAGCGGCTGATTTAAAGCCTACAGATAAGCGTACCTATGAATTACAGCAACAAATCTCTTATAATGTCATCATTCCTAGTGAGGCTTTCAAAACGAGTGCTGACGGTACCTTGATTGTTCCAGTAGAGATTAAGACTGATGATAAGGGTAATATTGTGGCTGTTGAAGCGGGGCCTAATAATTGGAAATTAGATCGAGAGGCTTACCCCATCTTTGAAGAGGCTGCCAAAGAGGCGGCTTGGAATACAAAGCATGTCGATACAGAGGAAGAGTTGGTGATAACCATTCCAGTTAGTATTGTTATGCTATCCGGTGATAAGCCTAAGAAAAAATAAAGGAGCACTTATGGAATCTACAAAAGATTTAGAGAAATACACTTACGACCTACTGGCGGAGCGTGGCGTTACGGTAGAGGATATTGCAGAGCTCGTTTTATACGTTCAAAAACCGTATATGCCGAATTTAAAGATTGAAGAGTGTCGTGAGCATGTGGCATCCGTGCTTTCAAAACGAGAGGTACACAATGCGATAATTACGGGCATTGAGCTCGACAAGTTAACAGAACAAAATAAATTGTCTCAGCCTTTGCAACGCATCGTGGCTAATGATGAAAGCCTCTATGGTATCGATGAGATTCTAGCCTTTTCCATCGTTAATCTGTATGGCTCTATAGGCTTTACGAACTATGGCTATTTAGATAAGGTAAAGCCAGGTATTATTAAGAAGCTAGATAGTGAAGAGGGCGGTCACTGTAATACATTCCTCGATGATCTTGTAGGTGCCGTGGCGGCCGCTGCAGCAGGAAAGCTAGCTCATAATGAGCCACACCGCGTACGTCATGCGTTAGCTGAGGAAAAAGAATAAATTTCTAGTATTGATGTCATTGAGTATAAAGAGTATAACTAGTATAGTGAATAAATAATTTATTACTGGTAGGTTATATACAGGAGGAACTATGCAAAAGGTTCTAGTTGTTATTGATATGCAAAAAGACTTCGTAGATGGTGCCCTTGGCTCAGCACAGGCGCAGATGATTGTAGATAATGTGCGCCAAAAAATTGAGAACTTTGACGGGCCTATTATCTTTACGCGCGATACGCATGATACTAATTATCTTGAAAGCCAAGAGGGCAAGTTCTTGCCTGTTACACATTGCGTGAAGAATACAGAGGGCTGGCATATTGTGAAAGGTTTAATCGAAGCTGCAGAAGGGCGTCCTGTCATGAGCCCTGTATCCTTTATCGATAAGCCAAACTTTGGATCCTTTGAATTATTATCCCGTTTGGAAGGCATGAACTCGGTAAATCCTATTGAGTCTATTACGCTCGTTGGTTTATGTACTGATATTTGCGTTGTTTCTAATGCGATTATACTGAAAGCAGGTTTGCCAGAAATCCCTGTTTACGTAGATTCTAGCTGCTGTGCTGGCGTTACGGAAGAATCTCATCAAGCAGCATTAACAACAATGAAAATGTGTCAGTGTATCATTGACTAATCGAGCTTGTTGCAACTGTATTAGTTTGAAGTACAAGGGTGTATAACGTACCTTTAGTATGGATGTATTCAAATCGTATATTGATTAACTTATGTAAAGGCTATAGGTTATTCTATAGCCTTTTTACATGGGAAATCATATTGACGATTTTCTATATACAATGTACAATAAATAATGATAATTCATATCAATTAAATAAAATAAAGATGCAGGTGCATCGAAACGCTTTCACTAGAACGATAGGTACTGATATATATCGTTCCATGCCCTAAATTTAAGGAGGACTATTATGAAACCTTTCGAACTCGCACCATTGCCATATGCTTATGATTATCTTGAGCCTGTTATCGACGCAGAAACAATGAAATTGCACCATGATAAGCACCATCAAGCGTATGTTAATAATTTGAACGCTGCTATCGCAAAATATCCTGATCTTGCTTATGGCTGTGTAGACTGCATCCTCGGCGATATCGCTAATGTGCCAGAGGACATCCGTCAAGCGGTTATCAACAACGGTGGCGGTCATAAGAACCACACTATGTTCTGGGACATCATGACAAAACCAGATACATCTAAATTGGAAGGCCCTTTGAAAGAGGCTATTGACGCTGATCTTGGTGGTTATGATGCCTTTGTTGAAAGCTTCTCCACTGCGGCAGCAACACGCTTCGGCTCTGGTTGGGCATGGCTTGTGGTAAACAAAGATGGTAAACTCGAAGTGACATCTACTGCGAACCAAGACAATCCTCTGTTAGAAGGCAAAAAAGCCATTCTTTGCTTAGACGTTTGGGAACATGCATACTACTTGCACTACCAAAACCGTCGTCCAGACTATATCAAGGAATTCTTCCGCGTTATTAACTGGGACAAAGTATCTGAAAACTACGAAAAAGCCTTGAAACCACACCATCAATAAGATAGCTTTTGATATTGGTATATCTCTCAAACTAGTTGATCTCAGAAATATATAAATCTCTCAGAACTTTCATCTCTCTAAAAACTAGATATATATTTTTAATAGATAACGGATAGTTCATATATTCTCCTTCATGCTTGACTGGGGATGTATTATCTATCCGTTATTTTTATATAAAAATGTTGATATTTTTAGAAAGAACTTTCAAAAGTATAGCCATGGATACAGATTTTATAATCGATATCGTTTATCATAGGGTCATAGGTTATGTTAGATAAACCTTTCACAGTATATATTGCCTTGTATACACAGTGGTACGTATAGAGGGCTACTCACATAAGTAATAAACAATATTTTTGACACGAGGGGATCAAAATGGAAAAGAAATTAGATTTGTCCAAATCCGTATATGATTTGGTAACAGAATATCCTGAAGTAGTAGATATTATGAAAAGCTTAGGGTTCAGTGAAATCACTAATAAAGTGATGTTGAACTCTGTTGGTAAAATCATGACTATTCCTAAAGGGGCTAAAATGAAAGGCGTATCCATGATCGATATCGTGAGCGCATTCATGAAAGCTGGTTTTACCTTGGAAGGTGAAATGCCAAATCTACAAGGTGATGAAGCAGCATCTGCTAAAGATGCTCCTGTAGAGACTGTGGCTATTCAAGTAGAGGAGCCTAAAGCTAGCCAAAATACAGAAACTAATGAAGAGGACACTGTTACAGATAGCGAACGTGTAGAACAATTGAAAGGCTTCTTGAAACGGTTAGGTACTGGTGAAGAGCTTGGTGCTGTTCGTGAAGACTTTGCGAGCCAATTCAAACATGTTGAGGCTAGTGAAATCATGAAAGCTGAACAAGGTCTTATGCGTGAAGGTACACCTTTAGAAGAGGTACAACAATTATGTGACCTTCACTCTGCGTTGTTCCATGGTTCCACCATTCATGAACAAATGGATGCAGAACATGCTAAGGTAGAAGCGGTTCTAGAAGCTCAAGAAAAGAGCAAGAGCGTTGTGGGTTTGGTAGAGACTGCAGGTCATCCGTTAAACCGATTAACAGAAGAAAATAAAGCGCTCGATGAGTTGATTGAGGCTATTCGTCCAAAAGTAGCAGACAAAACTGCCACTTATGATGATGTGAATACAGTGCGTCAACTATCTGTTCACTATGCTAAAAAAGGCGATTTATTATATCCAAAATTGAAAGTGGATTATGCAATTGGTGGTCCATCCATGGTTATGTGGACTGTTGATGGCGATATTCGCGACCAATTAGGTGATTTAGCAAAATCTAGCCAAAGTGTAGATGATTGGTATAGACGCTTTGATGAGCTTCTTACACGTGCTCAAGAAATGATCTACAAAGAACAAAATATCTTGTTCCCAATCTGTGCAGAAAACTTCAGCAAAGAAGATTGGTATCAAATTTACAAAGATACAGCGCAGTATGAAGACATCTTTGGGGTAACACGCATTGCTTGGCCAGAAGCTGATGCCGCATTAGCTGCGCAAACTACAAAACCAAGTGGTGATAATAATGCTATCGGTTTAATTGGTGGTACTTTAACTGTAGATCAACTAGATGCTATGCTCAATACAATGCCAATGGAGGTAACCTTCGTTGACCATGAAGATATTAACCGTTACTTCAATGATGGTGAAAAGGTATTCAAACGTCCTACTACAGCAATTGGTCGTGATGTGTACTCCTGCCATCCACCAAAGGTAGAACCGATTGTACGTGGTATTATCGACTCCTTCCGTAAAGGTGACCGCGATAATGTGGCAGTATGGCTTGAAAAACAAGGTCGTCCATTCTATGTAAACTACATGGCTGTACGCGATCAAAACAATAACTATATTGGTACATTAGAACTCGTACAAGACATGCAATTTGCAAAGGAACATTTCGATAGAATTAAATAAAAACTAGTGTAATACTAGTTGTGTGATACAGTGAAACTTTGATACAAAAAGGCTGCTCTAACATTGAATGATGCTAGAGCAGCCTCTTTTATTTGTACGAAATGAATTCTCTAATATGATTAATGTATTTCCTGAATTAATGTATTTTTTGATAAGAGGTACCTATTAAGGGCGTACGTACTTGATAATATTATGGGTAGCAGTCTTAATATTTTCAAGGCTAGTAGCCAAGTTTAGGCGTACAAAGGTGGTGTAGTTTTCGCCGCCAAACCATTCGCCAAAGCTTGGTGCGATGCGGCATTTATTTTCAAATAGGTCATGCATATTTTCCGCCTTTACATAGGCACCAAAATCAATCCATGCTAAATAGGTGCCGTCCATAGGGCTGATGCGGATTTGTGGTAATGCCGTACAAAGCTCTCTGCACAGATATTCATAATTTTCACGTATAACAGTCAGTACATCTGTGAGCCATGCCTCCGACTCTGGATGTGTGTAGGCTACAGTGATGGCCGTTTCAGCAATAACATCGGAGTCCGTATGGTATACATGGGCTTTATAGAAGTTGAATTGGTCTCTCAGCTTTTCGTTTGGAATGATAACCTCTGCATGATGCAAACTAGCCATATTAAACGATTTGGACAGGGAAGACATAGCAATAATATTATCGGCATAGGCGCCGCTAGCTACTGTTAGAGCCGATGTAAATGGTGTTGAATCTGTAATGAGGTCCTGATGGATTTCGTCGCTGATGATGAGCACCTTATGTTGCTCACAAATGCTAAATAACCGAGCCATCTCATTTTCTGTCCATACGTGACCTACAGGATTATGAGGATTGCAGTGAATGAACAGTTTAACATCGTGCATGGTAATCGCCGTTTCAAAGGCCTCGTAATCTACGGTATAGCGATTATCGTCACTGCGTTTCATAGGAATAGCGATGATCTGGCGCTGTGCATCGCTGGCGCTCGTATCAAAGGCGCCGTACACAGGACTTAGAACGGCAATGGCATCATTTGGTTTTGTGAAAGCCCCAATACACCACATAATGCCTGTAATAACATTGGGTGCACTTGTAAGCCAGTCTTTTTGAAGCTTACAATGATGATGGCGTTTATACCAACTCATGACGGCTTCTATATAATTCGGATTTGTCATGGTATAGCCCAAAGGGTTAGCTTTCACATAGTTACAAATAGCATCTTGAATACATTGAGGGGGCATAAAGTCCATATCAGCCACCCATAGTGGTAATAAATCGGTGTGGTTAAATTTTAAGTGTTCGCCGTCCCATTTGCGGGAATGGGAACCGCGGCGATTGATATAGTATTTTTCTGTAAAGTCTATTGTGTTCATAGTGAACCTCTATAAGTGTATGTTAATGTGGTGAGAATCAATTGATCTATCTATTATCAGTATACATGCATAGATGTATATGTAAATATACACTTAGAAAATGGCGTTACAGCATCTTTCTTTTCTATGCAATCCTTGCATGAATAGGGCCTATATTGGTATACAAAAGGTGCTATATTTGCTTGACTGTTGGGACTTTCACAATTTAGAATATACTATAGAATAGTGTGCGTCTGACCAGTGACCACACGTCTATCGAATGGTTACAAAAGATAAATCTTAGCAGCATGTGGCGGCATCCCTATGTGAGAGGGCTCATCGGATTGCTCAGGTACATGCAACGCTGTATAAGTATAGTACTGGATCCTTGTTAGGAGGCATGTGCCATGAGTAACGAATTAAAACCACTACATTTTGATGCGGATTATACAATGGAGGAAGCGCTCGCTGAGGCGAAACGTTGTCTAAATTGTCCGAAACCATTGTGCCGTATGGGTTGCCCTATTGAAAACGAGATTCCTCGTTTTATCCAAGCCATCGCACGCGGTAACTTTGGTGAAGCCAATGATATCTTGGCAGAACGTACAAACTTGCCATCCATTTGTGGTCGCGTATGTCCGCGCGAAAACCAATGCGAAGGTAACTGCATCATGAATAAGGCGAAAAAACCGCCTATCAATATTGGTAAATTGGAACGCTTTGCTGCTGATTTTGAAAGCATCAATGAACTTCGCAAACCTAAGAAAATCAAACAAGATCTTGGTAAGGTTGCCGTTGTAGGTTCCGGTCCTGCAGGCTTGTCCGTAGCCGGCGATATCGCTAAACTTGGCTATGATGTAACTGTATTTGAAGGTCAATCTGAACCAGGTGGTGTACTCTTATTCGGTATTCCTGAGTTCCGTTTGTCTAAATCTGTTGTACGTCGTGAAATCGCTCGTCTTGAAGGCTTAGGGGTTAAATTCGTATGTAATACATTTATCGGTCAAGATAAAACATTGGATGAACTCTTCGCTGAAGGCTTTGATACCATCTTTATCGGTACTGGTACTCATATTCCTCAAGAAGTACGTATGGAAAATGATGAAGTGCACGGTGTATTCCAAGCGATGTACTTGTTGACTAATGTACAATTAGTAGAAAATGGCGAGCTTGACAAGGATCAAATTCCTGTTAAAAAAGGCGACCGTGTTATCATCATTGGCGGCGGTAACGTAGCGATGGATGCGGCTCGTACATGCGTACGTTTAGGCTGTGAATCCGTAACGGTAGCATATCGTCGTAGCCAAGAACAAATGCCAGCACTATTGTCTGAATACGAAGAAGCACGTGCTGAAGGTGTTCAATTCCAATGGTTCGCTTCTCCAGTGGGTGTAGAAGGTAAAGACAAGGTAGAAGGCTTCAAATACGAAGTGATGGCTCTTAACGAAGATGGTGCAGGCATTCACGGTACTGGTAACTTCCAAGTTATGCCTGTAGATAAAATCATCATCGCTGCTGGCCACAAACCAAATGCACGTCTTATCGGCGAAGGTAATAACCTAAAGGTAGACGAAAAAGGCTATATCATTACATCTGAAGATCCATATGGCATGACTAATCGCGCTGGCGTCTTTGCTGGCGGCGACGTTGTACATAAACCTGCTACTGTAGTACTCGCTATGCGGGAAGCTAAAAAAGCTGTTGACGGCATGGTTAAATACATGGAAATCAAAAAAGCTCAAGAAAGCGCTAATCAATAATCTTATAGAGATAATCAAAGAGTCCTATACTTAGTATAGGACTCTTTTTACTATAAGGATTTGATTATTATAGTATTTTAATAGTGTTTTATTATTGGTTTCAGTTTACGGTCAAAGTAGAGGGTCATGTATATATGTACTTATTATGATGTAGGCTAATCCAGTGTGATATTAGAATTCAAATTTGTCTTTCCTGCATAGATAATGTATAGAAATTACGATAAATGCTTATAAAACCTGAGCTTATCGATTACAATACCTGTATTTTTAGTCTTAATTATCTCTAGATATACTAAAATTCCACGAATTGATGAAATCGGACATAACTTAATATGCAAAGAAAAAAGCCTCGATAGAACTAATTTATGCCTTAGTTTTTATGGAGGCTTTTGCGTTATTGCTTTTCAACTGCTACTATGCAGGAATGGCGCCGAGTCGTATAGTAAAGGCATAACCATGTGTTGAGTGTGAAAGTAGATAGAGGTTGCTATGAATCCTATCCTATGTTGTCGTGATATACAGGTTCGACAAGAAGTTCACAAACTCGGGGTGTTGATTTTGCTTTGGCGTAGACAATTGGGCATGACGCAGTATCAATTAGCAGATAAATCAGGTCTAGCTCAATCTTATATAAGTGATCTTGAAAGTGGTGCTATAGACCCTAGATGGTCTACGATTTATAGAGTCGTCAATGGACTAGGGCAATTGAGTGTTCAAGACTTTCTCAATGGCCCACAAGCTATTAGAAGCCTAAAGCTTCATTGATGATAATGACTTCCATAGTTTGCATGTTACGCATCTTTTTATAGTAAATAGTTAATGCATTACATATACGATCTGGAGAGCCGCAGTCGTAGCATTTTTCTTCTAAGTTAGCACACGGATTGAGAGAGCTCTTTTTATTTTTCTTACTATTAAGTGGAGCCGCTACGTTTCGTGCACGATAAATAGCGGAGGCTAAATCTGGGGTAATCTTGTTAATACCCAATACAAAGAAAACCTCTTGGGAGCCAAATAAGGAGGCTGCTACACGATTGCCTGTGCCGTCGATATTCACCATCTCTCCCGTTTGTGAAAGGGCGTTTACAGAGGTGAGAAATACATCGCGTCCCATGGTGCGTAAGGCCGTATCGCGGAAGCTTTCACCCTCCAATGGTCGCTGAATATCTGTTATGTCTTCGTTGACCTCAGATAAAGCGTCGTGAACGTTGAGTTCCAATAAAGTGCGAGAATCGCCGATGGCGACACATTTGTTTTGGATGCGATTTTTTAGATATGTAACGGCTTCGGCACCGGTTTCAAAATAATGAACTACAAATTTATTTCTCTCTAACGCTTTGATTGTCTTTTCAATATCTATGGGCGTTTCATTAGGCTGTGGATGCATAACTGCGTTGATTGTCGTTTCTGTATTTGCCATGAGTCCTCCTGAATGGGGATAAAAGTAGTATCCTCTTGATTATTACTATAGCAATGTTTTGGTATTATTGTAGCCTTTTAATATAACTAAGCCAATACTTTATCATGGTATCATTCAGAGAATACTCTTTTAAAAGTTGGAATAGAATCCAAATTAGTCATAAAAAAGTGTCAAAGTTGGAATAGATTCCAAGTTGATAGGTAAAAATTGGTGAAGTGGGAATGAATTCCAACTTTCACTAAAAGGGGTAAAATTGGAATAATAGGCTAAGAAAATAAATTTTACTTTTACCAATAGGTTGAATTTGCTATAATAATAGTATTGATATGGCATAAGCCAATGTTAAGGAGGCAAAAATCGTGGATTTAATTCAAAAATTAAAAGACCAAGTAAAACCATTAGGTAAAAAAATCGTGTTGCCAGAATACCAAGATGAACGTGTATTGAAAGCAACAGAAATCATTTTGAAAGAAGGTTTCGTAACACCTGTATTAGTAGGTAACCCAGCTGAAATCGCAGAAGCTGCTAAAGCTGTTGGCGTATCCGTAGAAGGTGCTGAAATCATCGATCCAGCTAACTACGATCGTTACCAAGAAATGGTTGATACATTCGTAGAATTGCGTGCTAAAAAAGGTATGACTCCTGAAAAAGCTGACGCAACTATGAAAGGTGACTGCTTATTCTTCGGTGCTATGCTCGTTCGTCTTGGCGCTGTAGATGGCATGGTTGCTGGTTCTGGTTGCCCAACTGCTAATGTATTGCGTGCTGCATTACAAGTAGTAGGTACTAAACCAGGCCTTAAAACTGTATCTTCTTCCATGTTCATGTTTACAAGCAAAAAAGAATATGGCGACGACGGTATGCTCGTATTCTCCGACTGCGGCGTATTGCCTAACCCAACTAGCGAACAATTGGCTGATATCGCAGAATCCACTGTAGAAAAAGCTCGCAAAGTTGTTGGTATGGCTGACCCTCGCGTATCCATGTTGTCCTTCTCCACTAAAGGTTCCGCTTCCACTCCAGAAGTAGACAAAGTAGTAGAAGCTGTTAACATTTTGAAAGAACGTAATGTAGACTTCAAATTCGACGGCGAATTACAATTGGATGCTTCCATCGTTCCTTCCGTAGCAGAAAAGAAAGCTCCTGGCTCCAACGTAGCTGGTAAAGCTAACATTTTGATTTTCCCTGATCTTCAAGCTGCTAACATTGGTTACAAATTGGTACAACGCTTCTCCGGCGCTGACGCTCTTGGCCCATTGATTCAAGGTTTGGCTAAACCAGTTCATGACCTTTCCCGTGGCTGCTCTGCTCAAGACGTTGTAGACGTTGCGGCTATTGCTGCTGTTGAAAGCATCTAATAGTTGCCCACACAATTATATATAAACATATGTTGTATATGTTTTGATATGCTGAAAGCTGGCTCTATGGGGCCAGCTTTTTGTATGTT
This sequence comes from Veillonella infantium, assembly GCF_002959895.1. Lineage (GTDB taxonomy): Bacteria > Bacillota > Negativicutes > Veillonellales > Veillonellaceae > Veillonella > Veillonella infantium. Next base: position 162,045 of record NZ_PPDD01000001.1, on the reverse strand, counting down.
CAATATATATCCATATATTTTTATATTCATTACTTTATGTTATTTTTTACAGCCTTACCATTGTTGTCATGGTACTTTCAAATTAGTAGCTACTGCGACAGACAGAATCCATGGTTGATCGTATAGTATAACTATAAGAATATAGATCGGCATAAACCATTGGAGGTGTATCTTATGAGTTTTGGAACTATTAATAAATCCATGACCGTAGCTGATGCGGTAAAAGTAAATCCAGAGTTAATGGATGTATTAGCAAAAGATGGAATTGATTTTTGCTGTGGTGGTGGACATCCTTTAGCAGAGGCTATTACAGAAATAGGTAAAGATGTGGATGTATATATTGCTATGTTAAATGATGTACAAGTTGCTCAGAAATCTTCTCGTGCAGAGGTGCTTAGTTATTCTAAAGACCAATTGATTGATTATATCGTTCATACCTATCATCGAGAACAATTGAATATGATTGATGAAATTGACCAAGGATTGGCAAAACTACTAAATGTACATTATGACCATCATGGTGAGGAATTGATAAAGATTTATCAAACCTTTTTGCAACTCAAATCCGCTCTTGTACCTCATTTCCGGCATGAAGAACATGTAGACTTTCCTGAGTTTAAAGCTGGTAAACCAATAGACTTTGATGAACTTCGGGCTGAACACGAAGCTGCAGGTGTACTTTTGGAATCCTTAAGTGCATTGACCAACCAGTACACAGCACCAGCAGATGGCTGTGCTACTTATGTCTATGTATTTAAGACTATGAAAGCCTTAGAAGAAGGTCTTCATGAACATATTTTCTTAGAAAATTCTGTTTTGTTTGACATGAAGTAGATTATAATATCATCTGTATAACGACAAGGCTCTATTGCAAAATGGACCCTTGTATGTAGTAAAGACACCAATCGAATGGTTGGTGTCTTTTGTTTTCTTAAAAATTATGAGTTTGTAGCTATATTATGGTGAAATATGCGGTTTGCGTAAATACATATAGAAGGTGTATGATTAAGTTAAGAATATTTGATTAATATATTTAATTAATGTTTGAGTGAATACACTTGATATGCACAAGTGTATTTGTGTCTAGAGTCGTGAAAAGGAGAGGGCTATGATTTCTGTATTCGATACACATCCCGTTGTTTTTGAAGGTTCAGATCGGACTTTAACTATTAGTTACAATGGTGTACTTTGCAAAGATGCAAATGGACAAGTTCTAACAGACATTGATTTTGAAGATGTAAATGAGCTATATCTTATGAGATATTTAAATTCAAACGGTAATTATTCTATTCTCTTTAGAGATCACAACTGGAAAAATATAGAAGGTCAAGATTTAGATACGGATCGCACAGAATCTAATACTGGTCACAACATTCGTGAAACAAAAGCGATTCTTGCAGCCTTTGCTCGAAATAAATTGACCGCAGATTTTCCTGCGAACTTAGATACTCTTCAATTGCCATTAGACTCTTCCTTTATGGGTAAGCGAGAAATTACCATTAAAAACGGCGTTATTTCTAATGGTAAGGTAGATATTCCTATTAAAGATATCCGTCGCGTAGTATGTGCATCTAATGGTACGATTAGTAAATTGCTAGTATACAAGGAAGAAAAGCCTAGCTCTTTCCTTAAAAAGATATTTGACTCTCCTGATATGAAAATCACATTGAATGCCATTACGTTGCCGTTATTGGAAGCCATTGTAACACGCAATACAGGTCATGGTATTGATTTCAGTCGCGGTAACGGTTTTGATCAAAAGAATTCCAACTATATTATTATCCGCTATCTTGACTCTGGTTTCTTCCTTGAGAAAGACGGTACAGCACCTACAGAATGGCAGAAAACTGCTGCTGAAACAACAGCTAAATTTGGCTATGATGTGAAAACATTGTTATAATATTGGATACTTCGATATAGTATAGTCATGAGGTGATAACACCTTGGATATTAAGACATGTAGAATTTTAAATGATGATAATATCTATTGTATGAATATTTTTAGGAGGCGTATCATGACTGTATATAATTATTCCTTACTCAATAAAGCTGGTGAAGAGCAAAGCTTAAAAGATTTTGAAGGTAAAGTGCTGGTGATTGTTAATACGGCTAGTAAGTGTGGCTTTACTCATCAATATGAAGCCTTAGAGGCTCTTTATAAGAAATATAAAGATCAAGGATTAGAGATTATCGCTGTTCCATCTAACCAATTTGGGGAAGAAGAACCTGGTTCAAATAGTGAAATTCAATCATTCTGTAAGTTAAATTACGGTGTTACCTTCCCTGTGATGGGAAAAGCAGATGTGCGTGATGAAAGTGCACTAGAACTTTTTAAATATATGATTAAAGAGCAACCGTTCCAAGGTTTCCCACCGAGTGATAAGACGGAAATGCTTACAGATTATCTTAATGGTATTGACCTTAATTATCTTAATGATGATGAAGTAAAGTGGAACTTTACTAAATTTGTCATAGACCGTCAAGGTAAGGTGGTAGGGCGCTTTGAGCCTGTTGTAAAACCGGCTGAAATGGAAACCTTCATCAAAGAACTGCTATAATTTAATCAAGAAAAAACCATATAGATCAGTTAAAATCATATCTTGAAACATAATAGACAGTAAAAAACTGCTTGTACTCATTGTACAAGCAGTTTTTATATAGCTTAGTTTTGTACGGCTGTAAAGCGTTGACGACCAAATTTGTGGTTGTTGATTTCATCCACTAGAATTTGTGCGAATGTAGCATATGAGATATAAGGTTTGCCTTCTTTGTTCAAGATAACATTTTCATTACCTAATACATAGTCATTAGATTCAGGGCCTTCTGCATCTAAGATTGGTGGTGGGGTAAACATTGTCCAGTCTACATTGCTGAATTTACGCAAGATATCGTCAGACTTACCATGAGTTTTTGAACGAGCTAAAAATTCTTTTGGAAACTCTGGTGTATCATTTAGTTGAACTGTGTGATCTTCGTCTACGTAGAGGCTACCTGCACCACCTATAGCGATGAGGCGCGTATTTGTGTTAGCTAATGCTTTTACAAGCAATAATGTCAAATCTGCTGGTAAATGATACGTATCTGGCGTGAAAGCACTGGTAGCATTCACTACAACGTCAAATTGTGTTAATTCCTCTTTAGTTAATTGTAATGCATCCTTTACGATGGTTCGGATGCCTTCAATAGCACCTTCACGGCGAACAACGCCTGTTACTTGATGACCAGCTTTAAGAGCTTTCTCTACTATACGATGACCTGCTTTACCGTTTGCACCGATTACTAAAATGTTCATGATGATTCTCCTTTTTGTGAAAGCCACTTTGATAGAGGGTTTGTGTTCAGCTGATGACCTCATTATATAGTTGTGCAAATATTTTGAGTAGTAGAATTATTTTAGATAGGTACTATCAAAAGTGATAGAATTATGATTATTATTGATTAAAATTTTTTCAAAAAGTTTTGTACCCTAAAAAACAATACTATAAAATGCTTGCAATACGATAAATTTGTGATATGATTTGAACTACATTAGAAAGACATATTTCTAATCCTGAAATGGAGATAGTAGTATAGCTATACATGGTTGAGCTTAGCAATAGAGGTTTAGCTTTGTTATAAAAAGCTATTTAAGCTATATAGAGAAGGAGAATTATTATGGCAGAGCAACTCGTAAATGTTCATGATTTAGTGGGCCGCTGTCCTTTTGCAACGAGTCAAAAGTTATTAGCCGGCAAATGGTCTTTGTTGATCATGCACGAATTAGCCGAAGGGCCTGTGCGTTTCCGTGAATTAGAGCGCCGCTTATACCCAATTACACAAGCAACACTTACTAGAGCGTTACGCCAATTAGAAGATGATGGCCTGGTACACCGTGAAGTATACGGTACGATTCCACCAAAGGTTGAATATAGCCTTACCGAAGTGGGGGCAGGTTTTAAAACCGTTCTAGCGTCCCTTGAAACTTGGGGCAACCAATATATTGACTATATGAAAGCCGCTGGCCGCATTTAAGAAATGCCAGCGGCATTTCTGCCCTTATTATGATTATACGTATGGGCCACTATAGATTTGATAAGGTAAAAAAACCTTTATATATGTCAGGAATAGCCACTTGTTTATGCCCAGTCTTTATAAAAATATGGTATAATAAACAATACGAATGATATAAATTCTCAATAAATTAGAGGTATTGATAATAATGTTGAATGTTACTTTTTTAGCTCATAGCGGCTTCCTCGTAGATGATGGTAAGCGTTGTTATGTGTTTGATTATTATAAAGATCCTAATAATATAGTTTGGCAATTGGCTAAACGAGGTCGTGAGCTTTGGTTCTTTGTGAGTCATACTCATGGTGATCACTTTAATCCGTCTATTACGGAGTTTGATGGGCCTCAAACTCGTTATATTTGCCATCAAGATGTACCGCTAGAGGGCAAGGTGAAGAAATGTATTACTATGCGCCCTGGCCAAGATGCTACACTTGATGATGTAGGCATCCATATGTATGGTAGCACCGATGAAGGCGGTTCTTTCTACGTAAAGACAAATACGGCTAACATCGATTCTGACTCTATCTTCCATGCAGGCGACCTCAACTGGTGGCATTGGCTAGGTGATACGCCTGAGAACAATGCGGATGCGAAGCGCATGGCTTGGCGCGAGTTTAAGGAGTTAGAAGGCTTGTCTGTAGATGTAGCGATGTTCCCTGTGGACAATCGTCTGGAAGATGCTATGGAGTGGGGCAGTATTGAATTTCTTCGTCGTGTAGAGGTGAAAAAAGCCTTTATTCCCATGCATTTAAATGGTCCACTATGGACTCCATCTGTGTATTTTAAAGCCCTCTTTGGAGATGTGCCGGTTTGGGCCCCTCAAAAAGATGGCGATGAATGCACATTCTAAATCTACTTTCACAGTTTGTAGTTTGTGAAAGTTCGTGGCCTATGTGGTCACTACGTTATATGGGGAGAGTCTATATACGTAATTCAGTAAGTTAGGATCAAGTGATGATGAAAACTAAACCAGTGGCAACGACACTGTTGGTTGTCATGGCTATTATATTTTTAATTGCATATCCACAAAGACAGGATACGTTCTGGGCGTTTATCATGCACGTATCTGGAGCGGCCATGATTGGTGGCTTGGCGGACTGGTATGCGGTAACGGCACTCTTTACGAAGCCCTTAGGCATTCCTTTTAAGACAGCCATTTTGCCGCGTAGCAAGGAACGGCTCATTCAAATGGGACGTACCATGCTTAGCGAAGAGTTGTTGCGCGTGCCACAGATGTATTATGCCATCAAAAAAGAACGTGTCATGGTCCGTATTATCGAATATGGCATGAGTGATGTAGGACAAGGTCAGATTAAAGAAATCTTGTACGGTGTAGGTAATCAAGTCTTATCCCATATGGATATTGAGCCTATGCGTCAAGAAATCAACAAGGCTGTTTATAAAGGTGTTACGAACTGGAAGGCGACGCCTCTCGTTATCTTGTTTGGCCGCTGCATGTTAGAACGCCAAACAGCAAGTATTTTCTGGCTTTACTTTAACCGTACCTGTCAGCGTGTTATCGCATCGAATCAGGTATATCCTTATTTGTATCGCGTCATGCTAGACATTATGAAAACCTATACGAAGGATTCCTTCTTCCGCGAACTGGCTATTGCCTTTGGTGGGGATGGGCTTTCACCAGAACGATTGGTAGAAACGGTGCAGAAAAAGGCTGTTCAATTCCTCAAGGAAAATGAGTCCATCGATTCTGCGCTAGGTCGCTACGTATGGGGCCAAGCGATTCGTTTCTTCAATAATTTGGAAACTAATGCAGAGTGGCAAGCATTCATCGAAGAACATAAAAATCAATGGATTAAAATGGTTCTTGAAGAATGGGAAGGGAAGCTCATCGATGGCGATACTGTAGATTGGAATCGCCTCATGGACATCGTTATGGACCGCTTTAATGTGCTTGGTACGGAAATCTTGTTAAATCCAGACAAGCAAGCACCGTTTGAACGGTTCTTCTTGCTACGCAGCATTCCGTGGTTACAAAAATTGAACCCTCTCATCGATAAGGTGGTAGAGCAGGAATTATCTCGCTACTCCCCTGATGAGATTACTCAAATTGTGCGTGGTAAAATGTACTACGACCTCCAAATGGTGCGTATTAATGGTTCTCTCGTAGGGGCTGTTCTAGGCGGTATCTTCTACGGCTTGACCATTTTCGTAGAGGGGGTGCTCAAATGATTCAGTATTTGAAATCCCTCACCTTGCGGCAGCGCGCAAACGGTATTCTTGGGTTAACCGCCCTATTGTACTGTTTTGCTTTCGTAGGTCAATTTTTCTTTGGTTCTGAAAGCTGGTACCAACCCCTCTATTGGGCTGTGCAGTCTGCCCTTATCGGCAGTGTGGCGGACTGGTTTGCCGTAACAGCTTTATTCCGTAAGCCCCTAGGATTCCCGTATCATACAGCGTTAATACCTCGTAATAAGGAGCGCCTCATCAACGGTGTTATTAAGCTGGTTGAGACAAAGATGCTTACCAAGGATCGTTGCAAGGTATTGTTGAATAATGTGCAATTTGTACCGTTGTTTGAGAAATTTTTGCTATCTCCAGAAGGACAACGGGCAGCGCGCCTTGTTATCCATCAAGGTTTGCATTTGTTATGGAAGTCTCAAACGAGCGAGGAATGGGCACAGTGGGGGGCAAAACGCATTCGCGGTCTGCTAGAAAAACATTCCCTTGTACCTGTGTTGAAGCACGTTTTGCTCGACTTATGTGAACATAATCGCTACGAAGGCATGGTTGTACAGGTATTGAATGTAGTTCAAGAACGTATCAACCATCCTGCTATGGTGACATGGCTTACAGCGGTTGTGGCAGAAGAGGCTCATAAGAAAAAGAGAAAAGGTTTCTGGTCTGATTTCCTCATCTCCATGTCTGAAGCGACTGATGTGGTGAACTACCATGAGTTAGCACAGGCTATCGTTCAAGAGGCTTATGCTATGCTGGAAAACTGGAAGCGACCAAATAGTCCTGAACGGACTGCATGGCTTCGCCAATGGGTAGATCCAATTCGCCATATAGAAGAAAACCGCGAGGTTTGTGATGCTCTCGATGAAGCGTGGGAACGTTGGATTCGTGAACAAGACTGGGAATCTGTTATTGAAAACCATTTATGCCCGTATGTAGAAGAACTATTGCTTGTAGGGGATGAAAATGGGGAAACACCAGCTCAAGTGTTAGTTAATATCGCCCTTGAATTGTGGACCGTATACGGTCAATCTGAAGACCTTAGAAACCGTATTGAAGTTACATTACACGATATAGGGATCTATGTCCTTGAACAAGGCTACGACCTCATTGAAACCATCATACGCCAAGTGCTCGGCGGCCTTAGCACAGAGAAGTTTATTTACTTCATCGAATCTAAGGTTGAGGATGACCTCAGCTGGATTCGTATCAATGGTGCCATCGTTGGTGCTGTAGCGGGTCTTGTTGTATGGACCTTCCTAGAATACGTTTATATGCCGCTATGGCAACAATTCATAGGCTAAACAATTCAAGATTAAATACTATAAACGCTACATAATACAAAAACGCCACATAATACAAAAAAACGCTAGCAACGAGACGATGTCTCTGTGCTAGCGTTTTGTTATATGTATGTAAGCTTTAGCTTATTCTTCAATTCTATTGTATGGCAATCGAACTGTAAATGTAGTTCTTACTTGTGGCTCACTAGCGGCTGTTACTGTGCCGTGGTGCAAGTTAATAACTTTATTTACAAAGTACAGGCCAAGGCCGATACCGTGGTTGGATTTCTTGTTCCGAGATTGCTCTGTTTGATACATTCGATCCCAAATATGCTCGAGGTTTTCCGGCTCGATACCGATGCCGTTATCTGTTACCGTGATAATCAGTTCACCACCTGCAAGCTTAGCTGAAATGTCTATAGTGGAGTTCGTAAACTTGATAGCATTATCTACTAAGTTTGTAATAGCTCGACGCAAGGATACTTCATGAGCTGTCATACGTAGATTTGGCTCAATGTGAGATGTTATGGTGATTTGCTTTTCTGTATTTTCTGCACAGAGCCGTGTATAGTCATGTACCATGTTCGTTAACATCAACGACACATCTACAGGCGATAAGTTAAGGTCATGTGCATTTTCAAGGCGTGCTACATCGAGCAGTTGGCTTACGAGATTTGTCATAAACTTAGCTTGTTCTAAGATATGTGTCAAACCTTCCCGCAAATCGTCTTCGGTGCGTCCGTATTTTAAAGCAAATTCACTTTCTGCTTTAATAACCGCAATAGGTGTACGCAACTCGTGAGAAACGTCAGAACTAAACTGTCTTTCACGGTTTGAAGAATCTTCAAGACCTGAAATCATGCGATTAAATGTAGTAGTTAGTTCATAGATCTCATCCTTCGCAGTGCGCGGAGGAATGTCGATACGGCGGCTCAAGTCATTGTTCTTACCGATAACTTTAGCTGTTTTGGTCAAGGTTCGGACTGGTTTCAGTCCTTTCTTGATAAATAGATAACCACCTAGTGAGGAAATCAGCAAGAATATGATATTTCCTAATAGTAAGCTGTATAAAAGGTTTTCGGTCTTTTTAGACGCTGTTTTTACCTTTGTAACGGCACGCAAAATACCACGATAATTCGGTTCGTTAACCGGCGTATCGTAGTAGTAGAAGGTGTCATCACCAACAGCGGTTTCTCCAACCTGTCCCAAGGAAAGGACTGTTTGATTAGGGAAACCATCCGGTAAGGCGCCTTTAATAATATAGCCGTCCTGGGTTGATACAAAGAAGAATGTGTTATCTTGGTACGGCTTAAATTTGCGGATATCCGTAGCCATGATCATTGCTTGCTGCTGTAAGCGCTCGCGAACTTCTTTGTTGTCGGATTCGTGCGTATATGCATAAATCCATGCGGATGCAACCATCAAAATGATAAGCAAGAAGATGGTATACCAAGACATGATTTTAAAAGTTAGGGGCAGCCGATTAAATAAATCGGTAGCTGCCCCAGACATGGTGTCTAGATCTCGGTGAGGATCATTAGTTTTCTGTTTTGAGGACATACCCTACTCCACGAACTGTTTGAATGAGTTTTACATTCTCGTCAGTATCGATCTTTTTACGTAAATCTTTGATGTATACATCGATAAGATTAGAGTAGCTTTCATAATCGTATTCCCAAACGTGATCAAGAATTTGTTGACGGGATAATACGATGTTTTCGTTACTTGCTAAATAGTATAAGAGGTCGAATTCTTTTGCAGTCAATGTGATTGTTTCGCCATCCCGTTTAACAGTACGTTGAGGCACATTGATAGTAAGAGGACCAACATGGATATCATTTTGTGCATGACGTGCGTTACGGCGAGCCAATGCATAGATACGAGCAGTTAACTCTTCAAGATCAAATGGTTTTACAAGGTAATCATCAGCACCTGTGTTGAGACCTGTAACTTTATCTTGTAAGGAATCTTTTGCAGTTAAAAGCAATACAGGTGTTGTATTGCCATCGTTACGCATTTGAGCAAGAGCACTAATACCATCGAGGATCGGCATCATGATATCCATAACGATAACGTCATAGCTGGATGTGTTTACATAATCAATCGCTTGTTGACCGTTAAAGCATGTATCAACCGTCATATTCTCTGCACGTAAATATTTGGCCGTAATGCCATTCAGCATTTCTTCGTCTTCTACAAGTAAAATTTTCATTCTCTGTTCTCCTTATGTATGAGTTAAAAATATAGCTCTCCAACTACATTAATATAGTCATTATATATATAAGCTTTCTTTTTTTGTGAAAGCCACAACACCATATAAGGGTGACTATATATATAATATTATATAACTTATTTATCTATTATCATACCTTATACAACAGGAATGAGCAAAAGATGAATGTATATGCGAGTTTATAAGCGCCTTCTTCATGTTTTTAAAGCCAAAAGACGGGAAAAACTTGAAACTTAATGAATTCTGCTAATGAATGAAGATGAACTATATCGAAGATTGCCGTATGCGCATAGATAGACCTGATTTTACCAATTTTGGCGAGTGTGAAAGAAATCACTAGAAAAACTTGTGATAATAATTATCAGAGAGATAAATACCAATGATAGTCGTAGAAATTTAATGATTTTAGATGGTTAAAATCGAGGTAGTTTTGGTAGGAATTTAACGGATATTAATTATTATGAATGATTTCGATATTGAATAAACACAGTATTTATAGGGCTAGTTGATGTATTGTAAGAAATAAAAATATACAAAAATTTCGGAACCGAATTACTTTCGTAATATCCTTAACTTCTTGTATGAAATATTCATAAATCTATTTTAAATGTTCATAAGTAAACAAGAAAAACAATAAGTGAAATAAATTATCAATTAGATTAATCGAAATTAATTATGCATAATAGGGTTTAGACATCATACAAAATGCTCTCTATAATTATAGGTAAAGAAATAAGAAGAATCGCATAAGTATGAGGTTTTTCTTGAAAGAAAAATGATTAGGTTATCAAAAATTTTTATAAGTTTTTGAAATGAGATAGTCTAACAAGTTTTCTTATTAATAGGTAGTTATGAGGAGGTCATTATGGAACAGTTTGATGTTCTAGTAGTAGGTAGCGGTGGCGCTGGTCAACGTGCGGCTCTTGAAGTAGGTCGTCGCAAAGGCTTAAATGTAGCACTTATTACTAAAATTTTCCCAACTCGCTCTGCAACAGCAATGGCGCAAGGCGGTGTTAATGCATGTTTGAACAACGTAGCAGCTGAAGATACAATCGAAACTCATACTTTCGATACAGTAAAAGGTTCTGACTATCTTGGTGACCAAGATGCAATCGAATTCTTCTGCTCCCGTTGTCCAGAAGGCGTACTTGAAATGGACCACATGGGTGCTCCATTCTCCCGTACAGAACAAAACAAAATTGCGCAACGTAACTTTGGTGGTCAATCTTATCCACGTACTTGCTACTCTGCGGATAAAACTGGTCATGTTATCTTGCACACAACTTATGAACAATGCTTGAAAGAAGGCGTACACTTCTTACAAGAATGGTACCTTTTAGATCTTGTTAAATCTGCAGAAGGTCATGTTGGTGGCGCTGTAGTTTGGAACATGAAAGAAGGTCGTGTAGAACAAATTAAAGCGAAAGCTGTTATCTTGTCTACTGGTGGTGCAGGTCGTATTTTCTGGACTCGTACTACAAACCCATTCCTTTCCACAGGCGATGGTATGGCAGCAGCATTCCGCGCTGGTAATGCATTGAAAGATATGGAAATGATCCAATTCCATCCAACTGGTCTTGGTCGTACTGGTATCTTGATGTCTGAAGCGGTTCGTGGTGAAGGTGGTTACCTTCTTAATGCTGAAGGCGAACGTTTCATGAAAAAATATGCGCCTAACAAAATGGAATTAGCATCCCGTGACGTTGTAGCGAAAGCAATCGAAGATGAAATCGCTGCAGGTCGTGGTTTCGGTTCTGGTCTAAATGCATACGTAGTAGCTGACCTTCGTCACTTAGGTCCTGAAGTTATCATCGAAAAACTTCATGGTATCCGTGACTTGGCTATGACTTTCGAACATTGCGATCCATTAGTACAACCAGTACCTATTCGTCCTACATGTCACTATACAATGGGCGGTATCGACGTAGTAGATTACAAAACTTGTGCATGTGAATTGCCTGGTTTGTTCTCCTCCGGCGAAGCATCTTGTATCTCCATCCACGGTGCTAACCGTTTGGGTGGTAACTCCTTGGCAGATGGCGTAGTATTCGGTAAAGTATCCGGTGCTGGCGCAGCTGACTATGCTGAAACACATGAACAACCTAATGTAGATGCAGAATTAGCTGCAGCTGCTAAAGCTTGGGAAGCTAAATTCACTGAAGTAACAACTCGTGAAGGCGGCCGTCCAGTAGTTGAAATCCGCGATGCATTGGCTGATGCAATGTGGAACAAAGTAGGTATCTTCCGTAATGAAGATGGTATTACTGAAGCATTAAAAGAAATCGACCAATTGATGGAAGATTACAAAACTTGTTATGTAGGTGACCCTGAACGTACTTACAACATGGCATTCGTAAACTATTGTGAAATCGGTTCCATGTTAACAGTAGCAAAAGCTATTGCTATGGGCGCTTTACACCGTCGTGAATCTCGTGGTGCTCATATCCGTGAAGACCATCCAAAACGTAATGATGAAAGATACTTAAAACACTCTTTGATCAAATTGGGTGCTAACGGCGAGTACGAATTGACTGAACGCGACGTAGTGTTCACTAAATACGAACCACAAGAAAGGAAGTACTAAGATGAGACAAATCACCTACCATATTCACCGTTACCAACAAGGTCGCGCGTTTGTACAGACTTTCAAATTCGACTATGAAGCTGACCGTACAATTCTTTGGGGCCTTCAAAAAATTAAAGATACTCAAGATCCAACATTAACATTCTTGGCAGCTTGCCGTTCCGCAGTTTGTGGCGCTTGCTCCATTCGCGTAAATGGCGAAGCAATGCTTGGTTGCGAAGCTAAAATCGACGAATTAACAGAACGTTATGGTACTGATGAATTGACAATTGCACCTATCGGCAACTTCCGCGTTATCCGTGACTTAGTTGTTGACTGGGAAGCAAAAGTTGATCGTTTGAAAACAGTTGCTCCTTGGATCTTCCTTAAAGCAGAATTTAACGAAGGTGACAAAATCGTTCGCCAAACTCCAGCTGACTTCAAAAAATTCGTTGCTGGTACAGAATGTATCCTTTGTGGTTGCTGCGCATCTGAATGTAACAAATTGACTGCACGTCAAGATGACTTCTTAGAACCATATGTATTCACAAAAGCTAACCGTTTCGTATTGGATAGCCGTGATGATGCACCTATGGCTCACATTCAACCTGCATTCGACAACGGTCTTTGGAAATGCGTTCACTGCATGAACTGTATCTCCCGTTGTCCTAAACACTTAAAACCTGCTCAAGATATTTCCAACTTGCGTAAAGAGGCTACAAAAGCTGGTCTTACTAACAGCAAAGGCGTTCGCCATGCAGTTGCTTTCAAAGACGATCTCTACAAAACTGGTCGCTTGAAAGAAGTTTCTATGAGCTTGAAATCTGATGGTGTTGTTGATTCCGCTAAACAAGCATTCTATGCTTTACGTTTGTGGAAACACAGCAAAATCAATCCATTCGAACTTGTAGTACCTCAAAAACCTGTAAATGGTATTGATGGTGTTCGCAGACTTATGAAAGCAGCTGAGGAGGTAAGCAAATAATGAAATACGCATTTTTCCCAGGTTGCGTTCTTGAAAGCGCTGCCAAAGAAGACTACTTAGCAACAGTTGCTGTAGCTAAAAAATTAGGCATCGAGTTGGAAGAGCTTGACGGCTGGACTTGCTGCGGCGCGTCCCACGTTCAAGACATCGCTCCAGAAATTACACTTGCTACAAATGCTCGTAACATTGCATTGGCAGAAGAAAAAGGTTTGAATCTTTTAACTGTATGTAACACTTGTACTTTGATGCTTCGTGAAGCTAAAAACGAGCTTGATAAAAACGAAAAAGAAAAGAACGAAGTTAACAAAAAATTAGCTCAAATCGGTAAACAATACCGTGGTACAACTGATATCACTCATTTCTTATGGGTATTGATCCGCGATTACGGTTTGGACAAATTGAAAGCTAAAGTTGTTAAACCTTTAACTGGTTTACGTGTAGCTGAATACTATGGTTGCCATATTCTTCGTCCTCAAACTGAATTGGGCTTCGAAGATTATCAAATGCCTACATCCTTAGCAGATTTGATTTCTGCTATCGGTGCTACACCAATCGACTTCTCCCGTAAACTTGATTGCTGCGGTTTCCATGCTGTATACCCTGCACATGATTCCGTAATGCAAATGACTGGCTCCATCAACAAAGATGCAGCTACTGAAGGCGCAGATTGCGTAGTAACTCCTTGCCCACTTTGCCAAATGCAACTTGATATGTTCCAAAAAGAAGCAAAAGAAGTTGTTGGCGGTGGCAAAGATATGCCAATCTTGCACATGTCCCAATTAGTGGGTCTTGCTCTTGGCATTTCCCCTGAAGAAATGGGCATGCCTAAACGTCACTTAACTGATACTGCAGCAGTGACTAAATTCGTTGGTTAATTCGTTTGATTTAGACATGACCTCAGTTGGTCCTTGTATTGTCTTAAATCTAAACCTATTATCATAATTACCAGAAGAACCCCCTAGCTTAGGCTAGGGGGTTTTTCTTTTGTGGGTTAAAACCAAGGTGGGTTATTTGAGATTAACATGAAGAGTTTGCCGATAATACAGTGTTTATCTGTGTTGGTGAAGTGAATTCTCTTTGATATGAGATGATAATTGTAGTATAATAAATACATTAATTGTATACACTTAAATGAGTAATAGCTACTATGTTGTTACTCATAAATTATTTAATACTATATATTCCGAGGAATATAACAATACGAGGGTAAATTGTTATATTAGATTTTTTGAAATATATGGCTGAGGGGCACTAGTGTTGTAGGTGTCATACATAGGGAGGCTATAATGAATGATATGTTATTAGAATATATTGATCGCATAATCGATGAAGAGAAAGACCATCGTGTTTTTCCTGTAGAGTTTAATGATAAAACCTATTATGTAAAACAAGATATCAGTAATAATCGCTCTAGTTGGATTAAACCAGCTCCTAGAGCTTCTTTTGATTATGAGTTTTATAAAATTTCCTTCGTAAATACTCAGTTGCCTGTAGCACCAGTGATTGCTGGTTTTAGAGAGCATTATTTCGTTACAGAAGGGTCTGGTAAAACATTAACTTATTATAGTGAATTGCCAGCGCAACATCCTGATGATGATAGCTTACAAGATATGGTTACTCATATCTTCTATAGTTTTGGTAAAACATTGGGACAACTTCATGACTATGGTTTGTCCCATGGCCGTCCTGCCATGCGAGATATCACCTATGATCCAGATACTGATAAGGTTACTTTATTAGATTGGGAAAATGGTCGTCGTTGGCCTGAATTTACACCACAAGGTTGGGATTTACTCATCTTTGTGCATAGCTATTTGCGTGAAGATAATCTACCGATTTCTTACCTATACGCTATGATGAATGGCTATAGTTCGGCTCGTACGGCGCGCGATACGGTGTTACATGTAAAAGAAATTTTACGTAAACATGAATATCTCTTTAAATTCTGTCGCTTATTAAACCCGCTACACTTTGTAGATACTGAAGCAGCTGTAAAAGCACATGACTTTATGCTAGCCTTGAAAACTGAATAGTATTTATCTATTGAGCACAGACCTTAATAATGGTTTATGGTACTTTATAGATTTTCATTGCCCTTTATGGGCTTATGTAGACCTTTACAGTTGTTAGTTATATTTGTATAGCTAATGATTTGTAAGGGTCTTTTTCTGTATTTATGACATGTTTATAGCGTGTATACTTCTGTATTGTTTGTTAGATTTATATAAATACTGTAAGAAGTATAGATTTAAAGTTGTTGTTCTCTGACTTTCACAATGATTACCTTAATTACTCTAGCGGGGGTTGTCGAGAGGGACCCTCAGGAATATAAGAGGGTGAAAGGAGGTGATACGATGGCTAACATTAAACGCACTAAATTGGTGTTGCGTTTTAACATCGGCACCGAAGATGCGCCGAAGTACAAAGACGTAACCTATACACGTGTTGCAGAAGAAGCGTCCGACGATAATATAAAAACCGTTGGTAATGCGCTGGCAGCCTTGTATGACCACAGCTTGTCCGACGTGGTCCGCGTCAATGAAGTATCCTTAGGACATTAATTGAATCTTATCTATTCGTTTTTTTAGTGATCCAAACACATTCTTATTGCTAGTTTTTATATCCTCCCATAGTCGTAACAGGATATAGAGATTGCAAACCCTCACATTCCCATCCTTATTGATATGAATTATAGATAGATATATTTAATCTAATTGTAATTTGTGTAATTACAGAATTGCAGAGTTACAGAAATCATCCTATTCTATCTAAATTCGAGAACTTGTTTATGAAACGTGAAAGGAGGCGCCCACATGGCGGAAAAACGCGTTGTATATCTTACATTTTCTACGGTCGGTGGTAAAAGCACATCAGTCACAATTAGTGCTCCTCGTGCTGGAATTACTTTACAAGATGCTAAAACAGCGGCTAACGCGCTAGTAGCTAACAAAGTAATCCTTGGTTCTGGTGATGCAGAACTTGCCGCATTTACTACGGCTCGTGAAGTAACAACTCAAACTACTGAATTGCAATAATCGTATACAGTTAAATGGTAAAAAGGCTTTCACCTGTGGTGAGGGCCTTTTTATTATGGTAAAATATAAGATATACCGAATAGGTATGGTAATGATGAAAATACTATGCCCAAAAATTTGTGCATAATGGACCCGGATGGTGATTAAAAAGGGGTAAAACAGTGGAATATATCATTTCATTTATGGAAACGTATGGCTATGGAGCCATGTTTATTGCAATGGTTTTGGAAAATGCTAACATTCCTATTCCTAGTGAAATCGTCTTAGGTTTTGCTGGATATCTGATTGCTCAGGGCATATTTGATTTACATACGACTATGGTTGTAGGTATTTTAGCAGGGATTGTAGGCTCTATCTTATCCTACTGGATGGGTGAGCATGGTGGACGTCCACTTCTTTTGAAATACGGCAAATACATATTCTTTAATGAACATAAATTTGAACTCGCTGAAAAGTTGTTTAATAAGTATGGTGGTGCCGCGGTGTTCTTTGGCCGTTTGTTGCCAGGTGTTCGTACATTTATTTCTTTCCCAGCTGGCATGGCGCGTTATCCTATGTGGCATTTTGTTATTTGGACTGTACTAGGCACGATTCCTTGGACAATCCTTCTTGTTTACTTGGGTAAAGTTCTCGGTGAAAACTGGAAAGATTTAATCCAATATAATCATGAGTTCTTGGTTATTATGATTGTTGTATTCGTTATTATAGCGGCTGTATTGGGCTTTAAATACTATCGCAATCGCCGATAAGGAGGCCCTTATGAAACTTTCACGATTAACGCCAGTCGTATTTATTGTATGGCTTGTTTTTTATCTATTTGGCAATAATATGTTGCCTGTTACGGATCCTGTGGAATCTAACTATGCGTTAACTGCTAAGGAAATGGTTCTCTCCGGAGATTGGTTGTCACCTCAAATTTACGGCACCTATTGGTACGATAAACCAATTATGATTTATTGGCTCATTGCCCTTGGATTTAAAATCTTTGGTATTGCCGATTGGGTGGTTCGTTTACCCAGTGCTATCTTTGGCGCTTTATCTGTAGCGACTATGTATCAATCGACGCGTACTATGAGCGGCAAGTGGGCCCTCGGCTTAATTGCGGCCGGTGTTCTTGGTACATCCCTCATGTTCTGGACCGTAGCTCATGGCGTTATTACGGACATGGTGCTACTTTATACGACGATCATGGTCATGATTTATTCCTATAAGGGGATGGTGGAACAGAAACCACATGCTATGATTGTGGCCTATATCTTTGCAGCCCTCGGGGTGCTCACAAAGGGGCCTGTAGCACTCGTTTTGCCTGGTATGATTTTACTCGTTTTTGCTGGGATCAATCGTTCTTGGTCGATGGTGAAAGCTATCTTTGATTGGCGTGGTATCCTTGCCTTTTGTGTAGTCTGCTTGCCGTGGTATGTGTATATGTACAGCGTTCACGGTCAAGATTTTATCAATGGCTTCTTAGGGCTTCACAATGTAACACGGGCCACACAATCTGAACATCCTGAAGATAATGTGTGGTGGTATTATATCGCAATCTTCCTAGGTGCTTCTTTGCCGTGGACTGGTGCTGTTATTTACGGTATGATTGATGGTTTTAAACAGCGTCATACAGCCTTTATCTATAACATGACTTGGGGTGTTGGGGTCGTTTTGTTCTACACCTTAATGGCTACAAAATATCCTTTATATACATTCGTGAGCTTAGTTCCCTTTAGTGCTATCGGCGCTATGGGCGTTATGAAGATTATACGTAAAGGTAAATCTAGAGCTGTTAAATGGGTCATTATGGGACCTACCTTACTCTTATGGATTGCTTATGTAGCGGGATCATTCTTCGCTCCATGGGGCTTCTATTTCTTGCTCTATGTTGTGGTGGCTGTAGCCGTACTCCTTTTATTCCATGCATGGTATACGAAAAAAGGGTATCGCCTTGTTAGTATTATTGTCCTAGGTACTATGGTTATTTCCTCTATCGTTGTGGTGGAAGGGTTAGAACCATTTGTTAAACAGCGGAGTAATATAGAAGTAGTGCCGGTAGTAGACTCTTATGATGGCGATATCTATTACTATAACGGTTACAGTACAGCTGCTGTATACTATACAGGTCATAAGATTATTAAAATCAACGGTGATGAAAGTCGCTGGGATGATCGAGATAAAATTAAAAAACGCAGTGCCGAGTGGTCAAAGAAATATCTTATGGAACAAGTTAACGAAGAGGAATTTAACAAGATAATCGCCTCTGGTAAACCTCTAATGCTCATCGTTCCAAAAGGTGAAATCAAGCACTTCCGTCAGTCTACTATCTACCCAAATGTATCTGAGTCTAGCGAAGCTGGTACAGCAGAAGTATATATACTAAATAAAAAGACACTGTTTTAAGTGAATCTTCACATACAATCTAACAATAAGTGAAAATATTAAAGCTAGTAGCAGGTAGTATCCAATGGATACTACCTGCTTTTTTGTTTAGTGATAGAGTTCTTGTTTATAGTATTGCTAAAGTTGGAGTGCTAAATCGTTTTGTAGATATAGTAGTTCATATCTTTAGACTACTATACTTAGACTACTATATTTATTTGGATTTATTTGGTCTATATTGATACATTTCGTACCTAAATAATAATACCTACAATATTACTGTGTTTTATTGACATAATTAATACATATTGATATAGTAGGGTATAAATAAGTTTAGAAGACAAGGTGTTCTAGAACCAGACTTCATCTAGGTTTTAGAAAAGTGTGAAAAATGACATGTGTCAAAAACGCCCCTTGTTGTGAGGTAGAAAGAGGGGAAGTTATGAAGAAGACCTGGTATCTAATCATCGGAGTGGTTCTCTTGGTTATTGGCTGCATAGCCTATGGTTATCATGAACACCATAAACCAAAGACGGCTCAAGAATTAAAGACTGTACGCGTAGCCTATTTACCAATTACCCATGCATTGCCGGTATTCGCTACAAAAGAATTAGAAACAGCAGATGGTCCTGTTCATGTAGAGCTTGTTAAGTATGGATCTTGGCCAGAGCTCATGGATGCATTAAATACAGGCAAGGTAGATGCTGCATCGGTACTCGTTGAACTAGGTGTAAAGGCTCGTGAACAAGGCATTGATGTTCGTGCTGCTGCACTTGGTCATACAGAGGGTAATATTATCATCGTAAATAAGGATATTAACTCCGTTCAAGACTTAAAAGGCAAATCCTTTGCTATCCCTCATAAACAATCAACTCAAAAAGTTCTCGTGGATTGCATGCTTGAACAAGCGGGTCTTTCTGAAAAAGATGTACAAATCGTAGAAATGAGCCCTCCAGAAATGCCTTCTGCCCTATCTGTAGGCCAAATTGCAGGCTATAGCGTAGCTGAGCCATTTGGATCTCTTGCATTAGAGATGGGAAATGGCAAAGTTTTTGAAGATCCTGACCACTTATGGCATGACAATATTTGCTGTGCCCTCGTGTTTAATGGTCAATTCGTCGACGAACATCACGACTTGGCAAAAGCTTTTACCAAGGCCTATCTTGATGCCGGTAAATACCTAGATGAGCATCCAGAAGCACAAAAAGAGATTTCCTTAAAATATATGAAGTTTAAGGATCCGGTTATCGAGCGCTCTTTACAAGTGATTGGGTTTAGAGATTTAGCCCTTACAGAGGACCGTTATAACGCACTCGTCCATCATATGACGCATATTGATTTGATTAAAAAAGTGCCGAGTTATTCAGAGTTTGTAGATACATCGTTGTTACCATAGGAGGGGGACCATGAAGAAATATACATATGTGCCGGGCTCATTTATCGCAGCTTGGTTGATTTGGGAGTTAATCGTTCGTCTGGGCGGTTTTAACGAAGCCTTGTTTCCAACGCCATATAAGGTATTGCTCGGCTTTGGAGAACTCATCGGAGACGGTGTTCTCTTTAAGGATATTGCAGACAGTTTAGTACGCTTCTTCATTGGTTACATCATTTCCGTTGTAGCCGGCGTATTCTTCGGCCTTATCTTGGGGTGGTATAAGGGGATTTGGAACTACATCAATCCAATCGTTCAAGTCATTCGACCAATTTCTCCTGTAGCATGGTTGCCGTTTATCGTTCTCTTCTTCGGTATCGGTCAAGCGCCGGCTATCGTTATCATCTTTATCGCAGCATTCTTCCCTGTATTATTGTCCACCGTGTCTGCTATTCAAAATATTGACCCTGTGTACATCAAGGTAGCGCGCAACTTTGGTATTAGACAACCAGAATTGTTATTTAAAATCGTGTTGCCTGCCGTATTCCCTGGCATTGCATCGGGTCTTCACATCGCCCTTGGTACAGCGTGGATCTTCCTTGTAACAGGCGAAATGGTAGGCTCTCAAACGGGCCTTGGCTTCCTCATTATCGATATGAGAAATAACTTGCGCAACGATCTTCTAATGGTAGCCATTTTAACCATCGGTTTCGTTGGGCTTTTACTCGATTGGGGCGTATCCCTCATCGAAAAATGGATTTACAAACGTTGGGGTATTGAGAAATAGGAGGTGGCCTCATGGGTTACATTTCGGTGCGCAATGCACACAAGGAATTTATGAAAGATGGGGAACCACTCACCATTCTTGAAGATATTAATTTAGACATTGAAAAGGGCGAGTTTATTTGCCTCTTAGGCCCTTCTGGTTCTGGTAAAAGTACGCTATTAAATGCTATAGCTGGCTTTGAGCTCGTTACATCTGGCTCCATTACTATCGATGGTGAAGAGGTGAAAGCGCCTCAACTCAGATATGTAACGGTATTCCAAAATTATGGTCTCTTGCCGTGGCGTACAGTGGAAAGCAATATCGAGCTAGGCCTTGAAAGTAAAAAGGTGCCTAAAGAAGAGCGCCCTGCGATTATCGACAAATACGTTAAAATGGTAGGCCTCGATCACGCTCGTAATCGCTATCCTGCAGAACTATCTGGGGGCATGCAACAGCGTGTATCCATTGCTCGTGCACTAGCGGTTGATCCAGATATTATCTTTATGGATGAACCACTAGGTGCCCTTGATGCGTTGACACGTATCAACTTGCAAGACGAAATCTCTCGCATCTGCCGTGAAGAAGGTAAAACAGTTGTATTCGTTACTCACGACATTGAAGAAGCCGTAGTCCTTGCGGACCGCGTTGTAGTCCTAGCGGCAAACCCAGGTTGTGTACAAACTATTATCCCTGTAAATATCATAGATAGAACAGACCGTACATCGCCAAACTTTGTTAATATTCGGAACCACATCTTCGAACAATTCCAACTCGCAAAAGAAGACAAAATCGAGTTCTATATTTAGGTATATACACCTTAACGAAACACCCAAGGAGTTTTTTACACTCTTGGGTGTTTTATAATAGACAAAACTCTAAAATAATGTATACTATAAGTAGCTAAAAGAGTAAGGAGTTCCATTAGTGTACACCTTAAAAGAACCACCCAAGTATTTCGACGTCCTTGGGTGGTTTTTATATTTCTTATGCAATTCGTGTAATTATCATGTATAGTAGATATATATCGGTAATAACCTATGAAATTTAAATTGGAGGCTGTATGTCTTTATTTGAGTTAGAGAAGACCTTGTCTTTTGATGAATATATAGCAACTTTTGAGGCGGAGAGAGTAGCAAAGGTACGTAGTTTTGCAGATTGGCTCGCCCAGTATTCTGGTAACCTTGTCCATAATCCTTGGGGTGAGGTAAATCCTGATTTAGAGATCGTTACAAATGGCTTTGATGCGGCACAGGTGCGCCGAGATAATTTAGTAGCTTATTTATTGCCGCGCTTAGGTCGAGCTAAGGTCTTTGTAGTGGCAGAGGCTGTAGGCTATCAAGGGGGACGCTTCACAGGTATTGCCATTACTTGTGAAAGAATGCTACTAGATAAGCACAAAACCATTCGTGCGAAGGATATCACGACTATTCAGTTGGAACGTACTAGTTCACCTACTAGCGCTTTGTTAAAAGGAACACAGCAAAAGGATGGTTTTAATGAACCTACTGATACAGTGGTGTGGAGTGCTATTGTTGAAAAGGGTATCGATCCTTATGATACATTGTTGTGGAACATATTCCCCTTCCATCCACATAAGGATGGCAACCCATTGACGAACCGTACACCTACAGATAGAGAACAACAAGTAGGTTGGGAATATACAAAACGCTTGTTAGATTTACATATAGAATTAGGCGGTGCAGATCCTCTTGTGCTCGCCGTAGGACAAAAGTCTGCTGATACGATGGGCAAATTTGGTCTGTCTGCCATTGGCTTGCGCCATCCAGCAAACGGTGGAGCTAATCTATATCGCCAAGGATTTGCTGAGGCGGTAGATACCTATTTAAAATAATAGGTGATTGAGATTATTAAAATAATAAATAATTGAGATAGTTAAAATAATAAAAGATTGAGAGTGTTGGAGAGAAGTTTATGAAACGTTATTGTGATGCTTGCCGTCATTATTGTGATGAGGCGGCTATGTTTTGCCCTACCTGTGGGCAGTATACAGTAGCAACAGAGGTGGAGCGTATCGCACCAGAAGGCGATGTAATCTATCCTTTCGCCCATTACCAAATGAGTTATAAGGATACATTCCTCTATGTAATGGGGAAAAAGTTCATGGATACGGATGGACGCGCCTCTCGTAGAGAGTTTTTCCAGTTTCTATTGTTGTGGCATATTGCTATTGTCGGCTTGCTAGCAGTATTTTATGGCTTAACAGCCATATTCCAAACAGGGCCCTATCTAATCGGGTTGGCAGGTCTTATCGTTGCCATACTCAGTTTAGTTTCCTTGATGCCTTTGGCTGCGTTATCTGTACGACGCCTCCATGATACAGGTAAAAGCAGCGCTACCTTGTTGTTGTTTTTTATTCCTTTTGTAGGGCCTTTGATCTTATTTGGTTTGTTATGTGTAAAAGGACAGCCACAGGATAATCAATATGGCAGCGCATTGCAACATATCGTCATAGATAAGCGCTTGGCATCTATTATGAAGGTATCTCCTACGAGTAGTGCTTTAACTACGCGTGTTCTGGTGGGATTACTTGTTATAGTAATCTGTGTGTTTGGCGCATCTTTACGTGCGATGGGGCCAGCTAATGAGGTATTCCCTGACGGATGGTTTACAAACTCTATCGTTGGTGAAGGCAGTGCGGAAGCAGCGCGAGCTTCTGTACAGAATTATTTTGATGCCCTGAATAACAAGGACTATGACAAGGCTTTCACCTATATTATTAGCCAAGCTAGTACAAATCCAGTGGAGAAGCAAAAATGGCTAGAGTCCATGAAACAGGCACCAAAGGTGGATGTAGTATCCCTAGGTATTACACGGGTGAGTCGCACAGGAGATTTGAAGCGCATTGTCTTTGATGCAAACCTACAAACCACAAAGGTTGGCGCCGGTGTTGTAGAATCAACGCCGATGAAGCGTTATATTTCTGTCATTGAAGAGAATGGTGCGTGGCGTATCGAAGGGTTTTACAAAACTATGCCAGATGATGATAAATAGAATATGATATATCTAAATAGCGTTAACATGGGGGCTACCCTCTTTTGTTAACGCTATTTTTATGTTACAATAGACATAACGTATGAAAGCGAGGCTTTCATCAAAATCGATCGGATTATATTGCAAGACCCATTGGATAGGGACGAAGAGAACGTACCCGTCGCGGCTGACATGTCTAATGATGGCAATATACTCATTTGCTATGGCAAATGGTCACAACAACACTAGGAACGGCAAAAATTGATAGCGCATTTTTGCGCCTATTTGACGAGACGCTAGTATTTTAGCGCCTTTTTCTTTGTGTGGCCTCCATAGCATAGATCAATTCAAGTGATAGGTGAGAAAAGAAACTATGTTAAATAAAATAATGAACAAAATTTTAGGAGGAACTGTGAATACAACAGATAATCAGGTTACTGCACAAGTGAAAGCAGAACCAACAGTAGCAAAACCTGCTACTCGTACAGCTGCGGCTGAAGGCGAACATAAACAGACTCGCCGCCGCACTAATACACGCCGCCCTGCTGGCGAGGGTCGTACTCGTCAACATGCAGCTGGTGAAGGTGAAGGCACAACACGCCAACGCCGTACAAATACTCGTACAAATGCAAATGGTGGTCGTACTAATACGACACGCCGTACAAATACACGTCGCAATGCTGAGCAAGGTGAAGGTCAAGAACGTACAGAACGTAAACCTCGTCAAACTCGTGCACCACGTGGTGAACGTAGTGAAAATACGCGTAATACGCGCTCTAACAATGGTCGCAATAGTCAAAACCGTAACAACAACCGTCCAAATAATCGCTCCACAAACCGCAACAATCAAGAGGCTCCTGTGGAATTAGTAGGTCGTACACCAAATGGCGCTAATAAGGGTAAATTCCAAATCATCCCTCTTGGCGGTCTTGGTGAAATCGGTAAAAACATGACCATCTTCCAATATGAGGACGAAATCATCGTTCTCGACTCTGGTCTTGCGTTCCCTAGCGAAGATATGCTTGGCGTAGATATCGTTATTCCTGATATGAGCTATATCATCGAGAATAAGGATCGCGTGAAAGCTGTCGTAATTACCCATGGTCACGAGGACCATATTGGTTCCTTGGCATACCTTATGAAAGAAATCAATTGCCCAGTATATGCAACAAATCTCGTTTGTGGTTTGATTGAAGGCAAGTTTAAAGAACATAAGGTATCTCCAAAATGTCTTCGTACTATTGCTGCAGGCGATGAAGTTCAAATTGGTCAAGTTAAGGTTGGTTTTATCCAAACAAACCACTCCATTCCTGACTCCTGCGCTGTGTACTTTGATACACCAATCGGGACTGTACTTCATACAGGTGACTTTAAAATCGACCAAACACCAGTTGATGGCCGTTTGATGGATATGCACAAATTTGCTGAGCTCGGTAATAAAGGTGTATTGGCCTTGATGTCTGACTCTACAAACGTTGAAAAACCAGGTACTACAGGTTCTGAAAGTTCCGTAGGCCCTGCTATTAAACAAGCTGTTGGAGAAGCAAAGGGCCGCGTTGTGTTAGCTACATTTGCATCTAACGTATCTCGTATCCAACAAGCTATTGATGCGGCAGTTATGTTCAACCGTAAGGTTGTCGTTATGGGCCGCAGTATGGTAAATGTTACAGAAATCGCTCAAGAACGCGGTTACTTGAACATTCCACCAAATACAATTATCGACGTAGATGTAATGCACAACTACACAGATGACCAAATTATGATCTTAACAACTGGCTCTCAAGGTGAACCGATGGCAGGTTTGTCCCGTATGGCTACAAGCAACCATCGTACTGTAGAGTTGGCGCCGAATGATACAGTTATCATCTCTGCTACACCAATTCCAGGTAACGAAGGTGCTGTAGGTAGAACTATCGATAACTTGCTCCGATTAGGTTGTCACGTTGTATATGGTAAAGACCGTGGTATCCACGTATCTGGTCATGCGAGCCAAGAAGAGCTTAAAACGATGCTCAACCTTGTTCGTCCAGAATACTTCATTCCAGTTCATGGTGAGTACCGCATGTTGCGCCGTCATGGTGAACTTGGCGTTGCTATGGGCGTAGATCCTAAGAAAGTCCTTATCGGCGACAATGGTCAAATCTTTGAATTTGATAAAGATGGTGGCCGTAAAGGTGGCCGTGTACAAGCTGGTGCTATCTTCGTTGATGGCCTTGGCGTTGGCGATGTAGGTAACATCGTTATCCGTGACCGTCAACAATTGGCACAAGAAGGCATGGTTATCGTGGTAATGGCGATGGATAAAGCTTCTGGTACAATCGTAGCTGGTCCAGATCTCGTATCTCGTGGCTTCGTATACGTACGTGACGCAGAAGAACTTATGATTGCTGCAGAACATCGCGTAGACCAAGTCCTTGAAGAATGCGAAATGCAACGCATTAAAGATTGGACTACGATTAAGCAAAATGTACGCGACGCGTTGGGTAAATTCTTCTATGATAAAACTCGCCGCCGTCCTATGATCTTGCCGATTATTCAAGACGTATAATCATATATAATAAACAAAAGTACCGCACCCTATGGTGTGGTACTTTTAACATTTTAAAAAGGACCTATGGAATCTACTATAAATAGCGGTGTTATCGCATTTGTCTACTACATAGGGTATTTGAAGTTACCTTTTTAAACTGTTATAATTAAAAGATACCAATTAATCTATCTTCTTATATAGAATGGAGATTTATGAAACAAACAAATACAAGAGCGATGGTAGAAACAGGATTTGTTAGTGCTATAGGTGTCATCCTTAGTGCTATTAGTGTGTATTTACCAGCTTTCGCTTTTTTATCATTTTTTGTTACACCTGCAGCCATTGGCATAATTGGAACAAAATGGGGTCGCAAGTATAGTATATCGGCAGCTGTTGTTACTACTTTCTTAGCGGTAGTTTTGTTTGGACCATGGAATGGTATACCTGTTGGCTTATTTGCTGCGGTAGGTGTAGGGGTAGGAGAAGGTAACCGTCTTTCTTTAGGGACGATTAAACGACTACTACTCCCTAGTATTGCTATGTTTGTTGCTGTATTAGTAACTTTAATGGCACAAGTATATGTATCTGGTATTACTCTATCAATGATAGATACACAGATGACTGAGCAAGCTCGTATGATTGCTGATCAAGCATTACAGACGAATCCTAATATCACACAGGAACAAGCTGATTTATTTGTGAAAAATGTAGATAAGCTTGCTACTGGTTTGAAGGATGCGTTTTTTGTAGCTGTAGCTATAGCTGCAGTATCATACAGTTATATAACTATTCAGATATCTATATGGCTAGGTAAAAGATTACGTATCTCCATACCTCGATTTTTACCAATTGAAGAATGGAAGATGCCTGTCTGGAGTGCAGGGCTATACGCTTTAGGTATTATTGGTATATATGGTACGCCGCATATCAATATGGACTCTTCCTGGGTCATAGCCATTAGTACCAATGTATTACTCCTCGGTAGTTCTATGTGTTCTATTCATGGCTTTGCAGCTTTAGCAGATTTAATGAGTAGTTACCGCATGAGTAATAAATTGAAGTGGATATTGCTTGGGGTGTATGCCTTTTTCTTTGGACAAGCATTAGCTATATTTGGTGTCATAGATATGTTTTTAGATTTACGGACACGTTACAAAGCGCGTCAATAGTAATAGAAAGGAGGCCGTTATGAAATCCTTTCAACGGAAATGGGAAGGTTTAGAAATTACCATTATTACCGTTATCGTATTATTGTTATTATTGTTGGCCTATCTAAATTGGGCCATTGCAATTCTAGCTTTAATTATCGTGGTAGCGGCATATTTGGTTAACTACAATACCCTTCATAACCGGCGTCGTTTAGCAAGGGAACAGTTTGGGGCGATGATGAAAAACGTCACACAAGCTTCGAACTTTGCTTTACAAAACTTGCCAATGGGGATTGCTCTTGTTAATAAACAAGGTACCCTCGTATGGAATAATAGTGTCTTTGCAGACTGGGTTAAGGTAGACTGGAATAAACTTCAAAAAATGTCTGCTCTTATGCCTGGCTTCCGTATTGATAAAATCTGGGGAAAATCTGGATTTATGACGGAACAGTACGAAGATAAGTATTTCCAAATTATTTACAAATTCATTGATCCTCGTGATACACGACCAAATATTGATAGCGACGATGAATTAGCAGAACATGCGGTAATGGCGCTTTACTTTAAGAATATTACAGACTTAGAAAAGGCGCGTATTAAAGCTGAAGAGGGCCAGCCTGTATGGGGCATGATTCAAATCGATAATCTCGAAGAATTGACAAAAGGTCTTAGTGATCGTGAGTATACTAGCGTTTGGACAGATATTAATAACATTATTATGGATGAAATTGATAGACAAGAAGGTTTCATTCGTAACTTCCAAGATGATATGTATACTTTTGCTATTTCTCGTGGTGCACTTCATGCGATGGAGGAAGATGGGTTTAAAATCCTTGAGAAAATCCGTAAATTGCCTTCTCCTCGTCAAGTGCCAGCAACAATTTCTATCGGGATTAGCGAGAACGTAGGCTCTGTAAAAGAGGTATCGGGCCGAGCTCGTGCTGCTCTAGATATTGCATTAGGTCGCGGTGGTGACCAAGTGTGTATTATGGATGGTGAAAGCACCCACTTCTTTGGCGGTAATACAGCTGGCGTTGAGAAGAATACTCGTGTTCGTGCTCGTGTTGTATCACAAGCTTTACATGAGCTTATGCTTGATTCCGATAAAATCCTTGTGATGGGTCATAAGCGTGAAGACTATGATGCCTTAGGTGGTATCATTGGCGTTACTTCCATTGCCCGAGCATTGGGAAAAGACGTACGTGTTGTACTTTCAAAAGAAACGAGTGCTATCGATAAAATGGTGGCGGTTCTTAATGAATCTGAGTTCTGGCAAGAGCATTTTATCACCGTAGAAGGTGCGAAAGTATGGGTAGATGCGAATACGCTCACTATTGTATGTGATACGCATCGTCAAGAAATGGTAGCAGCCCCAGAGGCGCTTGAAATTTCTGAACGACGCATCGTTATCGATCATCATCGTCGTGCAGCGGACTTCGTAGAAAACCCATTACTTACGTACTTGGAACCAACTGCATCATCTACCTCCGAGCTTGTTACAGAGCTTGTACAATATGCAGGTGGTGGTGTAAAACTTTCAAAGTCAGAAGCAACAGGTATTTATGCCGGTATTGTGCTTGATACGAAGAACTTTGTTCAACAAACTGGTGCGCGTACCTTTGAAGCGGCTGCATTCTTGCGCCGTGCAGGGGCAGATATTGAGCGGGTTAAACAATTATTTATTGAAACCTTCGATTCTGTTCAATTGCGTGCTAAAATGGTATTTGAAGCCAACCGAACTGAAGGGATTGCTATTTCTGTAGCCCCTGAAGGTTTGAAGGATATGATGGCATTAGCTGCACAAAGTGCAGACATGCTCATCAGTAATGAAGATATTGAAGCAGCCTTTGTACTGTATTCCTTGAATGACGGCGGTATCGGCGTTAGTGCTCGATCCAAAGGCAAGGTAAATGTACAGGTTGTGATGGAAGCCTTGGGCGGCGGTGGTCACAGAACTGTGGCTGGTGCCCAATTACAAGGTATGACCGTAGAGGAAGCGAAGCAGGCCATCTTAGAGCGTGCTCTAGAAGCCCTTCATTCCGCTGAACAAGAGGAGGAACAACAATGAAAGTAGTATTGTTAGAAGACGTTAAAAAAGTTGGTAAAAAAGGTGAAATCGTTGAAGTTAGCGATGCATATGGCCGTAATGTATTAATCAAAAAAGGTCTTGGCCTTGAAGGTACAGCAACTAACGTAAATAATGCGAAACAAAAGCAAGAATCCATCGCTCACAATAAAGCGGTTGCCAATGACGAGGCTAAAATCTTGGCAGCTCAATTGACTAAGGTTGAAGTAACTGTAAAAGTTCGCATGGGTGAAGAAGGTCGTGTATTCGGTTCCGTTACTGCAAAAGATATTTCCGATGCAGCTAAAGCGCAATACAAAGTAGATATCGATAAAAAGAAAATCGAAATCAAAGAACCATTGAAAACATTAGGCGTACATGATGTACTCGTTCGTGTTCATCCTGAAATTACAAGTACTATCAAGGTTAACGTAGTAGCTGAATAATAGTGTTCACCATGCTCTTTGAGTATGGTGAATTCTTTTATCCATAGTGGTTTTATAAAGGGGATTATCATGGATGTACGCATTCCACCGCATAATTTAGATGCGGAAAAAGCCGTTTTGGGGGCTTTATTAACGAATGGATCCAACTCGGGTGCTGTTGTCGATACGGTAACGAGTATTCTAAAATCTGAAGACTTTTATCGCGATGCGCATCGTATTATTTATGATGCTATCTTAGAAATCGTGCATGCTAACAAGACGGCGGACTTTATCACTGTTGGTGAAGAGCTA
Organism: Veillonella infantium; assembly: GCF_002959895.1. Taxonomy (GTDB): domain Bacteria; phylum Bacillota; class Negativicutes; order Veillonellales; family Veillonellaceae; genus Veillonella; species Veillonella infantium. The sequence continues at coordinate 131,724 of NZ_PPDD01000001.1, read as the reverse complement.
GATCGTCGTAAACGTCTCGATGCGGTAGGCGGTCTTGCTTATATTACATCGCTTGCTAATGAATCGGTGTCCTATAATGTAGAGGAACATGCGAAAATCATCAGTGAAAAAGCTCAGTTGCGCCGTCTTATCGATGCAGGGAATAAAATCGTAGGCATGACGTACGCTGGCGAAGATGAGCCAACGGCTATCCTCAACAAGGCGGAACAAATGGTACTGGACGTAAGTGGTCAAACCCAGTCCGAATCATCATTTGCTCCTATTGGGGAGGTTGTACTATCTAACTTAGATAAATTAAATGCATTGCAACAGCATGATGGTGCTATTACAGGGGTGCCAACAGGCTTTAAAGATGTAGATCATGTCTTTAATGGTCTACAAAAATCTGACCTTATCCTCGTAGCAGCTCGTCCTGCGATGGGGAAAACGGCTTTCACCTTGAACATCGCTCAAAACGTAACGATGTTGTACGACAAGACGGTAGCGTTCTTCTCCCTAGAAATGGGCAAGGAACAGCTGGTTGGTCGTATTCTGTCCTCCGTGGCAGGTGTAAGCTCTGAAAAACTGCGCCGTGCAAATATGGACCCTGCTGACTGGGAAAAGGTTATTGCCGCTGCGGACCGCATGAGCAAATCTAAGCTTTTTATCGATGATACGCCGGGCCTTACCGTGCAAGATATGCGCTCAAAATTGCGCCGTCTTAAGGTGGAACATGGTCTCGATCTCGTTATCGTCGACTATATTCAGTTGATGCAAGGCCGCAACTCCGGCAAGGGTAGCGAGAACCGTCAACAAGAGGTATCTGAAATCTCTCGTAACCTTAAATTGATCGCCCGTGAGTTCAATGTGCCACTCATTGCCTTATCTCAGTTGTCTCGTAGTGTTGAAAGCAGACCAGATAAACGGCCTGTACTGTCTGACCTTCGTGAATCTGGTTCTCTTGAACAAGATGCGGATATCGTTATCTTCTTGTACCGCGATAAATATTACGATGAAAACTCCGAAAAAGGGGATAATGCAGAAGTCCTCATTCGTAAACACCGTAATGGTTCCGTCGGTACCGTGGAACTCCAATTCATTGGGGAATTAACACAATTTAGAGACGTGGAATTCCGAGACATGGGGCCGGAACAATAATGAAAACTATTGTGGGTGTGCCTATATTGATGGGGCCCCGTGACATAGCTACATTTTAATTAAAAAGAAAGGACTATACTTCTTTGCTCCTCGTGACCTGATGTCGCTGCATAAGTATAGTCCTTTCTTTTTATCACTGTAGATATGAAGATGTCCCATCAATATAGTGGCACTAGATAGTTTTCGTTATATTGTTGGTAGAAAAGGAGAAAATTGGTTAAGTTTGTAATTGAATAGTATATTGCAGGTGAAGTTATATCATTTAATCCTAAGTCCTAACTATATAGTTAAGGCTTGGGATTTTTTATTTATACCTAAAATTTACCTTTATAATAACAAACATATGTTTGAAAATACTCTGTATTTTTGTTATACTAATCATAGAGATTCTTCTTTTCATATTTCTTGTAGAGTCTAGTGATTTAGCGGTTTAAGGGGGTGTTTGTATGGGTTCAGCTGATACGGATCGAATGTATATGTGCATTGATTTGAAGAGTTTTTACGCGTCTGTGGAGTGTGCCGATTTGGGGCTGGATCCGTTTACGACGCCTTTGGTGGTGGCCGATGGATCTCGTGGCAAAGGGGCTATTACATTGGCCATTTCACCGGCCTTAAAAAAGCTAGGTGTTAAAAATCGCAGTCGTCTTTTTGAGATTCCTCCGCACATTGAGTATTTGACGGTGAAGCCTCATATGAAACGGTATATGCAGGCGTCTGCTGAGATTTACGGGACTTTGCTCAAGTATGTGGCACCTGAGGATGTGCATGTATACTCTATCGATGAGTATTTCATTGATATCACCCCCTACTTACCGCTCTACAAGAAAACGCCTCGAGAGCTAGCGCAGATGTTACTTGATGCGGTGTTAGAGGCGACCAAGATTTATGCCACTGTTGGGATTGGAACAAACTTGTTCCTTGCCAAGATTGCTCTCGATATCCTGGCAAAACATGCGCCTGATTTTATAGGGTATCTTGATGAAAGCCTCTTTAAAGAGAAAATCTGGTATCATCAGCCCTTGACTGATATTTGGCAGATTGGTAAAGGCATAGCCAACCGCTTACATAAGTATGGTGCGTATGATTTACATGGTATTACCATGGTTCCTGAAGCAAAGTTATATAAGGAGTTTGGTATTAATGCAGAGCTTATTATCGATCATGCTTGGGGCTGTGAGCCTTGTACGATTGCAGATATTCATGCGTATCGTCCTATTAAGCACTCTATCTCGCATAGCCAGATTTTGTTGCGTAACTATACCTATGAAGAGGCGTACGTGCCTATGCGGGAAATGGTGGAGTCCTTGGTATTAGAGCTTTTACAAATCAAAGGGGTTACAAACCATATTCACGTTCATATTGGCTATGCAGATGATATGGTGCGCTCTACTGGAGGTTCTAAAAAGCTTAAACAGCACACTGATTCATTGCAAGCATTAACGACGGCAGTAATTAAATTATATGAACAACATTGCCATAAAAATGAACTTATACGGCGTATAGGCGTAAGCTTTGAGGATTTAGTCAATCGCTCTGCTATACCTCAGGAGGTAGATTTATTCAGCTCTCTTGCGACGGAGGAAGAGGAAAAGGAGCGTCAAGTACATGAGGCGATGTTATCTATCAAGGAGCAGTTCGGTAAAAATGCTATTTTACGTGCCTCTAGCTTGCAAGATGAAGGGACAATGCGCTTTAGAAATACCTTGGTAGGTGGCCATAATGGGGAATAAATTAATGAAACATCGTATGTCTCGTTTGCAACGGGCGAAACAATTTATGCCCTTTGCGGCATTAAAGGGATTTGAAGTATTACTGGCAGCTGTGGCACGGCCTAAAGAGAATCGTGTAGAGCTATCGGAGGATCAAATAGAGGAATTAAACCGTACTATACAATCCTTGGTGGAAGGGGATTTTGTACGAGTGCTTTATTATACAGGGCATTGCTATACGGAATTAGTAGGGACTATCGAGGCGATAGGTAAACCTGCCCATAGTCTATCTATTGGGGGCGTAGCCATTGCTTTTAAAGATATAAAGGAAATTAATCTTTTTGAATAAGAACCCTTTTGAATAAGAACCCTTTTGAATAAGAACCTTTGAAGAGTTGATAATAATAACACTAATGTAATTGGTAAAGTAATCGAATAAAGAAACTCAGTAAAGTAAATTGTAAAGTGAAGAAACATAGATTTGGCCTATGCTCGTGTATGATGAGCATAGGCTATTTTACTAATGTTTAGTGTCATATATTTTGATAATTTTTCTTGACATACAGTATATATTTTATTAAAATAGACATATGAATGGATACTCATATAAAGTATCTGATGAGAAAAGTAAAAATATCTAAAAGATATGCTATAAGATATGTCTAATAAGTATTAGAAACTAACTTACTATATAGGATAGAAGCTTTCACCATTATCAAAGGAGATATCATGGAAGAAACATTGTTGTTGAAGGATTTGAACTGTGCGAACTGCGCAGCAAAAATTGAAGATCGTATCCGTAAAATGGATGTTGTAGAGACTGCAAATTTCACAATTGCTACACATCAATTAAAATTAACCGGCTCTTGGGAAGACCGAGAAGCTCTTAAACGTGACATTCAAGAGATTTGTGATGCCATCGAAGAGGGCGTAACCGTAGCTGATTATGAGCGTAAATCTAAAGCGGCTGTGGATGACCATGGTCATGATCACGACCACGGCAGTGAGGCAGTAACAATTGCAGTTATCGTAGCAGGCTTGTTATTTATGCTCTACGAAGCGTTGACTACGGTTGTTCCGTCCATCAGCTTGCCAGAGTCTATCGAAACTCCAATTTACTATATTGCCTATATTCTTCTTGCGTTCCCAGTATTGCGCATCGCAGGTCGTAATATCTTAAAAGGCCAAGTGTTCGACGAGAACTTCTTGATGTCTATCGCTACATTGGGCGCTATTGCTATCGATGCATTGCCTGAGGCCGTAGGTGTTATCTTGTTTTACCGTATTGGTGAGTTCTTCGAAGAAAAAGCAACTGATCGTAGTCGTACAGAAATCATGAACGCTGTCGATATGCGTCCTCAAGAGGTGCGGGTTGTAGATACAGACTGCGGTGGTGAAATCGTAGTTATGGCTCCTGAAAAGGTTGAAGTAGGTTGGACTATCGAAGTTCGTCCTGGCGATTTAATTCCTCTAGACGGCACAGTGCTTGAAGGTGAAACACGCGTTAATACAGCACCTGTAACAGGTGAACCTGTACCTGTTCGCGCCGTACCTGGCACTCAACTTATGTCTGGTTGTATCAACGAATCTGGTCGTATTACAATGCGTGTAGATAAGGTTCTTGAAGAATCTATGGTTACTAAAATCCTTGATGCCGTTGAAAATGCAGCATCTTCTAAACCTAAAATCGACCGTTTCATTACGCGTTTTGCTCGCGTATACACACCAATCGTTGTAGCTCTTGCATTGGCTGTAGCTATCATCCCATCCCTTATTACAGGCGAATGGCATAAATGGATCTACACAGCCTTAACATTCCTCGTTATTTCTTGCCCATGTGCATTGGTGCTTAGCGTGCCACTTGCATTCTTCTCCGGTATCGGCAATGCGTCTAAACACGGTATCTTGCTTAAAGGTGGTCGAGTTATCGAGGCGTTGGCTAATGTGAAAGCAGTAGCTCTTGATAAAACTGGTACCATCACATCTGGTGAGTTCAAAGTTCACAGCGTAGAAACTGTAGGCTCTCATGTAAGTTCCAGTCAATTGTTATCCATGGCGGCAGCTATCGAAGCCGTTTCTACTCATCCAATTGCAACAAGCATCGTGTCTGAAGCAAAAGATCAAGGCCTTACAGTGGAACCTTCTGATTTCGTTCAAGAGTTAGCTGGTGAAGGTATGGTGGGTATGACTGATGGTCAACAAGTACTTATTGGTAACCGTCGCCTTATGGAACGCTATAATGTGCAAGGCTATCCAACAGAGTCTGCTGAATATGGCACAGAAGTTCTTGTGGCAGAAGGTAATACATACTTAGGTCGTATCATCATCGCCGATGAAGCTCGCCCAGACTCTGCTGAAGCGATTGCTAATCTTAATGGTCAAGATATTAAAACTGTTATGCTTACAGGTGATGCTGAAGCAAGTGCAAATTACATCGCTAAAGAAACTGGTGTAAGTGCTGTTCGCGCTCAATTGTTGCCACAAGATAAATTGTCCGTAGTACAAGATATTCGCTCTGAATATGGTCCAACTATGTTCGTAGGGGACGGCATCAACGATGCTCCAGTACTTGCTGGTGCTGATGTAGGTGGTGCGATGGGTAGCGGTGCTGATGCGGCTATCGAAGCGGCAGACGTTGTATTCATGCGTCCGTCCTTGACTGCTATTGCACATATCCTTGACTTGTCCAAAGCGACGTTGCGCGTAGCATGGCAAAACGTAGTGTTCGCTATTGCTGTTAAAATCCTTATCATGGCGCTTGGCCTCATGGGCTATGCATCCATGTGGTGGGCAGTATTTGGTGATACTGGCGTATCCATCCTTTGTATCTTGAACTCTGTTCGTATCTTGCGCCGCAATTAGGTGAAAGCAGAGTTTATAGCTCTGTTGAGGAACGAAATAAATTACATTCTCCTGATCTGAATGATTAGGACTGATATAAATAACCTCTAGGTTAGTAACTGACTAACTTAGAGGTTATTTTATTGCGTGGATTAAACATTTACGATACTTTTACTATATACATTTGTACATCATAAATAGACATAAAACTGTATATGTATGTTCTAGATACACAAAACTTTCACAATTGAATTGAATAATAGCTATAAAATAGTATATAATTTATTAGATGATTACTATAAGTTCGTTGGAAGGAGGGATAGCATGATTACGGTGTATAAACATATAGAAGAAGAGTTAGTTTCCGATAGCACTGTATCAGATGCCACAAAAGGTTCTTGGGTAAATTTGGTGAACCCAGACCCCGATGAGTTATCCCTTATCAATATTTTGACGGAAATCCCAACGGACGTTTTAAAGACCGCTCTCGATATGGAAGAACGTTCTCACGTGGAGTTAGAGGATAACTACATCTTTATCGTTATCAATATTCCGGTTATCCGCGGTAACGATATGTATGATACAGTGCCGCTTGGTATCTTCTTGACGCCAGACTTCTTTATTACGGTCTGCCTCGAAGAATCTGAAGTATTGTATCCGTTCATTTCTAATCAGATTTCTACGTTCTATACATACAAAAAGACGCGTTTCTTGTTCCAAATCTTGTATCGCACAGCAACTATGTTCTTGCGCTACTTGCAACAAATCAACCGCCGTACTGACGATATTGAAGTCCAATTGCGTCATACTACAAAGAATAAAGACTTCTTCCAATTGTTGGAATTACAGAAATCCATGACATACTTTACATCTGCATTGCGCACGAATGGTACCGTTATGGAACGTCTATTGCGCTTGCGTGGTCATAGTTCCTATAAACATCTTCTCAAAATGTACGAAGAGGATGAGGACTTACTAGAGGACGTTATCATCGAGAATAAACAGGCCATCGAGATGGTTGAAATGTACTCCAATATCTTGATGAACATGATGAACGCCTTTACATCCATTATTTCTAATAACCTTAACTTGGTTATGAAAATGTTGGCGACCCTTACTATTGCTATGGCGGTGCCAACAATCGTATTTAGCTTGTGGGGGACAAACGTGCCATTGCCATTCCAAGATGATCCAGAGGGATTCTATGAGGTTATAGGTGTTGCATTAGTATTCTCTATTATTGCCATTATCGGTATGTGGAAAAAAGATTTATTCTAATTTATGATAATTAGTGAATACTTAATTCAATAGTAAGTAGTTGAAACATTACTTTAACAACAAATACACATGAAAAAGCTGGCTTTGAGCCAGCTTTTTTCTTGTACGATATTACGTTGTTGCTTATTATTGGGCCAATCTGATATAATAATACCGTTATGGAGAGGTGTCCGAGTGGTTTAAGGAGCTGGTCTTGAAAACCAGTGACTCCGCAAGGGGCCGTGGGTTCGAATCCCACCCTCTCCGCCACATTAGAAAGCCCTTTAGGTTATGATATGTACCCCCTTTACTGGATAACCAGTAAAGGGGGTATTTTCATGAGATATAGTTATGAATTTAAAAGAAAAGCAATTGAAAAGGAAATTGTTATGATAACTCTGTGATAGAAACCTTTTTTGGTAGATTGAAAACAGAAATATATTATGGTTTTGAAAAAGAATATATATTATTTAATGCTTTTGCAGTAACGATAGAAGAATACATTAATTATTACAACAACAAAAGGATCCAGAAAAAAATAAAATGGATGCCTCCTGTAAAATACAGGGAAGCATCCATGTGTTTAGGCTAGTAAATAATATGTGTCCAGGAAAATGGGTGCAGATCAATATTTTCAGACGACCTTTTTGGTGCCGTACTTAACCGTCACTACGCCTATATCTACATTCAGTAAGCTTTCCACCTGCAAAACCAATATGTCGACCGTAAGACGGGGCTGCATTACAACCTGATGCGTTATTACGAGCCAGAGGCCGGGCGGTTTGTGAATCAGGATCCTATTAAATATTTAGGAGGTACAAATTTTTATACTTATGCATTTAGTATCGTAAATTGGGTAGATTTTCTAGGATTAAATCCCTTTAGAGTGTTTTGCAAAGTTACAATAATTGTTTAACAAAGCAAATAAAAAAATAATAAATCTGATAAACGTGATCGAGAATATCAACTAGCGAAAAGGTTTTGTGATACTCCAGTATCACCTCAAGCGTCTATATGCGCAACTCTAAGTGCGCAAATTAATCATGCCAAAAGATGTATCGAGTTATAACTAATTGGGACAGAAAAATGTAACCCTGGAGACATACAATCAAAATAAATGGTTGTTAAAATAGGCTAGATGCTTTAAAAGAAAAAGCAAAATCTGAATATACTAAATAAATTCTTTATGAGGCTAAATTATGAATAATTCCTTGAAAAATCTTTTTTTTAAATATCGGGATTTCCCTAGTTTTTTGAATCATAGTCCTATAACCTCCGTACATGACTTAGGATCTATGGGAGAAACATTATTAAATTTAGCAGTTAATTCCCAATCTAAAAAAGATGTTATTCTATTAATAGAAAATGGAGCAAATGTCAATCAACAAGGTGAATTAAATTTCACTCCTATTCAAAATGCTTGTCTTCATGGAAATCTTGATATTATTGAAATTCTTTTAAAAAATGGAGCTAAAACAAATATAAAAAATGAGTTTGGATATGATGCAAAACATTATACATCTGAAGAATATCACGATAAAAAGAAATCTAAAGAAATTAGAAACCTAATGGGATATTACAAACAATAAGTTACATATTTAATAGAAACCTGATAAAACATTAAGGCCGTCTGAAAAACGAAGAAGTTTCAGACGGCTTCGAAGAGGAAACCGGATTTGTTTGGGACGGCAGTTACCTCTTGCAGAAAGTTCAGCCGGATGGTAGATATACCTATATCTACACCGATTCCTATAGCTATAACCCTTGGCACAGGTACACAACCGGACCAACATGGTAATAAATACTCTTTAAAGAATGCACATAAGAAGGAGAAATTATGTATTTAGATCAAGTAAATTATGAATTAAACAAAAAAATCAATGAGTTTGTATGTAACTCAAATGATGCTACTACGCCGGAGGAAAGTATTGATATTCTGAATCAAGCATGGGAACTTTTACCTAAACCAGCCACTCAGTTCGTTGAGCCTACTTCGGCAATCGCCTGTGGTGTTTCAGAAAATTATAAAAAATTAGGTGATTATCAAAAAGCCCTTGAGTGGATGTTAATTGCACTTGAGGCACGAAAAGATGAACCTGCAGCAGGTGTGTTTATATGGACAGGAATCGTTTATTACGAATTGGGTGATATGGAAAATGCCTATAAATATTTTGACCTAACTTATAATGAGCTACGTTACACACCTTTCTCTATGGAAGACAAAAAATATTGGCAATTTTATAAGCAGCGTAAAGAAGAACTAAATCCTAAGAAAAAAACCAAAAAGTAAGATTCGATATTTTCAGATGACCTATTTGGTACCGTACTTAACCGCCGCTACGCCTACGACCCGTTCGGCATACCGAGAGAGATGACTGACATCCACGGCAACCTCTTGTGGTTCGGCGAATACATCGCATGGAAAAATCACTATAAATGTAAAAGTTATCTAGCATAATGGAGATAAATATGCCCTTCTTGAAAATTCCTTATAGAGATTATCCTAAAAAAGGATTGTTCAAAAAACTTTATCGAGAAAACATCTATAAAATAGAGGAATTTAAAGATGAATTTAAGTATTACGAATATACCCCAATAGAGAAAATTATTATTGATGAACATAATTTAGTACCATTTATCTTTTTTTCACCAGAAGGAATAAATTATTTAATGCCTAAAATTATTGATAGCATCAGTAATAGTATTAGAAATGATGATATTCCAGTAAATATAGAAGAATTTATTATAAATATACCTACCGCAGAAAACATCACTCATGCTTTAAATCTCTTAAAAAAAGATGAGCTTATAATTCTTAAAAAGTATTTAGAAAAAATATTATTTGGGGGTCCATCAAATTTGATACAGCAAATAGGTGAACATTATTTATTCAGAAGTATTGAATATCTCGAAAAGTTAATAAGTAATTCCTAAATCTACTTATTATTTTGTTAATCGAATACATAAGCCAAGGTTTCTAGAAAAGTAGCCGTAGCCCGCATGAAACCTCCAATCCCGATATAGGGTGTGCGCAGTACTGCATTACCTACACAAGCACAATCGATTTTTAAATTTTGGTATTAAGGAAAGAATGATGAACAAAATCCGTCTCTTTACTATATTAGTATTTCTTTGTTTTACTTCAGCTTTTGCAAAAGATTTTTTAGACAAAAAGGAGAGCAATATGTTAGTCAGTTCAAAAAATATGGCGCTTGATCTTGCTGAAACATACATAAAAAACGTATATGGAAATACCGTTTCAATAAATCAAAAACCATACCGTATTATTGAAGAGAAAGATGTCTGGATCATTAATGGAGCCCCTCCAAAAGCACTAGGTGGTAATTTCCATATAGTTATTTCTAAAAAAGATGGGAGAGTAGAAGAAATAACCCATTCAAAATAGCAAGCCGTAGCCCGTACGAAACCTCCAATCCCGACGTAGAGCATTGTGGTACGCACGAAGGCGGTTTCGCCTGTCTAAACCACATCAGCGAAGACTACGAAAACTGCCAACAAACCCACTACTTCCACTTCCACTGAGACCAAATCGGCATCCCGCGCGATATGACCGATAAGGATGGCAATTTGTTGTAGTTCGGCAACTACACCGGCTGGGAAAATCACTATAAATGTAAAAGTTATCTAACATATTGGTAATCAAAAAGGTAAAGGTGTAGGAAATGACAGTGTCAGACATGATTTTTGAAATTGCCGTATAGAATATTGGAAATATAGAGCCAGAAAAGAGTTAAGACGTAGAGACCTAAAAGCAGGTAAGTCTTATTAGTTTAATAAGGAGTATTTATGTTAAACAAATTTGTTTTAGAGCAGTTAATTGCTTTCTTTCAAAAAAATCCAGTCGCTCAAGGAAAGCCAACAACTGATGATGAGGTCCTCAATGTAGAGAAATCACTTAATATCAAGTTAGATGACGATTTTAAAGAATTTACAATGAGATTTGGGGGGGTGTCATTAGGGATGCTCAAATATATGGAATACATAATTCCGAATTTCTTGGGGAAGATACAATTATTGATTTAAATAAAGAATTTTCCGATTATCTTAAAGATGGTCAAAGTAATTTAATAATTGGCACCGATGGCTGGGGAAATCCTATTTATATTTCCCCATCTAAAACGGTAATGATTTACAATCATGATACTGATGAATTGCTAACTTTAGCAGCTAATTTTTCAGATTATTTAGAGAAAATTCTTAAAAAACAAATTTAGTAAACTATTTAAACTCAAACTATTTCAGACGGTCTCGATACCTCTTTGAGGTAGTCTGAAAAGCAGTCAAGAAGTTTCAGGTAGCCTCGAAGAGGACACTGAATTCGTTTGCGGTGGCAACCTGTTGTGGTACGGCGAATATATCGCCTGGGGGCGTCTGAAAGAGAAAACCCAGCTAACGGATAGCGCATACCAGACCTTCCGCCTGCAAAACCAGTATTGCGATCGTGAAACGAGGTTGCACTACAACTTCTTCAGGTATTATGAGCCTGATGCGGGACGGTTTGTGAATCAGGATCCGATTGGGTTGGATGGCTGTGATAACCTTTATTGGTTTGCACCGAATGTATCTATTTGATTAGATCCTTAGGGTTTAAATTGTAATAGCCGAAAGAAAAATCCTAGGTTTAGGAAAAGGAGGAAAACCATGTATTTATCTGATATTAATCCTGAGTTAAATAGTGAAATTAATAATATTATATGTGAGTCGAGACAAGCTAAAACTCTTCAGGAAAGGATTAATGAGTTAATGAGGGCTTGGGATTTAATTCCAAAACCTGCTACTCAATTCGTAACCCCAACTAGTGGGCTATGTTCTGAAATTTCTGGCAGATTTAAAGAGTTAAAGGATTATTCTAAGGCACTTGAATGGATAAATATTGCATTAGAGGCGCGAAAAACAGTTCCTGATGGCAGTACATTTCTATGGGCAGGTATTATCTATTACGAACTAGGTGATATGGAAAATGCCTATAAATATTTTGACCTAACTTATAATGAGCTACGTTACATACCTTTCTCTATGGAAGACAAAAAATATTGGCAATTTTATAAGCAACGTAAAGAAGAAATAAATCCTAAGAAAAAAAATAAAAAGTAAGATTCGATATTTTCAGACGACCTTTTTTGTATCGTACTTAACCGCCGCTACGCCTACGACCCGTTCGGCATACTGAGAGAGATGACCGACATCCACGGCAATCTGTTATGGTGCGGCGAATATACCACATGAGGTCGTCTGAAAAAGGACGGGCGGGTTTAAAAGGATGCGCATCAGCCGTTCAGATTGCAAAACCAATACTTTGATAAAGAAACCGGGCTGCATTACAACCTGATGAGATATTACGAGCCTGAGGCCGGGCAGTTTGTGAATCAGGATCCGATTGGGCTTTCAGGTGGAGACAATCTGTATCTCCAGTAGGAATACCATACTCTATGAGAGTCTTACCTCCTGGTTCTAATCTAAAGCCTTATACCATATATAGGGTACTGAAATCAATTGATAATGTAGCTGCAAGTAAAATTATGTCGTTGTTCGGAGAGATTGGATTAGGGACACAGTATGAATTACCAAAATCTGTTAAATCATATAGAATCTGGGCATCTGGAAGAGGTGAAAATAGGAAAATGTTAAAAATTAATGAATTAAATTCATATCTTAAAAGTAAAGGAGTACCAGAAGATAGTTACTCAATCAATGAAGTAAATGATGAATCATTATGTATTGTTGAAGAAAATAAAAAATGGCATATATTCTATTCTGAAAGAGGATTGAGAACCGAAGAATATTGTTGCCAAGATGAACATTTGGCAATTCTATATTTTATAAATCGCTTATCAAAAATGTTAAAATTTTCATTTGAATGAAAAAAGCAAACTGTAGTCTGTATGAAACTTTTAATTATGGTATCCAAATTTCTCTCTTGTTGGTCATACCGCAAACTACGGCTACAACGCCCAATGGCTGCCCGAAACCATTACCGACGCCTACAATACGACAGTTACGAACACCTGCTAGTACCCCAGGAACTGCTCTATTATCTAAACCAAGAATACCTTTGAAAGATATACAACCAGACCCTATAGATTGGTGGTAATAAAAATGATATCAAATGACATTCAAGAATTACTTAAAAATATTACAAAGTCTCTAATTAAAATCGAAACAAAAGAGTTAGATGCTTTAATTTCTAGACAGTTAACCCATATAGATAATATTGATTTTCACAGATACGAAATATCCCATAGGAAAATTGAAAGTCTCAAATTTTCTTTCTGTTCATTTCGTGGTGCGTTCATAAGCTATAGTTCCTTTACTAATTGTAATTTTATTAATTGTTCTTTTATTACGGCAATAGTTTGTAATACAAAATTTACTAATTGTACATTTATTAATTGTGTATTCAGATCAATGCATATACAAGATCATTTAATATCTAACTGCTCTTTTCAAAACTGTCATATAGAAGATAATATATTTTCTACAAATAAAACATAATTTATGACAATGTTGAATAAGGCATTCGGGCCGCCTTTTAGGTGGAAAAATTCCCATGTCTTATTGAATTACAGAAAGAAACTTTTAAAAATGGCAAGAAAAAAACAGAAATGGCAGGTAGGCGATTATTTTGGCATTCCCATAGAAGATGATTTTTTAGCTGTTGGACAGATTCTTGGAAGATATGATTGGATAGGTGTAGCCTGCTTAATTACCAAAATGAAAATTTCCTCAAAAAACCTTCCTTTATATGAAGATATAAAAATAGATAAAAACGATGTTATTGCTGCTATGTTTATTACTGAAGAATCGTTAGATAAAGGATTCTGGCCAATTATTCAACAAGGTATAGTAAATAAAAATATACTGAAACAATATTTTCCTAATATTGATTTAATTGAACAAGGAAATATTATTGGTATTAATACCGAAGGTTCAGCTATTATTGATGATTTTATTAAAGCTTATTTTAGTCTAGCACCTTGGGATGACTGGCATGACCCCGAATACCTTGATAAACTTCTTATTTCTCCCGACAAAAAACCTGAGAATCTCATCTATAAGAACAAATGATCTATTCCAACTCAAAGCTTATCCTGAAAGTAAAATGCTTCGTACTCTTTGAAAAGCCTTTTGAATGCCTCACGAATATATGAATAGCAATTGATGTTTGGTCTAGATATGATGTGCTAAATGGTATAGATAAATATATACAACGCATAACAGTTTGTTTTTTGTATCCTGATATAACTGATTTAAATAATAATGAAATAGATGATTTTCAAGAGCTATTTTTGAATTTATTACTTGATATTAAAGATGGTTTATGTAACCAAAATGGAACCTCATGACTAATATTGCTCAATTTAAAATGAAATCAGGAACAACTATTATTGAAGGTAAAGCTGCACCTCAAGGTTTGGGGTTGCCTGGTGGATAAACACAAAAATATATTAATGTCTTAGAAAGGTTAATAAGACAATGAATCAGGAGCAATTTATAAAAAAGATTAATATAGTTTTAGTCGAAATTGATAAAATGATTAATAATTGTGATGAATATAGTTATACAAATAAACAGCAGTTGGTTTCTATAAAAAATGAACTATATGACATGATTAATTATCTAAATTCAGAAAGTATTTTTCAACAAAAAAAAGGGAAAGAATTTTTATTATCTCGGATAGTAATTGATTCTTGGCCATTTAATAATGAAGTTGGTAAACTCCTTGTAGAATTAGAAGAAGATTTCAATTCTTTGACAAGAGAAAATATAAAAATGTCTAAGTTAAAAATTTTGAATGAAACTCCTTTAGACTTTCAAGAAAAAAATTTTTTTGACGAATGGGAAGTCAGTTACCTTGATTTGATGGAAGTAAATCAAGGTTCTCCCTTAGTTGGAAGTCTATCCATTAACGGTCAAGTTATTATTAAAGAACAGGGGTTTGGAGGGCCTTTGTTGTATTTCAATAGAAAAATATATATTCCAGTTTTTATTAGACGATTTTGCGTTGTTGGATTTAGGCTTGCAACATTAAATTTAGATAATTTATCAATTGGGTATATTGGGGGGATCGAAGACTTGGTTTATCTGAAAGAGATAAAAGATAATAGAATTTATTTCTATACAGATATATATAAAAGCACAGAAAAGAATTTAACTTTATATGAACAAATATAACTTAAGGATATGCTATAAACATCATAACCAAAGGACTTCCATATTAATTAAATTTGAAGAATTTATTCAAAAGTATTGGATAAGTATAACAAAGCTCAAACAGATAGATACATGAGTAAGTAATTGACTAGAATTGGTGGTAAGGTTTTTGGAAAATACGGATCACCTAGTAAATGTGCATAGAAACTGATTGATAATAAAAACTTATAAAAGGAAAACTAAAATGAGTATTTTAAGTAATTATATAATTCAAGATTTAATCCAGAATGTATCTAAAGGAGTTACAGAGTCATTTAAATTTGTATTAGAAAGATATAATTCTAATGAAGTTTTTGCCTATACATTATTTATTGATGACTATTGTTCATATCTGGGGTGGGCTGCTAACACTATTTCTCACTACGAAATAGAAAAAGTAAACTACCCAAAAGAAGACCAGCCTTTTATTAAATGGTATTACCCTCAATTTGCAATAGGACTTGGAGAGGTTCCTGAGAAAATAGATAGTATATTCAATAATGAGATTCAAAATATTCTTAATGATGGAAATACATTAATATCTGAAGATAATTTTGAGCAATATCAGGCGGAAGTATATGATTCAATTATAGAAGGATTTAAAAAAGCGATAGAAAATATAGATAAGAAAAAAACAAATAATGTCATATTTTTTGTTTCTATTGTAGATAGTGATAATACTGAAATTATGGAAAATTATTCTGCTGAACAACTAAATTCATATGATAAATTCCTTACGTTCAAAAATAGATTTCAAAGCAAGCGGTAGCCCGTTCCTTGTATAATACTAGAGAGAACCCTTTATCGTTTTGGTAACGGGTTCTTTTTTAGTTTGAAAAACTCTTTCTATTTATAGTATGATAGCTTTATATGTTATTTTTCTGTAGAAAGGAGCTCGTATGAATCGACTTAGTTTCTCACGAACTCAGATTTTAATTCTTGTCAGCGTGTGGCTAACATTTTTGATTAGCTTTGTTATGCGTTTATCTTGGGCATCCTTGATGCCTATCGTTAATGAGGCCTTGAGCTTTACGCCTCAAATGGGTACAGCCTATTTATCCGCCTTTTATATGGGCTATGCCATTATGGTTCTACCAGGTGGTATCTTAGCGGATCGCATTGGTTATCGTTACACCATTTTGGTAAGCTTACTTGCTATGGCAGTTATTACGGCATTGATGAGTACTATAGATAATTACACCTATGGATGGGTATTACGATTCTTATTAGGTATTGTATCTGGTCCGGTACAAGCATCTTGTTTAAGTGCTATTGGGGATTACTTTGGGCCTAATCAACGTGGTGCAGCCGTGGGTATCTTCATGTCCTGTACATCCCTTGGATTGACTACTGTAAACCTTTATGCACCATATGTGGCAACTAATTATGGTTGGCAAAATGCATTTCTTTTAACAGCAGTATTACCAATCCTTGTTTTCATTCTTAGCTACTTTACGGTTCGTAAGCCAAGTGCTGAGATTTTAGCTCAACGAGAAGCAGAGGTGAGTGCTGCATCTGCTCATATAGGGGAAAAGACTTCTTTAAAGGAAAACTTGTTACATGTTTTGAAGAATCGCAATATTTGTTGTCTTGCCTTTGCAGGCTTCTTTGCTACCGGTGCTACTTGGGCCGTGGCGCAATGGTCAAACTTGTACATGGTTAAACAGCTCGGCGTTAATGCCATCTATGCAGGCCATGTAATGTCTGCCTTTGGTTTAGCCGCGCTTATTGCGAAACCGACTATCGGTATTTTGTCCGATATATTACCGATTAAGAAGAACCATTTGGTGGCGCTTGTTATGTTCTTATTTGCACCAGCATTGATCCTCTTTGCGAGCACCACAAATCCAGATATGCTCTTTATAACAGGTCCAATTCTTGGTATTGGTGCTTTCATGCATAGTGCTTTAACAAATGCTCTCGTAATTCAATCCGCAGCACCTCATTTACGCGGTACAACTGCAGGCTTCGTAAACTTGTTTAATCAGATCGGCGTTATGTTGGCACCTATGATTTTAGGTAGCATGTTAACAGCTACAGGCAGTTATCAATCTGCATTGATGACCCTTGCCATTGCACCAGTTATCGGTGCTATTGCATTGTTCTTTGTACGTCTTAAATAATGTGAAAGCATCATACAATAGGTTCCTCTGATTGTATGGAAACAAACAAAATATGAAACAAAAGAGACTGAATTAGCTCTCCTAATGAACTGCACCCCAAAAATTGGACACAATTTTTGGAGGTGCAATTCAAAATAGGGGACAGTTCAGTCTCTTTTTATACGTTACGAGTAACTATATTTTTTGATTATGGTTTTTGCGGTGCATGATAATCAGGTTGAGGTCTCCAATCACTCATAGGTGTATTTGGATCGGGCATGTCCTGATTTTGAATGTCGAGAATCCAATCACTAGGTCGAGGCCCTTGAGGCGGTGGTGGTGGAACGGGTCCATATATACCTAATTTAGAAGGAAATAACCGTGGTTGATTAGATGTATAAGGAGATTCTAATTGGTTTAGCGGTTTATAGATACCTTCTGGTGGCTGAACTCCAAATAATGGCCTACCTTCTGTTGGAGCTGGTGTACTTAATGGTTTATATGGACGAGGTGGTACGTATGGGTTCTTAGATGTATAGGTAATACGCTCTAATTCCAATGCATTATGTAAAATAAATTGACCTATTTCAGCTACAGGAGAACCCTTTGTAGCGACGTGAGCACCTGTAGATAGAACAGAACGCTGATTATTAGCAGTTCCTATAGGTGCGCCATTTACTTGGTAGAATTTCGCCGGTGCTACATGCCAATCCATAAGATAAATATCTTTAGATGTATTACCACGATGGTATGTATAATTAGTTGAATAATCAGCAATAATATTCTGCTTTTTATAGAGACTAATTGTACGAGCGTGAAGCGTACTATATGTAGGACCTGACTGTGCTAGACTAAGTGCACTTAAGTCGATATACACAGTTTCCGAAGGGCTATTATAAGCAACTTGGTATTGAGTAGGCTTGTTCTCTAATTCATATTGTGAAATCGCACTAGCTGATTGTAATGTTGCTAATGCTAGTATTAAAAAGGGATATAGTTTTCTCATCTTTGACCTCTCTTATGTGGAATTAGTATACCATAGTCAAACATGTAATTCTATAAAAAATGCATATAAAAATCCATAGTATGTATATTGTATATAATTGTCATTTTGTTATATGATTAATGCATAGTACAGGAGGTCTAGATATGGAAATTATCTGTTTTGGCGATAGCATTACCCGCGGTTATGATGTGCCTTATGGCCAAGGTTGGGTTGAAATTTGTGATGCATCTATAGAGGGTGTACATTTTACAAATTATGGTGAAGACGGCTGCTCCGTTCAGGGCATGATTTATAACATTGAAAAATGGCTACCAACAGCTGTAGCTGATTCCACGCGTCATATCTTCTTAATGTGTGGTACTAATGATATTTTGCAAGGTCGAGATAGTACATATGTGTTCAAGACCTTGGTGAAAGCTATTGAACTAGCGAGCACAAAGGGGAAGGTTATTATTGGTTTAGAAACACAAATCGATAGTGATATGGATGGACTCGACATTGTGGTGAGAGAGGTCAATGAACAACTGAAAGCCTATGCTGCAGAGCATGATTTGAAGGTTATAGACTTTTATACATCATTATACGAAGCGGATCAAATCGGCCAAATTGTCTTTGCCGGTGAAGTACATCCTAATGCAAGAGGCTATCGTTTGATGGCGTATAAAGCGTTAGAAGTATTTACAAGATTATCGTAAAAAAATAAATATAAGAATTCAATTGGTAAGATGCATAAAAAGAATTCAATTGGTAAGATGCATAAAAAGAATTCAATTGGTAAGATGCATAAAAAAGCCCCGAATGAGATACCTCATTCGGGGATTTAGTGATTTATATAGTCTTTAGGTGTGAAGGCTTGTAGCTTTCACCATTATAGTTAATTCGTAACGAATTATAGTTAGAATTAGCGAGTACGTGCGTTAGATACGCGAGCAGATTGTGCAATTGCGTATGCAGTACCTTTAACTAAATCGTAAGTATCAGCAGTGTTGCCAGATACTGTTACAGCTGCTACAGTGTCGTCAGTTACTGCGAACAATGCAGTTGCGTAAGGGTGTTGTGCACCATTTGGAACTGTTACAGCACCAGATTTAACAACGATGTAACGGTTGCCGTTGTTGAATACGTCGTAATGAGCAGCTTGTTTTACACCATCATAGCTTTCATTGTAAGCGAACAATGCAGCTACTTCACCGCCTGCTACTTGACCAGTTTGTTGCATGGAACGCAATTTAGCAGCTGCTACAGCTGTTGGTTGAGTCATGTTAACAGTGATACGCAAGGAGTTGTTGTTTACAACTGCTTCAGTGATTACGTTTGTAGAGAATACATTTGCAACGCCGTCGCCAGCACGGTTGTAGGAGCTAGCAGTTTTCACTTGGTAGCCGTTAGTGTATGCAGGCAAGTCGTAAGTGTAAGATTTGCCGTTCAACAACAAGTCGAATGCGTTTAATTGGTTAGTTTTATAACGGGAAACATATGCACTGCCGTTACCATTAGCTGTTACGGAAGTTACAGTTTCTTGGTATACAGGTTGGCTGTTAGTAGCGATAGGGTCCATGATTTGAAGACCTACAGCTGTTGTTTCAGGTGCTACGAAGATTGGATCGCCTAATTCTTTAGATACAGGCATTTGTTGAGCCATGTCACCTGCTGTGTAAGGTACCGCTGGTAATGGTTTGTAACCAGGGCGTGGTGCACTTGTTACGTAGCCAGATTGGTAAGCTGGTGTAGCCGCTTGAGGTGCTGCGTAAGTATATTGCTCTGCTGCAGCGCGTTCGTAAGCACGTGCATTAGCATCAACAGATGCTGCGAAAGCAGAGAAAGACATAGTTGTAGCTGCAAATACTGCAAAAGCAGCTGCTAAATGTTTTTTGTTCATAATAGTTCACTCCTAAATACATGATTTTTACAAATAACACAAATACTAACATGTATTATATATGAAATTCTGTTAATTGTAAATAAAATATAAATTTTTTTCTTAATTATAAACAAATATAATCAAATGAGTCAAATATTGTACAATTAGCTTAAATTAACCCCAGAATTAAGCACAGAATATCATATTACTATATAATAATACTTAGTATAATAACATATTATATCGAAAAAAATAGTTTTAGGCTATACCTAAGAACAAGAAATATATAAATAAGATGAAATTTGCGTATTATATAAATTATATAAACTGAGATGGTGAACGTTTCACTAGGGAGGTCTCATGAGTATTAGCGCCTATTATGGACGACCGGGATCAGGCAAGACGCGTGCCGTATATGAACGGATACGTCAAGTGATGACTGATTGTCCAGGGGAACCCATAATCTTACTCGTTCCTGAACCAGCTACGTATCGGGTAGAGCGGGAACTGGCAGAATTTATGCCTGAAAAAGGTTTTACTACGGTTCGCGTCGTAGGTTTTGGTCGTTTGGGTTACCAAGTATATCAATCCATAGGCTCCAAAGGAGCCGGTCAATCAAGCTTATCTAGTTTTGGCCGGTCTATGTTGTTGCGCCTTGTTATGAAACGAAAACAAAAGGAGCTAGGCCTCTTAGAACAGGCTACAAAACGGCCTGAGTTTTCTTCTGTATTGCAACAGCTTTTTTCTGAGTTTCGCGCATTCCGCGTTGGTCCTACAGACCTAGAACGTGGGGCGGAGTCCGTAAAAAATAAAGTATTACAAAAGAAATTGCGCGAACTTGCCATTTGTATGGCTGCCTATGAGGAGGAAATCAGTCGTCATGGGGAGCGCGATATCGATCCAATTATGGAAATCGTTGAGGCTTTGCCTCAATCTCCACTGATGGAAAACAGCCACGTCTTTATCGATGGCTTTCATTGGTTTACGCCGACACACTACGAGTTGATCTATACCTTGTTTGATTTGGCTAAGGAAGCCGTTATTACTATTGACTTACCGATGGCTCCGAAGGCGTTAAACCTCGCTCGTCGAGGGGAACATCTCTTTAGTCGTCCTTTAGAAATTTACGACACCTTAGTGGCTCGTTATGGCACTAGTATTAATTGGGTGGGTTTTGACGGCAAACGGGGCCCTCAAATCGTACAAGAATTAGAGTCTAATTACTTTACTAGTCCTAGCAAGCAAAATTCTACTGATACTACTGTTCAACTCATTCGTGGTTATAATAGAGAACGAGAAGCTGATGCGGTGGCTCGCCGTATTTTAGCCTACGTAGAATCCTCTCCAGAAGCACGTTACCGCGATGTATGTATCATGCTTCGCGAGTCAGAAACGTACGGGGATACCTTAGAAAAGGTCTTCGGTCGGTATGGCATTCCGCACTTTATCGACCGCCAACGGCCTATGAAAAACCATCCATTAGGCGAGTTGTTGACGGCACTCTTTGATATCGTGCGCCATAGCTACAGTCGAGACAGCATGTTCTTATTGCTTAAAACAGATTTGATGCCCCTTACCCGTGAGGCCGTAGATGAATTAGAAAACTATGTACTCGAGTTTGGTATCGACCATTATAAATGGGAACGTGAAAGCTGGCCCTATTTACGAGGCTTTCATGAAGGGCAAGATGAAGAAAGTCATGTAGATGCACCTCGTAGAGCTCGTATCAACAAAGCTCGGCAAACTATTATGGAGATTCTATCCCCATGGTTTGACTTTGCTGCTCATAGCGAAGGCCATACGGGGGCAGAATGGGGCGAACAACTTTATGGTCTCTTAGAAACATTGCAAGTGCCACAGCGCCTCTATGAATGGGCGAAGGACGCAGAAACGGTGGGCGATCAAGAGTCTAAAGCTAGCCATGAACAGATGTACAATGCTGTTATTTCTTTCATAGACGAAATCTCTATGGTCATGAAGGACGAAGTGTTGACACTGGATGAGATGATGTTGCTCCTCGAAGAGGGCTTGAGTGATGTAAATTATTCCATGATTCCACCATCCTTGGACCATGTGGTGATTACCACCATTGAACGTGGTTATAGCCAATGGTGGCCTAAGGTATTCGTCATGGGCCTCAACCAAGGCGTATTTCCACAAAGCATGGGCGATGAAGGGCTCATTAAAGATAAGGAACGTCAAGAATTGGCGGAGGCCGGTATAACCTTGGCTGAAGGGGCTTTGCCGAAGGCTTTCAACGAAAATTTTCTATTATACCTAGCTATGACGCGGGCGTCCGATTCTTTGACGCTGTCCTATGCAAGTTCTGGTGAAGATGGAACCGGCCTTGAGCCAGCTCTCGTGGTGAAACGACTAGAATCCCTTGGTTATGTAGACAAGGCGGTAGATATTCCACTCTCTATTGCACCTGATACCGAGGCGGATTATGTATGGCGACCTTTACAGAGTTTGTCCCTATTGTCTGAGCGCTGGGGTGCCCTCTTTAGTGGTCATGAGGTCAATCCATTGTGGTGGGGCCTCTATAACTGGGCTCGTGAAAGTGACACCTACCGTCCTCGTTTAGGGGAGGTGTCTCGTGGTATTCGAGATAATAATGATGTGCCGGTCATTACGAAGGATTTAGTGAATGGATTGTTCCTATCTAAAGGCTATATGTCTGGTTCTGTGACGCGTCTAGAGAGATATCAGCAATGTCCGTTCAAGTTCTATGCTCAATATGGTTTAAAACTAGAACCGCGTCGTGTACGTTCCTTTGGTGCTCCTGAAATTGGTACATTCCTTCACGCTAATTTAGAGCGTTTAGGTAATTATCTATTAGATAACAATAAACAATGGCGTGACCTTAACGAAGCGGATCAACAAAATTTGTGCCGCTCCGTGGCAGAAGAAATTTTACAAGAAAATCAGGGCGGCGAGGAAACGAGTGACGCCTACCAAAAGGCAATCGAGCAGCGTGTACAAAGAACATTACATGTGACGGTAGACCGCCTCGTAGAGTGGTCGAAGCGCAGTGATTTTGATACGAAATACTTAGAGCAAGATTTTGGCCGTCAAGGAGGCTGGGATCCGATTCGGGTGCCCCTTGGAGAGGATCGTTATTTACGCCTCATCGGTCAAATTGACCGCATCGATGAATATACCCGAGATGGTCAAACTTATGGTATGGTTATTGACTACAAATCGGGCGGCGCACACGTAACGGCGCAAGATGTATACTATGGCCTTAAATTGCAGCTCATGACCTATCTATTGGCGTTAGAATCCGCTTATGGCAAAACGCATGGTGGCTCCATGTCACCGGCAGCTGTGGTGTATTCCTATGTGAAAAATCCTAAAATTCCTGCCGATGCACCTATATCTTATGAAGATGCAGTATCTTTGGCTAAAGAAAGCAATGCATGGCAAAACAGTGGATACTTCTCTGATGATATCGAGTTGTTGACCCATATCGATAATAAATTTTTATCCTATGGATCTAAACGAGGACCTTATGTACCAATCGCTACGAAAAAGGATCAAACTATCTCTAGTAGGGATTTGCGCAAGGTTAAGAATCCAGGTGAATTTGACGTAATGTGCCGTTATACAAACCACGTAATGGCTGAAACGGGCCGTAATATTGGGGAAGGCCAGTTCCCTATTAAGCCATATCAATTGGATGGCTTTAGACCATGTACATATTGTGACTATCGTACTGTATGCCGTTTTGACTCTAGCCGTAATAAGTATAATTATCTGTCCGGCTTATCTGAAGATGATGCATTAGAACGGATGAAAGAGGCTCTAAACGACGGAAATAACAGTAGCGACGGAAACAACAGTAACGATAGAAATAACAGGAACGCTAAAAATAATGGTAACGAAGGAGGTGAATACCATGGGTGTTAAATGGACGCCAGAGCAAGAGTCTGCCATCATAGCTCCTAAGGACTCGTCCTTAGATAATCAAACCTTACTTGTAGCGGCAGCGGCCGGCTCAGGTAAAACGGCAGTTCTCGTAGAGCGCATTATTACGCGTCTTAAAGATATGGATAATCCTTTATCCGTACAAGAGCTCATGGTTGTAACCTTTACAAAGGCGGCTGCTCAAGAGATGAGTGCCCGCATTGGTTTAGCCTTGGCAAAAGCCATGGAGTCTACTGATGACGCGGCTATGCAAGAGCGCCTTGAACGACAGCTTAATCTGTTGCCGTCTGCTCATATTTCTACGTTGCACTCATTCTGCCAATGGGTGATTCGATCTTATTTCTATAAGCTGGATATTAACCCAACAGCTCGTATCGGTAACGAAGCAGAAATGGCATTGTTACAACAAGAGGTGCTAGCTGATTTATTGACTAAATCTTACGAAGAAGGTCTTTATAACATCTATGAATTGGCGGATTTCTTTAGTGATGATAAATCGGATGCAGGCTTAACGGCGAAGATTATGTCTTTATATAACTACGCCATGTCCCTTGCCAATCCTGATGGGTGGTTACGAAAAGCCTTAGAGCCTTATAAAGAGGCTATGACTGCAAACCCAAGTGATACTCTATGGGGCCAATATATGTGGGACAACCATGTAGCTGTTATCGACCGCATTCGCGAGCGCTTAGAGCGGATGGAGCAAATCTTGCTCGATCCAGTGGGGCCTCATAAATGGCAAAATATTTATGATAACCAACTAGCCGCACTAGGCATGCTTTCAAATGCTCAAACTTGGGACGATATGGGGGAAGCTTGTAAACATACGGATACCTTTATAAAAGACCGCTTTAATAAACTTGGAGAAGAGGTTGACCCTAGTTTACAAGCAGAGTTTAAATCCTTAGGTTCCCAAAATAAAGATGACCTCAAAGCGATACAAGCTGCTGTATTCACAGTGCCGGAAGCTACCTTGCAAGAGCAGTTCAAGGCTCAATATCCAATCATCGAAGGTTTAGTAGAGCTCACGATTGCGTTTCATAAGGCGTATCGGGATATGAAACAAGAACAAGGTATCATGGACTTTAGTGACTTGGAGCATCTATGTTTAGCTCTTCTTGTTGAGCCGGGCACAGAGGATAATCCTCAGCCATCCGATGTAGCGAAGGAGCTGCAAGATACTTTTAAAGAAATCATGGTCGATGAATACCAAGATACGAACGGCGTGCAAGAGACGATTATCAACTTGATTTCTCGCGTCGATAATCGGTTCTACGTAGGGGACGTGAAGCAAGCGA
The DNA here is from genome assembly GCF_002959895.1 of Veillonella infantium. Lineage (GTDB taxonomy): Bacteria > Bacillota > Negativicutes > Veillonellales > Veillonellaceae > Veillonella > Veillonella infantium. The sequence continues at coordinate 106,375 of NZ_PPDD01000001.1, read as the reverse complement.
TTTACAGCTTCCGTATGGCGGACAGTTCTCTATTTATGGAGAAATATAATACGTACGGCAGTACTGATGCGGTGGAGCGCCGTATCGACCTAGCAAAGAACTTCCGATCTCACGATAATATTTTGGCTGCTACGAATTTCTTGTTCTACCAAATCATGACAGAAGAGGCGGCAGAGCTTAATTATACTGAGGCTGAATCCCTCATTCCTGGCCGCATCGTAGAGGATGCGCCAGCAGATTGGGTTGGAGGCGACGTGGAGTTGCAGCTCCTCGATGTGAGTAAGGACACCCTCAGTGCTAGTGAAAGTGACGAGGACGAAGGGGACGACCCTGAAAATAACGAGCGTGAGTTAGATTTCATTATCCAAAAAATCAAGGAAATCCATACTGCCAAGAAGAAGGTGCAAAATCCAGATGGTACGTTCCATCAAATTGAATGGCGAGACTTTGCTATTTTGCGCAGATCCTTGGCTGGTTGGGGCACTCGTGCTGTAGAAGCCATGCGCCAAGCGGGTATCCCTGCGGTAGTAAACGAACGGGATGGCTACTTTGAAGCACAAGAGATTCAATTACTATTGGCATTGTTATCAATCATAGATAATCCGGAACAAGACTTGCCGATGGCTGCGGTATTGCACTCTGGTCTTGTAGGTCTTGATGCAAACGAACTAGGTGCACTGCGCCTATCTGGTGAGGGCTCTTTGTGGTCTCTCATGCCCGCCTATGCAGAAGAGGCTCAAGATGAGCGCTTATTAGCTTTTATTGGTCATATGGAGCGGTGGCGCACCTTGTCGCGTCGTCACGGTGTGACCGATTTGCTATGGGATATTTACGAATCCCAAGACTATGTAAACTATGTAGGTGCCATGCCAAATGGTCTCGTGCGCCGTGCGAACGTGCTCGCCTTGTACGATCGAGCAAAGGGCTATGAGGCCTCTGGCTTCCGTGGACTCTTTAGATTCTTGCGCTTTGTGGAAAGCTTGCGCGATAGCAACCAAGATATGCCACTAGCTAATGTGGTAAGCGAAGCGGATAATGTAGTGCGCCTCATGACCATCCATAAGAGTAAGGGCCTTGAATTCCCTGTGGTATTCCTCTCTGGAGTTCAAAAACGGTTCAATATGATGGATCTTCGCTCGGAACTCCTCATCGATAAAAATGCAGGACTTGGTCTTAAGGGCTATTTCCCAGATATTCGGGTTTCCTTCCCGACCATGCCGTGGTTTTACGTGAAAGACATTAAAGAGGCGGCCCTCAAGGCCGAGGAACAGCGTATTCTTTACGTAGCCTTAACACGGGCTAGAGATAAGCTGTTCATGACGGGCTTTGTGAAGGGGTTTAAGAATTCTGCAGGTAAACTATCTAGCCTAGGTGAGCTCATTAACAATGTTGCCGCTATAGAAGGGCAACAGTTGCCGACGGATATTATCACCCAAGCGAATACATATCTAGAATGGTTAATTATGGGCTTTACCCGTCATTTGGACGGTGGCAATCCATTGCGCGTAGCCATTGAGTACGAAGGGCCGACCTATTTTGATTTGCCTGATAAAAAGTGTCGCATTAAGGTGGAAATTCACGATGGTTCTCTCTATGGTGACCTCGATTACAAGGCAGATATCGATGAAACTACCATCAATAAAGTACGTGAATTACAAGCTGTTAATGCTGTGGAATTGCCACAGGAAATCGAAGACCGGTTCAACTATAGTTATCCGTATAGCGACGCTACGCGGCGCACGGCTAAGATTTCCGTCAGTGAATTAAAACGACGATTCCAAGAACGTGAAATTGAAGCAGGCACTATTGATACCTTGAACGAACCGATTGTAACGGTAGATACAGGCGCTAAACGAGCCGTTTCAGATGCAATCTTAGGTCAAGCTATTAAGCTAGATGTTCGTAATGCTGATCGTGACGCTACAAGTAATGTTGCTGTACCAACTATTACAGTTTCCGCTGATGATTTAGCTAATTCTGTATTCGGCCGCAAGCCGCAAGCATTACAGTCCGAAGAGGATGTGTTGACAGGGGCTCAATGGGGGACCTTGATGCATGAGGCCATGCAATGGCTACCTCTTGCGCAGTATACCCAATCTTCTTTAACAAAAGAGCTTGATGCACTTGTAACAAAAGGGACTTTCACAGAGGAAGAGCGAAATTTATTAAGTGATACAAGTTTATATAAATTCTTTAGTTCTGACCTTGGGAAGCGTCTTATCAATGCGAAACGTATAGAACGTGAATTGCCGTTTAGTATGCTCTTTGAAGGAAAACGCGTATATGACACCTTAGAGGATGGGGAGAATCTATTCCTTCAAGGTATTATCGATACTGCCTTTGAAGAGGACGGTGAATGGGTTCTCGTAGATTACAAGACGGACCGCGTCAAATCAGGGGAAGACCTCATCAAGCGCTATAAAATTCAAATGGATCTCTACAAAGAGGCCTTGCAGCGATTGACGGGAATGCCTGTGAAAGCATGCTATATCTATAGCTTCCGCTTGCACGATGCAATCATTATAGATTAGACTATAAGAATCGTACGATTGTCATAAGGCTATATGTATGCTAGTGTATAAATCTGTACAGAGGTAGCTTATAGTCCAGTAAATACAAAAAGCTCTCTATCCTTGGATAGAGAGCTTTTGTGCTAACTGTATAATATACTCAAATAAATTACCTAGATTGCCTCTTACAAGTCTATATACGGTAGTTTAGGCAAGTTCAAGGCCTTTTTCTTTTTGTGTTTTGCTGGTGCGAATACTTTCAGTACACGCGGCAATACTTCGATATCTACCGGCATGGATGGACCTTGATCACCGTCCATATTAGTAGGTAGATCACCGATATTAGATAATAACTCAATATGAGCCTTTTTCACGGTTAGTGTTGTTGTATAACGGGAGTTGTAGATGGCACCACTAATGATAAGTGGCAATACGCTTAGAATATCGAGGATGAAGTATTCCTTGAATATTATGATGCGCATATAACCATCGTCTACAGAGGCTTCAGGCATAAACCGTTCAAAGCTAGATACTACATTGGTGAGCAATGCCAATACGAGTGGTGATTTACAAATAAAATCATCATTCTCTGTTTTGATGCGGTATGTGTAATCCTTTGTTGTAAATAAGGCTTGCCCTGCGCGTAAGAAGTAGGCTAGAGGACCCAAGATGCTCTTTTCCTTTGGGGTAACCTCTTCGATTACCTTTGGAATAACACCGGCTGCGATATTATTGCAGAAATATTTATCATTGCACCGGCCAATATCAATAGTACGCGTTTGATTGATATCAATACGTTTGATTGCTTGTGTTGGATTTTGGTGAATACCAAGAGCGCGGGACATATCGTTAACAGTACCTACAGGGATAAAACCAAAGGTAGATTTGAATCCCCCTTGGGCAATACCGTTTACAGTTTCGTTTACGGTGCCGTCACCGCCCATGCAGAACACAGCATCGAATCCGCGTTCGCAAGCATCCTTTGCAAAACGTGTAGCATCGCCTTCACCGGTGGTGAATTTGACCTCGATTGTTTCGAATAAGGTGCTCAATTTCCATTGTAAATCGAGGGCATAACGGCGCGCCGCACCGCCACCCGATACAGGGTTTATGATTACCAAACAACGGCTCATGATTTAACTTCCTTACTTTCAAAAATGAGATATAGCTATTATCTATCGTTAAATTGACAGTCTTAGATGTGAGCTCTATAATTATATTATATGCACTAAATTACATATGACATATTTATTCAAGATATAAAATATATCGTACAATATATTATACTCATTTTAGCCGTTCTTTGAAAGTACGAAAGAGATGAAGGGATATAAGGTTAGGGGATATTAATGGGACGACAAGATTCAAAAGATAAATACAAATTGTCCGCTGTGGACTCCATTGAAAGATTACCGCTCAGTGAACAAGTTTATTTAACATTAAAAACAGCTATCTTAACAGGCGAATTGATGCCACAAGAAAAGCTTAACGAAGTAAAAATTGCAGAACAATTGCAAGTGAGCGCTACACCTGTTCGCGAAGCATTCCGTAAATTGGCGAAAGATAATCTCGTAGTTATTGTTCCTTGGAAGGGTGTTACTGTAAAGGCGGATACTCCTGAAGAGATTATTGCATTGTATCAAGTGCGTGAAGTAATGGAAGGCCTTGGTGCACGACTTTGTGCCCGTCATGCAACTGATGAACAAATTAAAGAGTTGCGTGAAATTTGTAAAGAAATGCATGAGATTGAAGAAGCTACAGAACGCGTTGAAGTAAACAGTCGTTTCCATACTATGATTGCTCATTATTCTGGTAATGAACGCGTTGTAGAATACTTAGCAAGCTTCCGTGAACGCGTTAACCGCGACATGTACATTAGCTCTTTTAATGCAGTGCGTACCCATGATTGCGATGATGAACATGATCATATCGTAGATGCTATTGAGCGTCATGATGAAGTGGCAGCAGAAACTGCTATGCGTCAGCATATTAATAATGCATTTATCTTCAAAAAAGCAAATGCTGAAGTACAACACAAAAAACTTAATGAAGTATAATGCCTATTGTTGGCATGCTTATGAAAGGCTCCGCCGTTGGCGGGGCTTTTTCTGTACGAGCGTTAATACTGTATTTGATTAGCTTAACTTAGCTTTGGCTTAACTTTAGTTAGCGCGCTGTTCCTCGTATGACTTAGAAATTCTAATCGTTTATAGTGTGACGTCAGATGAGCATTGCAACTTTTATAATCTATGATGCGCAACCTTACTAGCTGAGCTACATCAATTTGGAATGCTTGAGCGATTTTAAATAAAATTTCTAAAGACATGCCGGATATGCCTGTGCCACACTCTAGCTTGCTCAAATAACTGCGGCTAATCCCAACATGGCGTGCTAGCTCGTGTTGGGACATATTTAGAGATATGCGAATGTTGGCAATTTTATGACCTAAACATACATATTGATGTTGTAAAAATGGGTCTTCGTAGGTATTTATTCGTAGCTCAGTTAACGGTGTTGTTGCAGGCTTCATAGGGATTCCTTTCTTTTCCCTTCTCTCTAAATATAGTATACTGAGACTGTTGGTCGTTGACTAATATAGAAAACTAGATATTTATCGGTTATTTCAGATAATTACACGGATTGTGAAAATCGTAGGATACTACTGTAAGTATAGGAGGCAATATGGAAAAATACATTGCAGTTGCCATTGGTGGCGCAGTTGGTGCTTTGTGTCGCATGGCTCTTGGCGAATGGGTTATGACAAAGGTGAGTTCCTTTCCATATGGAACGATTGTAGTAAACCTCATTGGTTGCCTCATTATTGGCCTTGTACTAGGTCTATATATGCAAAAGCCAGATTTATCACAGTTGGCGAGGTTCTTCCTCGTTGTTGGTGGACTCGGTGCATTTACAACATTTTCAACCTTTGCCTTTGAAATGTTACAACTTATGATGGTTGAGTCTTATGTACAGGCTTTTTTCTATGGCTTTGTACAAGTTGTAGGGGGCTTAATCCTTTGCTGGATTGGCGTACTACTTGCGCGTATACTCGGTGCAATCTGATTTTACCGAATAAGGTGACTTGAGTTACAGCATAAATACATCTATTTTTATATGATTATTTGGTAAGATACATAGAATTGTTAGAATTTACATTGTATAGAGTTCAGAATTTAAAGTTTGAAGAAAATTTTGAGTATAATACATTACATAGAGTTCTAGATTATAAAGGGAGATATTATGAAATCCATTAGAACACAAGATGCCGTGGGGCATGCATTAATACATGATTTAGTACGCATTGTCATCGGAGAGGTGAAAGATACGCCATTCCGTCGTGGCCATGTTATTACGGAAGAGGATATTCCGAAATTACTAGACCTTGGTAAAGAGCATATCTTTGTGATGGAACCTGAGGATGAAGGATTCTTGCACGAAGAGGACGTGGCACGTGCTTTGTACAATATGGCAGGTGGCGAAAATATGCACGATGGACCTATGGCGCAAGGTAAAATCGAAGCTATTGCGGACGTAGACGGTCTCTTTAAAGTTGATGTAGATCGCTTACATGCTATTAATAGCATTGGCGAGCTTACTATCGTAACGAGATTTAATAATACACCGGTGAAAGTAGGCGATAAATTAGCGGGCATGCGTTGTATTCCATTGTTATTAGAGGAACAACAAGTGGAGGATGCAAAGAAAATTGCTAATGGCAAGCCTTTACTTAATGTAAAACCATTCGTACGCAAAACAATGGGCATTGTTACTACAGGTTCCGAAGTATTTGAAGGCCGTATTAAAGATGCTTTCACCCCAATCATTGAGGAACGTTGTGCAGAGTTTGGTGTAAATAAAGTAGCCCATGAAATCGTAACGGATAATACAGACGATATTGTGGCGGCTATCGACAAGGTAAAAGCAGCTGGTGCTGATATTATTTTCTGTACCGGCGGCATGAGCGTTGACCCTGACGATTTAACCCCAGGGGCCATTAAACGTTATGCAGATCGCGTAGTGACATACGGATTACCTGTATTGCCAGGTTCTATGGTTTGTATTGCTTACTGTGCTGATGGTACACCGATTCTTGGCGTTCCAGGTGGCGTATTGTTCAGCAAACCAACGGCATTTGATGAAATCTTGCCACGCCTCGTAGCAAATGATGAAATTACTAAAGAAGACTGCATTCGTATGGGACATGGCGGATTCTTAGGCTAATCCTTTTATAGAAGATCGAAAAACTATATAAGTCTATACAAAAAGCGGATAGATTTCATATCTATCCGCTTCTTGTTGTACGCCGAATAGGCATGACTAAACCCCCAGTTAAACTGGGGGTCGGTAAAAATTCTTAGAGAAAAGGAAAGAACCTCCTAGTGATAGAATGAAGTTGGTCTGGCAACCACAACATTTCAACATAGGAGGTTCAATGTCAATGAATGACGTAAAAAGCTTATCACATAGTAAATGGAGATGTAAATATCATATTGTTTTTGCTCCAAAGTATAGAAGACAAATAATTTACGGTCGGATAAAAGCTGATATAGGTAAAATCTTACGAGATTTATGTAAGAGAAAAAATGTAGAGATAATAGAAGCGGAATGCTGTCCGGATCATATTCATATGTTAGTAACGATACCACCACATTTAAGCGTATCGAGTTTTATGGGATATTTAAAAAGTAAAAGTAGCCTCATGATATTCGATAAACACGCAAATTTAAAATATAAGTATGGAAATAGACATTTCTGGTGTAGAGGATATTATGTGGATACGGTAGGACGATATGAAGGAGCGATAAAAGAGTATATTCGCAATCAACTACAAGAGGATATAGCGCAAGATACATTAAACTTTAAAGAATATACCGACCCGTTTACAGGTGAGCCAGTAAAATAGGCAAAATAAAAGCCCCCGAGTAGGGGGCAGCCAGTGGTAATAGAGTGGTTGTCAGATCATTCAATGCCCTCTTTAGAGGGCCACCACTAGAGAAAGACCCTTATAGGGTCAGAGCAAACCACCCGTTCTACGGGTGGTTATGATTTTATAGATTTAATAATAGTCTTATAATACATTTTGATGGGGATACAACAAAAAGCCGTGTAAGAACACGGCTTTTTATTATTTTTTATTATTGAGTTTATTTAATTATTTATTTGTTGTATCGTAGTAGTTTACGCGTGGAGGCAATGGGAATTGGATCGCTGCATCCGCTTTTACTGTCTCTGGTTCTGGTAATTCTACGACTACATTGTTTTTGAATTTCTTTTTGAAAGCTTTCACAGTGTCCTTTTGAACGGAGTCTGCTGTGATGATAAGAGCGCTTGTATCGTCATTAGGACGTATGGAGATGATGTTACCTTTTGGCTCTTTTGCTTTGTATAAATCAATAGCGTCAGATTGGTAATCTTCAAGTTGTGCTTGATCTTTAGAGGGCCACCACTAGAGAAAGACCCTTATAGGGTCAGAGCAAACCACCCGTTCTACGGGTGGTTATGATTTTATAGATTTAATAATAGTCTTATAATACATTTTGATGGGGATACAACAAAAAGCCGTGTAAGAACACGGCTTTTTATTATTTTTTATTATTGAGTTTATTTAATTATTTATTTGTTGTATCGTAGTAGTTTACGCGTGGAGGCAATGGGAATTGGATCGCTGCATCCGCTTTTACTGTCTCTGGTTCTGGTAATTCTACGACTACATTGTTTTTGAATTTCTTTTTGAAAGCTTTCACAGTGTCCTTTTGAACGGAGTCTGCTGTGATGATAAGAGCGCTTGTATCGTCATTAGGACGTATGGAGATGATGTTACCTTTTGGCTCTTTTGCTTTGTATAAATCAATAGCGTCAGATTGGTAATCTTCAAGTTGTGCTTGATTTAACTTGCCTTGAGCAACCACAAGAGCACTTTCAAGTTGAGGATCTTGTGTTTCAGCGATTGCATGAGCCACAGCATCAGCTTTTTTCTTATCTGTTAAAGAAGCATGTAATTTTCCACCATCCCAGAATAGGGCACCGTCTTGACGGAATTTAGTGAAGTCATTGCCATAGCCTAATGTTTTGTCGATAATAGTAGCTGTTTTGCTTTCTACTTGTTGTTTGAACAATGTATTGTGGAAGGCAAGTGCTTGCTCTGTTTGTGTCATGCGGTATGCAATCTCAGCTGCTTCAGCACGAGTTACATATTTTTCAGGGTTGAATAATGTGCCAGGAGCATAGTTTGTGAAGCCAAGGTATGCAAGTTCACGAACTGCGTCTTGAGCCCAAGGAGCTATGAATTTTTGGTCTCCATAAGCAATACTATCAAGTGCTGTTGGATCCTCTGTTGTGTATCCTAAGTAGTGAATGTAGTTGTCTGCTACTACAGCAAATTCTTGGCGAGACATATATTTTTCAGGTTTATATGTGTTATCGCCATAACCGCTGATAATATTTTTGCGCGCTACAGATTCGATGGCAAGAGCGGACCAACGATCAGATGTAATATCTTTAAATTTGCTAGATAAGAAGGCTGCTGTACCATCATCTGTGATGTTGTTGAAGAGAGCAGCTACTTCTTCACGAGTCATAGGTTGGTTAGGTCGGAATGTACCGTCAGAATAACCTTTCATAAGATTTGCTTTTGTTACAGTACTGATAGAGTTGGCAGCCCAGAAATCGCTAGGTACATCAGAGAAGATGTGGGCACGGATTTTTTGAATATCTTGAGGCGTACCAATAGATGTATTTACAACTATAGGTGTGGCAGCTTTAGCAGCATCAAATTTAGAAGACTCTACTTTAGTTGCTTCTACGTTAGTAACATCTGTTTTTGGTGTAACTGCTTTTGTATTGTCTACGGTAGACGCTTCAGCTTTAGTGGAGGCTACTGCAGGAGCATGAGTTGTAGTATTAGCAGAAACAAAACTAAGGCCTGTTGTAGCTAATAGTGTGCCTAAAACAAGGGCACGTAATACATAAGGGGTATTCTTGTACATAAAAATCCTTCCTAATTATGGTAAATGGCTAACGTTTTATAGCCGAAGAATATAAACTTTTACCAACAAAAAAATCTATATCCATTATATAGCGAATAATAAGGCATGCATAGAGATATAAACAAAGCAGCGTAATACTAAACGTATACGCTGCCTTGGCTGGTTGAGTGAACGCCGATTAGCGTTTTACTGTCATTTTTACTTTGGAACCGAATAATTTAGACATTCCTTGTTGAGTTTCTTTAGATGCAGTTGTTACAACAGCATAAAGTTGGTTGTTTTCTACATCAGGGAATGTAGCTAGGATAGTACCAGCTTTTTCATTTTTGTTGTAGTAGTTGCGGAAGTTCGCATCGATTGCATCGTATTCGGTTTGGCTGTATTGGGATGGCTCAACTACAACATAGTTGTTTACAGTGGAATCACCACGTGCAGCAAGGTTAGCTTTTACTGTGGAGATATCGCTATCTGTTTTCAATGCTACGTGCAATTGATTATCGCGCCAGTACATTACACCGTAATCTTGGAACGCTTCTTCTGTTTTATATGTTTTATTCAATTCATTGAATACTTTATCTTCTAAAGCAGCTTGTTGTTTTTGATCAAGTGCTTTTAAAGTGCTACGACGAACAGGGCGAACTGTGCGAGTAGGTTCAGTTTTTTGAGCTACTGCAGCATTTTTGTTGCCTTTTACATCTTTTTCAGCTTTTTTTGCATCAGCTTTTACTGTTTTGTCAGCTTTAGCTACATCTTTTTTAGCATCTTTGTTTACTTTAGATGCATCTTTTTCTGTTGTATCAGCTTTTTTTACATCTTCTTTTACAGTTGGCTCAGTTTTTGTTTCAGTTACAGTTGCAGTATGTTTTGGTGTTGCAAGGCCAGCACCGTTAAGCATGCGGTTCAAAATTGTAGCTGCTTGTGCTCTTGTTACAGGTTGTTTAGGGTTAAAGTTTTCTGTTGCCCCAGATGCTACAATGCCACGTTGTGCCATGTATTGAATATCTGCCAAGTAAGCAGAGGAAATGCTAGCTTCGTCTTTGAAAGTAACCTTTTCTGTTTTTACAGGTGTAGAAAGGTTTAACTTCTTAGCCAAGCTTGCTGCGGATGCTACGAATTGTTCGCGGTCCATAGTTTTACTAGGTGTGAAAGCTGTTTTAGATGTGCCTTCCATTACGCCTGCAGCACTTACTAATTTGATAGCGGAGCTGGACCAACGATCTGCTTCTACGTCAGAGTAGGAAGTAGCGGATTCTTTTGTTACGATATCAGCTAATTCTTGTTCGTTTAAGTTATGTTGTAATACTTTGCCGTAAATAGCAGCTGCTTGTTCACGAGTGATTTGAGCGCTAGGTTTGAATGTGTTATCTGCGTAACCAGAAAGGTAACCGGCTTGTGTCATTGCTTGGATAGCATCGCGAGCCCAGTTATCTTTAGTGTCAGGATATACACCAGCAGGTAAGTTTTCTTTAGCTTTTACAGCTTTTTTTCCTTCTACTTTAGCAGCATCTTCTTTAACATCATTTTTTACAGATGTATCAACGCGTTTAGCGTCGTTTTTTACAGAAGTGTCAACGCGTTTAGCATCGTTTTTAACGGATGTATCTACACGTTTAGCATCGTTTTTAACGGATGTATCTACGCGTTTAGCGTCGTTTTTCACAGATGTATCAACATGTTTTGCATCGCTTTTAACGGATGTATCAGCATGCTTAGCATCGTGTTTTACAACTGTAGTTGCATGTTTAGCGTCATTTTTAGCAGATGTACCAACACGTTTAGCATCGTTTTTTACGGAAGTATCAACGCGTTTAGCGTCATTTTTTACAGATGTATCAACACGTTTAGCATCGTTTTTAACGGATGTATCAACACGTTTAGCATCATTTTTAACAGATGTATCAACGCGATGTTCGTCAGATTTAGCAGCTACTTCAGCTTTTGTAGCTGTACTAGATACTTCAGATTTTACATGAGCCGCAGTTGTTTCGGCGTGAGCCATGCCGAATGTGGAACCGAGGGCTAATGTAATTGCCAAGGATAAAGATAATTTATTTAGTTTCATTGAAAAGGCTCCTTTCAAACTATACTTATATAAAATAAATTATAACACTTTTTAAATTTATACACTACTATAAGAAAATGTAATATATAAGGATAAAAATTACATGAATTTGAAATTTAAAGCCTATTTATATAAATATTCAATGAATTATAGGTAAATAACGATATGAGAGCTTTTGAAAATGCAAAATGATAAATATTCCCAAAATCTAGAATTTAAGGGACTTTTACAAGAATAATTTATAAATAAGGAGGTGTTTGTGATAAAATTCAATGTTTGTTATTACAAAAAGTCATAACGATATGGGAAATAAAAGGGTACATACTAATATAGCAATCCTTTGGACATTTTCTATATGATTAATTTATAATTATATCGATAAAGCTTTTGAATATTTATTTGAAAGCATAAGTAATGTTTCGGGCGGAAAATTATTGAAAAACTTTCACTAGAATTCTTGCCATAACACATACATATCAAAATTTTTTATTAGGTTAAGTACTAGAAAAGACGAGGACGATAATATGAAAATTCATCTTTTCCAACAGTGTTTGATTGACATGTTCTACCCACATGTAGGCATGGCTGGTGTAGAAGTACTTGAAAGATTAGGCTGCGAACTCGTAGTGCCTAAGAAACAAGTATGTTGTGGCCAAATGTTCACTAACTCTGGTTACAACGAAGCAGCTATGGATGCAATTAAGAATACAATCGAATGCTTCGAAAACGCTGAATATGTAGTCAGCATGTCCGGCTCTTGCGCATTTGCAATCCGTGATGAATATCATCATTTCTTGAAAGATCAACCTGAGTGGTTGGCACGTGCAGAAAAATTGAGCGGCAAAATTTACGAGTTCACTCAATTCATTACTGACGTATTAGGTGTAGAAGATGTAGGCGCACGCTTTAACGAATCCGTTACATACCATACTTCTTGCCACGTAACTCGTTTGATGGGCGTTAAAGAGCCTCCATTCAAACTCCTTAAAAATGTTAAAGATATCAATTTGATTGAATTACCACGTGCAGACCGTTGCTGTGGTTTCGGCGGTACATTCTCCGTTAAGAATCCTGAAATTAGTGAAGTTATGACACGCGAAAAAGCATTGGAAATCGCTGGCACAGGTGCTAACGTTATTTCCGGTTCTGACCAAGCGTGCTTGATGAACATCGCTGGTATGCTTGACCGTCTTCACAAAGAAGGCGAAATCGATCGCCGTATCAAAGTAATGCATATTGCTGAAATCTTAAACTGCCGTTAAGGAGGAGACGACATGGCACTTATATATGACAATCGCCCCTATAAAACACGTATAAAAGAATGTTTGGCTGACGATTTCAAAGTAGCAGCTATCAAAAAAGCACAAGACGTGTTTTATGATAAACGTAATACAGTAGTTGCGGACGTTCCTGAATGGTTAGATTTCCGCGCAGAAGCAGCTAAACTTCGTGATCACGTTCTTAACAATTTGGATTACTATGTAAACCAATTCGCTGAAAACGCTGAAAAAGCTGGTTCTAAAGTTCACTTTGCATTCGACGATAAAGAAGCAACTCAAATCGCTTTAGATATTCTTCGTGAACGCGAAGCTAAAATGATCGTTAAATCCAAAACTATCTTAACTGAAGAAATTGGTTTGAACGAAGTTCTTGAAGAAGCTGGTATCGAAGTAAACGAAACTGACTTGGCGGAATTCATTTTGCAAACTGCAGTGAGCCCACCATCTCACATCGTAGTACCAGGCCTTCACTTTGAACGTCATAAAATCCGCGAAATCTTCGCTGAAAAATTAGGTTATACAGGTACTGAAAACCCTACTGAAATGACTCACTTCGTACGTGGTTATGTACGTGAACGCTTCTTGAAAGCTGACGTAGGCGTTAACGGTTGTAACTTTGCAGTTGCTGCATCCGGTACTTGTACTATCGTTTCCAACGAAGGTAACGGTCGTATGGCTAGTTCCATTCCTAAGACTCAAGTAATCTTCTTAGGTACAGAACGTATCGTTCCTGACTTCAAAGCTCTTGACGTAATGATGGAAATGTTGAACCGCTCTGCAGTAGGTGCTAAAATTTCCAACTACTTCTCCATGATGACTGGTCCTGGTCGTGCTGGCGAAGCTGACGGTCCTGAAGAAACTCATATCATCATTATCGATAACGGTCGTTCCGGTATCTTAGGTGGTACATTCCAAGAAATGTTACGTTGTATCCGTTGTGGTGCATGTATGAATATCTGTCCTGTATACCGTCACATCTCTGGTCATGGTTATGGCTCCGTATATCCAGGTCCAATGGGTGCTGTATTGACTCCATTGTTCAAAGGTTACGACGTAGCAGGCGATCTTCCATATGCTTCCACATTGTGCGGTGCATGTACAGAAAACTGTCCAGTAGCTATTCCATTGCATGAATTATTGATGGAACACCGTCATATTATGGCTGACATCGAAAAAACTCGTCCGAAAGCAGAAGAAGCAATCTTTACTGCAGCGGCTAAGATGTTTGGTAACTCCACATTATTCGACCTTGGTACAAAAGCTGGCGCTATCGGCATGAATTTGATTAGTAACAAAGAAGGCAATATGCCTACATGGACTCAAGCTATTCCAGTTATGAACGGCTGGACTAAATCTAAAGAAATGGGTACATTGAAGTTCAAGAAATTCCGTGACTTATATGCTGAACATGAAAAGAACAAGAAGAAGGAGAAAAAATAATGGATGAAGCTAAACGTAAACAATTTATTGCACGTTTATCTCGTGCATTAGGCCGTGATCAAGAAATGTGCCCTGCATTTGTAGAGGGCTTTGATTACAGCCATGGTCCTCAAGAAACTATGTTCAAAGATTTGAATCAAGATCAAATTTTGACAATGTTTAAGGAACAATGTCAACGTGTTGGTACAAAATTCGTTGAAACTACACCTGATAAATTAGGTGAAACAATTTTGGCAGCTATCGAAGACTGGGGCAATGGTAAGATTGTATTCCCAAGCACTCCAGAAGTAGACGAATATAAATTAAAAGAATTATTCGAACAAGATGCAGCTAATAATGGCGGCACTCGTACATACTTCCAATGGGACCCAGCTAAAGGCCGTGAAGAATGTATCTCCAACACTGCCAATGCAGATATCGGTATTACATTCCCATACTGCGGTATTGCTGAAACAGCTACTGTAGTACAAGCATCTGGTGAAGAATCTGGTCGTGCTATCAGCTTGTTGCCAACAACACATATTGCTGTATTGTACACTGATACAATCAATCCACGTATGACTCAAACTATGGAACATTTGGCTGAACGTTATCATAACGATCCATCCAAATTCCCTACAAATATCTGCTTGATTTCTGGTCCATCCCGTACGGCTGATATTGAGTTGGTTACTGTAGATGGTGCTCATGGTCCTATCCAAGTAACTTACGTTTTGGTTAAACGCTAATACATTAACTAGGTATAGCTATAACTGAATAATTTTAAAGGTGATCTTCCTTAGGAAGGTCACCTTTTTTATATGTGTTAATTTCTATTATGATGTAGAGCTCTCTTGGAACTGTATAGGCACCTGTAGAGCTATGGAGATTAACGTGTTTATGGAGCTTGCAGATTCTGCATAGATAAACTTATAAAATTTGAATTGTTTTACTTGTAAAATTTTCGATATATGCTATACTTAGTTCATAACCTATTATTGTGATATGAATTAAAGAGGTGTATTATGAATATTCCATTCTTTACAGATTACCTCATGTTAAGCAATCCACTAAGTATTGGTATTATCGCAGTGTTTGTACTTGCGTTAATTGGTATTTATGTGTTGCAACGCAAGGGCACATCCTTCGGTAATCTCGTTATTATTGGTACCATTGTTGGTGCCGTACTCGGTATTGCAGTTCAAATCATTGCGGGCTTCCCAGATGATCCATCTAAAGTAGTTTACATCAAGGAAAGTACTAAATGGTTCTCTCTAGTGGGTGGCGGTTTCATTGATTTGATCCGTATGCTTGTTATTCCTATTGTATTTATTTCTATCGTCCATGTTATCTTGCACATGGAGGCGGGTGCTAACCTTAAAAAGTTAGTAGTTGCCATGGTATCTACAAACCTTGGCATGGTAGCTGTTGCTGCTATCGTAGGCCTTGTTTTGGGTAATGCTTTCGGTTTAGGTCAAGGGTTCGATATTGTAGAGTCTGGTAAAAAGATTCGTGAAATCAAACCAATGGTTGATACATTCCGTGCATTGATTCCAAGTAATCCAATTCAAGCAGCTGCTGAAACTAATGTTATTGGCATCGTAGTATTTGCTATTATCTTGGGCAGCGTTGCTCGTTTGTTGAAGAAAACAGGCACAAATAGCATGGAAATCTTCACTAAGTTATTTGATGAACTTCATCAATTGATTTCTTGGGTAGCAGACTTCATTATTGGTCTTATGCCATATGGCGTAGTTGCATTGTTGGCATCTACATTGGCAACACGTGGCCTGCAAGCTATCTTAGATATGGGTCTCTTCGTAGTATTGCTTTACGTTGGCCTTTTGATTATGTTCGTTGTTCAAGCTATCTTGATTGCTAGCTTTGGTTACAATCCGATTACATACTTCAAAAAAGCAAAAGCTCCGCTCTTGTTAGCTTTCACATCCCGTTCCTCTATGGGCGTATTGCCATTGACTGTGGAAACATTGACAAAACGTCTTGGTGTAAATGCTACAACAGCTAATACAGTAGCATCTTTCGGTACTACTGCGGGCATGCAAGGTTGTGCCGGCGTATTCCCAGCACTTGTCGTTGTATATATCTCTAATGTAGCAAATATTCCATTCGATTTGACTATGTACATCATGAGTGTTATTGTTATCGCAATCGGTTCCGTTGGTATCGCTGGTGTTCCTGGTACAGCTACAATGGCTGCATCCGTATCCCTTAGTGGTACAGGCCTTGGTGCGTACTTCACATCCATTAGCCCAATCCTTGCTATCGATCCATTGATCGACATGGGCCGTACATGCTTGAACGTATCTGGTTCCTTAACAAATGCTCTCGTAGTAGATAAAATTATGGGCACTATCGATAAAGACGCCTATAACAATCCTAATGAAGGTCGCGTATAATCCTCAAGTGCAGGATATGACTTGAACTAGTTAATCTAGTACCGTTACTATAATTTCAGAACTTAACATAAGAGAACAGCTTTCGAGCTGTTCTTTTTTTGTACGATTAGGATTTTTCATAACTCTAATTAGAAGTGATTATTATTACAGATTGTAAAGAGTATTATTTGTAATTGATATTAAAAATGTGAGCTTGGCTACTAACATACGTATGCGTATATGGTATACTTACCATTACAAAGTTCTGTATTATGCTTAATAAATATAAGCCAAGAGGGTAATAGTATGATTACACAAGAATTGAAAGATCGATTAATTGCAGATTATCCAAAGTTTGAAGATATGACGCACAAATTCTATAAGAAAGAAATGTCTATTGCGGACTATAAAGGCCAATCTGGTGCTTATGGTAGTTACGCTGAGCGAGGTGCTAACTCCGGTATGAGCCGTTGGCGCTTTAATGGGGGCCGTATGACACGCGAGCACATGCAGTTCTTAGCAGATGCTATTCGTAAATATAACTTACAACACGTACATTTCACTACCGGCCAATGCTTACAAATGCATGGCCTCGATGGCGATACAATTTTAAACCTCTATACAGAATGCTATGACCATGGTATCTATAATCGCGGTGCTGGTGGAGACAATCCGAATGTAGTGGCTAGTATTTTGCGCGGTATTGATCCTCGTGAAACCCTCGACATAACGCCGTATGCAACGGCTATTAGCGAGTTCCTTTTAGAGCAAATGTTCTACATCAAAATCCCTCGAAAGTTTAAAATGGGCATCGACAATGGCTTTGATAGCACGCCTCATGCTACATTCAAGGACCTTGGTTTCAATTTAACGAAACATAATACTTTTGATGTATACGCTTGTGGTGGTATTGGCCCAAATCCTCGCATTGGTATTCCTGTGGCACATGATGTGCAACCTGAGGATGTATTATATCATGTGAAAGCTATGCTTATGGTTTTTGCTAACCATGGCAATTTCAAAAACCGCGGTAAGGCTCGTACCCGTTACATGCCTGCTGAAATGGGCGGGGCTGAAGCTTTCATCAAGACTTATGAAGAAACATTGGCAATGGTGAAAGAAGTTGAGCAATTAACCATTAATCCAGCTGACTATGCGTATGAAATTACGAAAACAGGTAAGCGTGATAATTCTGTGGAAAATGATCGTATTCATCGTCAAAAACAAGAAGGTTTATACTATGTAGAATACCATCCGGCAGGTGGCGATGCTAATGTAGAACATCTATTGGCTGCTCTCGACTATGCAGTAACACTGGATCAAGTGGAGGCTCGTATTGCGCCAGACCAAGCATTGTTCTTCATCAACCTTACTGCTGATGAGGCTCGTAAAATTGCAGAATTAACAGATGACAGTGCAGAAAATGACTTCCGCCGTTCCGTATCCTGCGTAGGCTCTACAGTATGCCAAATTGGTATGCAAGACTCCAATGGCCTTTTGAAAGACATCTTCGGACACCTTGAAGAAAAAGGTGTAGATACAAGTAAACTACCTCGTTTACACATCTCCGGCTGTCCACACTCCTGCGGTACACACCAAATCGGCGAAATTGGATTCCATGGTGCTGTAAAACTAGTAGATAAGAAACCTACAGTAGCCTTTATCCTCGTAGACGGTGGCTCCGAACACATGGGTTCTGAAAATTTTGGTAAAATGGCAGGTAATATCGTAGCTACAAAAATTCCAGAATTCTTAGAAGCCTTGGCTAACATTCTAAACGAATCTCCAGAACCAGACTTTGGTACCTGGAGAATGACACACAAAGCGGAATACATGGAACTTATAAAAGCATTTGAGTAAATGTCTTTTCCGCTTGTGATGGGGCCCGGTTAGATTGCGACAACTCAATAAATAATAAAAAGAGTTCCCTCTTTGCTCCGTTCTTCGCAAAGTCGCTGCATAGGGAACTCTTTTTATTATTTGAGCGCCTGCTATTAACTAGTCCCATCACAAGCTACATATGATATTTACTCAATATGCTTTTGTGTGATGGGGGAAGTGTTTAGAAACGTAGGTATCTCCTTGCTCCGGCCTTCGTAAAGTTGGTGCAGAAATACCTAGTTTTATTTTTATAACACCTGTTGTGAAACAGTCCCATAGCAAGCGACTAAGTTTCCTCCATATATTCCGAACTCCCCACCACAAGCTGCAGTAGATATTTACTCAATATGCTTTTTGTGGGGCGAGGGAAAGAACGCTAAGTAGTTTTGACTAAATTAGGCTTAAAACTAACCCGCGGACTAGTCTCAGGCTAGTCCTTCCCACAGGGTGGGCGTGGCGCTACTACTATAAAGTTTATTATAATGTGTGAAATCAAGGTGTTTTGTGAGTTTTATTTTAGTGATTAATTGTAATGGAGCAAGGTTAGTTTTATCGATCGAGTATATTTGCCTTTGGGATGGGACACCTTTATAAGTAACGTGATAAAAAAGAAAGTATACACTTGTGCAGCGACATTGCGAAGAACGGAGCAAGCAAGTGTATACTTTCTTTTTTTACCAAGTTGTACTAACGAAACGGGGTCCCATCCAAAAGGCCAATATAGGAACATGGATTAGCTCCATTACAAGTAGATTAATTGGTTAAAACTAGATATCACTAGATTTTGTGTGTTATAATAAGCTTTATAGTAGTTTTGGAGGATTTATCAGATGTTATTTACCGTCAATACAGAAGTCTGTACACGATGCGGCCTTTGCGTAGCTGACTGTCCGACAGGCTTGCTAGTGATGTCCGAAAATGGACCTGTAACTGGCAAAGGAGGTTGTATCTCCTGTGGGCATTGTATTTCTGTATGCCCTACACTTGCTCTTGATAGTGATATGACACCACGTAAAGAGCAAATTGATATCACAAAAGAACAAAAATTAACGCCAGAGCAAGCTGAGTTATTCTTACGCAGCCGTCGCTCTATTCGTAATTATCAAAATAAACCAGTTCCTGCTGAGTTTATTCGTAAGGTATTAAACGTTGCGAGAATGGCTCCAACAGCGACAAATACACAAGGTATTTCCTATATTGTTATTCGGGATAAACAAAAGTTGCGCCGCATTGCAGATCTCGTTCTTGAGTGGATGCATTTAGCTGCAAAAACTGTGCCCATTATGCGTCTTTATGCTCGTGCAGCACAAGCTGAAGTGGATAAAGGTAAGGAATATATCTTGCGCGATGCGCCTGCGTTAGTAGTGGCTATCGGTTCTAAAAAGGATATTCATCGTACTCACGATAGTGGTCATTCTTGCTTGTCTTATGCAGAGTTGTATGCACCAACATTAGGTTTAGGCACTTGTTGGGCAGGCTTCTTTGAACATGCTGGAGAAGCAGAATATAAACCATTATTGGACCTATTAGGTGTACCTGAGGATAAAATCATTGCTGGTGGTATCTTGATGGGCTATCCAAAGGTTCGTTACCGCAATATTGTGGAACGCCAACCATTGGACGTCACATTCGACACTGAAGAATAACCGTGAGTGATACTAAAGAATAAAATAAGAGCGATACTCTAAAAAGTTAGGGTATCGCTTTTTAGCATTATAAATAAAAGAACCGGCCTCTAATTTGATAGAGGTCGGTTCTTGTTTATTTAGTTTGCAGAGGTAATGCTACCTTTGAAAGTATCGTTGATGAATTGTTTAATTGCATCAGATTTGTAAATGTCTGCAATTTTTTTGTAAGTTTCATTGTCTTTGTCTTCACTACGTACCGCAAGTACGATGACTGTTAGTGGTTCATCTTTGGATTCGAAGAAGAAACCTTGTTTTTCTACACTAAGGCCAGCACTTTGTACATAATTCATTGGAATAACTGCAATTGTTACATCATCTAGACTACGAGGTAATTGAGCTGCTTCTAATTCTTGAATCTTTATATTTTTCGGGTTAGATGTGATATCTGCAACAGTTGCTTTGAAGCCGACACCATCTTTTAACGTAATTAATCCAGCTTTAGCTAATAATACTAATGCACGACCACCATTAGTAGGGTCATTTGGAATAGAAACCGTAGCGCCTTCAGGTACATCTTGTACGCTATGTACACTATTACTATATAATCCCATACGCACTAAAAGGGTTTTACCGATTGCTACTAAGTTGGAACCATTTTGTTTATTAAAGTTTTCCATGAATGGCACGTGTTGGTACGCATTTAGTTGAATGTCACCATCAGCAAGAGCTTTATCTGGTGTTACATAATCGGAGAACTCTACAACTTTAAGGTCGATACCTTGTTTTTTAGCCTCTTTTGCAACTGCTTCAGCTACTTGAGCGTGAGGACCAGCAGTAGCACCGATTTTAATTTCCTTTGGTGCCTGACTAGATTGATTTGTATTTGTGCCACAGCCTGCGATGGCGAATGCTAAAACGCCAACGAGAAGAGGGGCAATAAATTTTTTTAATTTCATGTGAACATCCCTTTCTATATACATATAATGGATATATCCTATCATATAAATGGGGGTTTGTATATAGATAAAAACATAGGAGTTGGATATAGATTAAAACTATGGCTTTTACGATAATTGTAAAGTAGAGTTATTAAGTAACTGAAAGTAGCATTATCTAGATATATCTAAAAAAATCGAAATATGATATAATAAAGATAAGTTTTATACAATTAAAATGGTGGAATATAAACTTAATACTTAGGAGGTCCCCATGTTTAACTTTGATTTTTATAACCCTACACATATCGTATTTGGTAAAGATCGATTAGGTGAATTAGATACATTGGTTCCAAAGGATGCAAAGGTGCTCATTACTTACGGCGGTGGATCTGCTGTGCGCAGTGGTCTTATTGATCGTATTGTGAAAGCCCTTGGTAACCGTAAGGTAGAGCAATTCGGCGGTATTGAGCCAAACCCATCTCTTGAAACATGTGAACGTGCGGTAGCTTTCATTAAAGAACATGGCGTAGATTTCGTTCTCGCTGTAGGCGGCGGTTCTGTAGTAGACGCCACAAAACTTATCGTTATGGGAGCTACTTATGATGGCCCTGTTATTGAGGTTATGAAAGCTGGTGTGCCAGAGGTTCCGGTAGACATGGTACCAAATCCATTACCATTTGGTACAGTTATGACGCTTCCTGCCACAGGTTCCGAAATGAACAATGGTGCGGTTATTACTTATGGTGACGGTAAATACCCTGTATTCAGTAGCTTAGTATTCCCTAAGTTCTCCATGCTTGATCCAACATTGACTTTCACATTGCCTGAAAAACAAGTTAAGAATGGCGTTATTGATACCTTTGTGCATACCACAGAGCAATATTTAACATACCCTGTAGAAGGCCGTATTCAAGATCGTTTCAGTGAAGGTATTTTGAAAACTATGATTGAAATCGGCAAAGAAACAGTAGAAAATCCAGAAAACTACGACATTCGTGCTAACCACGTGTGGGCTTCTACCTTGGCATTAAATGGCTTGATCGGTGCTGGCGTACCACAAGATTGGGCAACACATCTTATCGGTCATGAGTTAACTGCGGCGTATCATCTTGACCATGGGATTACATTAGCTATCGTATTGCCTGCATTGTTAGAAGTGAAAAAAGCAGACAAGCTTGAAAAATTGGCACAATATGCTACACGTGTATGGCATATTACAGAAGGTACAAACGAAGAAAAAGCAGACAAAGCGGTTGCTAAAACTCGTGAATTCTTCGAGTCCCTTGGCGTATCTACCCGTTTGAAAGATTATGGTCTAGGCGAAGAAGCAGTTGATAAAATTGTGAAACAATTGGAAGACCATGGTATGACACAACTTGGCGAAAAAGGTGATGTCACACCAGAAGTAGCTCGTGAAATTTTAACGCGCGCTTTATAATCGGATTGATTGATTGAGCAAATAATTTAACTTTTGACAGTCAATCTTTACCATGTATAATATAATAAATTAATAAAAGACACCTCAGGGTGTCTTTTATTGTTAGTGTGATGCTAGGGTTAGGTGCGAATTATTGCGTAATAGATGGTAATGCCATCTCATAATGTACTGATTAACCTATTAAAGAAAGGAGGTAAGCCCTTGAGTGAAATAAAGCGTCAAAGTGCCTTTTCTTTTGCATTTCCTATTATGGTTCCTATGGGACTCAGCTTCTTCTTCCTTGGATTAGGTTTTGGCTTGTATGCTACCAGTCAGGGATTACCTTGGTGGACCGCTCCTGTTTTGGCTAGTACAATTTTTGCAGGCTCTATGGAGTTCGTAACTATTGGGCTGCTGATGGCAGGCTTTGATCCTGTAAATGCTTTTATGCTGACCTTGTTTGTTAATGGGCGCCATTTTTTCTATGGTTTATCTGCATTACAGAGATATGTGAATATGGGGTGGAAATGGTTTCCTACCGTTGCCTGGATGTGTGATGAAAGTTTTGCAATTAATGTATCTACGAAGTTGCCCGATGATGTAGATGAAAAATGGTTCTACTTCCATGTATCGTGGCTTAATTATACCTTTTGGGTGGTGAGTACCTTTGTAGGGGGATTGTTTGGTGATTTATTAGCATCTGTAGATTTGCGTGGTATTGGTTTTGTATTACCTGGCTTATTTATTGTTATATTCCTTGAAATGTTATTTAATGCTAAAAGTAATAATATTCGAGGCTTTGGTGCTGTTGGAGCCGTTGTAGCAGTAGCAATGCTTTTGTTGACGGGAAAATCCTTATTTATGCTTGCTTCTATGGGGTGTATGCTCGTAGTATGTTATATAGCGTATAAGTGGGGAGGTGTACATCTTGACTAGTTTTGAAATGGTCATTACCGTTGCTATTGTCGTAGCAGCTACATTACTTACACGTTTCTCCGCTTTTCTTATTTTTCCACCTGGTAAAAAGGCACCAGATTTTGTACAGTATTTAGGTAAAGCATTGCCTGCAGCTGTTATGGGTATGCTTGTTGTATATACCTTTAAAGATACAATTGTGCTTTCCTATCCTTATGGCATTCCAGAACTTATTGCTTTATTAGTAACTGTTGGCATGCACCTATGGAAGCGAAATATGTTCATGTCTATTGGGGCAGGTACTGTAGTGTATATGATACTTATACAAGCCGTCTTTAATGTGCCTAAATAAATTACAATAAAATAAACCACTTATATCTAACCTTTTGGGGCAGAAGTATAAGTGGTTTTCTTTTTATATTCTATTTTAGTTGTAATAATCTTTCTAGACCTGGTGCCGTGTGGTGATCTTCCAAGAAGTCTTGTTGATCTAATAACTCCATAACGTCCATGTCGATGTTAGTAAGCTTGAAGTCGAACACATCAAAGTTAGCTTCCATATGGCTTACGTTATTTGCCTTTGGCAATGGAATGATGCCTCGTTGGATGTGCCAACGTAAGATGATTTGGTGTTTACTAACGCCGTACTTTTCAGCCAAGCTCTTGATGATAGGGTGGTCAAATACAGGTTGGCGATCACGAGTAAATGGAGACCATGCCATACCTACGACTTGATGTTTACGCATTAATTGTAATAAGGACTGACGTTGGTTAAACGGGTGACACTCAATTTGGTTCACCACAGGTTTTACATTACAGTGATACAACAAGTCTATAAGGCGATCTTCGTAGAAGTTAGAGAGACCTAGACCACGCAATACGTTTTGGTCGTATAACTCCTCCATAGCGCGCCAAGAGCCGTAGTAATCGCCTAAAGGTTGGTGAACGAGCATGATGTCGATATAATTAGTGTCTAATTTCTTTAGAGAGCTTTCAACAGCGCGCATCGTATTATCATAGCCTGCATCGGTGTGCCAAATTTTTGTAGTAATAATGATATCTGTACGATTAACGCCAGATGCTTTGATACCTCTGCCAACGGCCTCTTCGTTGCCGTAGTACGCGGCTGTATCGAGCAAGCGGTAGCCTACACTAAGTGCATTAGCAACGGCTTGCTCCGTTTCTCCTTCGGTGCCTGTTTTATAAGTGCCATAACCGATAGAGGGAATGAAGCTGCCGTTATTTAATATTCTAAAGTCCATCCGTTCTTCCATGAGAACCTCCGTTATATCCATAAATTAAAGGAATTAGCTTTCATACAATTCTAATTGATTTTATGATATACTAAGGTATTGATAAAAATCAATATGACAGGAAGTGACAGAATGAAATTAAATCGAATTTATTCTGTAGTTGCTATGCTTGGTGTTGTGATGATGGCCTTGGCCATTGCTGGTTGCGGTACAAAAACTGTATCCGTTGCTGATGTAACATACAAGGATATGCCGCTACAGATCCATAATGATGCCAATGTAACCGCTCTTAATAAGGCGACGGTAACACCGACGTTGACAGGGCAGGTTGCATATGCTGTAAAAGTAGGCGATCAAGTACAGCAAGGTCAAACCTTGGCCACTGTAGATACATCGGCTTTACAGCAACAGTTGGCATCCTTACAAGGCCAGTTAGCGCAAGCGCAAGCTCAGTCCTATGCGACATCCGTTACAACTACGACGGCAGCGTCTGTAGATAGTGGTCAATTAGCACAGGCACAGAAAATGCGCGAAGCAGGTATGATTACACAAAAAGAATATGATCGCATTGTAGAACGGTCTCAACCACAAACTACGACAGTAACAACTGGTGGTGGCGGTGGTGGTGCCAATACGGCAGCTATCCAAGCTCAAATTGCTCAAGTATCTGCACAAATGGCAGCATCTACAATCGTAGCGCCTATAGCTGGTACGGTAACCGCCATTTACAATGAAGACCGTCAAATGGCCATTGCTGATCGTCCATTCATGATGATTCAACAATCTACACCAATGGTAGCTTCTCTTAGCATCCCTCGTGATGCGGCGATGAAACTGGGTACACCAGATGCCAAAAAGGGTATCAAGGTACTCCTCAAGGTAGGTGACCAAGAGTTACCAGGTGAATTGACCTATGTAGATGTGACCCAGCCAGAAAATGTGCCAAGTGTTCTTGTGAAAGCTACTTTCAATAATGACAAGGGCCTCATCAAGGCTGGTGAGTTCTATACGCTCATCATCGAGTCTGATATAAAGGCGAAGATGTTAACCGTTCCAAGTAAAGCTGTTCGTGAAAACCAAGATGGCAAGTACGTATATGTATTAACTGAAAATAATACGGTTGACGTACGTGTCGTTGAGGTCGGTATGACAGAAGACGATGATGTAGCAATTATTTCAGGCCTAAACGAAGGCGATAAGGTAATTACAACCGACGGAAACTTTGAATTAGGTGAATCTGTTAAATTATAATTACAAACTAAGTGACTTCAATAGAGAATTACGAAAATCCTAATAAATATTAGGCTATATTCGACTTTTACCAATGATGACGGTAACCTCAAAAGAGGAATCTGATAGGAGGGATTATTATTTTAGAATTTAAACGTTTTGAACTAAGAGACAAACCATTAATCGATAAATATTTTGAACAACATCATTACGAAGCATCTGATAATTGCTTTACTACATTGTTTATGTGGCAAGATGCGTATGGTATTCGTTGGGCTGAGGAAAACGGCGTATTGTACATCCAAGGTGGCGGTAAACGTGAACCATTCCTATTGCCTCCATTTGCCGGCAAAGATGCAAAGTTCCTTGATGGTTTGTTACGCGCTAAAGAATGGTTTGTAGAAAATAATTTGCCATTCCGTTTCAAAGGTGTTAGCAAAGTTGTAAAAGAGCGTATGGAAGAGTTGTGTCCTGGTCGTTATGAATTTACACCTGACCGCGACAACTACGAATACATTTACAAATCTGAAGATCTTATCAACTTATCTGGTAAGAGGTTCCGTCAAAAGAAAAATCATTTGAACCAATTCCGTATGCAATATTCTAACTATGAATATATGCCAATTACAGAAGATATCATTCCATTGTGCCGCGAAACAGCAGCATCTTGGGTAGAAACTCATCATGAAGAAGGTATCGAAGATGAATTGGTTGCTATTAACTTATTATTCGATAATTGGGAAACACTAGGCCTTAAAGGTGGCGCTATCAAATTGTTTGGCCGTGTTGAAGCTTTCAGTATCGGTGAATTATTGAATGATAAAATGGCGTTGATTCACATTGAAAAAGCAAATCCAGATATCCGTGGTTTGTATCAAGCAATCAATAATGAATTCATTCGTCATGAATTTAGCGAAGTAGAATTCATCAACCGTGAAGAAGACATGGGCTTGCCTGGTCTTCGCCAAGCAAAAGAATCTTACAATCCAGATCATTTTGCCGAAAAATATGACGCAGTATATGCTAATGAAGCAGATAATGCAACAGGCGGTAAATAAAAATCTGAGCTATGAAGTCGATGCGCTTCATAGCTCATTTTTGTTATAATAGAGGTGTTAGCCTATCTATTTGATTATATTTTGTATCATCATGATGATGCGACAGATAGAGAGTGGTTTTTATACTAAACGAGGATATACTTATGGAATATAGAATTGCAACAGTTCAAGATACGCCACATGTGGAAAATCTATGGGCGTACTGCTTTGAACCAAAGGAAGATCCATTCTTCCAATATTATTTTACAAATTGCTATGAACCAGAAAATACAATGGTTGGTCTTGAACAAGATCAATTATTGAGTACCGTTCATTTGCGTCAATATAATATCAATGTTCGTGGTGCTGTATTGCCTACAAGCTATATGGTAGGTGTTGCTACACATCCAGCGGCTCGTCGTGGTGGCGTAGGTGGTGCGTTGTTAAAGGCTTCTCTTGAAGAACTTCGCAACCGAGGTCAAGCATTGACGATTTTGATGCCTTCCAAGGCTGCATTCTACCAACAATATGGTTGGGAACTCTATGCTCATCAATGGGTGAACGCTATGTCTCTTGAGGACTTGCGCCCTATGACTGATAAATCCTTGAGCTTTGGTTTACTTAATAGCGTTGACCAATGGACATTGCTTGATCCTGTATATAAAACATATACAGCCCATCTTTCTGGGTATGCAGAGCGCGGTGAAAAGGAATGGAAACGCTTGCTCGGCAGCTTCTTTGCAGAAGGCGTGAATATCGCTGTTGTACGCAATGATGAAGGAAGTATCGAAGGCTATGCAGTGTATCGCTTAGGTCAACCAGAAATTCCTGTATCCGAATTAGTTTATACTACACGTCGTGCACAACGAGCATTGTTGAACTACTTCTATAATCACCGTTCTCAAGGCACTACTATTCGTTGGAATGAGGGCCTTCACGATACGTACTATCGATTCTATCCAGATGGTAAAAGCGGACATGCTACCATGCCGTACATGATGAGCCGTATTGTGGATGTGAAAGCTGCCTTTGAGTCGATTCCAGTGAACCCAGAGGCCTTGATGATGCCTATTACAATGACCTTTGGTGTGAAAGATAGCCTTTGTGAGTGGAATGAAGGTCGCTATGAAGTTCAATATGGTGGCGCATTGACTCCAACGGTTAAAAAGGTGTCTGACACATTAGATGGGGACGTAGATATTACTGTTGAAGTCGGTGCTTTGAGCCAACTCTTAATGGGCACATTAACCGCTCGTGATCTTGCTTTTGAAGGTAAACTTTTAGCTAATGATGAATGGCTAGAATTCTTTGATATTCTCTATCCTGAACAAAAAACATATATTAACGAATGGTGGTAATATGAGCTGGAAAACGTATACCGTGAAAGAACCAACAGAATTGACGGTCTCTAAATATGTAAAGGAACGCTTTTCATTATCCTCTCGAGATATTCAAATGATGTTCCGCAAGAAACGGGTGAAAGTAAATAGCCGTGTAGCCCATTCCCAGCGTTCCCTCAAAAAGGGTGATGTATTAACTTTGGTATTACCACAGGATAAAGACTATGGTGTCGATGTAGAAAAAGGGACGATTACTGTTCTCTATGAAGATGCGCATACCCTAGTAGTTAATAAACCTCCATTCATGCTTGTTCATCCTGCAGGGCAAACTAAATCTGGTACATTGAGTAACTATGTGGCTGGATATTATGCGAAAAAAGGTGTAGTTCACAAGGTGCGCCCTGTACATCGTCTTGACCGAGACACATCTGGTTGTATTCTATTTGGTAAAACAAAGGAAGCTCAGCAATATTACACTGATGAATTGCAAGCTGGTCGTATCGACCGTATCTACACAGGCTTAGTAGAAGGCTGTATTAACGAAGATGGCGTAGTTGATGAACCTATTGGTGTTGATCCAGTATTTGATAATCGCCGTGTCATCGATGAATTTGGTCAACCAGCTCAAACGGAATATACCGTTCTTGGTCACGAAGTCAAACATACGCTATTGAAGTTCAAATTATTAACCGGCAGAACACATCAAATCCGTGTGCACATGGAACACATTGGTCATCCTATTGTGGGAGATGCCATGTATGGGACACGCAATAAACCCTATACACGTCAATGCTTACATGCGTCAGAAATCACCTTTGTACCCTATGGTAAGGACGAGGC
The DNA here is from genome assembly GCF_002959895.1 of Veillonella infantium. Taxonomy (GTDB): domain Bacteria; phylum Bacillota; class Negativicutes; order Veillonellales; family Veillonellaceae; genus Veillonella; species Veillonella infantium. Next base: position 77,243 of record NZ_PPDD01000001.1, on the reverse strand, counting down.
TATTACTGTAACCTGTGAAGTAGGGGACAACTTTGGTCGTGAGAAGTAGTGATTGTGTATTTGTGTATACAAAAAACAATAGTGATAAAAATGCATAGTCTATGACTTAAAGTCATAGACTATGTTTTTTTTATATTTTCAATTCACAGTGGACAGGAGTATACTATGTATAGACAAAAATTCTATAGAATTTAAAACTTAGATGAGGTTATGGACGGTCACAGCCGATAATATCACTACAGAATGGATTCTTTAGAGGTAGTTTATAGTTTATACTTTCACCAAGCCCGAACGGAACGATGCCGCTGCGCTTGGGATGATCAAGTGATATGAAGGAGTGCACGTTATGGATATGAATCAGAGCACAATTGAGCAACAACGTCTAGATCAAGCTAGACTAGAAGCCAATGGTATGTACAGCAGCCAATTTGAAAAGGATGCGTGCGGTATGGGCTTTGTTGTTAATATTAAGGGGAAAAAATCCCATGATATTATCGATGATGGCTTGCGCATTTTAGAGCGCCTTGAGCACCGTGGTGGTGCAGGTGCCGATAAAGACACAGGGGATGGTGCCGGTATTTTGGTACAAATTCCTCATGAGTTCTTTAAACGCGAATGCGAAGTGCTTGGTATCAATCTACCTGCAGCTGGAGAGTACGGCGTAGGTATGGTATTCGCCCACAAATATGAAAGCCTCCGTAACGAGCAAAAACGCATTTTCGAAGAGGTTGTACGCGAAGAGGGGCAAGTTGTTCTCGGTTGGCGCGAAGTGCCAGTTGATGGTACTAAAGTTGGTCATGAAGCTGCGGCCATTCGTCCATGGATGATTCAAATCCTCATCGGTAAAGGCCCAGATATTACAAATAACAAAGAGTTCGAACGCAAATTATATGTCATTCGTAAATTAGCGGAAAAACGCATCATTCCATTGAGCAAAGAATTATCTAGCGACTTCTATATCGCATCTTTGTCCTCTAAAACAATTGTATATAAAGGTATGTTAACACCTGGTCAATTGCGTGACTTCTACCTTGATTTGAGTGACCTTGACTTTACATCTGCATTGGCTATGGTTCACTCCCGTTTCAGTACGAATACATTCCCAAGCTGGGCTCGGGCGCATCCTAACCGTTTCTTAGTGCATAATGGTGAAATCAATACAATCCGTGGTAACGTAAACTGGATCAATGCTCGTGAAGGTAAGGCAGAATCTCCATTATTCCCAGATATTAAAAAAGTATTCCCTGTAGTAGATGACAGCGGTTCTGACTCCGCTATGTTCGACAATACTTTGGAATTCTTGCACATGACAGGTCGTTCCTTGCCTCATGCTATTATGATGATGATTCCTGAACCTTGGGAACGCAATAATCTCATGAGCCAAGAAAAACATGACTTCTATGAGTTCAATAGCTTCATGATGGAACCATGGGATGGTCCAGCTGCAATGGGCTTCACTGATGGTACTGTTATCGGTGGCGTACTTGACCGTAATGGTTTGCGTCCTGCTCGTTACTATGTAACAACTGATGATCGCGTTATCATGGCATCCGAAGTGGGTGTAGTAAACGAAAACGCTGAAAATATTCGTGCTAAAGGTCGTTTGGAACCAGGCAAAATGCTTCTCATCGATACAGAGGAACAACGCATTATTTCCGACGAAGAAATCAAACAACGCGTTGCTACTGAATTGCCATATGATGAATGGGTAAAAGAACATGTTATCCACTTGTCTGAAATTACTCAAGCTGATGAAAGTGATATTCCAAAAGTAGAAGATTTGTTCAAAAAGCAACAAGCCTTTGGTTATACTCAAGAAGACCTTGTACGTATGATCGTACCTATGGCAAAAGATGGTAAAGACCCTGTAGGTGCAATGGGTGCCGATGCTCCACTTGCTATCTTGTCCGATAAACCACAATTGTTATACAGCTACTTCAAGCAAATGTTCGCGCAAGTAACAAATCCTCCAATCGACTCCATTCGTGAGGAAATGGTTACATCTACACGCGTTATGCTTGGTAACTCTGGTAACTTAACAGACCCTAACAAAGCTGGTACCTATGCATTGTCTATGCGTACACCAATCCTTACTAACCAAGAATTGGCGTCCATCAAGGCTCTTGATTGCCGTCGTATGAAGTCTGTTACATTGCCAATCCTCTTCGACCCAACTAAGGGTGCGGATGGCTTGCGTGATGCATTGAATGAATTGTGCGAAAAAGCAGAAGAAGCAGCACGTACAGAGCAAAATGTATTGATTTTATCTGACCGTGGAGTTGATGAAAATCATGCACCAATTCCAGCGTTGTTAGCTGTAGCAGCTGTTCATAATCACTTAATTAGAAAAGTATTGCGCACAGAAATTGGTCTTATCCTCGAATCTGGTGAGCCTCGCGAAGTACATCATTTCTGTACATTGATCGGTTATGGTGTAACAGCTATCAACCCTTACTTGGCTCTTGAAACTGTACGCGATTTACAAGCTCGCAAACGTCTTGGTGATATTACACCTGAACAAGCAGAAAAGAACTACATTAAAGCAGCTGTAGGCGGTATTATGAAAGTTATGTCCAAAATGGGCATCTCCACAGTTCGTTCCTACCATGGTGCACAAATCTTCGAAGCTTTGGGCTTGAATACCAACTTTATTAATAAGTTCTTTGTAAATACACCAACTCGTATTGGCGGTATTGGTCTTGTAGGCGTTGCCAATGAAGCGTTGGCTCGTTATGACCGTGCTTTCAAATCCGACGAATCTGTGCTTGAACCAGGTGGTTGGTATGGCCCTGTAAAAGATGGGGAAGAGCATTTGTTCAACCCTAAAACAATTGATCTTTTACAAGAATCCCTTATCAACGGTGATTACGCAAAATATAAAGAATACTCTAAAGCGATTCGCAACGATTATCACGTAACATTGCGTTCCTTAATGGAATTGAACTACCCAGTAGGCGGCGGTATTCCTATCGAAGAGGTTGAACCTGAAGAATCCATCGTAAAACGCTTTAAAGCGGGTGCTATGAGTTATGGTGCCATCAGTAAAGAAGCTCATGAAACGATTGCTATCGCAATGAACCGTCTTGGTTCCACATCTAACTCTGGTGAAGGTGGCGAAGATGTAGCTCGCTTCAAACCATTGCCAAATGGGGACAGCATGAACTCCGAAGTAAAACAGATCGCCTCTGGTCGTTTCGGTGTAACTGCGAACTACCTCATCCACGCAAAAGAATTGCAAATTAAATGTGCTCAAGGTGCTAAACCAGGCGAAGGTGGTCAATTACCAGGTAAGAAAGTATATCCTGAAATCGGGAAAGCTCGTCACTCCACTCCAGGGGTTGAACTTGTATCTCCACCACCACATCATGATATTTACTCCATCGAAGACTTGGCTGAGTTGATTTACGATTTGAAATGCGTTAACAAAGATGCTCGTATTTCCGTTAAATTAACATCTGAAGCTGGCGTTGGTACTATCGCTGCTGGTGTGGCAAAAGCAAAAGCAGATAATATCTTAATCTCTGGTTACGATGGTGGTACAGGTGCGGCAGGCCGTACATCTGTAAAACACGCTGGTGTGCCTTGGGAATTAGGCTTGTCCGAAACACATCAAACATTGATGCTCAACAGATTGCGTGACCGCGTTAAATTGGAAGTAGACTCCAAGTTAATGACTGGTTTCGACGTAGCTGTTGCTGCTATGCTTGGCGCTGAGTTATTTGGTTTTGGTACATTGCCACTCGTTGCTGTAGGCTGTAAAATGGCTCGTGTATGTAACCTCAACACATGTCCTTATGGCGTAGCGACACAAGATGAAAAATTGCGTGCTCGTTTCACAGGTAAACCTGAGTACGTAGAAAACTTAATGATCTTCATCGCTCGTGAGTTGCGTGAAATTATGGCTCGCTTAGGAATTCGCTCCGTAGCTGAACTTGTAGGTCGTATCGACCTTGTTCGTCAAAAATCTCAAGACGATAACTTCAAATTGTCTCGCGTTGACCTTAAACGCGTATTATTCCACCCATACATCGATGCATCTGTAGGTCATATGCACATGATTGACCAAGATCATGAATTGGAACGCACATTGGATATGTCCAAGCTCTTGCGTATGTGCCGTCCTGCCATTGAGGACCAAAAACCTATTCGCGCTAAATTGGCTATCAACAATATTAACCGTGTTGTAGGTACCTTGGTTGGTTCTGAGGTGACACGTCGTTATGGTGAAAGCGGCTTGCCAGATAACACAATCAAGTTGAACTTTGAAGGTTCTGCAGGCCAATCCTTCGGTGCTTTCATTCCTAAAGGCATGACATTAGAACTTGAAGGGGATGCGAACGATTACCTCGGTAAAGGTTTGTCCGGTGGTACAATCACTGTATATCCGCCTAAGAAATCTATTTTCGAAGCGGACGAAAACATCCTTATCGGTAACGTTGCCTTCTATGGTGCTACATCTGGTACATCCTATATCAACGGTGTAGCTGGTGAACGTTTCGCCGTTCGTAACAGTGGTATCACTGCTGTTGTTGAAGGCTTAGGCGACCATGGTTGTGAATACATGACTGGTGGCGAAGTTCTTGTACTCGGTAAAATCGGCCGTAACTTTGCAGCAGGCATGTCCGGTGGCTATGCATACATCCTCGATTGCGATGAACGCTATGTAAATACAGGCCTTGTAGAATTACGCCTTGCTAACAATGATGACCTTAAACGGATTAAAGAATTAGTAGAACAACACGTATTGCATACTAACTCCGCTAAAGGCCGGCACATCCTTGAAAACTGGAATAACTTTGTAAACAGATTTACAAAAGTTGTACCTGTAGCATACGAAGAAATGCACGCTGCTATTGAACGCTATAAAGAACAAGGTTTATCCTTGGAAGAAGCACAATTAGCTGCATTCAAAGAAAAATATGCAAAATAATTTCTAATCTAACTGAATATTCTTTAGATAAGATATGTGAAATACCTCTATAGCTTTGACTATAGAGGTATTTTCATGTATAATATTTGTATTGCAATATTGGATCATGGCAGTTCTCGGGCCCGTGCAATGGGGGCCTGTGAATCGTGTCAGGACTGAGAGGTAGCAGCACTAAGCGGTAACCTTCATGTGCCACGGGGAACCCGGGGGCTGTCGTGATCGAATATTGCAAGGCGGCCTGTGGGGCCGCTTTTTTTATGTCTAATCGATAGAGGGAAATGGGTTGTATAAATTAATGATAGAACTCTATAAAATGAGTAAGATTTCCGTGAATATGGTATAATAAAGTATTGTAATTTTCGGAAAAGGGGGGTGTTCCAATGGCATATATTGCGTTATATCGTAAGTACCGTCCGCAGACGTTTACCGATGTGGTTGGTCAGCATCAGGTATCGGATACATTGATGCGCGCTATTCGTGAGGATAAGGTGGCTCATGCGTATTTGTTTGCCGGCCCGCGAGGGACTGGTAAGACGAGTATGGCCAAGATTTTCGCGCGCGCTATCAACTGCGAGCATGGGCCAACGGATCATCCTTGTAACGAGTGTAGTGCTTGTAAATCGATTTTGAGCGGCCAGTCCATGGACGTTCTTGAAATCGACGCCGCATCTAATCGTGGTATCGATGAGGTGCGTGCCCTTCGTGAAAGCGTCAAATTCATGCCTGTTGAGGGCCGTAAAAAGGTATTCATCATCGACGAAGCCCACATGCTCACAACTGAGGCGTGGAATGCGCTTTTAAAAACTATCGAAGAGCCACCGGCTCACGTTATGTTTATCTTCGCTACTACAGAAATTGAAAAATTGCCTGTTACTATCGTGTCTCGTTGTCAGCGCTATACCTTCAGAAGGATTACGTCAGACGATATTGCACAACGTTTATCCTATGTAGCAGAAAAGGAAGGCTTTGGCTTAGATCCTGCAGCAGCACAGCTCATCGCTGTTCATGCAGACGGTGGTTTGCGTGATGCCTTGAGTATCTTAGACCAATGTGCCGGTATGGCGACAGGCTCTATTACGCCGCAAGTAGTAGAAGAACTGATCGGTCTTGTTAGTAAGGAATGGATTATTCATTTTCTTGATGCGTTGCGCAACGGGGATGGGCCTAAATTGTTGTCCTATATCCACGATGCTTTAGCAGAAGGTCGTGATGCAACGCAGATTATGGAAGCCCTCATCCAACACGTGCGGGCCTTGCTTGTAGGCAAGGTAGCACCTGATGCGGACGAGCTCAAGGTATACGATGCCTTTAAGGATGAATTCTTAGCTCAAGCTGAAAGCATCGATTTTAATGAGCTTAATCAGTATGTTCGCAGTGCACAATCCATTATGAATGATGCAAAACAGGTGGATAATCCACGAACCATCATCGAAATGGGCTTACTCGTTTTATGTGCTAAATTAGGCTCTGTTGATGAAAGCTTAGAAGACCGTGTATATGCATTGGAAACGGCAGAACGGTCTGAACGGAACGATTTATTGAACCGCATGGCTCAATTAGAACAGCGAGGTCCAGCTGTCGCAACTGCACCTGCTTACGGTGCTAATTCCTTTGGACCGCCAAGTGGTTATGCCAATAGCTTTGTTCCTGTAGATAATGGTGCTGTACAGAATGCTTCCATGAGTAGTGAGCAAAATGCTACTGTTGGTACAGTACCACCTCCAAGTGGGGTAGGAATGATGCCACCGCCTACTAATGTAGGCTTGACACCTCCACCGCTGGGAGCTCCTGGTAGCACACCTCCTCCTATGAATGGAGTGGGCATGGCTCCTCCGCCGATGGGCGGTGTTGGGATGGCGCCACCACCAAGCATTGGAGACGCCCCACAACGACCTGCTAGAAATCAAGCCAAAGGTCGTGGTAAAAAAGGCATTAGCACACAGGCTATCATTAGTGATCAAATCTTGTCTGCTCAAGAGTATCGCAATGTACAGTCTAATGTCATTAAATACTTGAAGGACAGCAATCGCAATATGACCTCTACCGTAATTGGCCAAGGTCAACTTGTATACGTAGACCAAAGTAAGGCTGTTATGGCCTTTAAAAATACATTGCACCTCAATGTAATGACCAACGAAGTAAACTTGGCAGAAGCGGCAGATGCTTTCACCTATACGCTAGGCTATCCAGTACATGTAGAAATCGTTGATGCCCTTACACAAGTTTACAAAGACTATAAAAAAGCCTCTGGCAGTACGACGCAGCACCAAGTAAAAGCGCCGCAACGTCCACCAGAACCAATGGTTGATGTGCAGAAGACCTCTGGAGGTCAACCAACGCAAATGGATTTAACAAATCCATCAGCCCCACAAGGCACTAATAATGCTTCAGTGGGAAATAGCTCAGCAGGAGCTAATAGAGCTCAAGCTAGTAGCGCGTCACAAGCTCAACAACCTACTGCACAGGTTGGAGGTCCTACATCTGAAGCGACGGCTAGTAAGCCTGATTCCGGAGCGGTAGATGCGGCAAAGGCTGCAGCATTAGCATTCTTAGCAAAGAAGACGGGCGGTGCTGCTATAAGTGCCACATCTGGTGCTAATACGAGTGAGGCCGGACCAGAAACTTCACCATCTAGTGGAGATGTGCCGATTACATCCTTTGATGGCGGTCCTACGGTACAAGTGCCTGATGGTGAGATTCCTATCGAGTCGCTAGCAGGTTCTATTGAAGGCGATGATATTCCCGTTCATTCCTTTGACGATGTACCTGTAGACGATATGGAGGAAGCTTATGTATCATCCCTAGATGATATGCCACCACATCCATTAGATAGTGTCACTGTTATTAGCGATGATGGGGAAGTCTTAGAACGCCCTATGGATAGCGGTGCACATATTGAGGTGGAAGCTGTCCCAAAGTCTAATGGGGGCGAACAGCAACAGGGAACCCCTTATCAAAGTGATGAACATGCAATGCTTTCACAACCACCTATTGAAGTTGCGCCTATCGATAGTGTGACGGTTGCTCGTGAATATGCATGGGATCCAGAGCATATGACAGAAGAGGAACGACACAATCCTCTTTTGGCAGAAACATTAGAGAAACTATCTGAAGATCACGACATCATCGTCGAGGTCATCGAAGAATAAATCAATTAGAATATGAGTATAGGACGTAGATCCTAAAAGGAGGAATTACAATGTTTGGTAAAGGTATGGGCAATATGGCGGGCATGATGAAAAAAGTTCAAAAAATGCAAGCAGATATGAAGAAAATGCAAGAAGAATTAAAAACTCGCACAGTAGAGGCTTCCGTTGGTGGCGGTGCTGTAACAGTTGTGATGAACGGTGAAAAAATCATCGAGTCTTTAAAATTGAACCCAACTGCAGTTGATCCTGAAGACGTAGAAATGTTAGAAGATTTAGTGATGGCTGCTGTAAACGAAGCTAGCAAAAAAGTAGACGACCTCTTGGCTCAAGAAATGGGCAAAGTAACTGGTGGTCTTAACTTACCAACAGGTTTATTCTAAATGACAAACGCTTTAGAACGGCTCGTAGAGCAGTTGCGCCGCTTGCCGGGAATCGGCTCCAAGTCGGCTAGACGCTTGGCCTATCATTTGGTAGAAATGCCGAAGGAAGAGGTAGACCGTCTCGTGGAAACCATCGTAGAAGCGAAGGGGGCTACGCGTCACTGTTCTATTTGCTTTAACTTATCAGCTCAAGACCCTTGTGAATTCTGTAGCAATCCGAACCGCGATCAAACGACGATTATGGTCGTTGAAACTTCTCGCGATGTCATTGCTATCGAGCGCAGTGGCGACTATAAGGGCTTATATCACGTATTGGAAGGTGCCTTGTCCCCTATGGAGGGCATCGGTGCTGACGATATTCGCGTAAAAGAATTGATTGCCCGCCTTCGGGATGGTGTTGTACAAGAGGTTATTCTCGCTACTGACCCAGACGTAGAAGGGGAGGCGACAGCTCTCTATTTGGCGCGTTTATTAAGTCCAAGTGGCATTAAGGTAACGCGTATTGCCCGCGGTGTTCCTGTGGGGGGCGATATCGAATATGCCGATGAATTGACGTTAGGCGGTGCTGTAGTGAACCGCCAAGAAATGAAAGGATAATATGGGAGCTTTATTAGCATCACCGATTATATCGGCGGCTGTATCCGTTGCTGTAGCCTACATTGCTTTCAAAGTAGCATTTTTCACCATTAAACGGGTGGCTATGAATGCAGTAACTGGTATTTTGACGTATTTAGTATGCGTTCATATCCTCAATATTCCTATGGATATTGGTTTGGGCGTATGGGCTTTAACAGCGATTCTAGGCCCTATTCCAATGCTCATTGCTGCCGGATGGTACGGCTTTTTAAAATAGGAGGACCTCATGCTTATCAATAGTGAACAACAACGCGTTATTGATGAAGTTGAACAGAATATCCTCTTGTTAGCGTCCGCAGGGACGGGAAAAACGAATACACTTGCTTATCGAGTGGCTCACCTCATCGAGGGCGGCTATGCGAAGGCGGAGAATATCTTGTGCATGACCTTTACGAACAAGGCGGCGAACGAGATGAAAGACCGCATTCAATCGCTCGTAGGCAGTCCTGCAAAGGCTGTGGAGGTTAGTACATTCCACAGCTTTTGCTTTTTCGTGCTTCAACAAGAGGGCAAGCGCAATGAAACCTTGTATACGGATGTAACCATCTTTGATGAAGAGGATTGTAAGGAATTGTCTGAACCGTATCGTCCCGGTAAATTGCGAGAAATGTCCTTTGCCAACATCATCGGCATGGTAAAAGAATATCGCTCCTTGTATGGGTTCTATTCTGATGATCTCGTAGGCGACTATAAACGAACTATTGAGCGTTTGCAAAAGGAACAGCGTCCTGCAATTGAGCAACAGTTCTCTAGTTTTGGCAATGTTTTGTATAGTGAACTCCATGACTTTTTGAACCATGGTCACGAATGGATTGCCGCTTATGATGAAAGCTTAGCCTCTGTACATGGTCTAGATTTTACAGATCTCATTTGCGGTGTTCATCGCCTATTCCAAGATCCTGTAGTTCGGGAGCGTTGGCGTAGCCGTTACAACTACATTTCTGTAGATGAAATGCAAGATACAGGCATACTAGAATACAAGGTATTAGAAATGCTTTGGGAAGGCAACCACGTCTTATTATGTGGGGACTATTTCCAAACCATATACGAATGGCGCGGCTCTGATCCATTCCGTTTGCTCAAGCAGTTTGATGCGGACTTTAAGCCTTTAAAAATTATTTTCTACGAAAACTACCGCTCTAACTGGACGCTCTTTACGATGGCTTTCAAAACATTGCAGAATATGTTCCCTGATCTGGTAGGCTCTATCTATACTGAATTGCCTCGCGCTAATAGTGAAAGAAAGGGCAAGCCTGTTCTCATTAAAGGCTGTAAAAATAGCTATCTTGAGGGGCGATATATTTATGAAGCTATCTGTGCCTTGCCAAAGGATGCCAATATTGGCGTTCTCGTACGAGATAATAAAAAGGCACAACGGCTAAGCGACTCCTTTGAACGTCTAAATAATGAAAAACCTGAAGATGAACGCCGTCACTTCATGATTATTGACGAGTTTAAATTCTTTAGACGTCAAGAAATCAAAGACGTTATGGCTTACTTTAAATTGCTTATGAATCCGAATGACTCCGTCAGCGCTAAGCGTATTATAAAACGCTATGTTGCGGGCATCGGTGACGCGCGTATCGCCGCTATTGAAAGTCCTGAGACGCGTCAAGTTGGCTTAAAATTGACGGACTTTATGGATATGCCAATCTTTGAGGCCGAGCCTTATGCCAAGCTCGTTAGTGGTTTAGAGAAACACGAAGTTGTAGTATACGATGTAGAGAGTACAGGCACAGATACGTCCCAGGATCGTATCATTCAAATTGCGGCTATCCGCATTGATGAACATGGGCAGGTCTTAGAGAGCTTTGAGCGCTTTATCAACCCAGGCGTACCTGTAGGACAATCTGAAGAGGTACACGGCTTCTCCGATGCGTATTTACAAGAGCACGGCGAAGCGCCAGCTATAGTGCTACAAGCCTTTAAGGAATTCTCTAAGAATGCTATTATTGTAGGTCACAACGTAAATTATGACGTAACTATCTTTACTAATGAATTGGCACGCCATAATTTAGGTAACCCAGAGTTCAAGGCTATTTACGATACACTCGATATCTATCGTAGATTTTATCCTAATTTGCCGAATCATAAATTGGGCTTCCTAGCGTCAGAGTTTCCTATCAATCATGAGCCTACGCACAATGCGATGGACGATATCTTAGCCACTGCACAGCTTTTGATTTATGCAGTGAAAGAAAATATCGTGCCTACAACGACTGGTCGTATGGTGGCAATCAATAAGTATAAAGCGGCTTTCACCAATATTGCGTCCCAAATGGCGACGTTACGTAGAAAGGCCTATACGGAATTGCCAACGAAGTTGTTGGCGTACATTATGAACCAAATGGGGGTTCTAGAATACTATAAATCCCATGGGGAAGCAGCAAAGGTAGAGCATATACGGGATCTATATCGCATTATGGAGAAACTAGATGCTGCTTATGAAGGACCAGCCGGGTTAGCGAGATTAAATCAAATCTTACAGATGGCGGCCCTTACCGCTGGTGAGCCCGCTCAGCAGGTGCGAAATGAAGATCGCATTCCTATCATTACTATCCACCAAGCAAAGGGAAGCGAGTTTGACCATGTATTTCTAGCAGGCCTTAACGAAGGGACATTTCCAAGCCCATTTGCCATTGCAGAAGGGCGTGAAGACGAAGAAAAGCGCTTGTTCTATGTGGCTATTACGCGTCCTAAGCAAGAGCTGACCATTACCTTTAAACAAACCAATATACGTGGCCGAGCGGTTCAACCAAGCTCGCTACTGAACTATATGCCGCGAGACAATGAGCTCGTAGAAAGGAGATACTAATGGCGAGAAAAACACATCGTCCCGACGATATTTTGTGGACCGTAACCGCTGCAGATTTAGAGGCTGTACATGCTAACAAGCTTGCTGTAGTACAGCCGTCTAAGAAACAAGAAGCGGTTCAAATGAGTGATAGTGTGGATATCTCGCTAGGCGAAGTCCTTGATACGAGATATCCTCGTAAATCCTTAGTAAAATTATTTGAGGAAAAGCTAATCCACCTCAACGGACATAAGGCGACGCCAAAGGATGTTATTTCCGAAGGTGACGAGATTTGGATTGCTATGGCTAAGGAAAAAATAGATTACGAACCCATAGAAATGGACTTACATATCCTATATGAAGATGATGATCTCCTCATTGTGGATAAGCCAGCAGGTGTGACTGTAAACTCTAAAGGCCAAGTATCCCTCGCTAATGGCGTGGCGTATTACTTTAAAGAACATGGAATTAAGCGTAAGGTGCGTTTTTTGAACCGCTTAGATAGAGATACGACGGGCTGTATTGTAATTGCTAAAAGCGGCTTGGCTCAAAGCCTTTATCAACAACAAATGGATGATAATACCTTTGAGAAGTGGTATATGGCCGCTGTAGAAGGCATCGTAGAAGCTGACGAGGATTCCTTGGTATTCCCTATGGATCGCAGTGCTGATGGGATTCATTATGAAGTCAATCCTAAGGGAAAAGAGACTCGTACAGATTATTCCGTTCTATGTAGACATCAATCACAGCCTGTGGATAACTCTGTGAATAAGTCCCCGAATTCTGTGGATAGAGCATTAAAAAATGTGGATATAGAATTACCAAATGTGGATAAAAGTGGTCGAAATGTGGACAAATCTGTGCATAACTCCCAAGAATGTGGATATACAGAGGTTTTAGTCCGTTTGTACACAGGAAAAACACATCAAATTCGTGTGGCTTTCAGCCATATAGGTCACCCTCTTGTAGGGGATACATTATATGGCGCACAACCAACGGGGCAGCCCTTCCAATTACGTGCTCAAAAGGTTGTATTTACACACATGCGCACAGGCGAGCGTATTACGGTTACTGCATAAGATTGTGAAGTCACAATACATCAAACATTCTAATTGAGAAATGAGAATTATTGATAACTCAGTAAAATCAATGATTTTATAAAAATTTTTCGAAAAAAATAATGACAAATGATAATCGATAAGCTATAATAGAAATGTAAATAAATCGATATGCTTCGATTTATAGCTTAGTGAATTGAATGTAAGAGGTGTAGTTTAATATGATTTTGCAAGAAAATAGTGCAGCACGTAATCGGGGGATTACGCTTGCTAGTATAAAAGGTATTATAGGTAACGTCGTTCTCGTTATTTTTAAAATGATTGTAGGCCTTGCGTCTAACTCTATCGCCATCATCCTTGATGCGGTAAACAACTTAACAGACGTTTTGTCCTCTGTATTGACCATTGTTGGTACAAAATTAGCCGCTAAAGGTGCCGATAAGGAGCATCCATTTGGTCATGGTCGTATCGAATATATGACTACCATGGCCATTGCTTTCATCATCCTTGGTGCAGGCATTGGATCCCTCAAGGAATCTATTGAAAAAATTCTTCACCCTGAGGTATCTACCTTTGATGTTCCAAGCTTGGCCATTATCGCTGTTGCTATTGTGGTGAAAGTTGTAATGGGCCGTTATATTAAGGCGCAAGGTGAAAAATATAAATCCGATGCTCTTGTAGCATCCGGTATCGATGCGCTCTTTGATGCGGTAATTACCTTTGCCACATTGGTATCTGCAGCGTTAGTATTCTTCTTTAACTTTGATATTCAAGGTTATGTAGGTGCAGCTATCTCTGTTTTAATTTTGAAAGCTGCTTATGACATTTTAAAAGAAATGTATAATCACTTGCTTGGCATTCGTGCAGATGATAACTTAGTTCGTGAAATTAAAGAAACTATCGCCCAACATCCAAATGTAGGCGGTGTATATGATTTAGTATTAAATAGCTACGGTCCTGGTGAAACAATTGGCTCCGTTCATATTACAGTGCCAGATACGATGACCATGGCAGATATTCATCCCCTAACAAAAGGTATCGCCGTTCATCTCTATAAAAAATTTGGTATTGCTATGACCGTTGGCGTATATGCTGAAAACCAACCTAGTGTAGAAGTGCTTGAAATAAGACAAGCACTCGACCAAGTTGTGAGTCTATATACAAACGTAGTACAAGTACATGCGTTCTACGTACAAGAAGAAAAGAAAGTTATCTACTACGATATTATCTTTGATTTTGACGAAGAAGATCCACAAGGTACATTAGAAAAAATTAAAGCAGAAATGCAAAAACGCTGCCCTGAATATACACAATTTGCTATTGTAGATACTGACTTCAGTAATTAATAATATAAAAATAAAGGCTTCAATCAATCATCGACAGAATAAGTTTTGTCGAGCATTGGTTGAAGCCTTTTCTTTTATTAGGTTAGAGATTTCGCTATACTATACATAAGAGAGAGGTGATTTTATGTTGGGATGGATACAAAAGCATTATATTGTTAGTTTTTTGCTTTTACTTATCCTTGTTTTGTGTGCCTTACACCTTAATGGTACGAGAAATGAGGATCGAATTTTACCCAAACAAGGAATAATTATAGAGAAGGATATTACAGTTGATAGTAATCGTGATCCTAATGCAACCGTGACAGTTATAAATGCAAGTAATTACTCTGAATCTTATGTAGTTGATGTATTGCCTATCATGAAAGCATATAACTGTTATATTTTTGACTCTCTTATCGTTAATAATGAATTATATCTTCTTGCACGTTCTAATGATGCTATTTCTGATATGAAATTATATCAACTTTTAATTTTTAAGATTAATGATACATCTTTAAGCTCTAATGTTATCGGGTATGAATTCGATAAATTCTCCGCTTCATTAGACTATATAGATGGTAAAATTATAGCTTCTAAAGGGAACGCGAAATATATCTTAAGCCCTGATTTATCTGCTAGCAAAATAGTGAATACAGACTCGATTTCTGTTCAAAATAAGAATGTTAGTAAACATGGTATTCAAAAAGATAAAGTAATATCAGATTCTTTAATTCCTAGAGATTTATACATGAATGGTAAGGTAGGAGATACCTATTTGCTTACTGTTAGTCCTCTTATCTACGCGAAGCCTAACATGAATTTACCATTTGAGTTTTTAAAAGCTGAACAGTATTATGGTATACCTATATATGAAAATATGATGTTATTCTGGAATACGAGTACTGATGAGATGGAATTTTATAACGATCTTAAATCTATTACATCTTTTAATATTAAATATATGGATATGGATTATAATATTGCGAGATTTGAACATTGGAATCAAATAATTAAGAATAATGGTCCTGAAAAAATAAGATAGGCTTGATAATAAATAGCCTAATGCTTATAATGTATTGTATAAAATATAATTTGTTTAGGGAATCCTATCTGAGGAGAGATATAATGAAGAAATTTGCTCTTACAACATTAGCTGTAATGGCAGCCGTTGGTGTATTGGCGGTTCAGCCTGCAGATGCGAAAAAGGTTCAACAAGATCCTGCGGTGTCACCTATTGAAATGCCCATGAATGATGAAATTCAACAGGTAAATGGTGTCTCCAAAGAGACTAATAAAGAAACACAACGTTTGTCTAATAAGTTAGCAGACGCTACTAAAGGTATGGTTAAAAAGAACTGGAAGACTATTTATGTAAAAGCAGTGCCTTCGGGAGATAAGGGTGCCGTACGCTTCTATTATGTAGATAATAGAGGCCAAGTATATAATGGTCAAGTCATTAGAAATACTGGTTTATCTAAAGGTAAATACATGGCTGGTTCCATGCGCCAAAATGAAGCTTTACAAGAGCTAGTTAACCATTTGCAACGTACTGGTCAAGAGGTGCCGTCCTCTATCGATATCATCATTACGCAAGGTGGATATCGCAGTAAAACAATCTTTAACTACGATGAAGATACAAGCAATATTGCAGCGTATCAACAACAATATGAACAACAAAACTTCCCGACTATGAAGTAACAGAAAAGCCCGTGCTATGATATGATATGTACCCATTTTCCTGGACACATATTATTTACTAGCCTAAACACATGGATGCTTCCCTGTATTTTACAGGGGGCATCCATTTTGTTTTTTTCTGGATCCTTCTGTTGTTGTAATAGTTAATATATTCTTTTATTGCTACTGCAAAAGCATTAAATGATGAATATTCTTTTTCAAAACCATAATATATTTCTGTTTTCAATCTACCAAAAAAGGTTTCCATCACAGAGTTATCATAACAATTTCCTTTTCTAGACATAGACTGAATAATGCCATGTTCTTTAAGTGCTTGCCTAAAATACTTATGTTGGTATTGCCATCCTTGATCAGAGTGGAAGATTAATCCCGAAAGATTAGTAAACTTCTTAAAAGCTTTCTCTAACATACGAGAAATCTGTTCTAAGTTAGGCCTTAATGCTAAGTCATAAGCAACAATCTCATTCGTATTCATATCTAAAATAGGCGACAAATAGCATTTTCCCCACGGGAAATTAAATTGAGACACATCAGTAGTCCATTTTTGTAATGGTGCAGTTGTACTAAAATCTCTATTGACGATATTTTCTGCTACTTTACCGACTTTCCCTTTGTAAGAGTGATACTTTTCCTTCGGCCGCTTTCCTGCTAGTCCCATATTATGCATAAGTCTTTGTACTCGTTTATGATTGACTACAAAACCTCGATTAAGAAGTTCTTGGTATACACGGCGTACACCATACCGACCTTTATGTTCTGTAAAAATCTTTTGAATTTCATCTTTTAGCTCTGTATTTCTTTTATCTACAAGATCTACTTTAGTAAGTTCAAAATAATAGGTAGATTTGGACATTGGCATAGCTTTTAAAAGATGCTTTAGTTGATAGCCTTGTTGGCGGAGCGTTTTGATAATCGCTGCTTTTTCGCCTTGAGACGCGCAGCTTCCTTTTCTTCTCTCAAGGCAATCTCTTTTTTTATGACTTCATTTTCAGCTTTAATATAAGCAATTTCAGCTCGTAAGCGAATGAGTTCCTCATATTCACTTTCTTTGAGCTCTCGAGTTGAGATAGTCTTAGGTACTTTCATTTTGCAATCCTTTGGTGGTCGTCCTTTAGGTTTATTAATAAGACCATTGTATCCCAAAGTTTTGTATTTATGAACCCATTGATACAGTTGTCCAGAGTTAATACCCGCTACAATAGCTACTGCTCTTAAACCTTGACCAGAAAGAACTTGGCATACTAACTCATATTTTTCTTCCGGAGACCAATACTTATTAGTCCCTTGACATTTATTAATGTCCGAACCATGACGTTGTTCTAATTTAACCCAGTCCCTTATTTGTTTATGAAATGTATCTGTCCTTACACCGTCAGGTGTCTCGGGCCATTCACCTTGATAAAATAATTCAATTGCTTTTCTTTTAAATTCATAACTATATCTCATGAAAATACCCCCTTTACTGGTTGTCCAGTAAAGGGGGTACATATCAATATGCACGGGCTTTTTGTTATGTTACGTAGACAAATTTTATTAGCTTATGTAATCGCCTTTTGTTAGATTATGTAATCGTCAGAATCTTCTTTTTTAGGTTTTTTGTAAATTTCTTTTACACCAGCCATCTCGATAAGTTCCTCACTGAGAGCGTCCTCATCATCTGTATTAAGCATGGAGTAGAAGGCCCAGAGAATAACGAACCAAATTGGTGTAAACAAGAGGGCAATTCGAGTGTCTTCGTTTAGGGCGAGAATGCCTAGAATGAAAACAAAGAACGCAAGGATGATGTAATTCATCACTGGGAATAGAGGCATCTTGAATTTAGATTGTGCCGCTAATTCAGGGTTTTTCTTGCGATATTTAAGGTGACAAATAACCATCATTGCCCAAATAAAGATGAAGCAGAATGTAGAGATAGATGTAATCATAACGAATACTGCTTCTGGCATTACATAGTTGAGTACAACTGTAATCAATAGTACTGCAGCGGAGAAAATGGTTGCTTGGTATGGTACACTGCTGTGGGTTAAGCGGCGCATAGAGCTTGGCGCATGACCGCGTTTAGCAAGGGCGTAAATCATACGGCCTGTACTAAAGATACCAGAGTTTGTTGCAGATGCAGCAGATGTAAGAACTACAAAGTTTACGATGCCTGCAGCGGCTGCAATACCAACTGCTGTAAATACGGCCACAAATGGGCTAGCAGATGGGTTGACGGCTGTCCAAGGATAAATGCTCATGATGATAGCCAAAGAGCCCACATAGAACAAAATAATGCGTAAAGGGATGTTGTTAATCGCCATAGGAATAACCTTTTCAGGATCTTCTGTTTCACCAGCTGTCAAACCTACGAGCTCGATACCTGTGAAAGCGAAAACAACCATTTGGAATGATAAGATAAAGCCCATTGTTCCGTTCGGGAACCAGCCCCCATAATTCCACATATTACTAAAGGCGGCAACGCCTGCATCTGTAGTAAAACCTGTGACAATCATGATGATACCGATAATAATGAGAGAAATGATGGCAATTACCTTAATCAAGGCAAACCAGAACTCCATTTCACCGAAGTACTTTACGGCTGTTAAGTTCATTAATAGCAATGCCACTAAGACGACAAGGGCGGGTATCCATTGAGGCAGCCACGGTATCCAGAACTGCATATAGAGGCCTACGGCTGTTAAATCGGCCATGGCTAGTGAAAGCCAACAGAACCAGTATGTCCATCCTGTGATAAATGCTGCTCGATCACCTAAATAATCTTCTACGAAATCGATAAAAGAGTGATGATTCAAGTTGGATAATAACAATTCGCCTAATGCTCTCATGATAAAGAAGCAGATAATACCTGTAATAAGGTAGGCGAAAATAATGGATGGACCGGCCAAGTGAATGGCACGACCGGAGCCTAAGAACAAGCCTGTACCGATGGCACCGCCAATGGCGAGCAACTGTACGTGCCGGTTCTTAAGACCCCGTTTTAACTGATGTGTATCAGACATAGTAAAGACCTCTTTTCTACAAACCATCTACAAATATAAAAAGCCATGGATACCCATAGCCTTTATAATCTATAGAATATATAAAACTATTTTCTTATAATACAGTATCTATTGTAAAAAGTCAAATGTATTTATGCAGTAGACATATAGAGCAAATAGTATTATTAATATACGAATAAAAGAGAAATTATTCATAATTTTTAAAAGGATACTATGCCTTAAAAGGTTTTAAACATTTGCTATAATAATACATAGATTATCTTTTACGTAAAACTGTGGAGGGAAGGCTATTATGAGACGACAAGATCGCATGGTTACAGATATAGATGAAATTAAGGGGATTTTAAATAGTACTCGTATCATTCACCTAGGTCTGATGGATGGTGACTATCCTTATGTGGTGCCACTACATTTTGGATACGAATTTACAGATGAGGCACTTTATATCTATGTACATGGCCATTATGAGGGGAAGAAGTTTAGTTTGATTCAAGCGAATCCCCATGTATTTATTGAAATTGATGGTAGCGATGAAGCCCTCGTTTCAGGTGGAGATATACCATGTAAATATAGCTCGGTTTACTCTAGTGTGATGGGGCGTGGAGAGGCTACTTATTTAGAGGCTATTGATGAAAAGTCTCATGGCTTACAAGTATTGATGAAACATCAGACAAGTCGTGAATTTACTTTTACGGAAGCCATGGTAAACTCTGTGGGCGTAGTTCAAATTAAAATTGTCGACTATACGGCCAAAAGGCGAAGACAACTTGAACAAGATACTATTATGCCTCCATTAACTAAATAATGACACAACAATCCTATTGAACTCTATTATGATATAGCGTTCAGTAGGATTTTTTATATTGAACCTAAGCATTAGATACATTAGTTGATGATGCCTATGCTTTCACAAAAGGAAAGATAAAAGTTTTATGAAGTAGCTAGAGCTACAGAAACGGTAGCTAGATTCTGATATAAATAAGAAAATATATCATTATATGTGTGAAGTATATTATATTTTTTTATAAGTGGAGAGAATATGAGAAAAATAATGTGTAAGACGATGTTAGCTGCTATAGCTGTGGGTTTAGTATCTATAAGCTATGTATCCGCAGATACTGTTGATCAGTCTATATCTATTAATAATTCTGAGGCCGCATCTAAGTCTAAAAATGTTACGCCAAACATGAATAATGCTTCTCCGATTATACAAATACCAAGAACGCAATTAGTAGGCTGGCCTATGATGACTCAAGACAGTGCTCGTAACTTTAAGGGGGTAGCAGAGGCTATTCAGAAATTGCCTTATGAGGCTGAAGTACCTAGTTATATACCTTTTGGATATCAGCTTTATACAGCGCGTCACGATCAAAATGATGTCTTAGAGGTTGTATATTACAAAAGAGGCGGGCCTATCTACCAGGATGGGAATAAATTTATTACTAATGTTATGGCTTATCGAATGGGATATTCCTTGGATACCGTAAGAGATACAGCGTATATTCCTGCAGAGTACAAGGACTATGAATGGTCTGAACAAGGTGAATCTGGCAAGGTGTATTATACAGGTAAGCCAGGCGTACAACTAATCCGTAGCATTACGTGGACGGAAGGCGGCATGGCGTACTCCTTATTCTTCTTAGAACCTGTGAAAGCAGTTGACGCAGAATTCTATAAGGAACATGTGGTGCCTGTAAAAACTATAGATAGCTCACGTTATGAATTGTTAGGAAACTATCCGGTTACGAAGATTTCAAACAAAACAAGAGATGAATACGATAAAGAACGAATGATTCCTTAGCAGATACACTGATGTTATACAAACTGTATCTACAATAATATATTGTGTATAGCGGCGAAATTAGTAGTCGCTTATAAAGAGGAAAAAATATGAGAAAAACAATGTACAAGTCCGTTTTAGCTGTTATCGCTACTGGGCTACTATCTGTAGGAATGGCAACAGCAGAAACTGTGTATACCTCTAATACTACAGATCAGTCTGTATCTACTCAAACACATAAGCTAGGACATAATTTTAAAAATGTAGAGCCTAGAACTGACCATTTACAGTGGCACTTTCATGATTGGCCTATAGAGAATACACAAAAGGCGCATACTTTTAAGGGCAATCTAAAAGAGGCAGCACAGAAGCTTCCTTATGAGGTTAAGGCACCTAGCTATATCCCTTATGGTTATGAAGTCTATACAGTGCGGCAAGACAAAAATGATGTATTAGAGGTTGTATACTTTATAAAAAATGCTCAAACATATAGAGATGGTAAGAAAAATCTCGGTAGTATTTTTGTTTATAGAATGGGCTATTCCGTGAACGATGTAAAAGATGTACCGTATGTTCCTGCTGAGTATAAGGACTTTGAATGGTCTGAACAAGGTGAATCCGGTGAAGTCTTTTATACCGGTGATCCAGCAGCACAACTGATCCGTAGCATTACGTGGACAAAGGACGGTATGGCATACTCCTTATTGTTCTTAGAACCTGTGAAATCAGTTGATGCGGAATTCTATAAGGAACATGTGGAGCCTGTAAAAATATAGTTATGTCACGTAGTGATTTACTTGGAATAAAGCGGAAACGTGTATAACCGCTCAAAGAGGAGAGAATATGAAGAAAATAATAAGAGCTGCCATTTTATGTGCTACGATGGCTACAGCAGTAAGCACCTTTGGGGGACAGCCAGTTAGTGCTACATACCCGTTAATAGATAAAAATGGTAATACCGTTCCTGTTGAACGAGATGTAGATAATCAGAAAATTATCGATGATAATCAAAAACTTATGGATCGTTATCTCTGGTATGATCAAGTTGGTGATTATGATATAGTTGAAACTAATATTGAAAGTGCCGTGCAGGAGTTTGGTTATCCATTACAAGTGCCGTCTTATATGCCTAAAGACTATGCAGTGCGCGATGTAAAGGCCAAGGACCATGACGTATTAGAAATCGTATATACAGAAACGGGCCGTGATGGAGAATATGGGCCGAAATTAACCTTCTCTAATACAGATATTGTATATCGTATGGGGTGGGTTATCGATACAGTGGTAACACCTATATTAGAAAAGACAAATTATAAAGCTAAGGATGCAGTTAGCTTTATTACCCCTAATGGAATTTCTGTAAATACATTAGGCTCTAGAAAAGACGCTATTCAAATTGCTTACTGGGAAAAAGATAATAAAGTTCATATGCTTTACTTTGCTTCTTCAAGAAACCAAGACTTTGTAAGCAAAATTGTAGACTCTGTAGGTCCTTTGAGTAACGTAGCCGCTGATGATACTCGATTACGTGGTGATCGAAATGATAAACAAAATATTGAAGAACCTATTAAACAAAATGTTGAAGAACAGGGTAAACAAAATGTTAAAATAGATTGGCCTCCTTATGAATCGATTCCTTTACCAGTGCGTACACATACAAATTCTGTATGGCCTATACTTACGAGCAAATCCAAGGGCTTACCTAGCGGTGTAATTAATGCATCTCATAAGGTGTCCTATGACGTATCTGTACCAAGTTATTTACCGTTTGGCTATACATACTATGCTACACATTTTTATGACAATGATGTATTAGAAACTGTATATTGGAAGCAAGGTGAAGAGTACCAAGAACGCAGTGGCCGTTGGGTAACTCATACTATGGTCTTCCGCATGAGTTACTCTATGGATACGGTTTGGCCTGAAGAATATATTCCATTGGAGTATCATGACGTACAGTGGACTGACTCTACTCCAATAGGCGACGTTCACTATACAGGTGATGTAGATAAGGGCTTAGTGCGCAGTGTTACGTGGTACAAGGATAATATGGCGTATTTCTTGTTCTTCCAAGTGCCTGTGAAAGCATCTGAAGCAGATTTTTATAGAGATCATGTAGTGCCGTTAAAAGATATCGATCCAAATCGTACAGACTTAATCGGTGTAAAATAATTCGTTAGTACCTGGTATTAGTTTTTCCTAAGAAAAGAGTACATAAAAAAGGACCTATCTCCTAGATATTTTATTAATATCTTTGGAGATAGGTTCTCTTAGTTATTAATTAGAAGAATACGTAGCGTATGATAACGAGTACCGCCAATACGTACATAATCCAGTTAACCTCTTTTGCACGACCAGAAATGATCTTGAGTAGAGGGTATGCAACGAGACCTGCAGAGATACCGTTAGCAATGCTGTATGTGAAAGGCATCAAAACGATAACTAGGTATGCCGGGAAGCCTTCTGTCCAATCATCGAAGTCGATATTTCTGATAGCACCCAACATGAGGGCACCAACGATGATAAGAACAGGAGATGTGGCTGCATTTGGCACCAAGGATACGATTGGAGCTAAGAATAAGCAGATTAAGAATAATACGCCTGTTGTAACAGCTGTTAAGCCTGTACGACCACCAGCACCTACACCTGCCGCACTTTCAACAAAGGCAGTAATCGTAGAAGTACCGAGCAATGCACCAGCACTAACGCCGATTGCATCGACAGTCATAGCTTTACCAAGGCCTGGGAATTTACCAGTTTTAGGATCTGCAATTTTCGCCTCTGTTGCAGTACCAATCAAGGTACCCATGGAGTCGAACAATTCTACGAAGGTGAAGGAGAAGATAATCGTGATTAAGCCCATGTGGAGAGCACTAGGAATATCTAATTGAAGGAATGCTGCTTTAGAGAAATCAGGCACTGCCAATACAGTGAAGTTCTCAGGCATTGTGGAAAGGCCAGTAGCGTAGGAAAGAATTGTTGTTGCTGCCACACCAATCAAGAGAGAACCTTGAATTTTACGAGCCATCAATAGAGCTGTAAAGATGAGGGAGAATAGAGCCAACAATGTTTCGCCACTGTGCAAATTACCAAGCGTTAAGAGTGCTTCGGACGCAGGCGGCACTAAATTACCGTGCGTTTGCACAACTTGACCTAAGGAGTTTGGAGACAAACTAATGGAGATAGCCATTAAGCCGGATAATTTTAAGCCGATGATAGCGATGAAGAGGCCGATACCAACGGTAATGGCAACCTTCATAGAGGCGGGGATGCCTTCAACAATCATTTGTCGTATTGATGTAAGTGTTAATACGAGGAATACGAGGCCGGAAATGAACACCGCACCTAATGCTGTTTGCCAGGATACGCCCATACCGAGAACTACGGTAAAAGAGTAAAAGGCTAAGAGGCCAACCCCTGGAGCGAGGGCAATCGGATAGTTTACGAATAAACCCATAGCAATCGTTACAAGACCACCACCTAAGGCTGTAGCGATGAGGACTGCATCTTTATCCATGCCTGCAAGACTAAGAATGTTTGGCGCCAAGAATAGGATGTACGCCATCGTGATAAACGTAGTAATACCAGCTAAAATTTCGGTTTTAACAGTTGTACCGCGTTCACTGAGTTGAAATAGTTTATCTAACATTAGATAACATCCTCCCATATGAAATTAAAAAATACCCAAATAAAATATTTCGATATATGTATAGTGTATCATATTTCCCACCATTTTTTGTATAAATTTGTGATATACTATAAATATATTATGAATGACTTAGAGGTTAACTTATGAAAATATCTACTAAAGGGCGTTATGCCTTACGGATATTGGCAGATATTGCAGAACATGGAGTAGAAAAAAACGTTCCAATCCGTGAAATTGCAGAACGCCAAGGATTTTCCGATAAATACTTAGAGGGGATTGTATCTCGCTTGTCCTCCGCTGGCCTCGTTAAAAGTGGACGTGGCAAATACGGTGGATATCGCTTGGTGAAATTACCTGCTGAATACAATGTATATGAAATTTTATATGCCGCAGAGGATTCCATTGCTCTCGTATCTTGCTTAGAAGACGATGTAGAGCCATGTCCGATGTTTAACGATTGCTTGACGGCACCGTTGTGGCAACATTTACAAGCAGAATTCCGCCATGTTATGGAACGTGTTTCCTTACAAGATGTGATGGATCACAAGTTCCCAGAGGTATAGTTGGTGATTCCCTAGGATTGGTTTAGGGGATGTAATTTTTACGTGCACACTGGCTTGCATGGCTATTGTTTAGGTAATTTTATTGAAAGAGTCGCGTTTCATATGCGGCTCTTCTTTCTATATGGAGGGGAGGTCAATATGAGTACAACTGAATACGATATTCGTGGAGGTATGCGCAATGTATGGATTATTACAGCTAGTATGACCGTCCTTGCCATATGCTACACCATGATCATACCTTTCTTGCCGATATATTTGTTGGAACTAGGGGTTCCGAAAGATGATGTAGCTCTTTGGTCAGGGCTCGTCTTTGGTATCACTTTCCTTATCGCCGGCATTATGGCTCCTATATGGGGAAAGATTGCTGATAATAAAGGGAAAAAACGGATGGCCTTGCGTGCAGGCTTTGCCATCGCTATCTGTTATGTATTAATTGGCTTAGTTACAGACCAATATCAATTACTCATGGGACGGGCCTTAGTTGGTTTTGCTAATGGATTTTATCCGGCGGCAATGACCATGGTGTCCCTTAGTGTGGATGAGAAACAAGTTGGTAGAGCACTAGGCATATTCCAAACCGGTCTTATCTTAGGCAATGTCATCGGTCCATTTTTAGGTGGTGCCGTTGAAAGTGTTGTAGGCATGCGGCCTGTATTTTATGTATCAGGTATTGCGGTATTTATTGCGACTTTGGCAGTATTATTTTTTGTGAAAGAACCAAAATTACATTCTGTAGGTTCTGATGAAAAAGAGCAAGCTACTCACGCTACAAAATCTACATCCTTGCGTGAAGACTTTAAAGCAGTCCAACAACAGCCTGTATTAGTACGGTTATTATGGATTTTCTTCTTTATGCAATGTGCTATTATGATGCTGCAGCCTATTTTGGCGCTCTATGTAGGAGATATGCAAGGCACTATGGAAGGGGCGGCTATTATTTCGGGTACAATCCTTAGTATTGGTGGTCTAGCAGGTTCCTTGACGACAAATCTATGGGTTCGTCTTGGTGAACGTCGTGGTTATTTTAAGACCATTTCCTATTGTATGATTGGTAGTGGTATCGTTTTATTACTTCAAAGCTTACCAGTAGGTATCTGGTGGTTTGGTGTATTACAAGTACTCATTGGGTCTTGTATAGTAGGTATTAACCCATCCTTGAGTGCAGCGGTAACACTCAATACTGACCCAAACTTTAGGGGACGCATGTTTGGTATGACTACTACAGCACAACAATTTGGTTCCATGGTAGGCCCTGTATTTGCAAGTATAGTATCCACCTACATTGGCATATCCTATGTATTTAGTATTACCGGTTTGCTATTACTATATATGGGCTTCCAAGCTCGAAAGTTATCTGTACAACATGATTAATATATTTTGACGGTGATTTAAAAGATACCTTGTTCGATTGCTTTAGCGATTGAATAAGGTATCTTTTTATCTTAGTGGTTGCTTATAAAATCTAAATAATCTGACTAATTTCAATAAAATCAAGATACTAGGATATAACAAAAAATGATATTAATCGTTCATCTAAAAATACTATTTTAGTGCATAATGACAGGCTTTCATACATTTTTAGTGAATAGCAATCCAATATAGGCGGATTGATTGCTTTTACTAAAATATTGGTATATAGTTAAGTTTAAGGTAAGTCATTTGTCTCACCGTGTGGGACGGAAAGGAGTTATTATGGTCCGTATCGGTCATGCTGTACTCGGTGAAAAGGGTACAAAAATATGTGTTCCTATTGTGGGCACAACAATGAAAGAAATTTTAGATGCCACTGCGGTTGCATGTAATACACCGTGTCATGTAGTGGAGCTGCGCATTGACTATTACGAGCGGGCCCACTCCATTGACGCTATTATTGAACTGTTAATGCTCATCAAACCTCAGTTAAAAGGTCGTGCTTTGTTATTTACTTGGCGCACAAAAGGTGAGGGTGGTGAGAAATCTATTTCTACACACGATTACTTTACAATGCTAGAGCGCCTTATTCCGACTGGATTAGTGGATGCTATTGATATCGAGCTATTCTTTGATCAAGATAGAATGCTTAAAACGATAGAATTCGCCAAGGTGCATGGTGTAACCATAGTTATGAGTAATCATGATTTCCATGGTACACCAAGCCATGAGGTTATTGTAAATCGTCTCATTCAAATGAAAGACTTCTTGGCTGATGTGCCAAAGATGGCTGTTATGCCTCATACAACTGGGGACGTATTAACCCTCCTTGAAGCAACGGCTGAAGTTAAAGCCTTGTATCCATCTGACCCAATCATTACGATGGCTATGGGACCATTGGGGGCTGTTACACGTACAGCAGGAGCATTGTTTGGTAATGCTATGACCTTTGCCTCTGCTGGTAAAGCATCGGCACCAGGTCAAATCGATGTACATGAACTAAAACGCATCCTCGATACCATCGACGTAGATGGCGTTTTTGATAAACAACAACATAAACGCGTAAAAGTGCATTAAAAAAGTCGGCGAGAGCCGACTTTTTATATACTCATACCTTGCGTTAGTACTTTCTTAATTATTACAGTTTTATTTTTTATAGAGTATAAGATAATATAATGTTTAGTCACCATTTTTCGAAAATAATATATTCCATTATTAGTCTTATATATAGGATATCGTTCAGGGAAAATATCAAGTGAAAAGACTGCATTCCGAATTTCGGCTTGTCGTTGTTGAATTAGATTCAAATCTTGAGTAAATTCTTTTAAATTTATAATGATATTTTTCACTTCTTTTTCAGCAAGTTTACTAAATAAAACTTTATAGCTCATAAAAGAAGACCTTCTTTCTTTAGTTGCTCAAAAAGATCTTCAGCTGAAATTAAGTTACCTTGTTCCATATCTATATATGACAACTCTAGTAGTTGATTGATTTCTTCGTCAGTAAGAAAGTCTGCATTCATAGAGTCACAAGCAATTGGCTTGTTTACCGAATTAGGAATTGCTTTTAAAAACTGTATTTGTTTGGAGATTAGTGTAATCAATAATGATATGGTTAATCCCATTTCTTTTAGGATTGCCGTAGTAAGTGTCTTTACTTTAGGATTAATGCGGATGTTAAGAACACCTGTTTTATCGATTGTGTCGAAGGCTATGTCTATCTCATTTGACGGACTGGCTCCATATGTACTTGTAGTATCCGAGGCTTTTAATGTAGTTTGTGGTTGTTCATAGGTGCCGTTGTTGATCGTGCTTGGTGTAGGTCTTTCATCTATCGGTGCCGTTGGTAATGCAATGGCAAACGGAATGCGACGTTCTTTAATGATTTGACGAAATAGTGCGTCAAGCATGGAGGTATAGGATAGACCTTGTGCTTTTAATATGCTAGATACTTCTTGTTTTAAATCTTCGTTGATGCGGACTTGTAGGTTTACAGTTTTCATAGTATCTCTCCTAGTATTCTTTTTCTTTGTGTCTGTAATGTTTCGGTTATAGAGCTGATTTTATAGTAAAATGTATTTAAGTTTTTTGAATTTTAAATGTAATTACATTGTAATTGCAAATGGTAGCTTTTTCAAATATATATAATACATAGGACACATAAAAAAGCAGTAGTTATCTTTAGGATAGCTACTGCTTTTCAGTTTATATCATTGATGTCATGATATGAGTTTTAGTTTTATCTAGAAATACAGATGTAAATGCTCTTACAATAAGTTTGCTTCAAAGTCTTCTAGGATAGCTGCTACTGTTTCTGGTGCATTGCGATTATGTTCTACGATGCATTGCGCAAAGCTTTCATACATTGGTGTGCGAGTTGCTTCCAGTTCGCGTAAGCGTTCGATGCCGCCACTAGAAAGTACACGACCGGAGGTAGATAGGTTTTCTACTGGTTGTGTTAATTGGTAAATGCGACCATTTTGGCGTAGGTGTGCGTAGTTTTTAGGCACTGTTACACAGCCACCGCCAGTGGAGATAACGAGGCCTGTTTGAGTGCCGAGTTTCGCAATCATTTCCGCCTCTTTTTCACGGAAGGCCGGTTCCCCTTGTTCTGTAATATAGGCAGAGATATCACCGATTTCTTTTTCTAGTTCTTGATCCACATCAACGCAAGTGCGGCCCATTTCTTCTCCAAGGGCTTTACCAACAGTTGTTTTACCTACACCAGGCATGCCGATGAGAATGATATTTTCCTTTTCACGACGCATATCTCGTAGGATTTGTTCGATTTCCTTTGTACCAAAGCTTTCACCTTGGAAATGGTTAGCCGCCTCAACGCCTTGCGCCACGAGGAATGGCAAGCCATCACAATGCGGAATTTCCATCATTTCTGCTTGTAAAAGCAAAATCGTACGGCGTGGATTGTAGATGAGATCTACAACGCCTTCTAATTTAGAAAACTGAGTAATATCGATAAGGTTAGCCGGATTATGAGGATACATACCGATAGGTGTACAGTTAATAATAATCTGTGCTGTTTCGTAGTAATTAGGTGCATCATCGTAGAACGGAGCTGTTTTACGAGATAAATGAGTGATACTCTTAGCACCTAAATCCTCAAGTGCTACGTGAACTGTAGCAGAGGAAGCACCATCGCCTAGAATGATACATTCCTTGCCAGCTACATCGATGCCAGCATGTTGTAGGGTAAATACAAAGCCATCATAGTCTGTATTATAGCCATGCCATTTACCGTCTTTGCGAACCATCGTATTTACACAGCCAATGCGCTCTGCACGAGGGTCAACTACATCACAAGCCTCAAGAGCATTTACCTTGTAAGGGAAGGTAATATTGATGCCTTGTAATTCCTGATCATCAAAGAACTCTTGTAGTTGGCTCGGTTCTCGTTCAAATAATTCGTAATTAGTATTTCCTAACACACTATGAATGTGAGGGGAAAAGCTATGGCCCAACGTACGGCCAAGTAAACCAAATTTCATAGGACCTCCTAGGTCAATATACATAGAATGGCTAATAGGCTGGTACCTATTAGCCATTGGAGTTTTATAACTATATTCATTGTACTATATATGCCCTAATAGGGACTAGTAGGAATGAATATATTAGTTTTCAGGGTAATTACCGAGCAAGCGGAACTTATCTTGTGATGTATGAAGCTCTGCTAGAACAGATAATACCTTTGGATCTGCTAAGGATGCTTCTAAATCGAGGTAGAACAAGAACTCAAAGTTATGGCCTACGATAGGGCGAGATTCGAGTTTTGTTAGATTTACGCCGATATTAGCAAACTTGGTAAGTAATGTACCAAGCCCACCTGGAGCGTGGCTTGCTGTGGTTACCACCGAGATTTTATTAGCTCCTGGGTACACATGGAAGTCCTTGCTAATGCAAATAAAGCGCGTATAGTTGTTATCGCTATTTTGGATATTGCGCATCAATGGAGACAAGTTATACAAGTCTGCACATTGCGGTGCTGCAATAGCTGCTACGCCTGGATCATCACTGGCTGCCACCATTTGTGCTGCACGAGCTGTGTTGTCGAAGGAACGCAACTCTACGCCTTCTAATGTATCTAGGAAGTGGCTACATTGGCCCAACGCCTGAGGATGGGAGATGATAGTATGAATATCTTCTAATTTCGTACCTTTTTTTACTAGCAAGTCGTGGGAAATCCAAAGGCGTGTACCGCGCACGATATAGCATTTACGATCTTCTAGAAGGTCATACACTTCTTTTACAGAACCATTGGAGCTGTTTTCGATAGGTAATACGCCGAATTGACATTCTCCAGACTCAACAGCGTCGAATACGGCACGGAATCCTGTTACATAGTGAATTTGGCTGAGTGGTAATAATTTATCGCACGCTACTTGGGCATTGCTACCGAAGACGCCAGCACAAGCTACGCTGCCACGTTGTGGAGGTAAGGTAGGGGACTGCTCAATGGCTTTTTTCATTTTTACTGTGAACTCATTATCTTGGAATAATTGTTCAGACTGATACGTACGGCTCAAGCTAAATAATGCTTCGAAGAAACGGCGTGCGTATAGGTCGAGGTCTGGGCCTGCATCTCGAGTTACTTTATCGAGGATATCTCGTTCCCGTTTGGCATCGTAAATAGCCTTGTTCATTTCTTTTTTCGCTGCCGCAACATCCTTGGAGAGTTCCATGCGCTCTTTGAAGAGGGCGAGCATTTGGTCGTTTATATCGTTAATTTTAACGCGTACTTCATCTAAGTTCATGGTCAATATCTCCTAAGAAATCAAGAATAACAAGGGCCGTAACAGCTTCGATAACAGGCACTGCACGAAGAGCCACGCATGGGTCGTGACGACCTTGAATGGTGAGCAATGTGTCCTCTTTTTGAGAAAGTGATACAGAATGTTGTTCTTTATAAATGGATGGAGTTGGCTTGATACCCACTTGCATAACAAGTGGTAAACCATTGGTAATACCACCTTGGACGCCACCGCTATTATTCGTTATCGTTGTAATCTTGTCGCCGTCTATGGTGAAAGCGTCATTCACTTCGGAACCAAGCTTAGCACACATGTCAAAGCCACCGCCAAAGGAGATGCCTTTAATGGCTGGTACACCAAAGATAACGCGAGCTAAACGGTTTTCGATGCCGTCAAAGTTTGGATTGCCAAGGCCAATTGGTAGACCTGTAGCAACGACTTCAACGATGCCACCTGTAGAGTCCCCATCTTTTTTGAGGTTCATTACAAGGTTTTCTACTTCAGTGCGTTTATCTGCATCGAGCATAGCAATTGGCTCTGTCGAGATAGTACCAAGTGCTTTCATATCTGGATGAACCATATCGATAGGAGCATCTTGGATGGTTTCCACTTGTTTTAAATGGCCGTGGATTTCGATGCCTTTTTCGCGTAATAGTTGAAGGGCGATGCCACCAGCTACGCAAAGTGGTGCTGTAAGGCGTGCTGAGAAGTGACCGCCACCACGCATATCTACCTTGTCACCGTAGCGCATACGAGCTGTAAAATCTGCATGAGAGGGGCGAGGGATATCGCGTAAGTTATTATAATCGCTAGAGTGTTGAGATGTGTTGCGGATCATAAATGCCAATGGAGAACCACTGAGCATGCCGTCTACAATACCTGCTAAAAATTCAGGCACATCGGCTTCCTTACGCTGTGTTGTTAATTGATTTTGCCCTGGCGCACGGCGCTTTAAAAAGGCTTTTAACTCATCGATATCGATGGTATGTCCACAAGGTAGGCCTTCTACGATACCGCCGATAGCGTATCCATGAGAGGCGCCAAAGGTAGATACCTGTATGGTTTTACCAAAATTAGATGCCATTATATTAACTCCTACTATATAGTACGTACTACTATTCTTATCTATTAAAGCACATCGGATATGGTTTGCAATTTATAACGGTTGTGCATTACCGCCAAGTAAATTCCAGTCCTCAAAGAAGTCTGGATAGGATTTTGTGATAGCTTCGCTATCTTTTAACGTAACAGGATTTTCACTGATGAGGGCCATCAATGTGCCTGCCATAACGAGGCGATGGTCATTCACGCAATCGCCTTGTCCACCTTTAAGTATACCACTACCGATGATATATAGGTCATCGCCGTCTTCACGCACCGTGCCGCCTAGATCTCTTACGAGATTGGCAACAGCTACAAGACGATCAGATTCTTTTAAACGTAGGCGAGCACCCTTAATAAAGGAACTTTCACCAGAAATAGAGCATGCAAGAGCAGCCATAACTGGTAACATATCTGGCATTTGCTCAAGATCTACATGAATTGGTTTTGACGCTCGGCCTGTAACCGTTACATTCATACCATCCCATGCTACATCACAACCTGCATCAATCATGACTTGCATGATGCGGCGGTCAGCTTGTACGGAATTCTTGTTCATGCCCGTAATGGTAATTGGTTTGCCCGTCATGCCAGCTGCTACCATCCAAATGGCGGCATTGGACCAATCGCCTTCGATTTGGTAATTATCACGGCCTATGAAGGAGGCCCCAAATGGAACTGTAAAAGCCTCATTAATGTTTGCGTCTGGCAAGGTATGTTCTACCTCTACGCCAAAATCACGCATTGTTTCAGTCGTCAATGTTACATAATCACTAGATTGTAATGGTGTAGTAGAGGTGATGGTGGACAAGCCAATTTGTGGAGCCGCCAACAATAAGCCAGAGAAAAATTGGCTACTCACATCTCCTACCATGGAAAAATTACCACCTTGGAGACGTCCTGTCATAGTAAAAGGTGGTTTATCCTGGGAGAATGTTACGCCATGCGCTTTCATTTCGCCTAGCATAGGTTCGAGAGGGCGATCTGGTAAACGACCTTTCGCATCTACGTCTACATCGTTACAGATGGATGCGGCTACAGGTAATAAGAGCCGTAATGTAGTACCTGATTCGTGAGGTACTACATTGCCCTTTGCTGGGACAGGCCCTGGTGTAACAGTGACAATATTATTTTTATATATTACGTGAGCACCTAAGCCTCGCAAGGAGTCCATAGTAGCATCGATGTCTTTAGAGGTACGGCTCAATAGTATAGTAGATGGAGAGTTAGCAAGGGCTGCACAAATTAATGCGCGGTGTGCATGTGCTTTTGCTGGGATGGACGCAATCGTTCCTGTAGGAATGGCGTTCGTTACGGAATGCATATAAATCTCCTTTAAATATTAGGTAAACCTTATATTACAAATAACAATTATGTAGGTTGTAGGTACTAGAAACCTTAGATAACTTAATCGTAATAGATAAGTTATCTTAATCAAGATAGGTTGCTAACTCTTCGTGGGTGACAACCTTGAGCTCGCTATGACCATAACTAGTAGGAATAACGATTTTTATAGTAGCACCTTCGCTTTTTTTATCATGTTTAGCAGCTGCCAGGATTTCTTCTTTTGGTATGGTCATAGTAGTTGGCAAATCGTGTGCTTCGATGAGAGCCTTTAATTTTTCTAACGCCACTTTATCTAACTCTCCATGTTTGACAGCACCTTGCGCCATAAGGACCATGCCAATAGCAACGGCGTAGCCATGGTGGACTTCAAAGTGGCTCGCTTTTTCAATACCATGACCAAAGGTATGACCGAGGTTTAAGAGGGCACGAACACCAGATTCACGTTCGTCTTGCTCTACGATATCCGCCTTTGCTTGAACACAACGAGCGATAACGGCACTAACGCTATCACGATGCTTTATTAATGGCTTATGCTCGAGTTGGGTTAATAACCCTGGTACATCAAGGAAACCATATTTAATAATTTCTCCGCATCCATTTTTCCACTCCATGTCTGGCAAGGTGTTAAGTGTTGTAGGATCACAGAGGACAAGGATAGGTTGTTTGAAAGCACCCCACAAGTTTTTACCTGCTTCTAGATTGACCGCCGTTTTACCGCCTACAGAGGAGTCTACAGCGGCTAAAAGAGAGGTAGGCACCTGTACATAATCGATCCCACGTAGATAGGTAGCTGCTGCAAAGCCTGCCATATCACCTACTACGCCGCCTCCAAGGGCAATGAGAAGGTCTTTGCGTGTTAATGATTGGGCCGCCATGTACTCCACTAAATCGATGAGTTGATGAGCGTTTTTGGAGCTTTCACCAGCAGGGAATACATAATCACAAACAGTATAACCCGCATGTTCCATATTAGCTTTCACAGAATCCAAATAGTGCAGTGCCACATTGCTGTCGCTGACGATGATAACACGGCAATTTGGTTTTAACGGTTTAATATAATCGGTGATGCGTTGTAAAGCGCCTTCCTCGATGACGACGTCATACGGTGTGGAGGCGTTAATATGAATGCGAGTCATAACGGTTCCTTTCTTAAAAGAATAAGCTAGTATCTATTATAACGGATACTAGCTTATTTGTGTGGTATGTGAGATTATTTAGTGCATTCTACCAATGCTTGGCGCAATGCGATAACTTCTTTCATAAGGCTAGTGAATTGGTCTGGACGTAATGCTTGAGGGCCGTCGCATAATGCTTTGGATGGATCGTTGTGAACTTCGATCATAAGGCCGTCTGCACCGCCACCTACGGATGCAAGGGAAAGTGGGCGAACCATACGACTCATACCAGCAGCGTGGCTAGGGTCCATGATGATTGGCAAGTGAGATAATTCGTGCATCATAGGAATTGCTGTTACGTCTAATGTATTACGCGTTTTAGTTTCGAATGTGCGGATACCACGTTCACATAATACAACTTGTTCATTGCCTTCAGACATGATGTATTCAGCAGCCATCAACCATTCTTCGTATGTAGCAGATAAACCACGTTTTAAAAGAACTGGTTTGTTTAATTTACCTACTTCTTTTAAAAGTGTGAAGTTTTGCATGTTACGAGCGCCGATTTGAAGCATATCTACGTTATCGAAGTACTGTAATTGGGAAATATCCATAACTTCAGATACGATAGGAAGACCTGTTTCTTTTTTAGCAAGCTCTAATAATTCTAAGCCTTCTGGGCCCATGCCTTGGAAGGAGTATGGGGATGTACGAGGTTTGAAAGCGCCGCCACGAAGAATTGTAGCGCCAGCTTCTTTACAAGCTTTAGCAGTTTCTAATACTTGTTCAGGTGTTTCTACGGAGCAAGGGCCAGCCATTACTGCGAAGTGACCACCACCGATCAATACACCACCTACGTTGATTACAGAATCGTCTGGATGGAATTTACGGTTTGCTTTTTTGTATGGTTCTTGGATACGAGTTACTTTATCTACGAAATCAAGGGACTCGATTTGACGAGCATCGAGGGATGCTGTGTCTCCGATAAGACCTAAAATATTATAGCGTGCACCTTCTACAGGATGGATAATGAAGCCTTTTTCCTCTAATTCACTGCGTAAACGAGATACTTCTGTTTCTGCTGCGTTTTGTTTCAATGTAATAATCATGATAATTCCTCCTTATAACTACAGTGAATAGTAGGGCTTACCATACGGGATAGCAAACAAAAAAGGGCTACCCGTAGTTTAATACGGGCAGCCCTTTTACTATTCTAAGCAACTAATAATGACTCAATCTTAATTAGCGTACCACAAATAGTTCCTTACCCGTACGTTGGATAAAGAACCAATAAAAGTATTGTTTTGTAGCGAGGCTAATTTGGTTAGTCATCTTTGGTTGCTCCTTTCTAAAATGTTGGGTATAGTATAAACCCAAATGATAAGATTATGCAATACTTAAAATTAAATTTCATAGAAGTTTTAAAATATTTTGGCTGTGGGAATTAATAGAATTTAAGATGTTTGTTGGAATTAAGCGTGTTTTTGATATAATAAAAATAAGAAGTTTTCAGTGTTTATATTATGTTTCGTAATAAGCTTAAATCGATTTTTATAAATATACTTATTCTGCGAAAGGGTTACCTATGATTATTCAAATCTTAGATCATATAACTGATGAAATAAAACAAATTCGTATCGATGTGTTTATGAAGGAACAGGGTTTTGAAGACGAGTTCGATGAAATCGATGAGACTGCAAAGTTTGTACTTTTATCCATAGATGGTAAGCCAGCAGGTACATGTCGCTATTTCCCAAGTAACGAAGAAGGTGATGCCCATATTGGCCGTATGGCGGTGCGTAAGTTGTATCGTGGACAACATCTAGGTACTAAGATTATGATGGCCGCAGAAAACGGCATTCGCCGCGATGGATTTAAGACCTGCTCCTTATCAGCGCAAGTACAGGCAAAAGCATTCTACGAATCTCTTGGCTATAAGGCAGAAGGCGAGGAATACCTTGATGAAGGCTGTCCACATGTGATGATGCGGAAAGTATTATAAGAAACTAGATACTAAATATAATAGTTTGTATTAGTTCAGTCAGTATATTAATATCCATATATTTTAAAATATGAGGTGAGAGTTTATGAAACTAGCAGAAGCATTACAAGAGCGATCTGATTTGAATTATAAAATTAGTGATTTAGAGCTTCGTTTGACTCAAAATAGTTTAGTGCAAGAAGGGGAAGCACCGAATGAGAACCCTGAAGAGCTTTTAAAAACATTAGATCAATGTGTAACTAGACTACAAAAGTTAATTGCACATATTAATTTAACAAATTGCAAAACTATTGTAGAAGGTCGTTCTATTACTGAAATTATTGCGGAAAAAGATAGTGCTGCATTGCGTCTAAGTGCTTATCGGACATTGGCGTCTAGCGCAGGTAGTATCAATTTTCGTGCGAGAGGGTCTGAAATCAAATTAATCCCGACCGTCAATGTCAGAGATATCCAAAAAGAAGCTGATCGCATCGCAAAACAAGTTCGTTTATTAGACAATCTATTGCAGTCTGCTAACTGGACCACCGAATTGATTGAAAGCTAATATCTATATAGTTGGTAGTTTGAAACAGGGTGGACACAAAAATTTTGCTTTTACCAAGCGTTTGATGAATACATTCATGGGGCGAATAAAAATCTACAGTGTAGGCCTATTTGCGCACAAATGTATTGATACAATTTACAATGTATTACCACGTGTCAACTGTACAAACGAGGGTGGCGTTGGGGACTATTTCTAAATATAAACGATAAAAAGATACCTAATTCAAAGATCTGGATTGGGTATCTTTTTTCTTATTATTCTAATTTATGGAAATCAAATACCGCTACCTTTGATTATAGGTATGTTAGCACTACGATATATTTAATTTTTTGATAAGTATATAAATTTTACTTTTTACTTAGTGAATTATGGTATAATATAATTAAATAATAATCATTATTTAATTATATAGAATTTCTTAAGTAAGGAGATTTCATTATGACAGCAGAACAAAAAGCAGCTACGGCAGCAACAAGTTCTACCGCAGCTAAATCAACACCTGAACAAGGTACCGAATGGATAATTTGCCGTGTATGTGGATATATTGAGGATGCTAAGTACAGGGATCAACCTTGTCCAACATGTGGTTTTCCTCCAACAGTTTGGATGGATTACAAGCCACGTCGCATTGATACAAAACGTGAAAAATTGCTAGATCTTCATTTACATCCAATTGCGGTACATTTCCCAATCGCAGCAACAGCAGCTTCTTTCTTAGTACCTGTTATTGCATTGTTGATTCCATCTATTGCAAATGTATTATTCCCTGCCATTACATTAGTAGCAATGATTTTACCACTTCTCGTTATTATTGGTGGTATTTCTGGTTATATTGGTAGTAAATTACGTTACAAAACAGGAACATCTAAAATTCCTAAAGCAAAGATTTACTTAACAGTTATCTACTTTATTCTTTCCTGTGCACAAGCCTACATCGCTATTGCTAATGGTGTAAATGCTGATAACGCATGGATTATGATTATTTTAGGTATCGTAGCTTCTATCTTTGCTGCCAAACTTGGTAAAATGGGTTCCTATCTATTTGCAGGTCGATTCGGCCCATATACAGCTGGCTAACCGTTATTAACTGAATAACCTTTATAATGAAAAAAGTGATTCTCCCATCGTGAGAATCACTTTTTCTTTTATCATTTTTTTATTATTCTAAATCATCGAAATCAAATGCCGCTGCTTTTGTATAGTTTGTAACTTTTGCTTCGAAGAAGTCAGTTTTTGTGCTATTCAAGTTGGAGAAGCTTTCAATCCATTCCATTGGATTGTCCTTGATTTCAGGGTATAGATGAGGCAAGCCGATTGCTTCTAAGCGGATGTTTGCAAGGTATTTGATGTAGCGTTCAATAAGAACATTGTTAAGACCGAGGATTTTATCATCAGTGATGTATTGGCCCCAAGCGATTTCGTTCTCTGTACCTTGGCGAATCATGTCGGTGATTTTTTCCTCTAGTTCTGGTGTGAATAAATCAGGGCGTTCACGGCGTAACTCGCGGATGATGTTTTGGAATAACACAAGGTGAGTTACTTCGTCGCGGTTGATATATTTGAAAATAGTAGATGTAGCTGTCATTTTACCTTGGCGTGCCAATGTGTAGAAGAAGCTAAAACCAGAGTAGAAGTAGATACCTTCTAAGATATAGTTAGCAATGATTGTATGAATAAGGTTTGCTTCGCTAGGATCGTCGCTGAAACGTTGGTATGCATCAGCGATGAAGCGGTTACGAGCAAGTAATGTTTTATCTGTACGCCATTCGTCATAGATTTTGTCACGTGTAATAGGATTCGTTACAGTGTCCAAAATGTATGAATAACTTTGAGCGTGAATTTCTTCTTGGAATGCTTGAATATTTAGTAAAGATGCCACTTCAGAGGCTGTAATATAGCGGCTCAAGTTAGGCAAGTTTTCGGATTGAATAGAATCAAGGAAGTTCAAGAACGCAATGATTTTGTCAAATGCACGGCGTTCGTAATCTGTTAAGTATGGGAATTGCTTAACGTCTTCGTTCAAGGAAATCTCTTCAGGAATCCAGAAGTTGTTGAGCATCGTACGGTACATTTGGTTTGCCCAGTCGTACTTGATACGGTTCCATTCGCGAAGGTTTGTGGTATTGCCACCAATCATAGATTGGGTGCCACGGTCACCATGTTCGTTGAAAATCAGTTTTTTATCCATAGTAGGACTCCTTTATACAACGATGCGACCTATACTGCTATAGGTCGTCATCAGATTTATAGTATTGGTGAAAGTATCTTTCCCAAGTGTAGTGCTCTCTACTTATAGTGTATAGTTTTTGTAAAATATAGCAATGATATTTTTAACTATTAAGAGGAGCAGCTAGTGCACTCATCCATTTCAAGAGATTGGTTGCGGATGTAGTAGATTGTTTTGATACCTTGTTTGTAGGCCTCAACATAAAGATCTAGGATTTCTTTCGCTTTCATTTGAGGTGTGATATACAAGTTGAAAGATTGTGCTTGGTCAATATGACGTTGACGTACGCCACAAGCTTTGATGGACCATTGTTGGTCGATTGTATGCGCCTCTTTGTAGAGCCAGAATGTTTTGTTGTTCAAATCTGGTGCAGTTTTTGGTGTGAAAGAACCTTTCTTTTCTTCGATGAAGAATTTTTTGAAGATAGGGTCGATACCAGCCGTTGTATTCGCAATGTTGGAAGTAGAACCTGTAGGAGCTACGGCCATCAAATAACCATTGCGGATGCCGTATTTTGCAACGTCTGCAGCCAATTGTTTCCAACGATCGGATGTGTAGCCACGACGTGTGAAGTATTCCCCACTTTCCCATTCGGAACCTTTGAATGCAGGGTATGCACCTTTTTCTTTCGCCAATTCCATGGAAGCTTTGATAGCATAGTACGCGATGTTTTCGAACAATTTGTCCGCTACTTCAATGTGCTCATCGGACTCCCATTGGATATCGTGGTTTACAAGGTAGTGGTGGTAACCAGAAGTACCAAGACCGATAGCGCGGTATTTATCAGATGTCATACGAGACTCTGGTACTGGCGCCTGGTTGATAGAAATAACATTGTCTAACATGCGGATTTGAAGAGCAATATTTTCTTCTAATTCTTCGTCAGAAATGCGACCAAGACTGATGGAATTCAAGTTACATGTAACCATATCGCCTGTATTTGTTTTTGTAGTGATAGTGCCGTCTTCGTTGATAATTTCTTCAGCAAGGTTTGTGAAGCCAACGTTTTGTGCGATTTCGTGGCACAAGTTAGATGCGTAAATCATACCTGCATGTTTGTTTGGGTTTGCAGCATTTACAGTATCGCGGAAGAAGATGAATGGTGTACCAGTTTCAACAGCAGAGCGCATGATTTTTTTCATCATGTCTAGTGCTGGTACTTCGATGCCATGTAAGTTCGGATCTTGTTCACATTCAAGGTAACGTTTCGTGAACTCTTTGTTATCGTCTGTGTCATAGAAGTCCTCTAGAGCATAGCCTTTTACAGCCAAGATTTCATGAGGGTCGAAGAGGGTGAAATTTTCACGGCCGATCATGCGTTCCATGAAGATGTTTGGAACGGAGATGGCAGGGAAGATATCGTGTGCTTTACGACGGTCATCACCATTATTAGTACGAAGCTCTACGAACTCGTAGAAGTCTTTGTGCCAAATATCAAGTGTTACGGTAGCGCCGCCTTTACGTTTACCTAATTGGTCAACGGCAACAGCTGTATCATTGTATAAACGAATCCAAGGAATAACGCCACCAGAGGAGTTTTTGAAACCGCGGATATCGGAGTTCAATGCACGAACTTTACCAAGGTAGATACCAAGAGCACCACCGTGTTTAGATACGCGGGAGAACTTGCTATTTACGTCGTAAATGGACCATAAGTTGTCATCTACACCAGAGATGAAGCAAGAGGACAATTGATGGAATGGTGTGCCCGCATTTGCTAATGTAGGTGTAGCTGTTGTCATTTTTAATTGGCTCATCAAATCGTAGAATTTCTTAGCGTATTTTACTTTGTTTTCGCCTTCTACTAATGCCAAGTGCATAGCGATAGCCATGAAACGTTCTTGAGGTAACTCAAAGATTTCTTTATTGAAGCCTTTTACCAAGTAACGGTCAGCTAATAATTTAAGGCCTTCATAGTTGAAGAGGTAATCTCGTTTAGGTTTGATGTAATCGCCTAACTCTTGCAATTCGTCAGCTGTATATTCTGTAACGAAGAAGTCAGCGTATTTTTTCTCTTCTACAAGCATATGTACAAGATTTGGGAAGTTGCCATAACCGAATGCTTTATAACGACGAGTGATAGCTGCTTCTTTATAGAGATCGAACAAGAAGAGGCGAGCTGCTACAAACTGCCAATCTTGGTTCATTTTATTAACTTGGTTGCCGAAACCGTCGTCTTTTTTAGAGATAACCTTTTCGATAGCTGTTTGTACTAAAGTTTTTTGAATTTCTTTAGTTGTCATGCCATCAACGAATTGTAACTTCGCATCCATTTCCAATTCTAGTGGATCACAAGAATCTAACCCCAAACATGCGAAGGCAATCATACGTTTCGTTTTTTCAACGGATAAAGGCTCGAAATGGCCATCCCGTTTCTTGATCATAATCTCCATTACTGTTCCCCTTGAGTCTTAAAAGTAATAAAACTGTTAATCTAAGCATATATAAGATTAGACTGAAAAGTATAAAATATCTTTAAGTTAAGTCTAATCAGAAAAATAAGAAAACTACTATATGTTGTAGTTTTCCTATTAAGCTTATACATTATGTTACGATTATAGCGAAAAAATTCTATACATTCAATATTGACATTTAGAAATTTATAAATATAGTATGCTTAAATTTATCGATATAGTTATAAAAGCTAGAAAGTATTATATAAAGAGCATATATGATGATTTTGAATGATGTATCTCTTTTGAGAATAGTTAAATAGTACGTGGCAGTATATAAAATTC
Organism: Veillonella infantium; assembly: GCF_002959895.1. GTDB lineage: Bacteria > Bacillota > Negativicutes > Veillonellales > Veillonellaceae > Veillonella > Veillonella infantium. The sequence continues at coordinate 35,036 of NZ_PPDD01000001.1, read as the reverse complement.
CGTTCTATATACTATTGTGATTTATTTTATTAAAAGCATGTCATACATGTCCTATAATAGATATATAGTAAATAGGAGGTAAGACATGAAGTCTATTGTTATATATTCATCCCTTACGGGAAATACTAAACAAGTGGCAGAGGCTATTACTAGCGTATTGCCAGCAGATACACTTTGCGTATCTATGAAAGAGTTACCAACCGATCTATCATCCTATGATCTTGTATTTGCAGGATTTTGGGTGGATAAAGGGACAGCTAATAAAGAAGCCCGTGATGTACTAGGCACATTGCATAACTCTCACATTGCTCTATTTGCAACAGCTGGCGTACCACCGCAAATGGCACATGCTAAGGAAAGTTTAATCAATGCAGCAAATTGTTTACCCGATGGCGTAGAGCCTGTAGGAACCTTCATCTGCCAAGGTAAGGTAGATCCTAAGGTTATCGAAATGATGTATAAGATGTTTCCTAAAGGGCATAGCCACGGTCAATCCGCTGATCGGGATGCACGTCATAAACAAGCTGCAGTACATCCGAATGAAGTAGACTTTAAAGCAGCACAAGATTTTGCTAATGATATTCTTATAAAGCTTAGCTAACAAATCCAATATAAAGCTTAGCTAACAAGTAAATATAAAACGTAGTTAACGCATAAAAGCAGTACCCCCTGTGGGGTACTGCTTTTGTCATATTTATATATGATGTTGTAATTATTACTATATTGTAGTAAATGCTTAATTATAAAGTACATTAAATTTAAGTTTACGTGTATCGAATTGGTTTATGAAGTACGACGTAATCAATAGCTTATATCCATTGCCTTCTATAATGACAGGATCGATAGCTGTTTTATCAACTGTAAGGAACTTATCATAAATGTGATGGACCTCTGTTACTCCATTTGGTAGGGATACCTCTAAATCAAGGCCTTTGTTGAGGAACTTGAAGGAGATGGAGTCGAAGTTGGCAGATTCTACTTCATATTCCTTAAGGTCTTTTTCATAGACTATTAATTCAATGTTTTCAATGTATTTATCGTAGCCTGCAATAGAAATAACCTTTGGTGCAGACAAAGCATCAAAATTAATATATTCAACGCGTCTGCCATTTACTGGATTTGTATCTGGCAGTTTTAGATCGTCCACAGGTACATACGGTGTGCCGTAGTCCGTGAAGTTAGGGTCAAAGGTAGCAGCTATTGGTAGGCTTGCATGCCATTCGCCATCGACTTTAGTATAGGTCACAAATTCACGATACGATGTATAGCCTATGAATGGCGTCAAAAGGACAGTACCTAAGGCTAGAGCCATAACGGTTGTGTGTACAGAAGGTTTTAAACCTTTCACCAGAGAATATACATTGTGTACTAAGAAGATTAGATTGAATGCACTTACGTAAATTGTATTGAGCCAGAGGATTGGTTCATTAATAACACGCTTACCGATAAGGGCTAAGCACAATGTAGTTAACGTAATGAACAAGAAGCACAGGATTTGCTGTGTTCTGCTACTTTCACTAGTTCTAAAGCTAGCCAAGTAGAATAGGTAAAAAATAGCTACATATGGATAGTAGGTGTAGAAGAAACGCGTATCCTCTCGAAGCCCTAACAGAATCAAGACCAAATAGATGTTAGCTAGAATGCCTGTAATAATGGACGCCTTAGGCAAGATGATGCCGAACACAACAGTGAAAAATGAGTTTGGTGTTGGAGGACCTGCGGGATCCTCTTTGTAAGAACATACCATAGATAGACAAATGAATATGTTAATGGATGCGAGTACCTTAAAAATGGTTTCTTCAAAGTTGAATGGTTGGTCCACGATGATGAAGAAGAACCATAAACTCATGATGATAACAATGTTATATAAAGTAGACGTAACAAGGGTGATGCCAATCCGCTTGATGCGGTTAATGATTTCACCGATGTAGTGTTCACCAGGCGATGTGAAATACAAGGCGATCATGGAGTACAGCCATAGGTACGATATATTTTCTGTAGCCAGTTCAATACCCCGCACATAGCCGTACGTTTCGTGAAGCATATAAAGGCCAATGCTGATTCCGATACTTGCCAAGGTATATAATATGGAAAACTTTCGGGCTCTTGTTATATAGCTTTGTAATATAACGATAAAGAAATACAGTGAGTAAAGCTTAAGATCAATGTCGGAAAACCAATCTTGTTCAATATACAACGGAGTACATGAAAATACGGCAATCAATGCCAGTAATATAGGCGACTGCGTTGCTAGGTCCCGCAGCGAAGACCATACATGTTTAATAGCAAATTTCATAGATGTTCTCTCCCTCTATAAATATAAATATCCCCTCTTATTATTAGTATACCTGTTTTCTGGTGAAAGCCCTATGAGGTTTTACATGCTTTTAAATATCCTTTACAATAACATTAAGAACTAGTTTTCAAAGAAAAGAGGTTGTCACATGGAATTCTCTTATTTTTTACCTGTAAACATCCAATTTGGTTGGAATAAAGTAGATAATATTGCTGATTTTGCTGCACCGTATGGCAAGAAAGCACTTATTGTAACTGGTCGTACAAGTGCTAAAAAATCTGGCTTATATGATCGAGTGGTAGCAAAGCTTGATGCGGCTCATATCGGCCATGTATTGTTTGATCAAGTGGATGCCAATCCATTGACCACGACAGCCTTAGACGGCGCTGCGTTAGCTAAATCTGAAAGCTGTGATATGGTTATTGCTATCGGCGGTGGTTCCATCATGGACTGTGCCAAAGGGATTGCCTTTATGGCGGTGAATGAAGGTGATATTAACGACTATATTTTCAACCGTAAAACAAGTGATAATGCGCTGCCTCTTATTGTTATTCCCACGACTTGTGGTACCGGCTCTGAAGGCAACGGTTTTGGTGTTCTTACTAATTCTGAAACAGGTGATAAGAAATCCTTACGCTGCAATGCTATTGTGCCAAAGGTTTCTATTGTAGACCCTGCTGTAATGGGTACAATGCCACCTCATGTATTGGCATCTGTAGGCTTTGATGCACTATGCCACAACATCGAGGCCTATACATCTAAAACGGCGCAACCTTTTACAGATGCCTTGTCTCACTATGCAGTCATGCTATTGGCACAATACCTCGTACCTCTATATAAACATGTGAAAGCCGTTGCAGATGGTAAAACTGACGTTCTGAGCGAAAAACAACTCACAAAAGCTTGGGAATCGGTAACCCTTGCTAGCACCATTGGTGGGATGGTAATCAATACGGCAGGTGTAACCTTGGCCCATGGTATGGAACACCCTGCCAGTGGCCTTAAAGATATTACCCATGGTGTAGGCCTTGCTATTATTGAACCTGTTGTAGTGGAATATACATGGAGTGCAAACCCTGATAAATTCGGTGCATTAGCTCGTATCTTTAACCACGGCGATGGCTCCGAACTAGGTGAAGCCTTACGTTTAATTGTGCACGAATTAGATTTGACAACGAACCTTACAGAACTAGGTTTTATGAAAAAAGACATTCCTTGGCTTGTAGATAATGTATACGTTGTTGCTACAGGCAATATTGCTAATACAGTGGCTGAAATAAGCCGTGAAGATATTGAAGCGTTGTATAAGAAAATGTTCTAAGTGTTGTCATTATAGGAGAGAGTTTGTATATAAAATTTGGAACAATACTTGAATATATTCTTATATATTCAAGTATTGGAATTGACAACTTTAAAACATATCTTTATAATATGATTTAAAGAGACTAGGATGTATCAACAATCCCAGCCCTAGGGTTGGGATTTCTTTTTTTGTCTCAAGTAGTTTAATTTTTAGAGAGGTGTTTTTATGGCAGATCAAAATAACAAAAATGTAGATGCCTTAGCGCAAGAGATTACCTTAAAAAGTCGTGGGCAAGGCAAATTGCGTCAGTTCATTTTATGGATGGGCGCACTAATCATCGGTGCTATCTTGGGATGGCAACATATTCCAGCGTTAAATGAATTATTTAATTTTATTGCAGCTGTGTTTACACGTTTATTCCAATTCATCGCAATTCCAACGGTATCATTAGCAGTAATTACTACATTATCTATGCTAGGTGCTAAAAAAGATACAGGACGTATCTTTGGTCATGCTGTCACCTATACATTGTTAACAACAATTTGTGCAGCCGCTGTTGGTCTTGGTTTATTCCTTTGGATTGCGCCAGGTAACTTACCACTTGATGTAATTGGTGCCGGTGTAGCGCAAGTACCTGAAAAATTAGGTCACGTAACATATTATGATCATTTCTTATCCGTTATTCCTAACAATATCTTGAAACCATATTTGGAAGGTAACGTATTATCTGTTATGTTTATCTCCGCTTCTGTTGGTTTAGCTTTTGCGTTTATGCCTCGTACAGAAGGTCGCGAAGCAGTATTGAAAGTATTATTCGGATTACAAGAATTGCTCTTCACATTGATTAAAGCTTTACTTTATGTATTACCAATTGGTATCCTTGCATTCGCAGGTCAATTATCTGCTCAAATCGAAGCGGGCGTAATCGTTGGTGCTTTAGGTAAATACACTGCTGTTGTTATCGGTGGTAACTTGATCCAATTCTTTATCGTAATTCCATTGTTCTTGTTGTTCCGTGGCTTGAACCCTGTGGACGTATTCCGTAAAATGTCCCCAGCTGTAGCTGTTGCGTTGTTCACTAAATCCTCTGCTGCAACATTGCCAGTAACATTGGCATCTGCTGAAGATAATTTGAAAGCTCACCCTGCAGTAGCTCGTTTCGTATTGCCAATTTGTACAACAATTAATATGAATGGTTGCGCAGCTTTCATCCTTGTAACATCCTTATTCGTAATGCAAAACGCAGGTATTGAATTAACTATGGGCACAATGATTGCTTGGTTATTCATTGCTGTTCTTGCTGCTATTGGTAATGCTGGTGTTCCAATGGGTTGTTACTTCCTAACATTGTCCTTGATGAGCTCCATCGGTGCACCAATCGGCTTGCTCGGTATCATCTTGCCAATTTATACGATTATCGACATGATTGAAACTGCTGAAAACGTATGGTCTGACGCGTCTGTATGTGCTATGGTTGACCATGACCTTCAAGGTAAATTGGATGACTCTAGCGGCGACGATATGCCACAATTCCAAGGTGCTTAATGTTAGCAGTTAAATAAATTAAAGAAATTACTTAATTATATGAGTCAAATAAAAGGTTATCCTGTAATGGGATAACCTTTTTTGATGACTCTATAAGTATTAAAAGGTACAATACTAGTAGAGATTGATATTGATTATAGTGGTTCTTATAAGACTAAGGAGTTGTATTGTGAAGAGGATATGTTCATGCCTTGCTGGAGTGTTAGTTTTGAGTGCTGTGCTTTCAACAGTATATGCAAAAGATCTAGTTACTCATGGTGGTACATCTAGTGGTGCTAAAGAGAAGTGTATTAGTAATGAAAAAACTAATAATGAAGTTGAAGCTGATCTACAAAGACATTTGGAAAGAATGAAGTCCGAGGATATAGCCAAGGGGTATTTACGTGATGATGAAACGTATGCCCAAGAGTTAAGTTTGATTCGGGGAAGATTGTATCATTCAACGGATAAGCTCATTCATGATGAGAAAAAGACTACTCTTTTATCGTATCCTGTGGGAAGGAAGGTTCCTTGTAAGAAGAGTTTAAAGGATATAGATTCATATACAGACACAATTACTCGTAAAGGCATGACATTCCGCATTCCTAAAGGTGCAGAGTTGAAGATGTTCTATATGTTAGATAACAATATTTTTATAGTGTATGAGATAGGAGATATTTGGTATTCTATTCAGATTATTCCTTTAGATGTAGATCATCCTGATAGTAAAGATATAGAAAATAAGGTGCTTGTAGATAAAGAGTATAATTTTTATCACACATTGCAAGTATATTGGCGTATGTGGGGAATCTTTGATGATTTACAAAATCCTACTTATTCAGCGGTATGGAATAATGGCTTGCCTGGAATGTTAGTGGATTCATACAATCCAGATAAGAAATCTAATTTACTATTTGCTGCATATGATGGACGGTATGCTGTATTTAATCAGCTTGTATATAATCCAAGTACGAGTCCTTTTACTCATGAGCAGTTAAGAAATACAATTGAATATTTTGATTCTAATAACAATCCAGAGTTTAAGGCTAAAAAGCATAGATTATTCCCTGATGAGAGGATAATTCGTATATATGAGTACTAGTACAAACCTTATATTACTAATTATATAATTTGTGTTATACTTCTATATAGAATAATATCGAATTAACAGAAGGCTAGTTGGCATATTCTGTGCAGACTAGAGATTAGAATGAAAGATAAGTCAGTATTACCAATTGAGGAACAATTGAATAGATTTCTTCAACCGAAATGTCTAATTCCTGGTGGCCTTGGCTTGTGGGAGGATTATTTCCGCAAGATTTGTACGGCGTGGGGTGAGATTGATGGTGAAATTCGACCTCAGCATATCATATTTTCTGCCGATAATGGTTGTAATATGGAAGGTTATGTAGGTTATAACTATGAGGTAACGCAAAAGCAGTCGCGTAATATGCTCTTGGGTCGTTCGTCGGCTACACAGTTTTGTAACTTTAACAACATTCCTTATGAAGTTGTGGATGTAGGAATTGCCTCAGATGATGGTATCGGAGTGGATTGCAAGGTCGCAAAGGGGACAAAGAATATATTAAACCATCCTGCTATGACTGAGGATGAATTTAATAGTGCTTTTCAATCTGGCTATGAGCGGGTTCAATATTATGTAGAGCAAGGAGTCAATTTATTTTCCTTTGGGGAAATGGGACTTGGTAATACGACGACTTCTGCCTGTGTGTTGTCTGCCTTAACTGGAGCTGATCCCACTGAAACGGTAGGTCCTGGTTCTTGGCCGAATAAACCAGATTTGATGAAACGTAAAATAGATTTTGTGCGCGCTGTATTAGATAAGCATAAGGCTAGTATCGTTTCTGACAGTGAAGCTGAAAGAGTTCGTAAAATCGTAGCCCATGTAGGGGGCTTTGATATTGCTGCTATTCTTGGGGCTATGCTGGCTTGTGTTGAGTTTAAAAAGCCTTTTGTCATAGATGGCTTTATTACGTCTGTAGCGGCAGCTTGCGCAGTACACATGAATACTCGTATTAAGGATTATGCATTGCCATCTCATAACTCTCGTGAAAAAGGAACAGAGCTAGCTTTAGCTGAGGTAGGTATTACACAAGACATAGTTCCTATTCAAGCCCAAATGTCGATGGGGGAAGGGACAGGAGCCATTTTGATGGTACAAATGCTCAAAACGACACAGCATATGTTTGTACATGTAGGCACCTTTGCTGATTTGATGAAATTATAAGGAGGACGAATGAAAATAAATAAGTACTTTGATATACATTTTGAGCGAGCTGATGATGCAACTATCGCTAAAAGACTGATAGGTGGGGCTAAGATTAAGGGACCTGCTTTAGTTATCCTGATCCTCTCCATATTTATTGCCTCTATTGGGTTGAATATGAATAGTACGGCAGTTATTATTGGTGCTATGCTTATATCGCCGTTGATGGGACCTATTTTAGCAACTGGTTTTGGCTTCGCTACGCTTAATTTTACAGTTGTAAAAAGTGGTATTTTAAGATTGTCCTTACAGATTACGATTGCTGTTTTGGCATCTGCTTTGTATTTTTATATTTCTCCCATTAATACTGCTACATCTGAACTATTAGCGCGTACAGAACCGAGTATTTATGATGTACTTATTGCTATATTTGGTGGGTTAGCTGGGATTATTGGGCAAACGCGTAAGACCTTAGATAATGTTATCCCAGGGGTTGCGATTGCGACTGCACTTATGCCACCACTATGTACGGCAGGATATGGACTTGCTAATGGAGATTGGCACTATTTCTTTGGGGCTGCCTATTTATTCTTTATAAATACATTCTTCATCTTCTTTGCAACTTTTATTGTTTTAAAGGGTGTATATAGTTTGCCATTCCATAAACAAGACAAAGAGCTTATTCGTCGTAATCAGCTAATATTTCTTGTGATTGGTCTTATTATGGCTATACCAAGTATTTATGCAGGCTATGATATGACCATCAAGTATTCTGAGTCAAATCATTTAGAGCAGTTTATTAAGAATGATGTTAATCAAGCTGGACGTCGACAAGTGATTGATTATTCATTGGATCGAACGAATAAGCTAGTAGACATAGTAGCTATAGGCGCTCCTGTGACTTCAGAGGAACAATCCCAGTTGGAAGGCAAGTTACAGCAGTATAAGTACTTACACTCTTATACACTCCAATTTGTTAATAGCGTAGATGAGAAAAACTCTACTATGGATAAGACAAGTTTGAATAAATCTTCAGAGAACCTTGAAACATATAAAAAATTGAGTAATCTGTACCAGCCGACTTATCAACTAGTAAGTGAAACGATAAATACTATGAAAACGACAGAGGCTGAAGCAAAGGCGTTATTCCCGTTTGTAAGCAAAGTGGAAGGCATGCCTTTAATAGATAATCTAGAACAGCCTAAAGCAAGTCGCTATATGGTGATTATCCATACTACATCCACTGTATCTGATGCAGATTTGGAACGAATAAAAGCTTGGTTAGAGGCTAAATTATCAGCACCTGTAACTATTTCTGTGGAGCAAACAACGTCAACTCAATAAGTTGATTTTTTGATTTTGATTAGATTGTTTATTATATAGAGCGATATGTATAACGGTACTAAGTTTGATTGAATCTATTAGGTATATTACCTAGTAGTACGGGGAATCAGCTTAGTACCGTTTTTATGTACTTGGTATAGCTAAATGTAATTACTCTTATCTTGCTATAGATTAAAGTTATATTAATGCATATATAAAATCTATTATACGAGTAGGAATTAAATTGATATACTTACTACATCGAAATTATTAAATAATCAAATGTAGATATAAGATAAGAAAAATAAATTTATTATAATATCTACAAATGTTATATACGTATGAGTCCTCGTCCGAGATGTAGGTTTTCATCGTAGATAGGAGGATTACATGAAAAAATGGTTAGCATTAGCAGCGACGGCCGTACTAGGTGCGTCCTTATTGATTAGTGGTTGTGGCTCTTCCACAAATAACGCGAGCTCTAGTGGCTCTAAAGAGGTATTAAAGGTAGCGGCAAATCCTGTACCTCATGCCGAAATTTTAGAACAAGTTAAACCTATTTTGGCTAAGGAAGGTGTAGACTTACAAATCGTTGAATTTACAGACTACATCCAACCAAATATGGCTCTATCTAGCCATGAAGTAGATGCAAACTTCTTTGCAAACGTACCTTACCAAAATAACTACAATAAAGATCATGGTACAAACTTTGTAAGCTTTGCACCAGTTCATATTGAACCATTGGCTATTTACTCTCAAAAAATTAAAGACTTGAAAGACTTGCCAAATGGTGCAAAAGTAGCAATTCCATCTGATCCAACAAACAGTGCTCGTGCACTTCTCTTGTTGCAAAGTGCAGGTCTTGTAACTTTGAAAGATCCAACTGGTTTGACTAACACACCATTTGATATAACTAGCAATCCTAAAAATATTCAAATTACTGAGTTAGAAGCAGCTCAAATTCCTCGTTCCATCCAAGATTTAGATGCAGCAGTAATCAATGCTAACTATGCGTTGCCAGCTGGTCTTAATCCTACAAAAGATGGCTTATTCGTAGAAAAAGCTGACTCTCCATATGCAAATCTTCTTTCTGTTAACCCTGGTGATGAAAATAAACCAGCTATCCAAAAATTAGCTAAAGCATTACAATCTCCAGAAGTTAAGAAGTTCATCGAAGAACACTACAAGGGAGCTATCATCCCAGCGTTCTAATTGATCGTTAATAATATATGTATCTGATACAATACCTTCTCATGACAAACTCTATAGATACGAAAAAGGCGTAACACCATTGCTGTTACGTCTTTTTTATTATATTATGCATCAATTGGTTTTGCATATTTTTTCCGATATGAATGTGGTGTTTCAGTGGTAGCCATTTTGAAAATTTTACAGAAATAACTAGTTCTGTTATAGCCCAATGTTTTACTGATCTGATTAACTGTTAGTTGGGAATATACTAATAGTTTTTTTGCTTCTTGTATGCGTAATAGTGTTATATATTGCACTACTGAAAGTCCCGTATCATCTTTAAAAATCTTAGAGAAGTAGGACTCACTTAAATGAATATGTTCCGAAATCCTTCTGAGCGACACTCGTTTGCTCAGATTTTTTTCTATATATAACATAGCCTTTCGAATTTCTGGACGGTTAATAGGTCGTTCAGACTCCACAAAGTCTGGCAATTGTTCATAAGGCATCTCTTCTGCTATGGCATCGTTAAATGGGAAGTAGTGTTCAACCAAAATCCGTAAAACCTTTGTAGCACTGTAAATTTGTTCGGCTGTCAAAACTGGTAAGGTCTGATATAATGCACGAAGTTTGGTGTCATCATGCCAATCGGTTTGGGTAGGAAGAATAGGTTTGATTGTCGTATCTTCTGTTTTTGTTTGACCTGCCATAATAAAACCTAAAATGGCTCCATCTTTCATAACCGGAACAGAGAAATCGATGAGGCCCATGTGACAGCGATACGGGCAGGATGATAGTTCTTTTGTAGCATCTAGGCCACCATATAAGTCGCATTGATTGCAGCGCTTGGCATAGATTGGATTGCGCCTTACAACCTTGCAAAAAGGGGAAAAGTTATATTCTTGAGATAACACTTTTCCACGATTATTAACAAAAATAGCCGCAATCTTTGTTATGTTTGTGAAATCGCGCATGATTTCATTAATAAGCTTAGTATCTTCATTCGTACAAATCATGGTAAAACCTCCAATCACAAATGTGTTAAGAGGGCTAGTAAGCACACCGCTAAAATAGCTCTACTTGCTCTCTATCTAAAGGGTAGGCTCTAAACCTGAGAAAAGAGAAAAGTGACATACCACCTAAAATTCATATACCTATAAAATTACGTTATTTCTTGCTTTTACATGTATAAGTATAACAGGATTGTCGTATTTTTGTAATAGAAAAATCGCATTTTACGAATATACATAAAAAAGTTGCATTTAATAATTTTTATAATAAAGGTAGATAAAGCCTTATAGTACATGTGTTTAGAAAGGATTGAGTCCGATGGGTTGTGACTGAATAGCAAGGCATGCTCTATAGTAATATATGGTGTACAGAATTTAAGGTTGCATACATATGAATGATTAAAGAAATGATAAAAAATATAAAATGGTATACCGCAACATAGTTTTCTGTACATAGATACTTTCATTATACGTATGGAGGGTATTATGGCGACAACATGTGGATTAACTGAATTTGTAGGGACTAGCAAAACTGGTGATACTATAGGTCTCGTAATTGCTAATGTAGATCAACAAGTATTAGATGCGATGCAATTGAAGAAAAAATATCGTTCTATCGGTATTTTAGGGGCTCGTACAGGTGCAGGCCCTCATATTATGGCAGCTGACGAAGCAGTAAAAGCAACCAATACTGAAATTGTTAGCATTGAATTACCTCGTGATACTAAAGGTGGAGCAGGTCATGGCTCTCTTATCATCTTTGGTGGTGATGATGTATCCGATGTAAAACGTGCTATTGAAGTTGCATTGGCTGAAGTGGAACGCACCTTTGGCGATGTATACGCAAACGATGCGGGACATCTTGAACTTCAATATACAGCACGCGCTAGCCATGCAGTAAATGCAGCATTTGGTGCTCCTGAAGGTAAAGCCTTTGGCCTTATCGTAGGCGCTCCAGCAGCTATTGGTGTAGTCATGGCCGATGTAGCTGTTAAATCTGCTAACGTTGATGTAATTGGTTATGCATCTCCTTCTGCAGGCACAAGCAATTCTAACGAAGTTATTTTACAAATTTCTGGTGATTCTGGGGCTGTACGACAAGCAGTAATCTCTGCTCGTGAAGTAGGTAAGAAATTGCTAGGTACGATGGGTGACGAACCAGTGAACGGAGCCCCTTCCTATATCTAATCTGAAAGGATGGTATGCCCTATGAAATCAAAACGTTTCGAAGTCTTAAGTCAACGTCCTGTCAATCAGGATGGTTATGTAAAGGAATGGGTAGAGGAAGGTTTTATAGCCATGGAATCTCCTCAAGATCCAAAGCCTAGCCTCAAAATCGAAGGTGGACGCATCGTTGAACTCGATGGTAAACGCCGCGAAGATTTTGATCTTATCGATACATTTATTGCAAATTACGGTATCGTTCTCGATGGTGCTCAAGAAGCAATGACAAAGGATTCAAAAGAGATTGCTAATATGATGCTTACACCATCAGTACCTCGTGAAGAAATCGTTAAGATTTGTAAATCTATTACTCCAGCGAAAATGTTGGAAGTTGTTTCTTCTATGAACGTTGTTGAAATGATGCAATGTATGCAAAAAATGCGTGCTCGTCGTACAATGGCTAACCAAGCCCATGTAACGAACGTAAACGACAATCCAGTGCAAATCGCAGCGGATGCTGCGGAAGGTGCACTTCGTGGATTCGCAGAAGAAGAAACAACAGTAGCCGTTGCTCGTTACGCACCACTTAATGCGATTAGCTTACTCGTAGGCTCTCAATGTGGTCGCCCAGGTGTATTGACACAATGCTCCTTGGAAGAAGCAACAGAATTGGAACTTGGCATGCGTGGCTTCACAGCATATGCAGAAACAATTTCCGTATATGGTACAGAAGACGTATTTACCGATGGTGATGATACACCGTGGTCTAAAGGATTCCTCGCATCTGCTTATGCATCTCGTGGTCTTAAAATGCGCTTCACCTCTGGTACAGGTTCTGAAGTACAAATGGGCCAAGCAGAAGGTAAATCTATGTTATATCTTGAAATCCGTTGCCTATACATCACAAAAGGCGCCGGCGTACAAGGTATCCAAAATGGTTCTGTAAGCTGTATCGGTATTCCAGCAGCTGTACCTTCTGGTATCCGCGCTGTATTAGCAGAAAACCTTGTAGCAGCTATGCTTGACCTAGAATGTGCATCTAGTAATGACCAAACATTCAGTCATTCTGATTTGCGTAGAACAGCTCGTACATTGATGCAATTTGCACCTGGCACTGACTTCATTTGCTCTGGTTATAGCTCTACACCAAACTATGACAACATGTTTGCTGGTTCTAACTGGGATGCAGAAGACTATGATGACTGGACAATTATCCAACGTGACCTAAAAGTAAATGGCGGTCTTATTCCTGCTCGTGAAGAAGAAGTAGTAGCAGTTCGTAATAAAGCGGCTCGTGCACTACAAGCTTTGTTCAAAGCATTAGGTTTGCCTCCGATTACAGATCAAGAGGTAGAGGCTGCTACTTATGCGAATGGCTCTAAAGATATGCCTCCTCGCGACAAGGTTGCAGATATTAAAGCGGCTCAAGACTTGTTGAACCGCGGTGTTACAGGCGTTGACTTTGTAAAAGGCTTAGCTAAAGAAGGTCATCCTGATGTAGCACAAAGTATTTTGAATCTATTAAAACAAAAAATCTCCGGCGATTACTTACAAACATCGGCCATCTTTGACCGTGATTTCAATGTTATCTCCGCGATTAACAATAGAAATGACTATCAAGGTGTTGGCACAGGTTATCGTGTGGAAGGTGAAGATTGGGAACGCATTAAAGATATTCCAAACGCCATTGATCCACGGGATATATAAGGAGGTGTCATGATGGCTGAAATTAACAGAGATGTATTACGTTCTATTATCCTAGACGTTTTACAAGAAATGGGTGGTGTTCATGAAGCACCACAATTCAAGGCTAGTGCTGGTGAAAGCACAACACCAAGTGCGGCTCCTCGACATGAAGATCCAACTGGTGACGATAGCTGGCTCCAAACTGGTGGCCCTGCACAACCTGGTACAAGCGCAGATGAAGTAGTTATTGCTGTTGGCCCTGCCTTTGGCCGTAGTCAACGACAAACTATCGTTGGTGTACCGCATCAAGAGGTAATTCGCCAATTAGTAGCTGGTATCGAAGAAGAAGGTTTAAAAGCTCGTGTAATTCGCGTATACCGTTCCTCTGACGTAGCGGCTGTAGCCGTTGAAGGCGATTCTATTTCTGGATCTGGTGTATGCATCGGTATTCAATCTAAAGGTACAACCTTGATTCACCAACGCGATTTACAACCACTTTCAAATTTGGAATTATTCCCTCAAGCACCTCTATTAACAGCTGAAACATACCGTGCTATCGGTAAAAATGCTGCTAAATATGCTAAGGGCGAATCCCCAACACCAGTACCAACATTGAACGATCAAATGGCTCGTCCAAAATACCAAGCATTATCTGCATTGCTTCATATCAAGGAAACTAAGCATGTAGTAAAAGGTAAGCCAGCTGATGAAGTTCGTGTCACTGTATAAGGAGGTTTACTATGGCTAACGAATTAGAAGCCTTAATCCGGCAGATCGTATCTGAAATAGAAGGGGCAAAGGGAAATACCACACAATACTCTGCGCCTCATACATCATCTACAACTAATACAGTAGATAGGGTGGCTACCATCGAGGATTATCCGATTGCTAAAAAACATCCAGAATGGATTGATCTTGGTCAAGGTCGAGACTTAAGCCATATTACGATGGATAACGTAATGGCTGGACATATTACAATGGACGATTTAAAAATTTCTCCATCTATTTTGAAAGCCCAAGGTCAAATTGCTAAGGCTGGGGGGCGAGATCAAATTGAACTCAACTTCTCTCGCGCTGCAGAAATGACGAAGGTAAGTGATAAACGCTTACTTGAAATGTATAATGCACTTCGTCCATATCGTTCTTCCAAACAAGAACTGTTAGATATTGCTAGCGAACTTGATGGTTTAGGGGCTCCAATTTGTGCAAACTTTGTACGAGAAGCTGCAGAAAATTACGAACGTCGTAAAAAACTTAAAGGTGATAATTAACCTATAGGAGATGTCATTATGAAACGAATTGTTGGCATCGATATCGGAAACTCTACAACAGAAGCGGCCTTGGCCGAAATTCATAGCAATGGCGAGGTAAAGTTCTTATCTTCTGCAATAGCTAGTACCACAGGCATTAAAGGAACACGCGAAAATATCGTAGGTCTCATGGATGCCCTCAAGTCGCTAATCAGGTCTGCTAATCTTACACTACGAGACATCGACTTAGTTCGCATTAATGAGGCTACACCAGTTATCGGTGATGTGGCTATGGAAACGATTACAGAAACGATTATTACGGAATCTACCATGATTGGTCACAATCCTAAAACACCAGGTGGTCTAGGCCTTGGAGTAGGCTATACGGTTCCCATTGAGCAACTGATTGATAAGCCACAAGGTCAGCCATACATCGTGGTAGCTCCAAAGATTATCGATTTTGAATTGATAGCACAGCTAATTAATGCGTACTGTAAGCGAGGTTATGATATTCGAGCTGCTATTCTTCAAGCCGATGACGGCGTACTCGTTAATAATCGATTGGATCATAAAATTCCTATCGTAGACGAGGTTGCGTATATCGATAAAATCCCAATGGGCATGCTTTCTGCTGTAGAGGTTGTAGAACCGGGGCAAGTAGTATCACAATTATCGAATCCTTATGGAATTGCCACTGTATTTGAGCTTTCACCAGAGGAAACAAAGAATATTGTACCTATCGCTAGAGCTCTTATCGGAAATCGCTCAGCTGTAGTCATCAAAACACCAGCAGGGGACGTTAAGGAGCGGGTAATACCGGCAGGATCCATCATTGTTATGGGGAATGACCGAACTGTATCCGTTGATGTATCTGCTGGGGCAGAGAGGATTATGGAAACTCTCGAATCTGTTCATCCTATCGATGATATTAGTGGTGAAGCCGGTACGAACGTAGGTGGCATGCTTGAAAAGGTTCGCCTTACAATGGCTCAATTGACGAATAAATCCCCTCAAGATGTATTTATCCAAGATTTGCTAGCCGTAGATGTAGCTGTTCCTATCAATGTAAAGGGCGGCCTTGCAGGGGAGTTCTCTATGGAACAAGCCGTAGGCATTGCCTCCATGGTTAAGTCAGATCATCTACAAATGGAAATTATTGCAAAGCAGGTAGAAAAAGAGTTAGGCGTACCAGTTGAAATCGGTGGTGAAGAGGCTGAATCAGCTATCTTAGGCGCTTTGACTACACCGGGGACAGCAAAACCAATGGCCATACTCGATCTAGGGGCAGGCTCAACTGATGCATCCATCATTAACCAAGAAGGAAAAATTAAAGCCATTCATCTTGCAGGGGCAGGAAATATGGTAACTATGCTCATCAATTCTGAACTTGGTTTAGAGGATATGCATATTGCAGAAGCCATCAAACGAGACCCATTGGCTCAAGTACTCAGTGTATATCACATTCGTCACGAAGATGGAACGGTGCAGTTCTTTAATGAACCACTTTCGGCAGCATTGTTTGGCCGCGTTGTTATCGTAACGCCAGATGGGCTCGTTCCTGTAGAGCGAGATATCCCTCTAGAAACGATTAAGCGTGTTCGTCAAACCGCAAAGAAACGGGTATTTGTCACAAATTCACTCCGCGCTTTGGCATCTGTTAGTCCTACTCATAATGTGCGAGATATACCATTCGTAGTTATCGTAGGTGGTTCTGCATTAGACTTTGAAATTCCTCAACTCGTAACCGATGCACTTTCACAATATGCATTAGTAGCGGGGCGAGGCAACATTCGAGGCGTTGAAGGGGCACGAAATGCGGTAGCAACAGGATTGGTATTATCCTATGTACAGAAGGGAGGCCTATGATGGATCAAAGTATCGTCAGTAAGCCAACCATATTGCTGTATACTACAGAGCATATCAGTGAGGATATACTAAAACCCGTACTATATGGAATTGAAGAGGAAGGTCTTCCTGTTGTCATTGAGTCCCATAGTGGTACGCATATGACATTGGCCGACCTAGCATCTCGTAATTCCGCTTTATCTGTTGGGATAGGCGTTGATGATGAGGCGATTGTGTTGACCTATAAAAACATACCAATGCATCAATTTATTTATCGACTTACGAGCTATGCTCAATATCCAAATAGCTTACGCACCTTGGGTGTCAATGCAGCCCGCCTTGTAAAAGGTAATCCTTTCGTTTCTGATGAACGATTGGAAGTAGCTTTTTAAATCTAACTAACTTTAGAGGTGGTGCATATGGCTATTTATACGAAAACCGGTGATGCAGGTACAACGGCCTTATTTGATGGCACTAGAGTACCTAAAAATTCACTTCGTGTGGACACATATGGAACCTTTGATGAATTAAATGCACAGGTTAGTGTATGTGAGAAATTAGTCGTCTCACCAGACAATAAACATGTGCTTCACACATTACAACATCAGCTATTCCGCTTATGTGCGGAGATAGCTACGCCTCATGTGGAAAATCTAAGTGAAAGTAGCAATCTAATTTCACAACAAGATATAAGCGAATTGGAATACATGATCGATGACTATACAAAGCGATTGCCACAGCAACATAGCTTTATATTAAGCGGAAATTATCTATCTGCTGCAGAGCTACATGTGGCGCGTACCATTTGTCGTCGTGGTGAACGATTGCTTATAAGCTTAGGTTCTGTAGAACCTATTCGCGATGAGGTTCGTAAATTTATTAATCGACTATCTGATGCTCTATATATCATGGCTCGCATGGAAGACTATATACAATTTGTAGAAACAATTGTAGAACGCGTTTCAGAACGTGTAGCAACTAGTCGTGAGGAAATACTGACAGAAAGCAATCAATGCGTAAGTAATATAGAGCATACTGCTGAAAGTGGAGTTATTTATATGTCAACTGGGACAGAGTTAGAGCGTATTATGACGAAGCTTTCACAAGCGGCATTGGACTACGCTCAGTCCATAGGCGTACCTATCGTTGTATCTATAGTAGATGCAAACGGTGTATTAATGTATTTCCAACGTATGTCAGATGCATTGCTCATCAGTAACGACATCGCACAGGCAAAGGCGTACACCGCAGTGGCGCTTAAATCAGCAACTCATGAAATACATCCAAGCGCACAGCCTGATGGCGATCTATTCAACATAGAATCCATGGTAAACCGTAAAATTTGCACCTTTGGTGGCGGATATCCAATCATGATTAATGGAAAGATGATTGGTGGACTCGGCATTAGCGGTGGTACCGTGGCACAGGATATGGACATTGCATCTCATGCATTACAATCTCTGTTAACTCAATGAGGTGAAAACAATGGACGTAACGCAAATGTATATTAGTGAGTTTGTTGGTACTGCCGTTTTAATTGCATTTGGTAATACTACCAATGCATCTATCTTGTTAAAGAAAACCATTGTTAGTATTTTTGGTACTAACTGGCTACACATTATCTTCGGATGGGCATTTGCCGTAGCCTTTGGTGTATATGTAGGGATTACACTTGGTGGCCCGGGGCATTTGAACCCTGCCGTTACCTTTGCTCTTGCTGTAGCAGGTATATTCCCTTGGGATCAAGTCATTCCCATGTCCATAGCTCAAATTGCAGGTGGTTTTACAGGCGCTGCCATTGCTGCATTATTCTATTATCCACACTTTAAAGTAACCGGTCCTGACGAAGGAAACTGTGTAGGGATTTTTGCAACAGGTCCAGCAATCGATAATAAACCTTTCAATTTGATATCTGAAATCATAGCAACATTTATGTTTATGCTAGCGATTCTCTGCTTAGGAAAAATGGCCGATGGTTTAGCACCTATGGTCATCGGTATTTTGGTAGCATCCATTGGTATGTCCTTTGGTGCAACTACTGGATATGCATTAAATCCAGCCCGTGACTTTGGTCCGCGATTAGCATATTTCTTATTACCGATTCCTAATAAAGGAACTGCGAACTGGCAATATGCATGGGTACCATTTATTGGCCCATTGATTGGGGCAAGCTTAGCCGTGTTGTTCTTCCAATTAGTGGCACCTTAACTATAGCTAGAGTATATAAAACAACGACAAACTATAACATGTCAGTATAGTTTAAAGAATACATATTACATTAGGAGGAGATTATATGGCCTTTCAAGAGGTAATTGATGCAAAACAGCGCATCATACAAGAGTTTGTACCTGGAAAGCAGGTTACGATAGCCCATGTTATTGCCAATCCTAAGCCAGATCTATTTAGAAAAATGGGGCTTGAGGAAAAAGGGCGCAATGCCATTGGAATTCTTACCATAACACCTGGCGAAGGGACCATTATTGCAGCCGATATTGCAAGTAAATCTGGTGATATCGAAATCGGTTTCATCGATAGATTTTCAGGGGCACTTCTCATAACTGGTGATGTATCTGCTGTTGAATCTGCTTTGCGCAGCGTAATTGAAGGTCTGCAACGCATATTAGGATTCTTCCCAACGGATTTAACAAGATCCTAATGAAAGGGTAATTATGAGCACCGAAAAGAAAGAAAAACGCATCCTTCTAGTAGGTCGTAGCGGTTGTGGTAAGACTACATTAGCAGATACGATTACTCATGGCTCGGCTACGTATCATAAGACACAAGCCATAACGAGAGTAGGAAACTTCATCGATACCCCTGGAGAATATATGGAGAATCCTAATTACTATCGAGGCATTATCTTGCACGCCTATGATGCGGACATAGTGATTTTCATGATTCCTGCAGGTGATGAAACAACCATATTCCCACCAAATTTTGGAAACTCCTTAAATCGTGAGGTTATAGGGGTTGTATCAAAGGTGGATATGGGTAAAGATGTTGAAGCGCCTCGGCGCAATCTTAAACTAGCGGGAGCCACTAAGATTTTTGAAATATCAGTTCACGACGAAGAGTCGTTAAAACAATTATGTAACTACATATACGGTTAGTTGAAAGAAGGTTTTTCCATGGACAAAGTGTTTGAAGAACAACTTAATCAATTTATTTTAAATAAGGCGATCATTCCAAAAAGCTTGGGTCTATGGGAACGATATTTCAAAAAAATGTGTCTCGCTTGGCAAGATATGAAACCTGAGATTCAGGCTCAGCATATTATCTTTTCTGCAGATAATGGTATTTCCGTAGATGGCCTAATCGGTTATAACTATGAGATTACTCGCAAACAGTCTCAGAATATGATTGATGGTAAAAGTGCAGTTGCTAATTACTGTATCTTTAACCATATTCCTTATGAAGTGGTAGATGTAGGCATTGCGTGCCCACAAGGTATTGGGATAAATCGAAAGGTAGCTCAAGGCACAAAGAATATATTAGATGGTGCTGCTATGAGTGCTGAAGAGTTTGACCTAGCATATCAAGCTGGATATAACAGAGTTGTTTACTATGCAGAATCGGGTATCAATCTATTTTCCTTTGGCGAAATGGGTGTTGGTAATACGACTACTTCAGCAGCTGTCCTGAGTGGTCTTACAAAACTAGACCCACGGATAACTGTAGGTCCTGGATCTGGCCCTGATGAAGAGGCGTACATGAATCAAAAACGAGAGTTTGTACGTACTGCATTATCTCATCATAAGGGACACTTAAATAGTCCTAAAGAGGTAATTAGCCGCGTAGGTGGCTTTGATATAGCCGCGATTACAGGTGCTATGGTAGCTTGTACAGACTTACATATCCCATTTGTAATCGATGGATATATTACAGCAGTTGCCATGGCTTGTGCTACTCAAATGAATGGAGACGCTCCATTATACGGTATTCCATCTCATTATTCTCGCGAGGTAGGGATGGCCGCAGCATTGGCTTATGCCAATATTCGTCTTGATGAAGTTCCAATCCATGGACAAATGGCGTTAGGTGAAGGTACTGGTGCTGTACTCATGGTACAACTACTTAAAACAGCGCACTTTGCTTTTATGAATATAGGTACCATGGTGGAACTATTAGAAAAATAAATTTGTAATCTTTGCTCTATGTTTTGTAAAAGGAGAGAAAACAGATGACACAAGAAGCATTAGGTATGGTGGAAACTAAGGGTCTAGTAGGTGCTATTGAAGCAGCTGATGCAATGCTTAAAGCAGCTAATGTGGAACTCGTAGGCAATGAAAAAATTGGCTCTGGTCTCGTTACTGTTATGGTTCGTGGTGATGTAGGTGCTGTAAAAGCTGCTGTAGACGCAGGTGCAGCTGCTGCAGAACGGGTAGGCATTGTTATCTCTACTCATGTAATTCCAAGACCACATAAAGATGTAGAAGGTATTTTACCAACAAAGGGTGAATAATTATGGCCGATACTAAAAGTCTGGTAGACGAGATTTTAAAGCGCGTATTGATGCGTATCGATAGTGCTGATTTAAGCAAAACTTCAGGCGCCACTAGTAATGCATCATGTGCTTCGGCACATGTAAGTTCACCTGCTGTAAGTCAACTACAAACTTCTATGATTACTGAACACGTAGGTAGCACTACAACAGGCGATACAATTGGTCTCGTAATTGCCAATGTTGATAGTCAAGTATTGGAAGCTATGAAGCTCACTAAGTCATATCGATCCATCGGTATCTTAGGTTCACGTACAGGTGCAGGGCCGCAAATTATGGCCGCTGATGAAGCTGTAAAAGCAACGAATACAGAGATTGTTAGCATTGAACTGGCCCGTGATATGAAAGGTGGCGCTGGTTCTGGTTCCCTTATCATATTTGGTGGCGATGACGTATCCGATGTAAGACGTTCTGTGGAAGTAGCATTACGTGAATTAGAACGCACCTTTGGCGAAGTATATATGAATGACGCAGGCCATGTGGAGGTCCAATATACAGCGCGTGCAGGAGAAGCCTTAGTCACTGCTTTTGGGACACCAGAAGGTAAAGCCTTTGGGTTATTAGTAGGTGCCCCAGCAGCAATAGGTGTAGTTATGGCAGATACAGCAGTTAAATCAGCTAATGTAGATGTGGTAGATTATCAGTCTCCATCGAGCTCAGATATGTCTAATGAAGTTGTTTTACTAATTTCTGGTGACTCTGGCGCTGTTAAACAAGCTGTAAAAGCAGCACGTGATGTGGGGTTAGCGTTACTAGAAACTATGGGAGAAAGACCTAAAAACAAAGGTAATGCTTACATCATCTAATGAATAAACGTCGGGAGGTGGCATGGTGAAAGATTCACTAGGGTTACTAGAAGTAGCTGGTTTGCTGGGGGCTATCACCGCATCAGATGCAATGGTTAAAGCTGCAAATGTACGGCTCATAGGAATAGAAAAGGCGAGAGGACTTGGCTGGATGACCGTAAAGGTAACTGGTGATGTGGCAGCTGTTGAAGCAGCTGTTCAAACAGGTATAGCGATTACAAAAGGTATGAACTTGTATGTAGCTCACAAAGTAATTCCTCGACCTGCAGAAGGTTTAGTAGAATCCTTTAATGATGATTTTACAGATAAGCCGGCTAAGGTAGCTGATGGAACAGAGAAACCCAAATTAGATGAAAAGGTTGTTGAGGTGTTAGATGAGATAGTATCCACGATTATAGAACCGAAAAGTTCTAAATCAACAGGTACAAAGAAAACAACACCAAAGAACAACCCTAAAAAGAAATAAAGTAGTAAATAATAAAGGAGATTATCATGAATAACGCATTAGGCATGGTAGAAACAAAAGGTTTAGTAGGCGCAATTGAAGCGGCTGACGCAATGGTAAAAGCAGCTAACGTTACATTAGAAGGTACTGAAAAAATCGGTTCCGGTCTTGTAACAGTAATGGTTCGCGGTGATGTAGGCGCTGTAAAAGCGGCTGTTGATGCGGGCTGTGCAGCAGCACAAAAAGTAGGTGAAGTAGTATCTACTCACGTTATTCCACGCCCTCATAGCGATGTAGAATTAATCTTACCTAAGAAAGGATAATGGCTTATGGATCGGGAACAGATTCGTGCTATCGTACGAGAAGTGATCGAAGCCATGTTCGAATCGTCCATTCCCGTAGGTGTGAGCAATAGACATGTCCATCTATGTCAGGAGGACTGGGATATATTATTCCCTAACCAGGCTATTACTAAAAAAAGTGACTTAAAACAAACTGGAGAGTTTGCTTCAGAACAAACAGTTACTTTAGTGGGGCCTAAAGGGGTCATTCAAAATGTCCGCGTATTAGGTCCTCTTAGAAAACAGTCACAAGTAGAGGTATCTTTGACCGATGCCCGTGCATTGGGTATAAAACCTCCTATTGTGCTATCTGGTCATTTAGAATCAGCCGTAGAGATTACTCTATGTACTGAAAATGGGGAAATTACAAAACCTATTTGCATCGTTGCAAAACGGCATATTCATATGTCTCCTGATGATGCGAAACGGCTTTCTGTAAACGATGGCGACAGCGTAAATGTTGAAATTCAAACATCAGAGCGCACAACTGTATTTGGTGATGTCATCGTTCGAGCCGTACCGGGATTTGTTCTAGAACTCCATATTGATACAGATGAGGCAAATGCTGCCAATGTACAAGGTACAGTAATGGCGAGAATTGTACAGTAAAGTAGGTGATATGATGAAAGGTTTGAAAAAGGCAAATAATACCTTGCAAGAGTTCTCTGATCTTGTAGAGTCTAAACAAGTGAGCTCTCATAATCAAAAAAATTTGCGCGTAGGAATTGACCTTGGTACATCATCTATTGTCCTATCCGTAGTAAACGATAAAGGTAAACCTATATATGGTGCTTTTGAATACAACGAATCTATTCGAGATGGCCTTGTAGTTGACTATGTAGGAGCTGTTACAATTACGAGAGCTTTAAAGGCTAAGGCGGAAGCTGCCTTAGGCACAGAGCTTGTATATGCCGCAGCAGCTGTTCCACCTGGAACGATAGGCAAGAATAAAGAGGTAGTAGGTCATGTTCTTGAAAGTGCCGGTTTTGAAGTAACCTGCATTTTAGACGAGCCTACCGCTGCTGCTAATGTGCTAGGAATCACCGATGGCGCTGTTATCGACGTCGGTGGTGGTACTACGGGCATAAGCATTTTAAAAGATGGCCGAGTTGTATATACCGTAGATGAGCCTACAGGAGGTACCCATATGAACCTTGTTATTAGCGGGGCCTATGGCATCTCTATTCCTGAAGCGGAAGCTTATAAGCGCAATGAAGCGAATAAACGTGATGTATATGCAACCATACGGCCTGTAGTTGAAAAAATGGCAGCTATTTCTAAGCGTGCGTTACATGAGGGCGGCTATGAAAAGGGGACTCCTATTGTTGTTGTGGGCGGCGCCTCTAATTTTGAGGAGTTCACAAAGACTTTCAGTCAATATATAGGGTTACCTGTTCATAAGCCACTGTATCCAGAATTTGTAACGCCCTTAGGGATTGCCATGGGAAGTGAGCATTAATATGGATGCATTAGTTAAACTGGTGCTAGAACGCCTAGAAAAGCGCATGACATCCACTGCTACTTTTATGGTCACAGAGTGCAATAGCTATGATGAGCATATATTGTTGCAGAATCAACTCATTTCTTTCAGTGGTATAGATTATGGTCATATACGAGAGTTAATGTGCGATAGATTGGTGCCTTGGGTTGCCTATTTGCATCGTGCATTAGCCTATGACTGTGAGGTGACGATACACCTAGCAGTTCCTGTAACCTCGTTGATGAATCCATCAGTCATTCTAGATTGGCCTATCAAATTTCTAGATAAATTTGGTCGTCCTATATATGCCAGTCATCAAGCGTGGATAACGACCTCTTTTGTTAAATCTTGTGAAAGTCAGTCTATTATCGTCATATATAGGGGACAACGGTTTACCATGGCTGCTCGAGATGAAATCGAGCGCTTAGGTATCACAATAATTGAAGGGAACGAGAAGTATGCAAGTCGGTAAAGTTGTGGGTAGTATTGTATCTACTCAAAAGCATGAATCTCTAAAGGGAATGAAACTGATGATGGTTGATATTCTCGATGGAGAACAAGAGTTGACGGGGCGCATAGAAATCGCCGTCGATACAGTATGTGCTGGTGAAGGTGAATATGTGCTTCTAACTCGAGGCTCATCGGCACGGCATATTTTCGAAGATGATAAAGGCACCGCAGTAGATTGTGCTATTGTGGGTATTATTGATAGTTTTGAAAAATAATTGTATAGGAAATAGCTGGTGCCAGAGTTAAACCTAGTTATTGTGTCACATCATGAATGTATCCTTGATTGTGTACACCGTTAGTTGACATGGTCATTGCATCAGCAATGCAACCTATATGGAGGTTCATGATGGAAAACAATACACAGTTGAAAGAAATGATCCGCTCCATGGTTATAGATGTATTACAGGGGCAAAAGCAAGAAATGGCCTCATCACAACCTATTAAACAAGCGCCTAGAGGTCAAGTTGAGCCAGGTGTATTTGATACAGTTGATGAAGCAATTCAAGCTGCAAAAGCAGCACAAGCGCGCTTTGAAGATTGCACCTTAGCAACCCGTGAAAAGGTAATAGCAGACATCCGTGCTGCCATGCGTCCACGAGTACAAGAGTTGGCTCAGAAAACCGTTGAAGAAACGGGGATGGGTCGCGTTGCGGATAAAGTACTAAAATTAAATCTAACACTCGATAAAACACCGGGCGTAGAAGATCTCGTTACAGAGTGTGAAACAGGCGATAATGGTATGACATTATACGAATTGTCTGCTTATGGTGTTATTGGTGCTGTTACGCCAAGTACGAATCCAGCGGAAACATTAATATGTAATACAATAGGTATGCTAGCCGCAGGGAATGCTGTATTCTTTAGTGTTCATCCTGGTGCTAAGCATCTTAGTCGATTGCTAGTTAGTGAACTTAATCAAATCATCGCCAAATCGATTGGTATTGAAAACCTTATTGTTACACTTCGAGAACCATCTATTGAGTCTGCTCAAGAGATGATGCTACATCCAGATGTGAGCCTATTAGTTGTTACTGGAGGTCCTGGCGTAGTAAAACAAGCCCTTCAAAGTGGTAAAAAGGTTATTGGTGCTGGTGCAGGCAATCCACCGGCCTTTGTAGATGAAACGGCAGATATTAAAAAGGCCGCTCAAGATATTGTTCTTGGCGCTAGTCTAGATAATAATATTCTATGTATCGCTGAAAAGAGCGTTGTAGCCATGCGCCAAATCGAGCCACAGCTAGTTCAAGAAATGGTAAAAGCAGGTTGTGTTCTCCTTGAAAATAAACAAGATGTTCAACGCCTAGTCGATTTAACAGTGTTACCGAATGGAACACCAAACAAAAAATTTGTCGGTAAAAATGCAAGCGTTATTCTTGATGCAGCACATATTCCGTACAATGGTGATCCACGGTTAATTATCATGCGGGCTCCAAAAAATCATCCCTTTGCAGTAATTGAGATGTTAATGCCTATTTTACCTGTTGTTACAGTAGATAGCTTTGACGAAGGTCTTGATGTATGCTTGATGTTAGAAGCAGGCTTACATCATACGGCCACAATGCATTCCTTGAATATGGAACGTCTCAACCGGATGGCTCGTAAAATGAAAACTTCCATTTTTGTTAAGAATGGTCCGTCCTATGCAGGGCTTGGATTTAGTGGTGAGGGGACGACAACCTTTACAATTGCTACACCTACTGGGGAATCTACTACATCGGCTCGTTGCTTTGCGCGACGTCGTAGATGTTGTTTAACAACAGGATTTAATATTCGATAGGTGGTGAGCATATGAATCAATGGACTTTTCCAACCCAGATTTATGCAGGGCCAGATTCATTGAATCGTCTTACAGAGTTTTCTAATGAATCTATCCTTATCATATGCGATCCATTTTTAAAAGATTCTCCAAGTCTTACGTATGTGATGGGGTTAATGGATAGTAAAAATAAGGTAACCATCTACACTGATGTAGTACCTGATCCACCCATAACGCATGTAGTAAAGGGTATTGAGTTTATGGAAGGCATTAAACCAACTGTAATCATTGCCATAGGTGGGGGCTCCTGTATCGATATGAGTAAGGGCATTGCTTACTTTGGTCGTAAGTTAAAGCATATGGATATCAAATCCTTTATTGCTGTTCCTACTACTAGTGGAACTGGATCAGAAGTGACCTCTTTTGCTGTTCTTACAGATAGTGAAACACAAATTAAATATCCTCTTGTGGATGATGCGGTATTACCAGATGAAGCATTATTAACGCCATTATTTGTAAAAACATCTCCACCAAGTGTTACTGCATTCAGTGGTATGGATGTGCTAGTTCACGCATTGGAAGCCTATGTAGCAACGGCTGCAAATAATTTTACTGATGCGTTGGCACAACAGGCGATTGAGCTAGTCTTTACTTACTTACCAAGATGTCATAAGCCAACAGCAACAGAGCAAGATAGAATGTCTATGCATGAGGCTTCATGTTTAGCAGGTCTATCCTTTAACAAGGCCGGATTAGGTATAGTTCATGCCATGGCTCATCAGTTGGGAGGACAATTTCATGTGCCTCATGGTCTAGCTAACAGTATGCTTTTGCTTTATGTAATTGGATTTAATTGCTCTCGTAACCAAGAGGTGGCCAAGAAATATGCCCATCTATCTGCTAAGTTGGGCTTTGCATCGCATAAAGCATCCGATGGAGATAAAATAGGTGCATTACTAGAGGCGATTATAAAACTACAACGAACTTTAGAATGTCCAATGACACTGACTGAATTTGGTGTAGATAAGGCTACATCTGAACCAAAACTTAACCTCATGGCAGATAGAGCACTAGAGGATATGTGTTATAGATTTAATCCATACCCAGCTAACCATGATGATCTTATTGGATTATATAAAAAGGTTTTGTAACCTATATAGAGTGAATAATAAAACTCAAAAGTATATAATGAACAATACAAATACAAGAGGCTTCAATGATTTCATGGAAGCCTCTTTTTGTATTCCCTTATTCTTGTTAATTGAAATAGAAATAGAAATAATATTTACCTATTTGTTGCTTAAGTTATGTGCTGTTAGATACACTTTTTTTCATCTTAGAATGATATAATAAATTTTACATCCTATCTCGATGTAGAGGTGTTATTCAAGTTTAGTCATATTCCATATAACTCATTGGAATATAGAAAAACATAGATTTTATCTACATTTGTTGTATAATATGTATAGGATATTTAAAAAATTAGATGTTTTTGTGAAAGCCTATCCTTATCTAAGTTTAATTAGATGTTTGGTGCATTTTATTTTAGATTCATGCTCAATGTACTACTTTCACAATATGAGTATGATCTTGTGTGGTCATACGTTTTTTGAAAAGAGAGGTATTTATGCAACACATGCTACGCATGGGTATTGACGTGGGCTCTACAACGGTTAAAGTTGTACTATTAGACGAACACGATAATTATTTGTATAAAAAGTACATACGCCATTATGCAAACATTTTGGACACCGTATATACCTTGCTCCAAGAGGCTCAAGTGGGCCATGAAAATGATCAAGTTCATGTATGTATTACAGGTTCTGGTGGTATGGCGATGGCTGAAAAGGTACGCATTCCATTCGTGCAAGAGGTTATTGCTGAAACACGTGCTGTAAAAGCGTTGTATCCAGAAACTGATGTTATTATCGAACTTGGTGGTGAAGATGCGAAGGTAACCTATTTAGGTCAAACGGCAGAACACCGTATGAATGGTTCTTGTGCAGGTGGTACAGGTGCCTTCATCGACCAAATGGCGACTTTATTGCAAACTGATGCATCTGGTCTTAACCAATTGGCCATGAATGCTGATACGATTTATCCAATTGCAGCACGCTGTGGCGTATTTGCTAAAACAGACGTACAAGCTTTGTTAAACCAAGGCGCATCTCATGAAAATATTGCAAAATCCGTATTCCAAGCTATTGTAAACCAAACAATTGCGGGTCTTGCATGCGGTCATAAAATTGAAGGTAATGTAGCATTCCTTGGGGGGCCGTTAACATTCTTATCCGAACTTCGTCAATGTTTCTGCGATACCTTAGAACTAGATGAAGCTCATCGCATTATCCCTGAAAACGGTGAATTATTCATCGCCTTAGGGGCGGCTTTGATGAAAGAAGACTGTCGTGAGATTACGGTTGGTCAATTAACAAAGGAAATTGGTGCCCTCATCGGTATTCCTATGGAGGCTACAGATCGTGTAGAACCTCTATTTAAAAATGAACAAGAATTAGAAGAATTCCGCGCTCGTCACGCTAAGGCTGTAACGCCAAAAGCGAATATTGAAGATGCGCAAGGCCCTTGTTACCTTGGGATCGATGCTGGTTCTACTACTCTTAAGGTCGTTCTCATCAATAGTAATAAGGAAATCATATTCTCTCACTATGGTCCTAACCATGGTAAACCATTAGAAAAATCTCGTGAAATGATCGAGAAGATTTATGAACTGTTACCAAAAGGCGCGTATATTGCGCATTCTGGTGTAACTGGTTACGGCGAGGCATTTCTTAAACGTGCCCTTGGCATCGATATTGGTGAAGTAGAAACAATGGCTCACTATCGTGCAGCTCGTTACTTCTGCCCTGATGTATCCTTTATCTTAGACATCGGCGGTCAAGATATGAAATGCTGTAAGGTTCGCGATGGCTATATCGAAGATATCGTATTGAACGAAGCGTGCTCCTCTGGTTGCGGCTCCTTCATCGATACATTCGCATCCGGTCTACGCATTCCAATCGATCAATTCGCGAAGGAAGGTTTATTGGCATCCTTGCCAATCGACTTGGGTTCTCGTTGTACCGTATTTATGAACTCTAAAGTTAAGCAGGCTCAAAAAGAAGGTGCTACGGTACAAGATATCGCAGCAGGCCTTGCTTACTCTGTTATTAAAAATGCCCTTTACAAGGTTCTTAAGGTAAAAGATCCTAAAGAATTGGGCGATCATATCGTTGTACAAGGCGGTACATTCTACAATGAATCCGTATTGCGTGCCTTCGAGAAATTGATGGGTGTAGAAGTAATTCGTCCTGACGTATCTGGCTTGATGGGTGCTTATGGTATGGCTCTTCTTGCAGCTGAAACGGCAGAAGAGTTACAAAAGGAAAAAAGTACTTTGCTCGATAGCAATGGCCTTAACTCCTTACAAGTATCTACGACAATGCGCAATTGTGGCCTTTGCTCTAACAATTGTATGCTTACCATCAACGCTTTCTCCGACGGTCGTACCTACGTAACGGGTAACCGTTGTGACCGCGGTGCGGGCGGTATGATTCAAGAGGAACGCAAAGCTGTTCCTAACTTAGTAGACGTTAAATTGCGTCGTTACTTCGACTATTATTTGAAGAAAAATATTCCAGAGTTCGAAGGTAAAATGCGCGTAGGTATTCCTCGCGTCCTTAATATGTACGAGGATTTTCCATTCTGGTTTACATTCTTTAATACACTTGGCTACGAAGTAATTCTTTCCGATTACACTACAAAGGACCAATACAACAAGGCTATCGATACAATCCCATCCGATACAGCTTGCTATCCAGCAAAAGCGGTTCATGGTCATATTCGTGATCTTGCGAATGCACAGGTAGACTTTGTTTGGTACCCTTGTATTCAACATGGTCCTAAGGAATTTAGCCGCGACAATAATTACCATTGTCCAATGGTTATTTCCTATCCAGAGCTTATCAAAAACAACATGCAGGAGGTTCTGGGAGATACTCCATTCCACGCACCATTCTTGCCATTAGCTGATAAGAAATCTCTTGTTCCTGCTCTTGTGAAAGCATTGGACTTCTTGAATCTCAAGAAGAAAGATATTGCTAATGCTGTTGAAAAAGCTTGGGAAGAACAAGAAAATTGTAAGGCTTCTTACCGTGAAACGACAAAGAAAACAGTATCTCGCCTCGTAGCAGAACAAATTCCTACTATCGTATTGGCTGGTCGTCCATACCATTTGGACTCTGGTATTAATCACGGTATTCCAGAGCTTATTACATCCCTTGGTATGGCTGTTCTTACAGAAGATGGCGTTGCGCCACTTGGTAATGAAATTAAGCATCTACGTGTTGTAGACCAATGGTCTTACCATAGCCGTCTATACCGCGCTGCTGAATTCGTAAGTAGAACAGAAGGCTTCCAAATTGTTGAGCTTAACTCCTTTGGTTGCGGTCTCGATTCTATCGTAGCGGATCAAGTAAAAGATATACTTTCAGCAAACCATAAGATTCATACCTTACTCAAAATTGACGAAGGTACAAACCTTGGGGCTGTAACGATTCGTTTGCGTTCCTTGCAATCTGTAATGGAACGTAGCTTGCGTCGTCATCACAACCCAGAGGCACCAGAAGTGGTGGAAGAACAATTGCCAACCTACGATTATAATCGCGTGGTGTTCACAGAGGAAATGCGTAAGACCTATAAAATCTTGGTGCCACAAATGTCACCATTGCATTTTAGCCTCTTAGATCCAGTCCTCAAAAATGAAGGCTATAACTTTGAAATGTTGCCAGCTCCAACGCGTGACGATATTGAAGTAGGCTTGAAATATATCAATAATGATGCATGTTACCCAGCGATTATCGTTGTAGGGCAGCTCATGTCTGCACTATTATCTGGTAAATACGATATCGATAAAACAGCTGTTATCATCTCTCAAACAGGTGGTGGGTGCCGTGCTACAAACTATATTGGTTATTTGCGTAAAGCGTTGATTGACGCTGGTATGAAACAAGTGCCAATCCTATCTCTTAATGCAAGCGATATGGAACGTCAACCAGGCTTTAAATTGACAAAAGGTTTCTTGCATCGCATGATTCAAGCTGTTGTTTACGGTGATGCCCTCATGCAATGCGTATTGGCTACACGTCCTTACGAAACTAACCCGGGCTCTACAGATGCATTATGTGATTACTGGATTAAAAAATTACGTGAAAACATTACATCTGCAAGTCTTCGTCAGTA
This sequence comes from Veillonella infantium, assembly GCF_002959895.1. Taxonomy (GTDB): domain Bacteria; phylum Bacillota; class Negativicutes; order Veillonellales; family Veillonellaceae; genus Veillonella; species Veillonella infantium. The sequence continues at coordinate 3,140 of NZ_PPDD01000001.1, read as the reverse complement.
TAATAAGTACATCAAAGAAATCATTCATGACTTTGATAACTTGCCGGTTAATAAAGATGTACAAAAACCTCGCGTTGGCGTCGTAGGTGAAATTTACGTTAAATTCCACCCAAGTGCTAACAACCATATCAATGAACTCATTGAAAAAGAAGGTGGCGAAGTCGTTACATCTGGTTTATTAGATTTCTTCTTATACTGCGCAATGGACAGCACATACCGTGCTAAACACCTTGATGGCACATGGCTATCTGGCTTCTTTGGTACATTGGCTCGTGAAGCCCTTGAACTCTACCGCTTGCCATACGCTAAAGCAGTAGCAGCGTCTAAAAACTTTGACCCTCTACAACGTATGACAGAAGTAGCAAAAGAAGCGGCTCACTACATTGGTCTTGGTAACCAATGCGGTGAAGGTTGGTTCCTCACCGGCGATATGATTGACCTCATTGAAAAAGGGGCTAAACAAATCGTATGCTTGCAACCATTCGGATGCTTACCAAACCACGTTACAGGTAAAGGCATGGTTAAAACACTATCCGCTGCCTACCCAGACGTGCGCATTGCTGCCATCGACTACGATCCAGGCTCCAGTGCAGTAAACCAAGCAAATCGGTTGAAACTACTACTATCGACAATGTTTGAATAAGAGTGCTCTGTTATATTTTCAATGGGGCCCCGTGACAACTACATATCACTAGTATAGAAAAAACACAGCCCTCTCTTGGCTCAGTACGTCACTACGTTCCGTAAAATCGCTGCAGAGAGGGCTGTGTTCTTTTCTATATACACCCATTATGAAGATGTCCCATTGAAAATATAACTAGTGCAGTGGGGAGGAGTTGAGATAGAGCTATTGTAAATAAGCGATAAGGTGCTTTCATTTTATAATGGGGCCCGAATACAACTGCATATTATTGGTATAGAAAAAATACAGCCCTCTCTTGGCTCAGTACGTCACTACGTTCCATAAAATCGCTGCAGAGAGGGCTGTATTCTTTTCTACAATCAGTTGGACAGGTGCTTTCCTTTATTGTGCTTAGTGTATTTGTAAAAAAGAATTAATATATTTTAATTATAGTCTGATAGTCCTACAATGGGACATCTTCATAGCAAAAATTAATAAAAATAGCGGTACCTTTTTCGAAGCGATTTTACGGAACGAAGTGACGTACTGAGCAAGAAGAAGGTACCGCTGTTTTTATACAAAATTTATTCTATTGTAACGGGGCCCCATTGTAGGACTTACACAAATGTTTAAAAGAGATTATTCTTTTCCTACTAAACCATACAAGCACAATAAGGAAAGCGCTGCACATACTAGCATTGTAATCCCCATTGGTATACCCGTATGATCGCCGCCAATACCAACGAGTGGAGATACAATGCCTGCCGCAAACATGCTTGCAAAGCCTAATATAGCAGAGGCGCTGCCTGCCATTTTTCCATAGTTTGTCATCGCCATAGAGAAGGAGGCGGAACCGAATAGGGATACTGTACACACAGTAAAGAATAGAATTGTTGTTACAGGAATGAGAGACCATTCAAAAATCATGGCTACTAAGAATAGTAAAGAGCCAATTGTAAGTTCCCATAGACTGAATGTAAGTAGTTGACGAGAGGTTACGACATTACTTACGCGTCCGCTAATGGCACTGGCTAAGATAATGCCGCAACTATTAATACCGAATAAATAGCTAAACTCTTGAGCAGATAGTTGAAATATATTTTGGTATACAAAGGATGAACCTGAGATATAGGCAAAGAAAGCGCCGAAAGCAAAGAATTGAATTAAAGATTGTCCTAGGAAGGGTTTATCTTTAATTAGTGTAAGATAGTTCTTTGTAGCCGTAGCAAGGCCGCCAGTAACGCGTTTTTCCTTTGGTAAGCTTTCACGGAAAAGAAAAGAGCCTACCAATAGAATAGCAGAGAATACTGCTAAGATAACAAAGATTACACGCCATGTAGTAAATAAGAGCAGTTGACCACCTACTAACGGTGCAAGGACTGGTGCGAGGCCGTTAACCATCATGAGTAAGGCAAAAAGTTTTGTTAATTCTTGACCGGATGCAAAGTCTCGAGCGATGGCTTTGGCAATTACAACGCCTACAGATCCGGTTAAACCTTGTAGAAATCTTCCTAGTAAAAGTATTTCGATACTTGGTGCATAGGCACAAATAATACTAGAAATAACGCATAGTAAGTTACCTACAACAAGTGGCATTTTACGGCCCATTGTGTCACTTATAGGCCCACCAAATAATTGACCTAAGGCAACGCCAAAGGTCATAACACCTATGGTCATTTGAATATTTGATGCTGTTGTATTTAATTCTCCAGGCATAATCGGTAATGCAGGTAAATACAGATCTGTTGCGAGCGGTGTAATAGCTGTTAACATGCCAAGGAATACTACCAAGATAAAGGAAACCTTAGCAGAATTTTCTTGAGTCATAAAATCCTCCTATCTTAAAATGGGAAAAATAAAAGCCTGCGAATCGCACTTCGCAGACTGCATTTAATTTTTTCTATTTGATACGATGTATTGTAACATGATTGGTAGATAATTTCTATAGATTTTTCTTGTTAATAATTATGATTTGCTATCTTTTTTCTTATCAATTACAATAATTGATATTATTTATATTTAGAATATTAATTCAATTTATGTGTGTAGGAGAGAATTATATGAAAAAAATGACAAAATTTTTGATTTTGGCTGTAGTGGCTGTACTAGGGACTACTGTAGTTTCTTCTGTAGAAGCTATTAGTTCTGATGAGGCTGTACAGAGTGCATTAGCTCGTGTGCCAGGAGCAACAGTTGCAAATGTAATCGAGTTCAATCGTGATTATGAGAATGGTCGTTTAGAGTATGAAGGTGAAATACATTATAACGGTTATGAATATGATTTTGAAATAGATGCAGATACTGGAACCTTTACTAAGTGGGAAGTAGAGCAAGAGGTTTATTAATAGATTGTTACAATTATATGTAGCAAATTAGTGAAATCTAAACTGTAGTATCATTAAGTCATGTTATATGTAGTATTTTCATATGTGGCAACAAAAAAGGGGCTGTAACAGAATGCGGTTTTACCGCATTCTAGTTGCAGCCCCTTTAAAATATAAGAAACACCAAGAATATT
>NZ_PPDD01000015.1 GCF_002959895.1 Veillonella infantium | reverse complement strand
GGGTTATAGGACAAAAAGTGTGTGTGACTAATCCCAATAAGTTGGAAAATCTGTAGACATATGTAGCTCATTCCAAACAGGAGCATCACCCCATTGAGGGATTGAACGATCTATTTGGCAATAATCAGATAACCGTTTGTAGATAGCAGCAATCGATTCATCTGTAGGCATACAATTTAATATATCTGAAATAGAAAGCGGTCTTGGTGAGTGCATATAGCACCACCAATAGACCGCTTTTAGTCTTCTTTCAAGTGAAAGGCCCCTATGAGCCCGTAACATACTTCTTAGTTGAGCATTTACTCCACCTTCAATACGATTATTTGTTGTAGGTACTGTAATATCAATGCATTCCAAAAATGTAAATAAAGTTTGTTGCCTAATCAGGCGCCATAATGATGATTCAGCTTTAAGCAAACGCTCATGTGTAGAGCGTTTGTTTCCAAATTCATCAATCGTCATTTCTCGTAAAAAATCAGAATATGTCATGCGCCACGCTGAAAGCTCATTAATCCATATAAAGGCTTGATCCATTGTTTTCACATTAAATAAAGCTTTGGCAAGACTATAAAGGTCCTTCCCAGCTAACGTTTTAGGTCTACTTGTCGTATATCGTCTAACCTGACAAAAAATATGAAATAGGCATCTTTGGTGGCTACTATGAGGCCAAACTTTTCGTAATGCTTTAGGTAAACCATTAGCACCATCAGACACAACGACTTTAGGTTCAACAATCCGTTCCATTAAGCACTGCCAAGCTCTAGCATGCTCATAACGGCAGACATACCAGCCTAGAACATGAGTATCATTGCAACAAATCAACACACATAAATTCCTAGATAAGTAAATTCCATCAAGATATACCACATCATGTACTTCTTCCACTATTGGTGGCAATGGCCATATGGACCAAAATTTAGCGGTTTTACGCCTAAATGTACGACCTTTACCAGGCATATCAGCTTGAATATCGGTACTGAATAACCAATTCAAGAATAGGTTTAACTCTCTACTTAAATTATTAATTTTAACGGTAAATGCCCCCTTACAATGTTTGCAAAACCAACGCTGAGAACCAGATTTTAAAATACCATGTTTAATACATTTTTCATTACAATCAGGACATTTTATTTGTCGCATAAACTCTTCCTCCATATTTGTTTATATATAGGAAGATATAACCTCATTTTAGTTAGCAATTACAAGGGTTAATTGATGTTTTCACCCACACTTTTTGTCCACCCTCAAACTTCTCCAGAAAAAGATTAAACCCTTATAACACTAGTAAATATCTAGTGTTATAAGGGTTTTTACACACACTTTTTGTCCTATAAGCCAATTAACAACTATATAGATATAAAAACAACGCCATCCAATCGGATGGCGTTGTTTAATAAGGATTTGTGTTCCCTAGTCGGGGGTCCAGGGTATAGGGCCCTCATAAACTCAATATAAGGGCCAATGTGTCATTTTAGATATATGTGTATGTAAGGGATACATCATATATCATCAGTATGTATTAGAGATCAACTAAGCCTTTTAACGAGAGAAGAAAAGGCTACAACACCTACATTACTATAGATATCATTTATTGTTGAATCGCACTGCGCAAATCAACTTTGTTGTAGTCATTGCTACCCATTGGTTCGTTGATAGCTTTGCGAAGGTCTACTACGTGCTCATCAGCAGCAGTTGGTTCTTCACTGGCTTTATTTTTAACTGTTTCTTTAGCAGCGAACCAAATTGTTTCGTTCATGTAGTGACGAAGTTCTTCGTTAGATACATGTTCTTGCTCTTGTGCAAGGATATCCAAGATTGCATCTTCTAATGCTTGTGCTTCGTCGTCAGTCATAGGACCGCCTACTTGTTTTTGTTTTTGTACAACTTCGTTAACACGATCTACCATGCCGCGCAATACATTAAATCCATAGCTATTTACAAAGCCATCTTTTTCATTGTATTTAGGCATTTCAAAGTATTCGTATTCATTTTTGTTGCGGTTTTCACCGTTCCAATTTAAAGCTGTTTCAAAGCCATGTACACGACCTAAAGAATGTGTACGGAAGTAATCAGCATAGTTATGTTTATCTTTGGAATGTAACCATTTTTTATCAGCTTTAGTCAATTGTTCATGCTTGTCGCGTTTAGCTTCTGCTAAAGCGATTTTTTGTTCAGCATTTTCCCATGCTTTCACGTAATCATGAAGAGATTGTACTACTTGTGGGCTAGCCACAGGTACCAACACAACATTGCTCAAACCAGGCGCAGATGCAGGGTTAGGCAAGATCAAGTTGTCATCATATGTTGGAGCGCTAGCTGCATGACCAGTAAAGGATGCTGCGCTCAATAAAACTGCTGCTGTGAAAGCAAGCATTGTAGATTTTTTCATATCTATTCCTCTTTCCATAGTCGAATTAATGTGCTGGACGAGGGCCCCCGAAGGAGCCCTTACCAGTTGTATCCATTTACTAAGTGGGTTTTGACACCTAGTTTATTTGAAAGTGTAACTAATTACATACCCATTTTCGCCATCATTGCAGCCATTTGAGCTTTCAATACTTCTACTTCACTTTGTAGACCAGCGTTTTGAGCTTTAATTTGTTCGTTTTCATATTTCAAGTCGGATACTTCACCTTTTAATCCGGCATTTTGAGCTTTCATTGCAGCCATTTCAGTTTGAACTGCATATGCAGAGCTGATAGGGCCTTTACGGTAGCGATCTGCTACAGCTGCTTCAGCATCTCTGTTGCCAACTTTCCAAGTTACACCAGCGTTTGCCATCATGTGGCTAGAGCCGCCAGCCCAAGACAAGCCACCATGGAACATTGTGGATTCGTTTTTGTAATGAGCTACGCCCACTGCAATCGCGGAGTTACCACGGTAGTTACCATAACCAGCCATGATTTGAGTTGGTTCCAATGGATCGTATTGCATAGGTTTCAATGCGGACAATGCTGCACCTTGAGCACCTACACGACCGATTTCTTCGTTCAATTGATCTACACGAGGGTCAACTGCGCCTTTTACAGAAAGGTCATAGTTCAAACCGCCATCAGCAGTTTCAGATTTTTTCAATACTACGGAATGATCATCAGATGTCAATGTAGTACGAGAATCTTTCAATTGTTTAACGTTTACTGCATCTGTATCATTAGTGCCACGTTGAACATTAGTGATTTTGTTACCGCCCATGTTGAGGTTGCCACCAGTGATGTTTACAGTATCTCCACCGAAGGATACTTTCGGACCATTGGAGTTGTTAGAGATGGAAGTGATGTTAGTGAGGTCACCTTTCACGTCGAAGGATACTTTACCGTTCGCATCAGTGTGAGCAGTAGTATTTACGCCGTTAGAGAAGTCTAAACCGTCAGATAACATTACTGTTCTAGCATTGCCACCATTTTCTTTGTAAGTCAATGGAATTTGTTTAGCTGCTTCCTTACCATTGAAGTTAACTTGGTAGTTAGTTGTATGGTTAGTAGCATTTGGTTGAACGTCTACAGTGATTGCTTTGTTGTCACCTGTTACAGTAACTGCTTCACGAGCTGCGTCTTTAACGTCGTTTTTATCTACAGATACTTCGTATGTTGCACCAGCTGCACCGAATGTATCGCCAGCTTTAGGAGCTACTTTAGCGATGTTATTAGCATCAGCTTTAGCTTGTACTTTTTCAGTAGATTTTTTAGCTGCTTCTTGTTGAACGAGTTTCAATTGTTCTTCAGTTGCTGCACGACCTTTAGTTGCGAAGTCAGCGGAATCAAGAGTTTTGTTAGTTAAGCCAGTGATGTCACCAGTTTTACCATCAAGCTTGATTGTGTTGTCGCCAGCTACGTTAACAACTTGGTCACCTTTGAATTCTAATTTGCCATCCCCTTCTTTGTTAGTGATGGAAGTGATTTTGTTCAAATCGCCTTCAACATTAACTTTGTAAGGGTTAGCTTTAGAACCGTCGCCAGTCACTTTAGTGTTTTGACCGTCCACAAGGTTAGTTTTAGCTTCTTTCAATTGACGTACGTTAACTGCATCAGTATCGTTTACACCGTCTTCAACGTTAGTAATTTGTTTATTACCAGCATTGATACCGTCTTTAGTTACGGATGGGCCATTGTTAATTACTAAGCCACCATCAGTGATCTTAGTATCGCCAATTGTTACGGAACCTTTATTAGTAAGGTCTACATTGTTGTTCAATGCATATTCTACTTTAGCACCGTTTTCGTCGCTAGTTTGTTTTACAGTGAGGTTTTTACCGCCGGAGAACTCAACAGTTTTACCATCAGTAATTTTCTTAGCTGCTGTTTCAGAATCAGCAGTAGTATTACCAGAGGATTTAACGTTGAAGCTGTTCATTGTACCAAGGCCAGCACCGCTAATTGTCATTTCGCCATTAGCAGATTTGGATACTGTGATACCGTCAGCACCTTTAACATTTACTTTACCGCCGTTAGCTGGAACATCTGTGCCATTAGCTTGGATTGTCCAGATATCATCAGTGTTAGCGAATGTTTTGTCGCCGTATTTAATGCGGTCTCCATCTTTCTTAATTGTTGTGTAATTATCAGGTGTACCTAAGTGGATTTCCTTAGTTTGGATAGAGTCGATACCTTTGATGTTTTTATTCAAGCGAATGTTCAAAGTATCGTTACCATCAGCAGTTACAGCGATGTTACCTGCAGCAGATTCAAATGTTTTTTCTTGCTCTTCAGTAACGCCTTCACCTTTAACTTTAACTGTGGAGTTAAGTTTATTTTTGTTTACAACGCTTTCGTTGTTACCAGTGAATTTCAAGCCGTCATCAGTAGTAGCAACTTCGTGTTTATTGTTGTTGCTATCTTCGTAAACGATACGAGTCATACCGTTTGTACCGTTTTTACCGTCTACGCCGTCTTGACCGTTAGCACCTTTGAAAGTAAGACCATCTTTACCGTCTTTACCATTCAAGCCGATAGATCCGTCTTTACCGTTGATTACAACAGCAGAACCATCTTTACCGTTTACACCGATCTTACCGTCAACACCTGGTTTACCGTCTTTACCATCATTACCAACTTTGATATCGTCGGACAATGCATAGTTGTAAGTATGGTTACCAGTTACTTTATCAACGATTTGTTCAACAGTTAAGTTTTTACCTGCACCGAAGTTTACAGTTGTGCCAGGTTTTACGATTGTTGCACTGTGATCGCCTACTGTGTTACCAGTAACGTCACCTTTCCAACCGGAGTTGTTGATTGTATCTACTACAGTTTTAACTGTTGCGATACCATTATCACCATCCACGCCTGGTTTGCCGTCAACGCCGTCTTTCACTTTACCAAGTGTTACGTCGTATTTAACAACACCGTTTGCATCAACGGAAGCTTTAGTGTAGTTACCGTCAACGAAGTTCAAGCCTTCGGACAATTTAACTTTTTGTTTAGTACCGTTGTTAGCTGTGTAGTTAAGTTCAGCATCGCCAAGGTTAGTTGCTTTTGCATTTACTGTGTAAATGTTTTGACCATCAGCACCAATTGTTTTATCAACTGTTACGTTGTCACCAGCTTTAACTTCTGTCTTAGCGGATTTCAATTGTTTTACGTTGACTGCATCAGTGTCATTTACGCCAGCTTTCACGTTAGTGATGTTCAAGTCACCAGCATTGATGCCACCTTTAGTAATGGATGGACCATTGTTGATTACTAAACCACCGTCAGTGATCTTAGTATCGCCAATTGTTAAGGAACCGGATGGAGTTAAGTCAACTTCTTTGGACAATTGAACTTTCAACTTGCCATCTACGTTGTTCACGCCGATGTTACCATCAGTCAATTTAGACTTATCTGCACCACCAGTGATATCCAATGTTTGGTTCAATTTCTTAGCGATAACTTTAGTAGAATCAGTTTGGCCATCATCGCCAGCATATTTCATGCCGTCGTCAGTAGTTGCCACTTCGTGTTTATTGTTGTTTTTGTCTTCGTATACGATACGAGTCATGCCGTCTTTGCCGTTTTTACCGTCAACGCCGTCTTGACCGTTAGCGCCTTTAATAGTAAGACCGTCTTTGCCGTCTTTACCATTGAGACCGATGGAACCATCTTTACCATTGATTACAACAGCGGAACCATCTTTACCGTTTACGCCGATTTTACCATCAACACCGTCTTTGCCATCTTTACCGTCGTTACCAACTTTGATGTCATTAGACAATGCATATGTATAAGTTTGTTCACCAGTTGCATTATCGATATTTTGAGTAATTGTCAAATTATCGCCTGCTGCGTAGGATACAGTTTTACCGTTGCCTACTGCTGTTACAGCGTGGTTACCAACTACATTGCCTTTCGCATCTGTGGAGAAGGAGTAACCATCTTTGATTTGATCTGCCAAACCGGACAAATCGATTTTTGCTACTGTACCAGCTTGGTTAGTACCATTGCCATCGTTGTATTTCAATGTAACGGATTTATCTGCTGCATCATAAGAGTAAGATGTGGTAGTTTCACCTGCACGATTAGTTGTAGTAGGTGCAATGTGTAAATCGTTAGCTTTAGAAATACGAGTTACGTCGCCAATGTTAGCTGCGTTATCGATTACATCGCCACCAGATTTAAGGTTAGTGATGTTGTTGCCACCCATGTTCACGTTGCCGCCATCGAATTTAAATTCGTTACCGCCAATTGTGAAAGTAGCATTACCACCATTCTTAATTGTGTTGATGTTGTTCAAATCTTTAGCCAAACCGATGTTGATTTCGCTGTTACCATCAGCACCTTGAGTGATGCTAGTTTTGATGTTAGAGGAATCATATTCGGAATCAGCTTTAGCGCCAGTACCTTTTACAGTTACTTTAGAGCCAAGTTTATTTTTCTTTTCGCCACCGGAGTTAGCGTCGAAGCGTAAACCATCATCTAATGTAGCTACTTCATGTTTGTTGTTAGTTTTATCTTCGTAAACGATACGAGTTACACCGTCAGCACCTTTTTCGCCTTTCATAGTAAGACCATCTTTACCGTCTTTACCATTGAGGCCGATGGAGCCGTCTTTACCGTTGATCACAACGGAAGAACCATCTTTACCATTTACGCCGATTTTACCATCAACGCCGTCTTTACCATCTTTGCCATCGTTACCAATCTTGATATCGTTAGCCAAGTCGAATTCAACTTTAGCACCATCGTTGTTGCTAGTTTGTTTTACAGTCAAGTTTTTGCCTGCCGCCATTTCAACTGTTTTACCATCAGTGATAGTTTTTGCAGTAGTTTCGGAATCAGCAGTTGTATTACCAGTGGATTTCACATTCCATGTGGATTGTGCAGCACCTGGAGCTACATGCAAGTCGTAAGTAACTTGGTTACCGTTTTCAGTTTTGTTAACTGTTACGGAATTATCGTTGGAAGTTACTACTGTACGAGAATCTTTCAACTGTTTAACGTTAACTGCATCAGTATCATTTACACCAGCTTTTACGTTAGTGATATTCAAGTTACCAGCGTTGATACCAGTTTTAAGAACAGATGGACCACCAGAGATAGTTAAGCCACCGTTATTAACAACAGTATCACCAATAGTTAAGGAACCAGATGGAGTCAAGTTTACGTTGTTGTTAAGATCGTATTTAACTACGCCATCAGCAGCTACGGAAGCTGTTGTGTTGGAACCATTAGTGAAGTTCAAACCTTTATCCAATGTAACTTTTTGGTCGTTAGAGCCATTCGCTTTGTATGTCAAAGGAATTTGTTTAGCAGCTTTATCGCCATCGAATGTTACTTGGTAAGTTGTGTTATGGTTTGTTTCATCTTGAACAGGTGTAACAGTGATTGGGTTGTTGCTGTTGTTTGCATTGTTTACAGTCACTGCTTCACGAGCTGCATCTTTAACAGCATTACGGGAAACATTTACTTCGTATTTAGCATTCGCATCACCAGTTTGTTTACCGTCAGCTACAGTGATGTCAGCGATGTTAGTGTCACCTGCAGCAGCAGATTTTTTAACTACGCTTTCAACAGCAGCTTTATCGCCTGTTGGCAAGTTGCTCAAGTCGATCTTAGCTGTTTTGTTCACTGCATTATCATTTCCATCAACATATTCCAATGTAACTGTTTTATCAGCGTTCACTGTGTATGTTTTGTCTTTGATATGAATGTCGTTAGCTTTGGAGATACGGTTAACGTCGCCAATGTTAGCTGCGTTATTGATCACATCGCCACCAGATTTAAGGTTAGTGATGTTGTTGTCGCCCATGTTCACATTGCCGCCATCGAATTTGAATTCGTTGCCGCCGATTGTGAAAGTAGCAGGACCTTCGTTTTTAATAGTCTTGATGTTAGTCAAGTCACCAGCTAAACCGAATTCAACTTTAGCGCCATCGTTGTTGCTAGTTTGTTTAACAGTCAAGTTTTTACCTGCTGCCATTTCAACTGTTTTACCATCAGTGATAGTTTTAGCAGTTGCTTCGGAATCAGCAGTTGTATTACCAGTGGATTTCACATTCCATACGGATTGTGCCGCACCTGGAGCTACATGTAAGTCATAAGTAACTTGGTTGCCGTTTTCAGTTTTGTTAACTGTTACGGAGTTATCGTTGGAAGTTACTACTGTACGAGCATCTTTCAATTGTTTTACGTTAACTGCATCAGTATCATTTACGCCAGCTTTCACATTAGTAATGTTCAAGTTACCAGCGTTGATACCAGTTTTAGTAACGGATGGACCACCTGTAATTGTTAAGCCACCATTATTAAGAATAGTGTCACCAATTTTCAAGGAACCATTTGGTGTTAAATCAACATCATTAGACAATGCATATGTGTAAGTATGTTCACCAGTTGCATTATCAATATTTTGAGCAACAGTTAAGTTTTTACCTGCTGCATAAGAAACAGTTTTACCGTTTGCTACAGGTGTAACAGCGTGGTTACCAACGACATTGCCTTTAGCGTCAGTGGAGAAGGAGTAACCATCTTTGATTTGATCAGCCAAACCGGACAAGTCGATTTTTGCTACTGTACCAGCTTGGTTAGCACCATTACCATCGTTGTATTTCAATGTTACGGATTTGCTTGCTGCATCGTAAGCGTAAGATGTAGTAGTTTCACCTTGACGGTCAGAAGATGTTGGAGCAATGTGCAAGTCATTAGCTTTAGAAATACGAGTTACGTCGCCAATGTTAGCAGCGTTATTCACTACATCGCCACCAGATTTAAGGTTAGTGATGTTTTGATCACCCATGTTGATAGGGCCATTAGTGATATTTATGGAGTTAGGGCCGAATTCCATTTTTGGACCATTTGTAGTGTTGGAAATGGAATTGATATTAACTAAGTCTTTATTCACATCGTATTTAACAACGCCTTCAGCATCTACGGAAGCTGTTGTGTTTCTACCGTTTGTGAAGTTCAAACCTTTATCCAATGTAACCTTTTGTTCATTAGTGCCATTCGCTTTATAAGTCAAAGGAATTTGTTTAGCCGCTTTGTCACCATCGAATGTTACTTGGTATGTAGTGTTATGATTTGCTTCATCTTGTACAGGTGTAACAGTGATAGGGTTGTTGTTATTGTTTGCATTGTTTACAGTAACTGCTTCACGAGCTGCGTCTTTTACGTCGTTACGGGATACGTTTACTTCGTAAGTTGCGCCTGCATCACCGAAGTTTTCACCAGCTTTAGGTGCAACTTTAGCGATGTTTTTGTCGCTAGAACCAGCTACATCTGCTTTAGCTTGTACTTTTTCAGTAGAAGCTGCAGTAGGTTTTACGTTGTTAACATCTACAGTATATACAGTTTTTGTGCTGCCATCTGCATTTTGAATTACATTGCTTGTTACTTTCGCAGCATTTTTACCTTCTACTACAACAGTGCTGTTCAATTTATTTTTAGCGCTGTCGGATAAGTCAGCTACTACATTGCTACCGGATGCAGTTGTTTTAATGTACTCACCATTGTTAGCACCAACTACACCAAAGCTCAAGCCGCCTTGTTTGTTCAATTTTTGTAATTCAGTAGCGCCTGTGTTACCAGTCAAACCAACTGTGTTATTGAACTTGTTATTAACAATGTTCAATTGTTCTTCAGTTGCAGCACGACCTTTTTTAGCGAAATCAGGAGCATCCAAAGTTACGTTAGTTAAACCTGTGATATCACCAGCTTTAGCATTCAAGCTAATGTTGTGATCGCCAGCTACGTTTACAGTTTGGTTGCCACCAAATACAACTTTGCCATCGCCAGCTTTGTTTGTAATGGATGTAATGTCAGTTAAATCACCTTCAACGTCTACTTTGAAAGTTTTAACGCCATTGATTTCACGGTTGCTAACCTTTGTATTCTTACCATTTTCCATATCGATGGATTTTTTAGCAAGATTTTGGATGACTGTTTCGCCACCCTTGTTGATATTGGAAAGATCTTGTTTGGCAATACCTGTAATAACAGCTGTTTCGTTAGGAACGTCTTTGTTGTTACCATCAAGGTAAGTCATTGTTACTTTGCCGTTATTATCAACTGCGTATTCACCAGGTTTGATGTGACGTTCATCAGCACGAACTTGTTTCAATTGGCTAACATTAACTGCATCGTTGTCGTTTACGCCAGCTTTCACATTAGTAATGTTCAAACCACCAGCATTGATGCCAGTTTTAGTAATGGATGGACCACCGTTAATAGTCAAACCATTATCAGTAATGTTAGTGTCACCGATTTTGATAGACCCATCTGGAGTCAAATCGATGTCTTTATTCAATGCAAATTCAACAGCTGCATTACCATTATTATTAGTTTGTTTAATGGTCATGTTTTTGCCGGCTTGCATTTCCACAGTTTTGCCGTCACGGATTTCTTGAACGCCAGCAGAACCTTGTGCCACTTTACCTTCTGTAGCAGTAGATTTCACGTTGAAAGAGCTCATGTCGCCAGTTTTCAAACCGCTCAAGTCGATAACTGCTTTAGGGCCGTTAACAGTTTTACCATTACCATCTTGGTAAGTTAAGGTAACCTTTTTATTACCGTCTACAGTGTACTCAGCTACGTTATTGTTAGTACCTGCTGTAGGTGCTATGTGTAAATCATTAGCTTTGGAGATACGAGTTACGTCACCAATGTTAGCAGCGTTGTTGACTACATCGCCACCAGATTTTAGGTTAGTGATGTTATTATCACCAAGATCTAGGTTACCGCCAGTGATGCTGATGTTGTTACCACCAAAGTGCATTGTAGGACCACCATTGTTAGTGATGGATGTAATTTCTTTAAGATCCTTATTCAAGGAATATGTATATGTTTGTTGGCCAAGAGATGTTTCAATATCTTGCTTAACTGTTAAGTTCTTACCAGCTGCGTAGTTAACTGTAGTGCCGCTTTGAACTTTTGTAGGTGTTGCTTCACCGTCAAGTTTACCACCGTTAGCTGTAGCATTTGTTAAGAAGTCATATTTAGCAGCTGTATCAGCAGCGTTGATTGTGTAAGTAGTTTTACCGTTTACAGTTACTTCATCAACCTTAACGTTTTTACCAGCTTTCACCATGCCAGTGTCATCAAATTTCAAAGTTAATTTGGAATCCTTAGCACCATCATCGCTAGCAGCTACAGATACACGACCTTCACCACGAACATTTAATTTACCGCCGTCAGTCAAGAAGTCGCTAGAACCAGTGTTACCAGTTACAGCAACGCCAACGTTTTTCAATTGAGCCACGTTAACAGCGTCAGTGTCTGCAGTACCTGCAGCAAGACCAGTCAATTGACGAGTCAATGTTTTGCCATTACCGATGGATACAGCAGCTGTAGTAGCCGTTTGTACATTACCTTGTAAGTTAGTATATTTACGAGTATGTAAATCAGATGGGTTGTAACCTACTACACCTTTATCTGTTGTTGTAACAGAGGATGCACCAAGAGCTACACCTTCTGCAATATTAGCATTCGTTTCATCACCTAGAGCTGTTGCTCTAGTCACATTTGCTTTAGCAATATGACCTACTGCAACGCCATATTGACCATTTGCACGAGTACCAGCACCTAATGCTACACCAGATTCACCTTCAGTTTGAGATTGCATACCGATAGCAATAGAGTTTACACCTTTAGCAATTACTTTAGGAGAACCTTCACCACTTTGACCGATAGCGATAGCATTGTTACCAATAGCCTCTGCACGAGCACCGATTACAGTAGCACCAGAACCAGTTGCCTTAGTTTCACGACCGATAGCAATCGTATCTAATTCTGTTGCTGTGTTATCACGACCGATAGCGATTTGAGAATTTTCATGATTTCTACGTACATCACCACGATTACCATCTGCAGAATCAGTCAAGTTATTTTTACCGATGGAGATACCACCCATTGTTTTAGCATTATTAGATTGACCAATCGTAATAGTATCTGCTACATGGGATGTATTTTCAGAACCAATCGCAACGGAGTTTTGACCTAATGCATTTTCTTTGTAACCAGCGGCAAAAGATCCAGGACCAGCAGAATTGGAATATACACCCATAGCAGCAGATTCTCTACCAGTTGCACTAGAATAGTTACCAACTACTGTAGAGTATGCACCGGCATTTTTAGGTGCTGTTTGCCAAGTACCTTTTGTGTAGTCAACGTTGTTATAGGAACCGATTGCAATGGCACTTTGTGCATTGGCATTGCTTACGTTACCAATAGCTACCGTTGCCGCACCGGCTGCTCTGTTGCCAGCACCAATAGCAGTGGAAGCACCGCCGCTAGATTCGTTTTGATTACCAACAGCTAAACCAGAATTACCATAAGCTTGGTTATTTGCACCAAGAGCCGTAGTACCATCGTTGTCATCAGTTGTATTTTGGTAACCTACAACGATAGAGTTAACACCAACACTGTTAGCAGGTTTAGCATTAGCCGCGATATTGATTCGGCTACCATCTGTATTAATACTGCCATTATCTGCAGTTCTTGGATTTGCACTGTTATATGCATCTACAGGAGTACCTGCTACTGCACCACCAACAAGTGCCAAGCCAGCTAATACGCTAGCCAAAACTTTTTTCTTGCCGTTATTATTTTTAGCAGTTTCAGGTACTACTACGTAGCAGCCTTTAGATTTGCTATAAACGACTTTAAAAACCTTATTCATAGAAACTATGAACCCCTTTCTCTCTTATAAAGAAAACACTAAATGCCTTATATACATTTTTTGTTTCATGAATTGTTTATGACACACGTTCACATACTATTCATTAAGATATTAATATGATAACAATTTATAAACTAATTGTAAATAGAAATTCCTAAAATAATTAAAATAAATTTTATATTTCTAAACAAGATAAATCGAGTTTTCTAGATATGTGGAAATATCTCCACATCAGCATATAATAAGGGTTTATATTGTAATTGTATTATATATAATATAATACATTATATATATAAGAGTATAAAACAGATCATATCAGTTTATATTTACATTATATTTGTATATCTTACACAAGTTTATCTTCATCTAAAATATATAAACTTTCTAAATTAGATGAAGATAAAGCATAGTAATAAAGCGTTTCTTCATAAATGCACAGAAAAAGGTAGTTAATATAAGCAGTCTATTATTTTATAATTGTTTATATTTGTACAGCTATTGAGCCTTAAGTAAGGACAACAATACATAAACGCAAAAAAACAACGCCATCCTTTCGGATGGCGTTGTTTTGCATAAGGATTTGTGCCCTAGTCAGGGTCCAGGGTACATCAGGCCCTCAACCAATCGCCGTATGAGGGCCTGATGTAGTTGTTCATTATATACACTGTGCGTCACACATCATTTCCTAATTCATTGTATATCGTTTATGCCGAGCTACTAGTGATCTAATGATTTATATGTAAAATTTACAACGACCTTATTATTGAATCGCAGCACGCAAGTCTACTTTTTTAGTTTCTTGGTTAGCTGGACGATTAATCGCTTCGCGAAGGTCTACAGTGTGTTCGTCTTGAACAGTAGGTTCTTCACTTGCTTTGTTTTTAACTGTTTGTTTAGCTGCGAACCAAACTGTTTCGTTCATGTAATGACGAAGTTCTTCGTTAGAAACGTTTTCTTGGTCTTTAGCCATTACATCCAAAATAGAATCTTCTAATGCTTTTGCTTCGTCGTCAGTCATAGGACCGCCAACTTCTTTTTGTTTTTGGATGATTTCGTTAATACGATCTACCATGCCACGCAATACATTGTAACCATAGCTATTAGTGAAGCCATCTTTTTCATTGTATTTAGGCATTTCGAAATATTCGTATTCGTTTTTATTACGGTTTTCACCATTCCAGTTCAAGAACACTTCTTGACCATGTACACGACCGATGGAATGTGTACGGAAGTAGTCAGCATAGTTGTGTTTGTCATAGGAATGTAACCAGATTTTTTCAGCTTTTGTCATACGTTCATGGTTATCGTATTTCACTTTAGCTTTTGCGATATTGATTTCCGCATTTTGCCAAGCTTTCACATAGTCATGAACAGCAGACACTGTTTGTGGACTAGCCACTGGAACCAATACTACATTGCCCAATGCAGGCGCAGATACTGGGTTACGTAAAATTAGGTTATCGTCATATGTTGGAGCGGATTGTGCACCTACAACGCCTGTAGAAATAACAAGAGCCGCTGCACAAGCAAGTAATGTAGATTTTTTCATTCTATATTCCTCTTTTCTATCGTTAGATTATGGTGAAAGTATCTCTCACGCGTTAACACGTTCATATTTAAAAGCACTGTATTTATAAACAGTAGGGAGAGGCAAGCGCTACGCTAGGTAGCGCATACCTTCCTTTGCTCATTCAGTTCTTACACTCACAAATGATTACATACCAAGTTTTGCCATCATAGCAGCAATTTGAGCTTTCATTTGTTCGTTTTCAGCTTTCAAATCAGATACTTCTGTTTTTAATCCAGCGTTTTGTGCTTTAACGGAAGCCATTTCTTGTTGCATTGCATAAGCAGAGCTGATAGGGCCTTTGCGGTAACGATCTGCTACAGCAGCTTCGCTATCACGGTTGCCAACTTTCCAAGTTACACCAGCGTTTGCCATCATGTGACGGGAACCACCTGCCCAAGCTAAGCCAGCATGCATCATTGTGGACTCGTTTTTGTAATGAGCAACGCCCATTGCAATAGCGGAGTTACCACGGTAGTTACCATAACCAGCCATAATTTGAGTTGGTTCTAATGGATCGTATTGGATAGGTTTCAATGCTGCAAGAGCTGCGCCTTGTGCACCTACACGACCGATTTCATCAGTTAACTCATCGAAACGAGGGCTTGCACCAGTAGACAAGTCGTATACTTTAGCGCCATCAGCACTTTCAGATTCACGAACACCTACGGAACCATCAGTAGATTTAACGATTGTGCGGGAATCTTTCAATTGTTTCAAGTTAACTGCATCTGTATCGTTAGTACCTTTACCAAGGTTAGTAATTTTGTTACCACCCATGTTGAGGTTACCACCAGTTACAGCAAGATCACCAGCGTTGAAGTTCAATGCAGGACCACTTTCACTGTTTCTGATAGAGTTGATACCTTTAAGGTCTTTGTTCAATTTAACAGTTAATGTATCGTTACCATCAGCTACTACGTTGATGTTACCAGCAGCGGATTGGAATGCAGCGGATTGAGCTTCAGTTACGCCTTCGCCTTGAACTTTAACAAGCGTATTCAACGCATGTTTATTTTCAGTGCTAGTGTTGTTACCTGTGAATTTCAAGCCATCGTCCATAGTTGCCACTTCACGTACGATATCTTTGCCGTCAGCACCTTTAATAGGGTTGCCGTCTTTATCTTGTGGAGTGTAAATGATACGTTGAGATTTATCAGTGCCAGCTTCTGGGTTCACTAATGTTTGTTTACCATCGTTTGTGGAGATATCAACAGATTTACCGTTGCTACCGTCAGCACCTTTAGGACCAGTCAAGCCAATGTGACCTACGCCGTCTTTACCAGCGATGGATACAGCGTCTTTACCGTCTTTACCGATGGAAACTTTACCGTCAACACCGTTAGCACCGTCTTTACCGGAGATGGATACACCATCTTTACCAGCTACGCCATCTTTACCAGGAACGCCAATGGAGTTCAAGCCGTTAAGATCTTTATCAAGACCGATTACAACTTTACCATCTTTAGTCATAGTTTTGATGTTGGAACCGCTGTAGTTGTCATCAGCTTTAGTACCTTCGCCAACGATTTCAAGTTTTTCACCCAAGTTTTTATGGATTTCACTATTAGGACCAGTAGATTGTGTACCGAAGTTCATACCTTTATTGCCGATTGCATCAGCAGCATTTTTAAGGTCAGATACATTTACAGCACCGTTCTTAGTATTGTTGTCACCAGCAGCGGCATCAATCTTATCTAAGAATGTATTACCAGCTTTATCTGCGATGGAGGAACCAACATTGTTCAACTTAGTAGGAGCTGTAGTAGAGTCACCTGCACTATTCATGGAAGCGATTACATCACCAGCATTTACAACAGTGCCAGAACCATCTTTAGCTGTGTTGAAAGTACCATCTGGTTGTTTGTAAACTTTAGTGCCATCTTGTTTAGTGTATACCACTGGAAGTTGAGCGTTGTTTACAACACCTTGGTTATTGATCTTGATGTCATATGCATGACCTTTAGTAGGATCAGTGTTAGTGTCTGTTACGGAGATAGTGTTATCAGAAGATTTAACAGTTGTAGCGTTATCTTTCAATTGTTTAACATTTACTGCATCTGTATCGTCTTCACCAGCTTTAACGCCTGTGATTTTCTTATCGCCAGCATTAATGCCATCTTTCTTAACAGATGGACCACCAGTGATAGTCAAGCCATCGTTGTTAACTGTAGTATCACCAATTTTTACGGAACCGTCTTTAGTAAGATCAAGGTCTTTAGACAATTGAACTTTCAATTTACCATTGTCGTTATTCACGCCAATGTTGTTTTCAGTCAATTTAGCTTTATCAGCGCCACCAACGATATCTACTACGTTGTTAAGATGTTTCTTAATAACTTTAGTTGGATCAGTTTGACCGTCGTCACCAGCGAACTTCATGCCATCATCATGAGTTGCTACTTGATGTTCGTTACCGTCTTTGTCTTGGTATACGATACGAGTCAAAGTTTCACCAGGTTGGCCGTCAACGCCTGGAACACCATCTTTTACAGTGATGTCAGCAGTTGCATTTTTACCATCTTTACCAGCAGGGCCAGTCAAACCAATGTGACCTACGCCATCTTTACCGGAGATAGAAACTGCGTCTTTACCGTCTTTACCAGAGATACCAACTTTACCGTTGTTACCATCCGTACCAGCTGCGCCTTGAGGACCAGTAATAGTTACGCCGTCTTTACCAGGTTGACCATCTTTACCATTAACAACTACTTTATCAAGGTTAGTTAATTCTTTATCCAATGCATAAGTGTAAGTATGGCTACCATCAGTACCGATTTCTTGTTTTACAGTCAAGTTTTTGCCTGCGCCGAAGTTTACAGTTTTGCCGCTTGCTACTTCAGTTTCTGTAGAAGTACCGTCAACGTTACCAGCTGCATTAGTTTTGAAGCTGTAAGCTGCTGCAGGAGCTGGGATGTTCAAGTCGGAGAAGTCGATAACTGCTTTAGTATCAGTTACAGCTTTACCATTGCCATCGTTGTATGTCAATGTAACTTTTTTAGTAGCTGCATCGTATTTGTATACGTTTTCAGTACCGTCTACTACACCGCCTTTAGCTTCAGTGCTACCAGCTTTAACTGCTGTAGGAGCGATGTGAAGCTCTTTACCGATAATAGCATCGGATGTAGATTTAAGGTCTTTAACGTTTACTGCTGCATTTGGAGTTGCAGTAGCTGCATTATCAAGTTTAGTTAAGAATGTATCACCAGTAGCTGTACCAGTTTTATCGATAGCAGAACCAACGTTGTTGATGATTGTGTTACCACCAGTTGTGTTACCATTAGAATCTTCGAAAGATACGATAACATCATTTGCAGGAACAGCAGTGCCTGTACCATCTGGTTTTGTATTGTATGTAACAGCATTTGTTGTAGGATCTACAATTTTGTATACTTTAGTGCCATCAGCTTTAGTGTAAACAGCTGGAGTTACAGCATTTACAGTGTAAGTTTTTTGGCCTGTAGTAGCATCAGATGCTTCAGTTACGTTAACGTTTTCGCCGCCTTTAACAATGGAACCAAGACCAGTGATTACTTTCTTACCTGCATCAGTGATGTTGGAAAGATCTTGGTTAGCAATACCAGTAAGCTCTACTTTATCATTTGGTACATCTTGACCTTTACCGTCAACGTAAGTCATTGTTACGTTGCCTTTATTGTCTACAGCATAGCTACCTGGTTTGATGTGTTTTTCATCTTCAAGAGTAGCTACTTCATGAACTTTAGTATCACCGTCTTTAGTGTATGTAATACGGTCGCCATCGTTCTTGATTGTTGTAGTTTTACCAGTTGGATCTTGTAAGCCGATTTCTTTAGTTGTTACTTTTTCAGTAGTTACGCTTGTAAGATCTTTAAGTTCTTTATCAAGAGCGTATGCAACTTCTGTATTACCGTTACCGTCGTTAGTTTGTTTAACAGTTAAGTTTTTACCAGCTTGCATTGTAACGGATTTACCGTCTGCAATGTTTTGATCTGTGTCACCAGAATGTGTACCTTCTGTAGCAGAAACTGCACCAGATTTCAAGTTCCAAGTAGATGCTGTGCCAGCAGCTGCATTTACATGCAAGTCATATGTTACTTGATCGCCATTTTCTGTTTTGTTGATTGTTACAGAATTATCTTTAGAAGTAACAACTGTACGAGCTGCTTTCAATTGATCGTAGTTAACAGCGTCTGTACCATCAGTAGCAGGAGCTAGGTTAGTAATTTTCTTACTACCAGCATCAATACCAGTTTTAGTAACAGATGGACCACCAGTGATAGTTAAACCACCATTGTTCATTACTGTATCGCCAATTGTTAAGGAACCACCGTTAGTCAAATCAACGTCTTTGTTCAAGTCGTATTTAACTACGCCATCAGCAGCTACGGAAGCTGTTGTGTTGGAACCGTTAGTGAAGTTCAAACCTTTGTCCAATTTAACTGTTTGGTCACCAGTACCATTAGCTTTGTATGTCAAAGGAATTTGTTTAGCTGCCTTATCACCATCGAATTTCACTTCGTATGTAGTGTTATGGTTTGCATCATCTTTCACAGGGTTAACAGTGATAGGATTGTCTGCATCAGCTGTGTAGTTACCACCAGTAGTTGTACCACCGTTGTTAACTGTTACTGCTTCACGTGCTGCATCTTTAACTGCATTACGGGAAACATTAACTTCGTATTGAGCATCTGGATCATTAGTATTTTTACCACCAGCTACTGTAACGTCAGCAATGTTAGTGTCGCCAGCTGCATCAGCTTTTTTAACTACACTTTCAGTAGAGGAAGCACCACCAGGAGTAGCAGTATTAGTTACACTAATTTTGAAATCTGTGTTATCGCCAACAGTTGTTGGAGTTACAGTTACATTAGTGGAACCAGAGGATACTGTATATGTTTTATTTAATTTAGTTTTAGCGTCATCGGACAAATCAGCTACTACATCTGTACCAGAAGCAGTTGTTTTGATGTATTGACCGTTGTTAGCACCAACTACACCGAAGCTTAAACCACCAGTTTGGCTCAATTTTTGAGTATCTGTGTTGCCAGTGTTACCAGCTAATTTAACTGTGTTGTTGAAGCCATCGCTTACTTTTTTCAATTGGTCTTCAGTTGCTGCACGACCAGAAACAAACGTTGGGTTAGTAATATCCCAATCTTTGTTTTGTAAGCCAGTTACATAGCCACCTTTACCATCTAAGGAAATAGGGTTGTCGCCTTCAACTTTTACAACTTGATCACCAGCGAAGGAGATTTTACCAGAACCGTTACCATTTGTAATGGAAGAGATATCTGTTAAGTCACCTTCTACATTTACTTTGTAAGGAGTAGCTGCTGTACCATCACCTGTTACAGTAGTGTTTTTACCAGCTTCAACTTTAGAAGGATCAGTGTTACCAGTAGCACCAGTGGAGCTTACTGTGTAGATATCTTGACCTTCAGCACCTTGAGATTTAGCTACAGTTACGCCTGCACCAGCTTTAACTTCTGTCTTAGCAGCTTTTAATTGTTTTACGTTAACTGCATCAGTATCATCTGTACCAGGAGCTACATTAGTGATTTTGCTACCACCCATGTTAAGTGGACCGCCAGTAATGTTGATGGAGTTGCCACCAATTGTCATTTTAGGACCACCGTCAGCATTGGAAATGGATGTAATACCTTTCAAGTCACCTTCTACATTAACTTTGTAAGGAGTAGCTGTGGAGCCATCACCTTCAACGGTAGTATTTTTACCATCTACAAGTTTAGTTTTAGCGTCTTTTAATTGTTTTACGTTAACTGCATCAGTATCGTTTTCACCAGCTTTTACATTAGTAATGTTTTTATTACCAGCGTCGATACCAGTTTTAGTAACAGATGGGCCACCAGTGATAGTCATACCATCTTTGTTGATTACAGTATCACCAATTGTTAAGGAACCATCATTAGTTAAATCAACATCTTTATCCAATGCGAATTCAACAGAAGCGCCGTTAGCTGTGTCTGCTTGTTTTACAGTTAAGTTTTTACCTGCTTGCATTTCTACAGTTTTAGCATCAGAAATGTTTGTTGCAGTTGTAATACCGTTGTTTTTACCGTCTGTAGCAGAGGATTTAATGTTCCAGCTAGAAGCTGTGCCACCAGTAGCAGTTGCATTTACAGTGTAGATATCATGGCCATCTGTACCTTGAGTTTTATCTACAGTTACGTTAGTACCAGCTTTAACTTCAGTTCTTAAACCTTTAATTTGGCTGTAGTTAACTGCATCAGTATCATCTGTACCAGGAGCTACATTAGTGATTTTGCTACCACCCATGTTAAGTGGGCCACCAGTGATGTTGATGGAGTTGCCACCAATTGTCATTTTAGGACCACCGTCAGCATTGGAAATGGATGTAATACCTTTCAAGTCGCCTTCCACATTTACTTTATAAGGAGTAGCTGTGGATCCATCACCTTCAACGGTAGTATTTTTGCCATCTACAAGTTTAGTTTTAGCGTCTTTTAATTGTTTTACGTTAACTGCATCAGTATCGTTTACACCAGCTTTTACATTAGTAATGTTTTTATTACCAGCATCGATACCAGTTTTTGTAACAGATGGACCACCAGTGATTGTTAAGCCATCGTTGTTAACTTTAGTATCACCAATTGTTAAGGAACCATCTTTAGTCAAATCAACGTCCTTGTTCAAGGAGTATGTGAATTGTTTACCAGCTTGGTCTAATACGATGTTTTTACCAGCGCTGAAAGTAACAGTGTCACCAGGGCTTACTTTTTCAGAAGTAGTGCCGTTTGTAGTACCACCATTGTTAGCGGAAGTTACTTTCCAACCAGAGTTGTTGATCGCTTGAGTTACATTGTCAGTAGTAGCAATGCCGTTTGTAGTAGGAGCTACTGCTTTACCATCAGCATTAGTAGTAATATTTTCACCTACTTTAGCAGTGATTTTTACACCATTTGCATCAGCAGATGTGGAGATGAATTTGTCATCACCTTTAACATTCAATGTACCGTCTTTCAACAATACGTCGCTATTACCAGTGTCACCAGCATATTTTAAATTAACGTTTTTCAATTGAGCTACGTTAACTGCATCAGTGTCAGCAGTACCTGCTGCAACACCAGTGATTTGACGAGTTGCAGTTGTACCATTACCTACGGAAACGGCAGCTAATGTAGATGTACCAATTGCACCAGCTTGATCACTATATTTATTAGTACGGCTATCCGCTGGGTTGTAACCTTTTATACCTTTATCTGTAGTTGTTACAGAATCAGAACCTAGAGCAACACCGCCAGCGATAGATGCAGTAGCACTATGGCCGATTGCAGTAGCATCTTTAGCACTTACAGTTGTAGCCCAACCAATACCAGTACCGCCTGCAGCAGTTACAGTAGATTTACGGCCTACAGCAGTAGAACCATCTGCTTCAGTAGAACCATCACCAGCACTTGCACCAGGACCGAATGCAGTAGCGCCTAAACCATTAGCAACAGCTTGTGTACCGAATGCAGCACTGGAGGTACCAATAGATTTAGCGTAACTACCTACAGCTGTACCATTATTACCAGTTGCTTCAGTTTTAACACCGATTGCAATTGTGTTATTATTGTCAGCTTTTACTTCTTGACCGATTGCAATCATACCAGATGCACTTTTAGCTTTACCATCTGCTTGAGCACCGTTACCAATAGCTAGAGCAAAGACATTATTTACTTGACCTGTTGCAGGGTTTACAGTATCGTTACCACGTGCAATTGTTTGTAAATATTTACCAGCGTCACTCGCTACACTACCGATAGCAATTGTTTTACCCGTACCAGCAATTACTTTAGTACCAATACCAATACTATCTTCGCCTGTAGTAGTATTTTCACTACCAACTGCTACGTTACGTTCACCGTTAGTAACGTTGGAAAAACCACCAGCAAAGGAACCTGCTCTATTAACTGTGTTTGTACGACCAATTACAGTTGCTTGGTTAGCATTAGTTGCAATTGTATTACTAGAACCAACCGCTGTTGCTTGTTCGCCATCTACATTATTATTAACACCAAGTGCTACAGCAACATTCTTTTTAGCTTTATTTACATAACCTACTGCTACAGAACTAGAACCTGTTGCTTCAGCTTGACGACCGATTGCCAGAGCAGCGCCTTCAGTAGCGTTTGCACCAGAACCGATTGCGATAGAACGGTCACCAGATGCTGTACTGGAATTACCCATTGCTACAGATGCTTCACCAGATGCTGTATTGCCAACACCGATAGCGCTTGCAGATTTATTAGTTGCTTGGTTTTGGTTACCAACTGCTAAAGAGGACTCTCTATTAGCTACGTTATTAGCACCATAAATAATTTTGCCATTCTCACTATTAGCATATGTACCAGATGCATTATTTTGATAACCAACAACTACAGAGTTTTTAGTTGTAGTGTTACTACCATTTAATGTACCGTCTGGCGTAATATTAATAGCACTACCACCTAATGCAGTACCAGCTTGTACAGGTGTACCTGCTGTAGCAGCTACCATAGCTAAACCAGCTAATACGCTAGCAAGAGCTTTTTTCTTACCACCATTGTTTTTTGCAACTTCGGAAACTACTACGTAGCACTCTTTAGTTTTGCTCCAAACAACTTTAAAGATTTTATTCATATTACTATGAACCCCTTTCTTAACTAGACACAATTACAATCCTTATAATTAAATCATTTAAATACAAAAGAACGAAAAGCCTAAATTTCCCATACCTTTACGCCTTTCTGAGCATCTTTCATATTTCTTTCATTTTGTGTCATGAACAGAATATCATATATCGAAAATGTTGTAAATACTTTTCTTCATGTTTTTATCATAAACAGTAAGATTTGTTGTTAGAACCTTTATTTTGTTAAACAAAATTTAATATACGAGTGATTTTTTACTCATTTTTTCGGTGTTTTATACGTATTTTATAAAATATAATCTATTTTTCTCTATGCAGAACTAGTTTTTTCGATAATAATATTAATGTTAGTTATAAATAAACGATTAATTGATTTAATCTCATTGATTTTTCTCGATTTTGGCATCTATTTATATATTATCTATAAAATATGGATCATAGAAAAATATGAATATAATAATCCAACAACCTTTTAAAGGCACTTTCACAATTTTTTCATATATTAATTCACAAATGAAATAACTATGAATTTTTCGGCCGATTTTGATAAAAATTATGATATACTAAGTCATAATGCGGTATAATTGGGTCATCCCATAGGAGATGATACTAACCATTTTAGAAACTGTATAAACAGGTAGGTAGTTCATATAGATATAGATATAAATAGTGATATAGATAGAGATATAAATATAGTTATAGATATATAAGTTGGTATTCTCCCATAAAGAATAAGAAAGGACTCATTATGGATACACAAACTAAAGAGCCATCAAAAAACACTTCTAATGAAGTATATAAAGGAAACAATCATAATGAATCACAACAAATAATTAGTGCTCCACCGCATCAAAAGTCTGCGGATCAAGAAGAGATTAATGCATTGAAGGACTCTTACGATGATTTTCTTTATGTATCAAAAGCATTTTCTAATTGTGCTATTAACTCTTTAATCGCCAAAGCACGTCTATACGGTCTCAATCCAGCGCCAATTAAGGGTGCCCGCGTCCTCGAGCTTGGCTCCTCTTGTGGTGGCAATATCATCCCTCAAGCACTGTACTATCCAGAAGCAACTTTCACAGGCATCGACCTATCCCCTGTCCAAATTAAGCATGGTAACGAATTAATCAAATCTATCGGTCTCACTAATATCACACTGCTAGAAAAGGATATTATGGACATTGATGATGATTTCGGCACCTTTGATTACATCATCGTCCATGGCATCTGGTCTTGGGTGCCAGATATTGTAAAAGATAAAATCTTATCCATTTGTAATCGCAATTTATCAGACCGCGGTATCGCCTATGTATCGTACAATACATATCCTGGTTGGAAACGATTAGAACAAATTCGCGATATTATGCTCTATTCTGAAACACAGGCTAAAAAAGATAGCTTGCAAGAACGTACGATTTACACAAAGAATGTGCTAAAGCTAATTGCGGAAACCATGAAGATGGACGATGAAATTCAAAAACAGTCTGGTTATAAAATCGATAATATCAATCGCGTGTTGCAATCCAATAACTATTATGTAGCCCATGAATATTTAGAAACCTTTAATGATCCTGTTTATGTGGCTCAATTTATTGAGCGTGCAGAGCATCAAGGCTGCGTATATATAGGTGATGCACGATTAGAAAAATCTTTTATTACTTGGTTAGATGACAGCATCGTAGATAATATTAAGGTCCTCTCTAACAATGATTACAAGGCCAAAGAGCAATACTACGATTTTGTTTACGATACACAATTCCGCATGGCCTTATTAACTAAACAATGCAATGCAGATGCAATCGTGCGTAATGAAACAGTAGATAAAGAAATTCTTGAAAGCATTTACTATTGCGGGCTTGCAGAGGATAGACTTGGTACACCAAATGGTTGGACAGATCCTTTACATCAAACTATCAAGTATTTTATGAATACAAAACAACTATTTACTATAAAGGATATTCAAAAATATATAGAAGAACATTATCCAAACGAAACCTTCGATATGAATAAGCTATATGTGCGCCTATTCCACCTCTCTATCCTCAACCACCTCAATGCATATGGTGAGAATTATGAATGCTTACCATTTGTAGAAAATGTGAGCTATATTCCTGAGCGATTTATTAATTATGTTTCCACACTAATTGAAGGTAATGGCAAACAGTACATGACGTTAGGTAATATGTTTAACCAAGAGGACGCTAGTGTCGATGAAGGCTTACTATATGTAATGAAGCAAATGGCAAAACCAATCTCTCGAGCAGAGCTAATTGCAATTCTAGATGAAACACTAACGATTACACGCACTCGAAATGGTGAAACATTTACGGTGCCTAGCGAACAATATTTAGACGAATCAATTCAACATATCACTGCTTTGGGATACTTCAGACAATAGATATACCTTTATATAAATATAAATATAAATCTAAATACAAATCTAAATACAAATGCAGATATAGATTAATATATTGATATATTGATTCATATTTATATCTGCACAAATAAAAGCGTAACTGATAAGATTGCCGTCTCATCAGTTACGCTTTTTTATGTTCACTACTATGCGACCTCGGGGTGGAGTTGAGGTATGGCATAGTAGCTACTTATTAAGTTGTATAAACACTATAAACTAATAGTATCCTTATTTTTTATTAACACGAACGCGTTCGATTGTTGGTTCACCTTTAGCATTTTTAGCTACAGTGTCAACACGGAACAAAGCCATTTCAGGGCTGAATTCTGTTACAAGGCGATCATTAACTGTTACACCGTCTTGAATAGCACGGTATACGATTTGAGCAAATTCATAACGTGTTAACATACGGTCACCACCGAATGTGCCATCTGGATAGCCTTCTACTAAACCACGGCGAGATAAATCGCTTACAGCTTCATATGCCCAATGGTTTGTAGGGATATCTGGGAACAATGTTGTGTGATCGGCTTTCATCTTAGTACCAGCAACACCATTCAACAATGTAGTCAATTTTTGAATTTGAGCATTTTGTTCAGCTACAGTTTTCTTAAGAGCTAATACTTCTTTACCAATCGCTACACGAGAACGAGATACGCCACTATGAGCTCCTACTTTCACAGATAAACCAGCATTAAATACTGTTTCATCACTGCCTACAGTAGAACCTACGCTAAGTTGTACGTCTTCATTAGGACGGTAGAAAGCGCCTAATGCGGCAGCATTACCACTGCGGTAATGGCCATAGCCTGCTGCAAAGTCCCATTTAGCATCTGGATCGAAATCAAGTGGATGCAATGCTGCCAACGCTGCTGCACCTGCTACAGATTTATCAACACGTTTATCGATTTTAGATAAATTACCTTTGATATTTTTGATATCATTTGTGTTTTTGTTGATATTTGTTGTGTTATTTGTAATTTGGTCAGCAATATCATCAGCAAGAGATACCTTGTAATCATGAGTATTACCATTTACAGTTGGTGTTACCTTAATGTGGTCACCAGCTGTTACAGTTGTAACTTGAGTGGATGCTGCGATTTGATCTTGTACGCGTTTAAGTTGAGATACGTTAACCGCATCAGTATCTGCTACACCAGCTTTCACATTATTGATGATTTGGTCGCCTGCGCTGATACCATTTGTAGTGTAGTAAATAGTTTTACTACCTTCACTTGCATACATACCGTATTTAGTGAAGTTCGCTTGTTCTAATGTATCTGTGTTTTCGATTTGGATACCTTTAGGTGTAACACCGATATTTTCGCTACCGTTAAAGAAGCGAGCGCTGTCTTTATCGATACGAGCACGAACGTCGTCAGTTGCTTTGCCGAAGTTAGCAGAGCTCATTTCTACTAAGTCTTTATTAACAGCTACTTTATATTCAGCACCACCATTAGCATTAGTGCCAGATGTAACAGTTGTATTATCACCTGCTACTACAGTAGTATGTTTTTTAGCATCTGCCTCAACAGTAGAGATTTTAGTTTCTACCTTTTTAAGTTGTGCTACGTTTACTGCATCAGTATCATTTGTACCAGCTGCAACAGATGTAATTTGACGTGTTACATCATTAGCTACGTCGCCAACAGATACAGCAGATGCTGTGGCTTTCCATGTGGAGCTTGTATCAGTAGATACCGCTTTTGTGCTAATATCATAACCAGCTGCACCGGCTGCTACAGTCGCTTTTGATTTACTACCAAGAGCTACACCGCCTTCAGCAGATACTTCAGTGTTATGGCCAATAGCTACTGCATCGTTAACAGTTGTAGTAGTTTCTGCATCGCTAGAACCAATAATGACAGAATTATTAGCACCTGTTACCTTACGGTTATCACCAACGATAACTGTATTATTAGCATCAGATACAGTGTTCTTAGAACCTATAGCCGTCATATGTTGTACATTTGTACCAGTATTACCAACACCTACTACAAAGTTATCTGTGCTTTTAGCACCATTCGTACCTGTTACAGTATTGTTAATACCAATCATTGATGTACGCAATGTGTAGTCAGCCTTGTTGCCGCCACCGATGGCCATCGTAGCGCCACCGCCGTTAGCATCTTTTACAGCAGTGCGCAATTTTTCAGCTAATTCTTTAGCGGAATTACCG
This sequence comes from Veillonella infantium, assembly GCF_002959895.1. Lineage (GTDB taxonomy): Bacteria > Bacillota > Negativicutes > Veillonellales > Veillonellaceae > Veillonella > Veillonella infantium. Next base: position 80,546 of record NZ_PPDD01000015.1, on the reverse strand, counting down.
CCATCATCTGGTGCTCCAGAAATAGATTTAACAGAGTTAGTGATTTCGTTGCCAGCACCCATAATAAGAGAGCCATTAGAATTAAACGTTCTATTTGCTGTACCAACAATGCTGTTAGCAATGCCAGCGTAGTAGCTACTAGCTGTTTGAGACTCAATGCTGTTTAAAGAACCATTAATAGTGGATCCCAAGTTCTTAACAGGATTTGCTAAACGACCACCATTATATTCACTAGAGATAATATTATAGGTACCTGTATTGGTTGTAAAAGCGCCATTACTAAAGCTATTAGCACCTACTGTAGTGGCATAAGCATTCAATGCATATTTACGAGTAGTTGATGTATCTACCGTGATATCACCAAGATCGCCTTTATAGTTATGGGAACCAATCATAGTACTACCAGTACGAGCAAATGTATTATCCCCAATGGCAACACTGCCTACTACCTTTGTTGGATCCGCAGGAATTCTTGAAGAAGAGAAGAAACTACCACTATACGTTGTTTGACCTAATGCAAAGCTAGCCTCTACGCCGCCGGCCATATTTTCAATTTTTGCATTTTTACCAATCGCTACACTACCACCTTGGCTAGCATAGTTATTAATATTAGCATCCTTACCGACTACGATATCCCCTGTAGCAGCACTAGCACCATTGGAATAACCAATCTTAGCATTATTACCAATCGCCACGTTTTCAGCCTTTGGAGCATTGCTACCTGTACCGTACGCTACACCAGCACCAGTGCCCGTTGCCGTATCGGCTGCACTCGCTACAACACATAAACTAGATAACAATACACCGTTGATTAACAAAGTTAATAAACGTTTCCGTTTGTTCATAATTTAGAACCTCCATTTACAAACTACAAAACCTATCATTCTCTCTTTGCATTAAAATTCACTTTTTATTCATGAGTCTTATATGAATATTGTAGCACGTATACGAATTTTGTAAACAGTAATTTATATATCTATTAAGAGAATATAAAAAAGGATAGTTAATCGATGAGGATTAACTACCCTTTTTTGGTAAGAGGAAGGCGAACCTCTTACCGTTGCCGCATGATATAGGTTTGTTATTAAGAGAGAGATTTTGAAGTAAACACAACACAAAGATTATCACATAGTTGGAGAGTAACTAAGATGAACGGGCGATCACACGGCATCAAATAATAAGATAATGGCTTTTATAAAAAGCCATTATCTTAAAGAACAATTGATATGAACACTAACGTTTCCCTTACCTAGAGTATATCACTTATATAGGAACAATAGTAGGTTATTTTTCATTTAATTTTCATTAAAATAAAATGAATGCAGGAAATGGCATGACCATTCAATTTGTCTATTCAGTTATCAAAATTATTGTTCAACAAAAACCGTATTAGTTCGTCTTACGAGGTTGAGCATTTTATCGCGAACCGTTGCAGATTGTTCTAAACGATGCTTGCCACCATACCAAGCCATCGGAGCTCCCGCTAAACGGAACGTAATTTTACCATATGCACCGCCAGAGCTATGTTCCGGTTTATTGTATCCCATATCTACAGATACACGCGACGTAAGTTGCATCTCAGAGCCTACGCGTAAACCATTCTTATCGGCTTGTCGATCCTGGTTCCAGTGATAGCCTTCAACATAGACTCTAGCCCAGCGCGCATTTTTAAAGGTTTTACCATATTCTAAGGTATAACCATTAGATACTCGCTCTAGGGTATGCAGATTCGCATCCAAAACACGTTCATCGGAAGCAGAACCATACCAATTAAAACGAAACTCGCTTTCACCAGACATATATTCAAGACCAGCACTGAGTCGATCGTGACGATTTAAGAAGCGATGGTCATAGAATAGATGAGCCCCATAGAGATGATGGTCGTCCTTGGAGATACGACGGTACCCAACACCTACATTAAGGGTAGTACCCGTATCAGAGGCGCGAGAAATGCGCTGCTGCGTAAACCACACATCACGAGAGGTAGTATCGTAATGACCTAGAGGCTGAATAGTCTCCGCAGAATACAGCGGCTTCCACCCTTCTTGGAACTGAAAGCTCAGCGTAGTGCGGCGCATCCACGGCTTACCTTTGGCACCATACATAGCATTAGATACATTGGACATAGCCACCGCATTAATGGCGCGGTTCACTGCATCCACATTGCTATACTGCACGGTCTTAGTATCTTGCCGATCCATGATGAGCGGCCCACCTTGGCCAATCACATGGTCCGGTGTGGAAGCAGGCGTAATGTGAAAGCCCTCTGATGCGACCTTCATGCGCTCTGTTTGAGCATCCGTTTTTGCAGACACTACGCCCTTATCATTATGTAATTGTTGTTTTTCTGCCTCAGCTGTACCCATACAACACAATAGGGCGCTCAAGGCGATACACACAATACGTTTCATTACTCTCTACATTTAAAATTCATGAACAACAAATGAAATATATATTAGTGTATCGAATAATGTATATGTATGTCAAGATTAGCGGTCACTAAACCTTATTACTTTAATGTTATATATAGGTATATGAAAATGAGGTAATAACACTGTCATTACCTCATTTTTATAACCTCTATCAATATTAAATTCTATTTCTCATTAAGTTTTTGCACAAGCATATCTACTGTTTCTTGTAGTTTTTTGTTTTGTGCTTCTAATGTATCTACCCGTTGTTCCAATGCGTTATAGGATGCAGGAGAAATCTTAGCAAGTGTCTTATTTTCACCGAATTTATAAGACACACCCACATTGGCCATTAAATCGCCGCTTACAGTTGTACCTGCTGTAAGGAGTAGGTTTTCTTTCGGATAGTAACCTACACCAAGAGCCAATGCATTTTCGCCCTTATAGTGACCATAGCCACCCATAACTTGAACCTTGTGGTCAGGATCAAATTGTAGTGGATGCAATGCAGCGAGTGCTGCGGCACGAGCATCACCGCGATTGGATTCTTTTTCCACGTGGCGTACATCGCGATGCAATACATCAATTTGTTGGTTTGTACCATATAACTGGGAGCCGTTAACCGCATCTGTAGAATCCGCTGTAATACGACCTGCTGCAACATGAGTGATAGTGCGTTCTTGACCTGCCGCACCAACAGATACAGTAGACACAGGAGCAGTACCAGCAAAGCTTTCAGTATCACCATTATTGTAGGTATAACTTGGAGTGCTCACTACATCACTACTTTCAGCAGTAGAATTATTACCTAATACAACTGCATTGTCTAAAGATGTTTTCACATTATTACCAACTACGAATGTATTATTAGCACTCACTTGGTTCTTGTTACCAACACTGTAGGAATTATCGCCCTTAACAGTATCCACATTATACGTACCTACACCAAAGGCGCCAGATTGGTTACCTTCAATTTTGTTATATGCGCCAATAGCAGAGTTCTTATCGCCTTTAAAGATAACACCATGACCCATGCCATAGTTAAAATTACCATTTACAGTGGAGTTAGAACCGATTAATACAGTGTTATTCCCCTTACTAGCGGCAGCTTGAGAAGCGCCGAGCCATACGTTTTTATTACCTTGAGAGTAGGAACCTGTAAAGTAGCCTATAGCAATTGTATCGGAAATCGTTGAATTATAACCTGCTGCAAAGTTACCTAAGAAGTTATAATCACCTTTACCGCCTACAAATGTCTTAGAACTAAGCGCTACGTTACCACCACCTTGAGAACCATTCAAGGCAAGACGACCGATGGCAATATTATTACCCTTTGCATTTGGATCCCCTGAATGGGCATAGGGATCGCTGTTAGCCGCCCCAGTTTGACCACCAAGATGTACATTATCTGAGTTAGTGAAAGATGACCAGCCTTGTAAACCAATGTTATAAGTGGCACCACCACTAGAAACAACAGGAATATCTGCAGCCTGTACCAAGCTTGCCGAAGATATAGTCAAAACTCCGAGTACTGCTAATAATTGTAGTTTCTTTGCGTGATTCATAATCATACGCCTCCCTTGTTACACTACAAAACACTTCTCCTTCATACTTTCCTCATAATTCTACAAGTAGATTATACTGCTATCGAAAAAATATGTAAATAATATAAATAATAATTCATAAAGAATAGATCAGATCAGATAATATAATCAATTAATAGACAAACCCCCGTAGAATTTATTCCTACGAGGGCATTTGTTTTGAAAACAAAAGAGGCAACGGTCTATGCCGTTACCTCTTTCATAGATATATAGTTATATATACCGATTAGCGGATGCGTTTAACGCGGTTATTACCGTCACGCATAGCTTCTTTCAAGCTGTAGATTACCATTTCGTTCATGTAGAAACGCAATTCATCGTTATTCATGTTTTCAGTATTCTTTTCAAGAATAGCTAAGATTTGGCGTTCATATTCAGCTTTGTTCATGTCAGACACAGTTGTGTGGTTTGTGAAGAATTCTTTGTAATCTAAGTACAAGCGGTCTAATGCTACGCGAGCATAGCTATCTTTTTTATAGCGATGGCTTGTAATGTACCAGTCACGACGAACATTCATGTAGTACAACACGTTATTAGTATAACGTTGTTGACCAGACATTACGCGATTGTCGTCTTTGATTAAAGCATTGCTCATTCCCAATTGGAATGCTGCAAATTCAGATACTACAGCTTTTACCTCTTCACTAGGAACAGCAAGAGAAATTTCTTGTTGTTCTGCAGTCAAAGGAGCCGCAGGTTGTTCAGGCATCATCAAAGGATCTTGTGCCGCATGTACTTGGCCAGCAACACATACAGAAGCAATTGCCATAATTGGTAGTAATTTAATTAGTTTCATAAGTTCTCCTCATTAGAAGCCGCCCTCCCCAGAGTGGCTTCATTTATCATACACTAGATATTATCTCTATAGGAACGGTTATCCCCATAGAAATCCCCATACTAAGCATGGTAAATTTATTTATACAGTAAGCATCTATCAATAAATCCTAGTATGCTTACTATTTTCATTAGTATACACAATATATCGTATTTCGTCTATATAGTTTTTCCTTAACATTAAAAGAAAAATGTATAGGTCGCTATATAGTTAATTCTATGCTCCATACAATAAAAGCCTCCTAATAATAAAGTCATGACTCTATTATTAGGAGGCTATATATGTTAGCTATTGTACAAAAAGATTATTTAATAAATCTACACTTAGAACTTATGTGTAAATCCTGCATTTACGCCCCAGTCTGCTTGGTAATCACCAGACAAACCTGTAGCAACGTCAGCAAATACACTATTGTTGCTATTGAAACCATAACGGCCGCCGAATGCCAATTCAGTCCAAGTACCTTTGAGGTCTTGTTCTGTTAATTTCGTAACACTGCCGCTAGCGAATGCAGTTTTTACATTGCCTGTGAAAGCATGACCTGCAGCAAATCTTGTATAAAGGTTACCATTGCCGAATTGTTTACCCAATTCAAGACCAAGCTTGCCAGTAGTACTGTTTACGCCAGATTGGTTAACAGAGATATTATCTACAGTAAAGTTACGGCCACCAAAGTGTGTAAAGTTCAATTGTGCTTGCGGTTCTACATAGAAACCGTTAGCGTATTTCAATGTTTTGCCGTAGCGAACACCGATGCTGTACGCATTAGATTTTGTATCGCCAGACATAGCTTCACCGATTTCATTACGAGCTGTGAAGTCATTAGATACACGACCTACTTGAGTTTCTACATGTACATATTGATCTTTGCCAAGGTCTTTCAAACCATATGCACCAACGGAGAAGGATTTCACCTTACCGGAACCATCGAATACATAGTCTTCAGAGCCGCGAAGGTAGGACACTTGACCACCTACAGTCCAGCCACGGCTGATTTTAGCATCATAACCACCTTGGATGCGTGTATAATCTGTAGCTGTATCGATACCGCTGCCAGAGTAGCTGTATTTACCGCCACCGATGCGAGCCCAAATACCAGTTGGTTCACCTTGTTGCAATACACGAGGACGATACATATCGTCAGCTAATGTACGCCAAGCGTTGATATTTCCTACTACAGCAGAACGAATACCACGCATATGAGGTGTATCATAAGCACCACGAATAACAGGATTAGGATTTACTGGTTTAGGTGCTGGTGTTACAGGTGTAACCGGTTTAGGGTCTGGAGTTACTGGTGTAACTGGTTTTGGATCTGGAGTCACTGGTGTAACTGGTTTTGGATCCGGAGTCACTGGTGTAACTGGTTTAGGATCTGGAGTCACTGGTGTAACTGGTTTTGGATCCGGAGTTACTGGCGTAACTGGCTTAGGATCTGGAGTTACTGGCGTAACTGGTTTAGGATCTGGAGTCGGTGTAGGTTTTGGTTCTGGCACTACATAGGAGCCTTGACCATTACCATCCTTCCATGTAATATCCCCTTCTTTTTGGTCTGTAGTCAACGCTTTTTTGTAACTAGACACGATACCTTTAGAAGCGATGGATACAGTACCAGAAAGGTTTCTTTCACCTTTTACATAGTTTTCATAATAGAACTTGTGCGCTAAGTTATCTAAAATCTTATTTACATTACTTTCAGAAGAAGTATCGAGATGATCACCTGTTACATAGCCATGTACGCCAGAGCCAGTCGTAGCAGATTTTACGATGAAGTTACCGCCCTCGATGTCAGCTGGATCTAGGCCGTCTTTCTTAGAACCTGGTTTAGCATAATTTAAGCCAGTACCACTAGTCATGTCATAAATAACATTAATATGACCATCTAGTTTATTCACATGAATGTCGCTGCGAGAATCTTGGGAAATACGGCTGAAACCTTCGCGCGTACGAGTACCTGTGAGATTGTTAATACTACTACGTTCTGTTTTACCATCAATTTTGAAAGATTCCAAGCCGCCCATGCTATCATGGCTCCACATGCCACCATCAAAGGTCATGTTGATTTCGCCACCTTTATCCTCTAAGGTGTTCACAGCTTTACCGGAGAACTGGTTAGGACTGTTATGTGCACGACCTAGACCGATATTAATCACAGATGGTTGCTGTTCTTGATGAGGAGGCATCATTTTATCAGATACCAGCACATCACCTTGCATATTAAACACTTTGTGTTTTACAGTACCCGCATCATCAATGCCGAGATTAATTTTACTATTATATGCAAACGCTACTGGATATGGAGACTTCCATGGTGCAGTAGTCACGTCCATAACCCCGCCATCCACTTGAATGGAACTGTTATTTAGCATGCCTGTAATGAAAGCTGGTTGACGATAGCGTTTAGGCAATTGAGATGCATCAGGAGTATCCAAAGATCCAATGGTAACTTGACCACCATCAGATGCGACTACACCATTTGCAGTCGTATTACCTGTACTTTCAAATTTACTATCAGCAGTAGTTGCAAAAATACGTCCATCAGAATTAATACCTGCTGCAGCCCATGTAACAGGCATAGCCATCGTAGATGACAATAAGGTCATCATAACAGCAGACAATAAAATCTTATTACTACCTTTCATCCTCTTATACCTCAATCAATATTTCACTTACAATACAATCACATTTGTGAAAGCTCCTTCATACTTGAATATATATCTATGAGTTGATTTATTAGCCTTTATATACGGTAAAAGACAGATATACACTCTCATAATAAAGAAACTTTTTTCTAACACTTTTAAAATATATTTAAAATATTACATCATTTTTAGTGAATTGTAAATGAATTATACGTATTTATTTTAAAAATATTTAAAAATTGTCATCTGTTGGAAAATTAGTATCTATTAGATGGAAGCATACAAAAAGAGGCAACGATTAATTCGCTGCCTCTTAGTAAATAATAACCATATAAAATTGTTTAATATACACTTGTTTATCCGTATTTGACGATATATGATATAAACCCTATAATATAAACAGATAGCCAAACGAGTAGAACCGTCGGGCTCATCTCAAAAGGATAAAAAACATGATGAAATGGCCTTTCAGTTATCCAGTTACTGGTAACGAAGGGCTATTTGTCTTTTCCAAGACAAATAAGCGCCACGAGTGCACCAAAAGCAATGATTACAGTCATTACTTCTAGGATTAACATGATTAACTCATAATCACTCATAGACAACCCTCCCTTCATTAACGAAGAGAGGCCCAACCTCGCCTGACTATCCTAAGTCAATTATATAGAGAACATATGGGCGAATCAATAAGAATCTATTAATAGAAATATACGAAATATATTATAAAAGCCTCCTAATAATAAAGTTATTACTCTACTATTAGGAGGCTTTATATATTGGCTATATTACAAAGAATAATTTATTAAATTGATCCTTAGAATTTATGTGTAAATCCAGCATTTACAGACCAGCCTGCTTTATAGTCACCGGATAATCCTGTGCTAAGGTCAGCAAAGATGCTGTTATTAGCATTGAAGCCATAGCGACCACCGAATGCTAGATCGGTCCAAGTGCCTTTAAGGTCTTGTTTTGTATATTTTGTAGTATTGCCAGTTGTGTACGCTGTATTTACAGTGCCAGAGAAGGCATGGTTTACACCAACGCGAGTATAGATGTTACCTGCGCCGAATGTTTTACCGATTTCAAGGCCAAGGCCACCTGCTGTGCTGCTTACACCAGATTCGTTGACATGCATACGACCTGCATCAAAGCTATCCCCACCGAAATGAGTGTAACTCAATTGCGCTTGTGGTTCGATGTATGTACCATTTTGGAATTTCACAGTTTTACCGTATCGTGCACCAATTGTATAGGCATTTGCTTTAGCATCACCAGAAATGCTTTCACCAATTTCATTGCGAGCTGTGAAAGCATTAGAAACGCGGCCTACTTGAGATTCGATGTGAATATATTGATCTTTACCAAGATCTTTCACACCGTAAGCACCTACAGCAAAGGCTTTTTCCTTACCAGTACCATTAAATACGTAATCATCGTTGCCACGAAGGTAGGATACTTGACCACCTACAGTCCAGCCGCTACCTGTTTTAGCATCGTAACCGCCTTGAATGCGTGTATATGTTGTATCTGTGTCGATACCTTTTGCGGTATAGCTATATTTACCGCCCCCAACGCGAGCCCAAATGCCTGTTGGTTCGCCTTGTTGCAATACGCGTGGACGATACATATTATCTGTCAATGTTCTCCAACCATTGATATTGCTCATAATAGCAGAACGGGCACCGCGCATATGAGGTGTATCAAAATCACCCATGATAACATGAACATGAGAATTACGCTCTGGCACTGGAGCTGGTTTCACTTCTGGTTTAGGTGTTGGTTTTGGTGTTGGCTTAACCTCAGGTTTTGGCGCTGGTTTAACCTCTGGTTTAGGAGTCGGAGTTGGTGCCGGCTTAACCTCAGGTGTTGGCGTTGGTTTTACTTCTGGCTTAGGTATTGGCTTAGGTTGAGGTTTTGGTACAGGTTTATTTTCACCATATACGTATTTACCTTGACCATCTTTATCCGCTTGCCATGTAATATCACCTTCTTTAGCATGACCAGATGTAATTACTGTAAAACGACCAGATTCAGAACCATCAGATGCAATGGCTACTGTACCTTGTAGGTTTCTTTCACCATTAACATAGTTATGATAGTACATCTTGTGAGCCAAGTTATCTAAAATCTTGTTCACATTAGCCTCAGAGGACATATCTAGGCCTCGTTGAGTAGTGTACACATGAGCCGCTGCACCAGGAGCCGCACTTGTAATATGAATATCACCACCCCAGAAGGAATCTGGAGTTAAACCATTATAGGTTTTCGTTGGTGGTTGATAGCTTGGATCCTCAGTATCGCCACCTTCATCATTAGGATCGTAAATAAAGTTTACATGCCCTTCAAGCTTATCTACATATAGCTTATTATGCTCACTTTGGGTTACCATATTCGCATAGTTGCGATTCTTAGAGCCTACAAGTCGATGTACATGGCTAGGTTGTGTACCACCATCTAATGTTCCTTCATGCAAGCCGCCTTGATAGAAGAGCTCCCAAGCACCATAGTCTCCAAGGAATACATTAATATGACTTGGCTGTTTTGCATCTTTATCTGCTAAATTAAAGGCCAAACCATCCCAAAGAGATTCTTTGCCAATGATACCAATATTGATCTCAGACGCATGATTTGGGTCGCTTTTAACGATAACATCACCTACTAAAGACAAGTCCTTACCAGTAAAATTACCTTTGTTGCCGTCTACACCAATATTAACGGTGCCACCTTGAGCCACTGCAATAGGAGTGCTTACATTTTGAACATCATAAACGCCTTCCTTAAGGCTAACTGTACTGCCACCTTTACTACTAATGAAAGGCTTGTTATTATAGCCAATATTAGCAACAGCTTTATCAATACTAACTGTACTACCAGTATCTGCTTCAATCGTAGATATGTAGTTTGTCATTTCGCCAGCCTTAAACTTCCCACCGTTGTTTGTCGTAATATTTGCACCATTAGGTGTAGTAACTAATGTACTCCCCGCCATTGCATAGGGCACTACAGAGCTAGCAATTGTCAGAGCAATCGCTAAAGATAGGTTTGCTTTATACACACGTTTCATAAAAACCCTCTCTCATTTACACACTATAAACTATTATTAAATAATTTAATTATATTTAATAATTATATTCTTGTAAATATGAGGGAAATTTGCCACATAACTATAAAATTATCACAAGTAAAAAAAAGCAGTAATTATAGTTACTGCTAACGTATACGTATATATATTTTTGTATATTTCTATAAATAGATTCTTATTGATTCGCTTATATGTTCGCCATATAATTGATATAGGATAGTTAAGCGAGGTTGGGCCTCTCTTCGTTAATGAAGGGAGGGTTGTCTATGAGTGATTATGAGTTGATCATGATAATTCTAGAGGCAATGACGGTTGTCATTGCCTTTGGTGCACTTGTGGCGCTTATTTGTCTTGGAAAAGACAAATAGCCCTTCGTTATCCCTAGATAATTAGGTAACTGAAAGGCCATTTCATCAATTATTTATTCTCTTGAGATGAGCCCGACGGATCTACTCGCTTGGCTATCTGTTTATATTATAGGGTTAATCTTATATATCGTCAAATACGGATAAACGATACTATAGTACACTTATGAATACCAAAAGGCAGCGATCATCTCGCTGCCTTTATTATTCCTATTATTTACGTGCCACACGCATAGCGGCCATCATACCTGGAGATTTCCAGACGGATTGGCCATTGTCTGAAACGAGTTTGTTGTTATAGTAGAATACATCTGCATTGTAATAATTACTATCGCTAGATGTTACCTTATAGCTAAGACCAGATGTCGTATATACGGTAAAATTAAGTACATCCCCTACTCTCTTTACAGAGTCTTGGTCTACATACCAGCTATTGCCGTTATAGGTCGTAGCATATACATCGGTACGAGCTTCAACGCCTTGTGTATTAATACCGATCAACACGAGTAGAGCCGCTAACATATATAAGAATTTACTCATTAGAATTACCTCCGTTTTATCGTTGGAATACTTGCTTATTATATCAAAAAACGGTGAGATTCGCATTAAAATGACCCCTTCTTCTCCATCCACGATTGACTACTTTCAATGTACAACGTAATGCGATTCATAATAGGTTTTTCTATGAAAGCTAACCGCATATAGTCTACCACCATGCCAACTATGAAAATGAGTGCCACCACAAGGATCGCATATAGTGGTAATAAAGCAGAATCGTAATACTGATAGGTACCGAATATATTGTCCCACATATGAAGGAACAGCTTATTATAGTGCAGTAAGTAAATCCCCAAGGTCGTAGAGGCAATCGTATTGATCCACGGATGATAGGTGATCTTGGCTTTCAAGAAAGTAATAAATAAACCTATACCAAGTAGTAGCTGGAAGAAGCCATACTCATTTTGGGTAAAATAGAAAATCTGTTTCATATACGCTGGGTCGGTCGTAGCCAGTACATCGACGAGAATATCCCCTCTGAAGGCGCCTAATATGCCTATACTACTCAAGATAATACCTGTTTTTTGTGTTATATAAGAACCGCACAGTTTAATAGAGGACTAAAAAGTTCTGAGCGAACCAGCTCATAGCACCAATCGGTAGTAGTGTTAACATCATGTTCCTCGAGGTCACTGTATCGAGCCCTAAACCCATAGCCACACCAAGCATGGCTAGACTATAAAATCATATCTGTCCTACGAGCTTCCCAAATTTGTGTAGCTTGAAGCTGCTAGAAACCATGAAGTATCCCGTTATCATAACGAAGGCTACTACACCAGCCTTGCCGCCAAGCCCAAAGACTTGGAGAAATACCTTATTAAACGTTAACTCTGGCGTAAAGGGAAATGTTCCGTGCACACTGAAATGGTGCATAATAATCAGCACCATCGAAACAATGCGCAATAACTCAATATTGCTTTCTCTCATGCGCTCAACCTCTCATTCTATAAACCTCAAATATCTCTCAAAACTATAAAATTGGATACTACCAAACTCTGATAACAAGATGATAAAGCCCAATACCTATATAATAGAGAAGTTATATGCATCTTCATCTATAACTCCATTTATGATAATTTCAATAACTATATTAGAACTGAATATAATATATAGCAGATACATACCTCATAAAATACAAGATATATATGAGAATGTTGTGACATAATTTACGCATATATATATATTCATGCCCAAAAGAATATAAGTATACGAAAAGAATCTAGGCAAACTAACAGAATCTGGGCATATAAAAAGACAGTTGATTCTCATCAACTGTCCTTTTAGTTTGTAAATTAGAATTGATATGTAAGGTCTACATGATAAGACAAATAGCCCTTCGTTATCCTAGGATCGCTATTAAATTCAAGTCACATCTTAGGCTTTAAATATAACACCATTATGCTCTAGTTGTTCCACTGTTTTTTTACCAATGCCCGGTAGCATCAATACTTCTTGTTTAGTAATTGTTTTAAAATCATCTACTGTGTATAGGCCGGCTTGTGAAAGTGTAATTTGTGCACCGAACCGTATATTGTCATATACCGGATTTCCACGCAAAGCCCCACCTTTAGCAACCTCTACGGGGCTCATATGAGCGGACTCGCGTTTTCCCATATAACTATCATTAGAGTACCGATTTATAACAGTTCGACCGGTAACACGTTCATACGCATCATATAGAGTCTGCCATAATGGACTTTCAAAATCCACTAATTGAGTTGGTAAAAATGAGATAGCAGTATATAAGCTTATTAATTCTCGTGGGTCAGAATCTATGTTGCTCACTTGGTCTACCATATACATAATAGCCTCTAAATGATCTTCTACAAAATCGTTCCAGCGCGTTGCATCTTGTAATAACCAATCAATATCTTCATATTCATCAACAAGATCTGCTAATACATCATGGGCTATCTTGCTTTCACCACACTGCAAAGCCAATAGAATATACAGCATATGCATAGGCAACATGATATCCGGAGCCTGATTAAATGCATTTTGTATATCATCGCAACATGCAAGATATCGCTGATATACCTTGCGGCCGCGATCCCAGTTGGCAGCGCCACAACAAGCAACCATCATATACACAAGAAATCCCGAATGATCTTGCTTGTCTCCGTGAAAAACTGGCGTAAAGCAGGCAATCGCATCATTATACATATTATATTCTAAATATATCATCCCCATGTCGATGAGGCAACGCATATAAGGACGCGTCTCTATTATATTCCAATCTATTTTCTTTGGTTTTTTCAACGATTCTACTAGCTGTTTCAACTGATAAATTTGAAAGCTTGGATGTAACTCAAGGGCTATGAGTTCTCGTTTAGCATCTACTTCATCTGGACATAATGCAAGGATTTCATTGTATAACTTCCTTGATTTCTCATTCGTATCAGCCTCTTCTGCAGCCTCATATAAATCACGTAATTTCATTTCTATCGTATTATTAAAATCACCACGATTATATTGAGTCATAAATGCTTCTAACAAATCCTCAATAGATTTGAAATCAGATTCATGTTCGGATACAAATTGTTTCTGTAAACGTAATAATAACTCACTATAAAAGTTAAACATAGAGTATCTCCTTATACATATGAACGTAAAAATACTACTCATATGTAATATAGCACGAGGGAATATATTAATTCTAGAGGTAATACCTCGACCTATTAATATCTCATCTGAAAATGGGAGTTATAGGACAAAAAGTGTTGCTATTTCAGTCCCCAAAGATTGGTAAATAGACAATCATAATTATGCAAATCACTCCAAACAATAGCATCACCCCAAGTTGGAATAGAGGCTTCTAACCTAGATTGTTCATGTATGGTATGATATATATCGGAAATACTCTTGTTGGTCGGCATAACCTTAAGTATTTCTGCATTAGAAAGCGGATTCGGTGAGTGCATATAGCACCACCAGAATACCGCTTTTATTCGTCTTTCAATAGACATTCCTCTATGATTACGTAACATAGCGCGTAACTGAGCATTTATGCCACCTTCTATACGATTATTAGTAGCTGGACAGGTACATCTCAACGATGTATCTAAGTAAGTAAACAAACATCTGTTATTAATTAATTTAACTAAGGAATTTTCTGCTTTGATAAGTCGTTCGTGTTTAGGTCGTATCGTACCATTTTCATCAACTGTCATTTCTGATAAAAATACTCTATGTCGTACTTTCCATGACATAACATTTTGCACCCACTTCACGGCATGATCTTGCGTGTGTATCGTTAATAAATCCCTTGCAATTCCATATAATTCACAGCCAGCAATCGTTTTAGGACGTATTGTTGTATAGCGTTTTACTTGTTGAAATGCGTAAAATAAGCATCTTTGTAGTTTGGCTTTTAGCCAAACTTTTTTAATGCCTTTTGAAAGCCGGTACCACCATCGGATACAACTACTGTAGGTGGTGAAATACGTCGTAATAAAACCTCCCACGCCTTAGAATGTTCATATCTACAAACATACCATCCTAAGACATGCGTCTCATTACAACAGATTAAAATGCAAGCATTTCTAGCTAAATAAATACCATCAACAAATACTACGCTACTTGATGATTCAACTTTTGGTGGTAATGGCCAAAGCTCCCAAAACTGTGATGTTTTTCTACGAAATGAACGTCCATCGCCAGCCATATCTAACTGTGTATGTTTACCAAATAACCAATCCAAAAATATCTGTAAATTATTGTTAGTTTTATTCACTTTATTTGTGAATGAGCAAGAACATTGATTACAATACCAACGTTGAGAACCCGCATTTGTTTTACCATTTCTCTTACAGACGAAACCACAATTAGGGCATCTGACTAGTTTCATAATTATACTCCTTCTAAAAAATATATCTCTTTAGAAAGATAAAACCTTATTTGAGTCAGTAAAATCAAGGGGGTTCAGACTTTTTAGCAACACTTTTTGTCCTATATGTAAAAGTTACTCAAAAAGATAAAATGCCAATGGAGCTAGTATTTAACTAGTTCCATCGGCATTAAGAGCAACACTTTTTGTCCTATAACCCCCTTTTTTCTTAGAAATAAAGAAAACAAGCTATTAGTTGATCATATAAAATCAACTAATAGCTTGTTTAGCTTAAGGGGCTGTTTTGTTACAGCCCCTTTATTATGATTCTACTTACTTATGTATTAGAATTGGTAGTTAAGGTCTACACGGTAGTAGTTAGGAAGTTTATCGTTGTCACCGATGCTCTTATTTGTTTTATTATTGAAGCCATAGTAGCCTGTTACGCCTACATTGTCTTGCAACGCATAGTGAGCTGTTGCCAACCAACCTCTGTAACCACGGTAGCTAGTAACATAAGCTGGACCACCATGGAAGTTAGGGTCATAATAACGGTTTGTCGCATCATATGGTACTTCCCAACGGGAGGATTGAAGGGCAATGTTATCACCAAAGTTAAAGTATTGCACTTTTACATCCCATGTACCACGTTTGGAGATTTTATAATTACCATAGCCAAGGCCAGCAGACCAAGCTGTACCATTAGATACGCCAGCTGCTTTCACCCATTCGCCGCCAACCCAAACTTTATCAAAATTCAAGTCAGAACTGAAACCGTACATATTTTTAGCTTCGCCATTTACGCGTTTATTTACACGTGTATAGAAACCACCCTCAATACCATAACCATATGCTGCTTGGAAATTAAGCTTATGATTGCCTGCGTTGAATTGAACACCGTCAAAGCCATCGTCATAAATCAAGCCATTGCCGATCATTTGATTGAAACGACCTGCTTTCACAGATACGCGTTCACCAAATTTATGATTTACATAAGCACGGTCGAAATGAATATTTGTTGGTCTATTGCGAAGGGATGAACCAGAAGAGGATGTTTGAAAAGAATCACCTAGTTCCATATTACCTGTTGTAGTACGGACTACAACGTCAGTGCGATCATTAACCTTTGCATTGAATTGTAAACGAGCGCGCACATCGAATTGGGAACCTTTACTATAATCTAGGCCACGCATATTCGTACCATCGTTTACGAATTTACCATCTTTTTCTTGGGAGCCAAGATAACGAAGACGTACATCGCCAGTTACCTTTACATTACCCACGCGGTCTTCTAAACGAGCCACACGAACACCCAAATTATTCAGTTCATTAGAGAATTCATCAGCCAAGCGATTAATCATAGCCTGTTGCTCTGCATTGGCACGATCCTGGTTCGCCATAGCTTTTGCAATCATTTGCGCCATTTCGTAACGAGTAATGTTATTTTGGCCTTTGAAAGTGAAGATTACTCCCTATCAATTCCCTTTTACACACCATGGAATTCATACTTTCATACTAAACATCGTCAGTATAGCATGTAAATATTAATAATCATTAAGCTAGAAATAAATTCTGGGTATTATACAATAATTATCATCCAGTTAGTTTTGTCGCATTACTTATTGCAATTCATCATAAAATAAAACTCACCATATAGAACAACATTTAAAGCTCTATATAGTGAGTTAAATAATATGAATATCAAATTTTTAATGTTCCAACCAACCATGGAATTTATATGTAGCCCCATTATTAGAACTTAAGTCTTCAAGATATACATATGATCTTTCCATGTCTACCTTAATGGCTAATGATTTCTTTTTAGACTTAGCCATATTAATAGTAAGACCTAAAGTATTTACAATTTTGAAAAAATGCTCTGTCGTAGTAAGGTCTTCTAAATTCTTTTCAGCATCTGCAACGATGCGTAATTTATAGAATTTAGAACTATCATACATTTTAAAAGTAAAAATAGCTTGTTTAGATGCTGCATCAAAATCAACTTTATACTTTTTAATAGCACCTTCCACTACTGTTTGATTGCTTGTAACAGTAGTGTCTACCACTAAATTCATGATTAAATCCATTGGATTATTCATCAGCATAAAACAAGTGCTCATATTTTCTCCCTCAATATATTACCCTTATATTCACTAATCCCAATCTGCAATTTATTGTATTTAACAATTCCAATATGATTAGTATATCCGAAAAATATAAAATATCTATATTGAAGTTATTAAATTTTCATCAATCCTTCATTTTATATAAAATAGAATAACCATAATAAAATTATTTATTTCCTTTATTAATACATGAAAGACTAATGCTCTAAATAATCATATTTGAGCATTAGCCTTTGTCTATTTCTTTACTATTGCACTATATTTAATATCTTGAGCACTTATCAATAGAGATATTTTAGCTTTTATATTTATATAGTAATTTAATTAGGATAAACTGTAACACAATAATATATATGATTTGTGTACCAAAGAAATCCATAAAAATACGATCATCTACATAGAATAAATATAAAGGATACACAAAGGTTGCATATGCCAATATCATTTGAATACTATTGCGCTGTCTACAAACATAGTACAAAATCGTATACACCATAATGATAAGCAATGCGAAGAGATACATACCTACTAAAGAAAAGTCCTGGTAATATCGCATTAACGATGTGTATACATTCGTATCAATATTGTAAAAATAAGTAAAGAATAAGAAAATACTTGGTTCCGGCAATGCGAAACCTAACGTATTCAAATTACCATAAGGGCCTACAAATATAGTTTGCCCAATCAAAGTAGAGTCAGCCAATTGATACTGTAAAATCACATCAAATGCGGATAATGAAATTCCTGCATAATGCGCCAAAATTTCAAAGGCCGATTTATTTGAACTGATACCCTTTCCAAATAATGTACCAATTACGACGAAGAGTAGGAAGAAAGCTACAAAGGATAGCCCCGCTGTTGTTAATAGTTTCTTCACATATTCAAAGCCTTCATACTTGCGATATATAGCATGACCGACAATAGTAAAAATAAATATAACAAGCGTGATAATTAAAATTCTCCCAGTCGTTAGATAAACGAAGGGGAAGAAAAATAATAATGGTACCAAATAACATAGATTGGACCACTGCCACGCTTTAAAAATCGTACGCTGGATAAAGGCAAATATTGATACATATGTTATTTGTTGTAATAGAATTTGATAATATGCCATCCACCGAGATAGCTTAATATCAGAACTCTCATTCATAAAATAAGGTCTAAGAGAAGTAGCAATGCCTAGTATACCATTCTTATTTCCCACCTTCTCCGCTAAGGTATACATCTCATGACCTGCTAAGCCTACAATAACACCTAACAATATCCATAAAATCCCTTGGCGATACACCGGAATGCACACATCACTTATATTCTGCATAGATACGCTTGCTTTCACCATAAGCCTATCATTTAGGCAATAGGCTACATAGAGTGCGCCTATTGTCATAACGATTTGAGCAATGATGAGGATTAACACGGTACTGCCATGCATGGGCAATTGCCAGTGCTTCACCATAACGCTGCACAAAATACTGGCAATCGTTAAGGACGACTGTGTTGCGATAACTGGCGATAGTAAATCAAAATCTAGAGCATATAGCGTCACTAACAACAACAAAACTGATGATAGGGACAGCGCTGTGAACCAAAATTGGCTATCTACCATGACGATACTTCCTTACAGCTGTTACAGAAACAAACAAGGTCATAACCATACCACCTAAAACAAAGCCTATAATACCATACTTCACAGGTAAGAAACCTTCATTTTGGAACTGTGCATCTCCTTCTATAATTTGTTTATCAACGATTCGGATAGAATAGTTAGAATTAATAGCTTGTACCTTGCTATTAGTATAGTTAATATATTGATCAAATAACATATCTAAATGAGCTTTTGTATAATCTGGATCTTGTACATCATTAGGGTTAAACATAATATACAATTCATAAATTTTAGGATCATCCGTATTTACAAAAATATGTTGTTGATACCATTTAAATTGGTTCACTGCAGACATCGTATTCCAATTGGCGTTCAACTTAGACCAATCTAAAACATGAGATGACTGTTTTACAAAGCCCATGATAAAGCCTTGAGATTGCAATAATCCCCTTAGATGAAGATCCTCTTTCACCATGGTATTTGGAGTCTTATTATCTACTGTAAAGATAACAGATGCATTGATGGGACCATGCACCATGGTTGGTTTTACTAGTACCGTACGAGACACGATGATAACGATAGCACAAAGGATACCTACGAGGGCTATTTGCCACCATTTTCGTTTAAGGTCGTTTAAAATATATGTATTCATATGCTTTCACTTCTTTATTTAATTATAAAAATCTAAAATCACTAGCATTTACGAATTTAATACATCTGTAGAGTACATAGATTTCTGTTAAAAGCATGGTCAATGCTGCGCCATCGGCCCCCATGTAATAGAGCAACGGGAACACAATACATAAATCTAGAATTGCGGAATGAACTAAAATCGTAACAAATTCCTTTTGATAACCAAAGGATATCATGCCGAAGAGGCCATAAATATTGCTCGTAATGACCACAAGTGGTAAAAATGCCAAAATTTGTAACACTGATACGGAATCTTCATAACTTGGCCCCAAGATGTAATAGACTAACCATTTAGCAGTTAAGAAAATGCCGATACAGAACAAGGACATACCAGAACACAAGATAATCGTTGCTTTACGCAATACCGATTGAGCACCCTCCTTAGATTCCTTAGCAATTTTATTAACAAATGGATAT
Source organism: Veillonella infantium (assembly GCF_002959895.1). Classification (GTDB taxonomy): domain Bacteria; phylum Bacillota; class Negativicutes; order Veillonellales; family Veillonellaceae; genus Veillonella; species Veillonella infantium. The sequence goes on along the minus strand of NZ_PPDD01000015.1, from coordinate 60,381 downwards.
AACGCGTCTACTACAGGACTTAATCCTCCTCTGAAAGCATCGATAATACGATTTGCTGCCGTATAGATACCTACTACGTAATCGGAGGTTACTAAACCAAGGAATACGATGGTAGAGCTAGTATAGAGATTAATAGCCACCATGGAACCAAAGTAAGGAACGCTATCCTTAATGGCATCCTTAATATGACACCATTTAATACGCATCAGAATATCTGGATATTCCTTGTAGATGATGATCCACGATAAAACCGCCGCAATCACATTAGTAATGGATTGAAAAAAGGCAGCCCACACGATATCATCTAAGGTATTTACAAAGATAAAGATCCCCGCTACCGATACGATACGACCTAAGATACTAACAAAGGTGATGTAGCGCATCTTCTGTATTCCTTGGAAGAACCAAATTGGAAACAGAGCCGTGCCAATAACATTTAAATACACCGCCCCATAAAGGAGTGCATTATAATTGAACCAGTTAGACAGGATAAACATCAATATCCCAAACACAGCGGTTATAACGGCGAGAATAAAGAGCTTAGCCCCCATGATGGAGCTAAAATAGAAACCTCGCTTCAGCCCCCTATCGTGACGAGCAATACTTTTCGGACCACTCAGATCAAAACCAAAGTTTGAGAATAGCAAGAAGTACTGTACTACGCCTGTTGCAAAGGCGAGCTGACCAAAGCCATCAACGTGAAGAACCCGCACTAAATAAGGGAAGGTAATAAAGCTCAGAATATATTGAAGACCTTTTACAGTAAGCAAAGATGCAATATTTTCCATTAGTTTAAAATTTATTTTCATTGAATATACCTATTGCATATACTTAGCTTTAAGTAGATAGAGTTTTGATATAATCTCAATTCCTAAATTATTTCCTATTAACTTTCTTAGAAAACCTGATAGCCATAAACTACTCCTCATATCAGATACTAATAATTTGGGATGTTTTATATATTCTACTATATTTCTACTTTTAATCATTGAATTATAAATATAATAGTTTTCAAAAAATGGAAATTCTCCCCAGTATTCTATATCCAAATTACTCGGATGTAGTAAAAAGGTCTCTATATTAGAAAAAATAAGTGAACTAGATGTCTCATCTACTAGTTGATGAGGAAATACATTGTAAAAATCCTTTGCCCCTCTATGTAAATCTAACAATCTACTTTTATATTTATCAGGACAAGTATCATACTCATATTTTGATAATACTGGTTGTACCTTATTTAATTGACTAATATAGCCTAAAGTTGTTCCATGTGGAGCAGTAAAGAAAATTTCTAAAAATAGATATCCAAAACGTAATGCACTTTTTAAATTAGGATTATTACTAATATCCATATAAGAATGATTAGGACATTGTGTATTTTGAAAGTATAATGGAATCCATTCAATATCTATATTATGATATTTAGTAAATTCTACTAGACCATTATAAATTGTACCAGAACCTAAATCGACAACACCTATACGAATATTAGAACCTAAAGACTCTATATATTGTTTTAGCAAATTAGATTCATTAATAGAGTTTTCATATACAATATGTTTTACAGAATCAAATAAATTTGCTATTCGATTATCTTGAATTAATTCCTGCTTTGTAAATTCTTCTGACTCACTAATACCAAATTGGTGCAACAAATTAAAATTATTTTCTAAACCTAACTTATCAAATAATATGGTAGCAGAACTTTTTGTCGGCCAAGATTTATATAAGTTTAAGATATCTTCTAAATTCTCTTGATATTGAATCATGGGAACAATCATAGACCTTCTAGATAAATAGAAATATTCTGTATCACCTAGTATATGATTTTCTTTACAGATATCCTCTAATATATAGCCATCTCGAGCCAAAAAAATAACCTTGTCTAACTCTTCTTTGATTTTATGTTGACCAATCCAATACAAAAAGCCACTAATTATAGGACCAAATACTTCAAAACCTAATTTATAAGCAAGATTATCCTCTTCTTTACTATATTTACTAATAAATCCATTTAATAAAGAAAAATCTAAAGATATATCCGATTTTTTTTCATCTATATAATGCGTATTTGATTGTTCTCTGACCCAATATGTATCCGCTCCAACAGCGCTTGCTTTGTTAACATCCGCATTTTTATCATTACCAATATGTAAGATATTGGTAATGTCTGCATTTATATCTTGAGAAACAATTTTATAAAGTTCTCCAGATTCATGTTTCGTAGCACGATATTCACAAGAAACAAATAATTTTTTATAACCCTTAACACCTATATTCTCTAATGCAGATTCAACATCAGCGTGTCGCAAATACATATCTGAAATTATATAAACATCTTTACCTTTACTAAGTGCATAATAAAATGCATCAACAATAGGTTTGTTCGGCGTAACCAAAGTATGTTCAAACTCTAACTCTAAAGTTTTACAACGCTTTGCATTATCTTCACCTATAAGATTAGATAAATGTTCATAAATCTCATCAATATTAACTTCAGAATAATCATATGCCTTTCGTGCAATCTTATCTGCTTTGCTACGTTCATTATAAAAATTAAAAGATTTTGCTCCAAATCTTTTTTCCCACTCTTGATCTACTAATTTCCATAAATCTCTATCTTTAGAAACAATTCGACGCAATAATGTATCATACACATCAAATGTAATGACTGGATGTACATCAATAGCTTGTTGTAATACTAAATCCATTTCTTCTCTCCAACTATTACACTAGCTCATGATAGGCATCTATCAATAACTTCTCTACACGCTCTGTTTCGTTCCCAATATCATAGCCAGCTGCTTTTAATTCTTCATAACGACTCTGTCTATTATGTTGTTTACTATTTACTATTGCCTCAGCCCATGCTGTAGGACCTGCTTCTAATGAAATGAATTGAGTAGATGGTAAAAGTCCCAATTCTTTAGTTACTGTATCAGATAAAAGCAGTGGTAAATCCGATGCTTGTGCCTCAATACCAACAACAGTAAGGCCTTCAAAAAAGGACGGCATCACAAGTACATCTGCAGCCTGCATAATCTTATTAACATCATCTCGTCTGCCTAGCAAACGAACGACATTCTCTAACCCGTATGCTTTGATTTTTCGTTTGACTTCCGTTAAGAATTCACTTTCTTCAGTAGTATCCCCTACTAGCAACAACACAGAATCGGGCTGAATCCTATGAACTCCCTTAAATATATCGAGTAAGAAACTATGATTCTTTTGATACGAAAAACGACCTACATGTAATAAGGTCAATTCTGTGTGTAATCCTAAAGCATTCCGTGTTTCTTCCCGAACTATCGGATCTGCATCGTATTTATGAATATCGATGGCATTATAAATAACATGGTATGGATTGTCTTTAAACATCCATTGTCCTGCAAATTGACTGCATGCAAAGCGCAAGTTAGCACTCCAAGCCAATAATTTCTTGTTCATTCCCACCAAGAGACGACGAGCCAAGCCTTGCTTGTTTTCAAAGCCTGAATTATGGCTATGAATAACACGAACAGGTATGCCAAAGATTTTTCCCAATACTAGAGGAAACACGTATTCCAAGCTATTCGTATTCAAGACAATTACATCATAAACGCCTTTATTTTGTAACAATATATTAAACCACTGCCAATAGTGGAGCAATGGGTTTTTATGTCTAGAAACAACCTTAAAAATCTTACTGCCAGAGGCTAAGATTTCATCTTCATAACAAATAGAGTATTCCCCTGTGATGTTCACAAAATCATAATCAATTTTACTTTTATCAAGATGTCTAAATTGTTCTATCAAATATGTTTCTATGCCACCTAGATTACGTGTCATACCGACTTGTAATACACGCAATCTACGGGATTCTCGGTTTATCATAATCGTGCTTCTTTCTAATTAGATTTGATCTTTGCAAATAGACCTTTTAAGCGATGGCGCACAAAGGAAATGCACTCTGTACATGCGATAATACCTAAATTCCATTTATATTTAAGCAATCCAGATAATACGCCGATGAGAGAGGCACCACCCTTCATATGAGGTTGCATAGCCTTATATACATCGTCTTGCCATAACTGCTGTAACCATGTATATTTACCAGCTATCGAAGAAACTGCGCCCATCCGTTCTAGTGCAGAATACATATATTTAACGTATAACGCACTCAACAATTGGTAGCACTGCGCATCATCAATACCTACATTAACCATATATTGATGAATGGTTTGAACCTTCAAGCGATACATTTCGTAGTACTTTGGCTCCCATTTCTTAGAAAGACTAGTCTTATCTAAGTCGAGCATATAGTGATAATACACATGAGGAATAGTCCCCATAGACTTTGCATAGGTTAAGTATTCAAAGGAGAACATAAAGTCCTCCATAATATATTCCGATGAGAATTGAATATGATGCTCTTCGATGATAGATCGTTTATAAAATCCGTTCCACACATAACCAAAGAGAGGAATATATTCCATTTCAAGAGCCATTCGTAATATATCTGTAGCATCACTAGATAGAAAATCCACCACGTCGTTTACCTTGTCACGAAGGCTTTCACCATGCTCAATGTAATGTTCAACAGCACCGTATTTCCAAAAATCTAGTTGTGGATGCTGGTTATATTTCTCGAAAAAGGAGGAAAGGATACTTTCACCATAGTAATCATCGGAGTCCATAAATGTTACGTATTCGCCGCGTGCAATGAACATGCCATAGTTGCGAGCATTACATACGCCACCGTTTGGAATATGATGAATCACAAGACACATATCAGGATAGGCGCTAGCCAATGTATCAAGCAGTTCCCCTGTTTTATCCTGAGAACCGTCATTTATAATAATCAACTCATATAGGGATGTGTCTACATTTTGTGAATATACACTGTCTATAACTTGTTTAATTGTAGTTTCCGCATTATATGCTGCAACAATGATAGATAGTACTGGATTCACAATGGTACCTAGCCTTTACTTTGTAAACCAAATTTACGCAACACAAAGGAACTACCCTTTTTCAACCAATTTTGAGGCTCCATAAAGGATACATTTTGTTCTTTATAGTCGATGTTATTAGCTTCAATCCATACGTCGAGCAAGATTTCGCTTACAAAACCATAAATACGCGCTTCGTATGTATCGTAATTGGAAATATCGACGCGATGTTCAATTTCTTCCAAGATGGAGAACATCCACTCGCAGTATTGATCAAATAGGTCGCGGCGCATAACAAACATGTTGAACATATGCGCCCAAGTACGATTACAAACCTTTGTGAAAGCAGCGCTATATTCAGGATATTTCTCAGCGATGATTTGCTCTGCCGCATCAAGGCCATCGCTATGGTGAGCATTATTATAGTGAGAACGGTTAGATTCAATATAATATTTACGCTTATCTGCTACGACTACAGGATATTCTGAAAGTAGTTGTTCCCATTCCGCTCCTGTAAGGATTTGATTCTTTTTATCCTCTACGGAACGAACCTCTTTGCGCGTAAAGTAACGTCTATAATGGACGAGACCGATATAGTCCGCATCAAGGTTTTTCCAAGCCCAATACAGACCTGTCAATTCGCAGTAATTTGCATTCTTTGAAGAGATATTATCTCCCGTATGATCGCCAGTATAACCAATATCAACCTTGCCTTCTCGACCTACATGGATTGGCATGTACACGGAATCTTCTGGCATCCAATATTGCTTATGTGTAGCTACTAAAATCTTAATATTCACTAGTACTCTCCTACATGAGTGTTGTCTCTCAAGTCTATCTACTTAGCATATGAAAACTTGGTTAGGCTAACTCCTTTTCTACTAATGCCAAAGCGCTAGCAATAACCTTATCCATATCGTAATATTTATATTCCCCTAAACGACCACCAAAGATAACATTAGAAATCGTTTCTGCTTTTTTAACATATTTTGCGTAAAGATCTAAATTCTTTACATCATTTACTGGATAATACGCTTCTTCCCCAATTTTCCAGTCTTTTGGATATTCTTTTGTTACATATGTAACAGGTTGTGTACCAAATTCAAAATGCTTATGTTCAATAATACGAGTATACGGAATGTCCCCTTCCGTATAGTTCACAACAGCAACACCTTGATGGTTTTCCTCTTCAAGACGTTCTGTTTCAAAGTGAAGACCACGATATTCCAATACACCTTCAGAGTAATCAAAATACTCATCAATAGTACCTGTATAGATAATCTTATCTGACAAGGCTTCATATTCATCGCGATGTTTAAGGAAATCTACACCTAAACGAACTTCAATATCCTCTAACATGCGTTCAATCATCTTAGTATAACCGCCCATAGGAATACCTTGGAAACGGTCATTAAAGTAATTGTTATCGTAGGTATAACGAACTGGTAAGCGTTTAATAATAAAAGCTGGCAATTCTGTACATTTACGGCCCCATTGTTTTTCCGTATACCCTTTGATGAGCTTTTCGTAAATATCTGTGCCTACAAGGCTAATAGCTTGCTCTTCTAAGTTCTTAGGTTCACTTGTAATAGCAGATCGTTGCTTAGTAATGATGTCCTGTGCCTCTTTAGGAGTTCGAATATTCCACATTTTGGAGAAGGTATTCATATTAAATGGCAAGTTGTACATTTCACCTTTATAGTTCGCTACAGGACTATTTACATAATGATTGAACTCAGCAAATTGGTTCACATAATCCCACACATGCTTTAAGGATGTATGGAAAATATGCGCACCATACACGTGAATGTTAATATCATCTTTGTTTTCACAATACAAATTACCTGCTATATGATTACGACGATCAATAACAAGTACAGATTTACCACGCTTATGCGCCTCATGGGCAAATACAGCACCGAATGGGCCTGCCCCAACTACTAAATAATCAAATTTTTTTTTCATATGTATATCCTTATTTTTTCATACCAAGACATAGCAATCGTGAATAATGATTTTTTCTTAATATATAACCTATCAAGATAGATAGAATTGTAGATGCTAGGAAGCACACAATAAAAGCTTCATAATACAATCCTAATTTAGACCAAAGTACAATTCTGAATGGAATCTTAACAATATCACTAAAGATATAAACATCCATTGAGACAGTGCCTAAAAAGATTAATAGTGTTTTATATAATCCGATTCTAGATGAGATTTGGTTAGCTATATAGTATGTAATAGTAATGCCCGAAACTGCTGTTACAAGAGTAAGTATTTTAAACACATTAATATCATGTAGTAATGCATAATTACCTACACCAAAAATCACCATAGATATAAAAGCTATTCCTGCGGATTTCATATAATCCAATAGCGCATATTTCTTTATATATAATCCCAAGATAAAGAAGAATTGGAAGTACAATATCTCCGATATCATAGCTATAGAAAAGATATTTAATACATCAGATAGCATTCCAATAAGGAAAGATCCTATTAGTAAGCCTAAATTAACACGCTTAACCAATATGGCAATCAAGATTGAAATGAAGAACAAACAATATAAGAACCATAGTTCCCCATCCGGATTAATACCTATTAATATTTTCCATATATCTTGTGGATTAATTTGCTGATTTGCAAATTTTGATAAAGCTAATTTGAAAGGAAAATATAATAAACCAATAGTGAAATAAGGAACCATTAACCGTATACTTTTATCTTTTACGAATTTCTGGAAGCCCTCTTTCAAAGGTATATGCATAAAATAGCCAGCTACAAAGAAAAATACAGGCATATGGAAGCTATAAATTATAGTTCGTATCAAATATAGAGGATAACTAGCAATGCCACTAGCACTTGCTTGGTCTGGAACAGAATGCCCCAAAACAACAAGCAAAATTGCAATCCCCTTCATAATATCAAAACTACTATCCCTCATAATACCGACTAATAAGCCCCTTTCGATTTAACGACAGCCAACACAGTTTTCAAAAGATATACAATATCGATCCACACGGACCAGTTATGAACATACCAAGAGTCCATTAATACACGCTCTTCATAGGTAGTATCGCTACGACCGCTAACTTGCCATACACCAGTAATTCCTGGTGGTACAAGGTAAAAGTCGTTGATATAGTCACCGTATTTCACGATTTCATCGCGCACGATAGGACGAGGACCTACAAGGCTCATATCCCCAACGAGAACATTCCACAATTGTGGCAATTCATCAAGACTCGTTTTACGAAGGAATTTACCAATTCTTGTAACACGAGGATCATCTTTTAATTTGAAATCTCGTTCCCATTCCTCACGAGCTGCAGGATTTTCTTTCAAATATACCTCTAATGCCTCTTGTGCATTCGGCACCATAGAGCGGAATTTATAGCATGGGAACTCTTTACCACCTTGGCCAACGCGCTTGTGTCCAAATACGATAGGACCTGGAGAATCTAGATAAATCAGTATGGCTACGATGGCGAGGATTGGCAAAATTAAGAGGCCCCCACATACGGTAGCTACAATATCAAAGATGCGCTTCATAATACGGTTAGACTTGCGAGCTAAGTTATTTTGTACGCGCAGTACAACGGCTTGCTCTTCCATCATGCCACGAGCCGTAATATTACTTGCTGGTAAACCAAATAACTCAGGCACAAAGGCTACGCGTTTTACCAATAATTGCAATTGATTGACCAATGATACTAACTTTTTAGGTTCTAGCCCTGGTGCACATATAAGGACTGTTTGTACACCTGTATCTTTAATAACTCTTTCAACATCGGAAAAAGCACCTAAACATGGATATTCTTTAGGAATGGCAGAGGATTTAGGATTATCATCTACATAACCAATAATCTTGTACGTAGCAATTGGCATGCGATCTAAGGATTTCTTTACGAGCTCTGCTGTTTTACCTGCACCAACTAATAAAACTGGTATCGTTAAGTATCCGGCCTTAGAAAGAATCTTACCTACAATAAAACGGGAGCTAAAGATAAAGAGCAACATGAATACATAGGCAAATACAACAAAGAGACGAGATACATCGTTGATTACGTGTCCTGTGTACATGAGCACAATAGATACAACAACACCGATGGTAATGCTACGGAATAAGTTCTTCATAGTATCCCAATACGGAGATACTACAGAATAGGCATTATTTAGAAGCAATATAGCTAAGAATACGAAAGGTATAACGCCATATACATAGATTTCATCTACCTTAAAATGTGGACTTACCGGTAAAAATGGCAAATTTAAACGTAGATGATAGGCTGCTAATGTACCTAACACAATAGAAACATAATCTGCTATCAGCACTATGATTTTGCTGATAAGCAACTTATTGTTATTGTTATATCCAGAACTATTCATACTAATACCCCAATTTTTAAAAAAGAGGTTGTTTTCTCAATTAATTTTAAAGAAAACAACCTCTCTATCATACGAATACAATGTACCAATATTTACTTATATTGTATCATATTCAAATATCTAAAACTATGAAAAAACATAGATTTTAGCTATCTTTTATGTAGTTTTTTGGAGATTTTCAGTCTATTTAAATCAGACATAAAAATCAATTAAATAATACGTAAATATTTCCTAAATAATCTTGTGATTCTCATTTATTTTCAATTGAATCATGATGCCCATAACAATCCAAAACATGCGGATCCCCGATGAATTTCCCCATGTATAATCTATAGATCCAAACAAGAACAAATAGCTAATAAAGCCTACCATTATTGATAAATCATAAGGGTTTCTTGATTTAACATAATGTATCAAAGATTTACAGAATATAAAGAATGAAAATCCTAAGAATCCAATGAGGCCTAATATGCCAGATTCAGAGGCTATTTGCAATAGATTATTATGAGAATGGCCTAAATCTTGAGTTTCTTGTTTTAATTTATAGTGTTCTCGATATGTTTTTTGCCATAATCCAGGACCAACACCTGTTACAGGATGATCCATAATCATTTGCTTATCTGCTTCCCATACATAAATACGGCCCAAATTTGAACCATCTGTGCTTATATTAAAAGTACTTTCAAAACGAGCTACATAGGCTTGATTACTACTAAATGCATATCCTATACCTACAACGGCTACAAGTAGTACCAATATATAGCGAATATTAACAAAGCAATAACGTAATGTTATGAGTACACCGTTAATACCATTAAATAACCAAGAACCACGGCTTTGATTACCCCACATCCCCAATAACATACCAAATAAAGAGAATACAGCTAATTTTCTTACATATGAAGGAAATGCTTTATCATAAGCGGCAATTAAAGCCAATGGAAAGGCCAATGTTAACAACATGGCTAGCCCCATCATAGAGCCATGAATGACACCACCTGCACGACCTCCTGGACCTAAATTATAGCCCAATAGATACTGTGCAAAGGCAGATACAGCATCGATACCCATATATACAAAGAATACTGATAATATAGCGTATAATTTGCGAGAACTTTTAATAAATAACAGAATTGGTACGATGACTAATACCTTCCAAACCCAAATATTAAAGAAATATTTAGTAGTCACCGCTATATCATTGCTGATTAATGCGGACGGCAATACGCATAGTAACATGCCTACATAGGCCCATCCATATTGGCGTATGGACTGTGGTACAGAGATTTCATGTCGTCTATACCAACAAGTTACTAAGGTCATCAATATAATAAGGCTATATATTAAATTCCCTAGTGCCATAGATGACCGCGTCGTACATATCATCAGTGAAATGAGTACGGTCAGCACCATTTCAGAATTCTTAATTATCCAAGATTGCATACTAACCCCTTTTCACCTACATAGTTACAATCTAATTTTCATCATATTAACATCTATTTTATAGATATCTATTTTACACGTAACAATGGTTTCAGATGATCTTGAATCTCTTGCTCATATTGATCGAGTAATTCATAGCGTTTTCTGTATTGGCTACGTTTTTGTGATTTAATTTCTTCAATAGGTTTACGATATTCCTCTAATGGAATGTTGAAGAAACGGTCATCACTACATACAACACCACCAGATTCCTCCCACAATGGATCTAGCTCAGCTACCTTAGCGCGATGGCCGCGTACTAAATGGGTATTTGCATAGAAGCCTTCATCAGATACGGCATAAATGGATTCGACCTTACAAAGGACCGCAATATGGCGTAATAGGAACATAATAAAGTTTTTTGGTCGATACCCAAACATCTTTTTAGTAACTGTTTTAGCATTATCAAGGCCATCTTTATATCCTTGAATCGTGCCAATCCACATAGCAGGTTCCCCATTAAAACCTTTACCAAAGCGGAAGTTAGCATGATATACGCCTTGTTTACCCAAGGTTAACAACAAGGTTAAAAAACCTTCTTTTCGTTGACCCGGTCCATAATATAAACGGGCCACCATATCAAGGTCTTCTGATTCCCATACGATAAAGCCACGATTCATACGACTTACATCGTCATAAATATTATCTGGATCTACAGAGTACATTTCGCGAATGGCTTCATCTGTAAACACATCTTTCAAATAATCAAAATGATTAATAATAGCCTCTAATCGTTCCTGTGGTGTTGAGCTTTTAAACAAGAAATATCGCGTCATTAACTCAAATAGACCAACTTGACGGTCTAATAATGTTGGATCTGGCGTATAGCTTGCAAAATAGTTCTCTAGTGCCTCTATTTCTCGTTTATTGCGGATAGAGCGCATTGTATGAAGGAAAGTGCGTCGTGTTTCCCTCCAACTACGTTTGCCGTAAATCTTACGACCTCGCTGCCATTGTGTTTCTAAATATCCCATCTCAAACTCCTATCCACTGAAAAACTACCAAACCTTATCATTACTTATTAGTGGAGTGTAAATTATCTATAATCGTAACTAATTCATCTGCCACACGATTAACAATGAATCGCTGTTCCACAACTTGTCGTGCCTTTGTGATGATATTTGGCAAATCTACAGCATCACTCATCACATGTTCCATGGCTTGTTGTAAGCTGTGTTCATTCAGCGGATCTACAATAAAGCCAGATTCACCATCGTCTATGATTTCTCGCTGAGCCCCAGAGCCACTTGTAATGACTGGTACACCGCAATACATAGCCTCACAAATAACGAGACCAAAGGCTTCACGCGTTATCGTTGGCAATAGTAAGCAATCTATGGATCTATATAAACCTTCAATATCTCGTGTAAAGCCTATAAATTCAACATAAGAATGCATTTGATGTGCATGTATATAATCTTTTAATTTCTTAATTTGATCCTCTGTACCAGCCCCCGATATAATCAATCGAACATCGGGATTGTTTTGATGAATCTGTTCCAGAGCACTTAAAATCAGATACAAACCTTTTCGTTCTGTTATACGCGCACTATATCCAAAGGTTCTAACCTTATACTTCATGGGAACAGCATCTGAAAAAGACTGGAATCGGTTCGGATCAATACCATTATATACAACATGGTATTTGCTAGTATCCTTAATAGCAGGCGTCATAAGATCGTCATAAACAAGTTTAGACACACAAACGAAGGCATCTACTTGTGCATTAATCCATCTATGATATATATCGGTTTTACCAGGTACAAGATTATGCTTTATAAACACCAATTTAGCACCTGTTAACTGCTTAAGAGCAATACAGAATAAGATATATTTACCAGAGTGGCATACAATCGTATTAATCCCCTGTTCTTTCATCTGTTTAGCCACGGCATTAACAGATAGAAAACCCTTCAAGGTATAGAGATTAGCAGTCATCACATGGCCCACTTGGGCATACCGAGATTGCATATCTTCATTCGATTGGTCCACTAAGATATACGCAGTCCTATGTCGTTGTTGTAATTGCTTACAAATATCATATACATATTGTTCACCGCCACCCCAAATTTTGGCGCCTACAACATTGATTATAGACATAGGTTCCTCCTATCATACACATATCAATACACATATAGTAGCATCTATTGATGTATACGAAATAGTGATTACATATACATCAATAGACTATTATCATTTAATTATACTACGACTTATTCATGCTGTCCTCATGGTTAATGAGCCACATGGTCAACATTGTCCAATCTCGCGCATCGTCCCCATGATTATTAATAGGGCGAATTGGCTCAACCGGTTTATAGGACGGTATGTTACTTTCACCATAATCCATACGAACATCGCCCATCATATGAGGTGTAATCCATTGATACGGTGTAACTAATGTATCTGGTTGTTCATCAAACAAGGACGGTACGATGGAATAGTATTCGAAACCCTTTGGTGCAATGGCTTCAATAATGGTAGGCATGAGGCTCATATGCGTGCCTATAGGCGCCGTAATACTATTCTTGGTGAAAGCAGGATGTTGCAATAATCCTACGGTACAGAATGTGTCGCGTAAGGTATAGTCCCGTTGAATTAAAGATGTATTATTCAAAGACCCAAATAGATTCGAGTGGTCACCAGTGACAACGAATAAACTATCAGGAAAAGCCTCTTTCATAGCATGCACAAAGTTAAAAATCGCCTTATCACTATAGCGATAGGTAGCCAATTCTTTATTACGTTTCTTGTTAGATTTCAGATCATCTCCAAGGTTTGGCATCACCTGTTCAGGATCATAATCTAATAAGGAATCCTCCATTTTATATGGACCATGATTGGATGTAGTATAAATAAAATGGAATGTAGGATGTTCTAAAGATTTGATTTTCTCTTCAATATGTTCTAAAAATACATGGTCATAAACGCCTACCCAAGTCTTAGGTGCATGGGGACCACAAAAAACGGAAGCACTTTCTACGCGATTAAATCCTTGAGCCTTACCAAAGTGATTAAAGTTACCATACGATGCATTGCCACCATACCAATAAATCGTATCATAACCTAAACGATTCATTTGAGATGCCAAAGAAGTCGGCAATGATTCATGCCAGAAGGCTTCCCGTTCATTGATTTCCATACCCGCATCATAGACACCAGATAACAGACTCACAATGGATGGACGAGATACATTACCGGCAGGCAAGAAATTAGGTACTTGTGCCGTATGTGGATTATCTTTAAAATCCCATAAACCAGGACATATATTAAGTTCCTTATAAGGTTTATCAAGAGACCATTGTGGGATACTTTCACCAACAATAAAGAATATATGTTGTGGTTTATCAATACGAGGACCTGATGCAACGCGCTTGAATGCATGAAGCGGTGTATTCAAATCCTGCCAAGAATCTTTATATTCCTTAGGAACAATACGGTGAATCGCGTCATCAATGTCCTCAGCAGATGCGGTATATTCATCACGAAGGGGATGTTTTAGCACCGTTTCTAAGGCACATAGATCTGGCACTGTAGCACGAGCAAAGAATATATCCTCTTTTACCACTGTAGGAATCGTATCCCATTCTGGTTTATCATCATGAGATAAGGTTCCACCATAGCGGAACCAATAAAACCCCAAAACGGAGGCAGCCACAAGACCTATATTCCAAGCTACAGTAGGCCAAGTTCCTTCAATAGTTGGATAAGGTATAGATGGCAAGGATAAGAAGAAATCTCCCATGTACCAGGATATAAACGTAATAGGAATCAAGCCTAAAATGACGAGAATTCCTCGATCTTGATTAAAGAATACATCAATCAAATTACGTTTCTCTGCATGATTTCCATAATGAACCATATAGTTATACGTATCATGGAAATGCTTATAAAAAATCATTTTTCCTGCAAAAGCTGCGTAAAGTATGCAGGAATAAATAGTTAATCCCACTAACCGTACAGTATCTTCTATTTGGTAATACCCATCAAATAATAATGCAGGGAGCGTCACCAATACTAAGGGTAGTAAGAATACATAAGCATCAAAATCCATGCCCCACCAAAAGCCATAACGCAATGAACCTAATACAGATTTCCAGCGTCCCTTCCATGTGGGATAAGGATTATACACAATCATGAATATGATTCGAAAGATGGTGCTCAATATAGGAGCCCAAAGCATTAGTTTTATATTTTGTTGTAGGGATAGAAAAAATTGTTCACTCATTCATACTTCCATATCTACTTCAAGAACAATAATTCCCCATAGTAATCTACTATACTAAATTACTGATTATAATTGCCCATTAGATTTGTTTAAATAATATAATTTTACATATTTCGTCATGGTGTACATCATATGGTAGATAGATAATAGAAAACCTATTTTTCCATCTAATATGCCACCTTGCAAAATATATATCTTAAAAAATGCCCATGTTGGACGCAATATAATATCCCCTAAAAAACTACAAGATTTCCCTTGATTCTTGTACTTGTTGGCCGCTGCTGTAGTGTATTTATTGAACTTTTCAAAAAACTGATGCCAGTTATCATAAGTGTAATGATACAATTTACCTTCTAATGTAGCTTGTGGATAAGGACTAATAAAAGTCTCATGGACTGCCCCCTCCACTGTAGCCCCTTCACGAGGCATTAATCTCAAAACCTTATCAGGTCTTACTACGCCATGCGTAGCTGGATTGTGATGGAATAAATTATATCTTCGTAGCCAATAGGCCTTTGGCTCTCCTTTAATAGATTCTTGGATTGATTTTGCTAATTGAGGAGATACACGCTCATCCGAATCTATAAATAGAATCCATTCAGAATTTGCTTGAGATATACCAAATCTCCGTTGTTGTGACCAATCTCCATTCAGAGGATGTGGTATAACTTTAGCCCCCAAATTAGTAGCAAGAGGTACCGTTTGATCTGTACTTCCATCATCAATAACTAATATTTCATCAGCAAATTGAATACTTTTAATACAATCTACAATATGTTTTTCTTCGTTGCGAGCTAAGATAATAGCCGTCACAGTGCTCATAGATCATCCTTTAACTTACAAATCCCGTTAATTCACTATGTAGATACATATGGTAGATACAAATATGATATCTACCATATATATCGTATAAAAAATTATTGAATACTATCCCCATGCTTAATACGCCACGCCGCTAGTTCGCGCATGTTCTTAATCACATCACCATAGGCTTTAGGCATATTTGTGCCTTGTTCTATAAGTTTGCCACTGTTATCTAGATATAGTCTATGGTTAAAGACAAATTCCTCTTGTGTAAACAAGCTTGGCACCATCGCTTCATAGGTTTGACCAGGTCGCCCCGCTAGTTCTGCCAAGGTTGGAATGATTTGAATGCTCATGCCAAACGCATTAGGAGCAAGCCAGTCTTTATGAATACCGCGACCGTAGAAGATAATGGGAATCGTAGATGCCACATTAGGACTTACTTCGCGGGCAAATGTAAATCGTTCGCTATGGTCCCCAGTGATAACGAAGAGCGCTGATGGATCTGCTTTTTCTTCACTAGCGATATATTCGCCCATCACGTGATCTGCATACCAAATATGGCCCATTTCGTTCAATTGCTTATCAGTTTCTGCAATTGTATCAGGCAAATGGCCTTTTACCTTATTCACATCATAGCCTTCTTTAGCGACATTAACGCTATATGGAGGATGATTAGATGTGGTCATAATAACATTGAGGATTTTTTCCCCTCTATGTTGATCCATGTAAGCGGAAATGGCTTTAAACATATCCTTATCCGCTACCCCCCATGCATTGCCTTCTTCACTTGGCATTTCAGACGCATCATGGAATTCATCAAAACCTTGAGACAAGACGAAGTTCTTCACATTTTGCCATGTACTAAAGCCACCGTACCAGAATACAGTTTTATAGCCTAGCTTTTTCATAACAGAACCAATTCCTAAGCCATACGGTTGTTTGAAACTTTCACCTTCGTAATTAGGATATAGACCTGTGTCAGGCATACCTGTGAGTAAACCATTGATAGCAGGCATAGTGCCTGTACCTTGGGCAAGAGCGAGCTGCGTGCTCATCGCTTGAGGACTGGCAGCGTATTTACGACCTTGTTCAACGAGATACGCACCAGGTTCATTGTATTCAGCGAGGAATGGCCACAAACCATAGGATTCACCGAGAACGATATTGATGGACTGTGGTTGCTCCGCTAAACGCTCTGTCGTAATAGTTCTTGTGAAAGAACCATCAAAATCCTTACCATTAAATGTTCCACCAATGGCACTGATTTTCTCACTCAATTCTTGAGGGGTTAAGTTGATAACCTCTAACTCCTCCGCGCGTTTTGCAATGCTTTTAACACGATAAAGAGCCTGCACATCGTCGAGGATAGTTTCGTTTAATAAATTAGAACTGAGGCGCGCCGCACTTTCCCAGTTAATGGAATTCGTATAGTTAAAAGCACCACCAAATCTAAAGAACAGACCTAATACACCGATAACTACAGTCAATCCAATGCCTGTGATCCATTGTGTTTTCTTAGTCTTTGGATACCAAGTAGGACAAACTAATTGAGTATCAACGTAATCACTATATTTCTTTGTACCCCACGCCAAGAATTTAACGAGGAAATAACAAAGGGCTGCGCTCAACACAACGGCTCCAACAATGTACATGAGGGCGTTATATTCATTAATCGCCGTATTTACAATGGCACCTATATCATCATTTTTACCATTGATGAGCATCGCATTATAAGAGGAATTGAATATTTTGTAGAACGGAATGCGGCCTAAGAATAGGAAGGTCAACAATACAGTGGCAATAGAATATACAACCTGTTTAATGCGCATGGACGGCCATTTAGGTACAAAGGTATGTACCAATGTGCCTCCTAAAAAGCCTAGTAAACACAAAGAACCGACGGTCTTGAGACTCAATCTAAAGCCTAGCCATAAGGACGTAAGAATATTCTCCATCGTCACAGAAGCTAGTTGTGATTGAAATACTGCAAGAAATACGATTCTAAATGCAGTCAATAAAGCAGAGAAAAAGATAAACACCTTAATCTCTGTCTTTATGCCTTCAAATAATCGTTGCCATCGGTTCATCATTAACCCCTACTGTTCTTTATATAACGTAACTACTCTATACTACCTAACTGTAATTATATTGGATATTTCTTACACTTAGGTCCCTTACATCGCTTGCATTTACCGCATCCACGGTCGATAGTCCCAGTACCGGCTAATTTCTTAGCACTAGCACTCTCCTTGGCCCCCTGTTCAGAGGCATTACTATTCCATACAGAAACTATCGTTTTTGCTTTTTTTCGGATGTATCCTTTTCGGACTTTTTATCCTTTTTCTTGTCTTTCTTCTTATCTTTTTTCTTGAAAGTATCCGCCAAAAATACTGTTTTTAACTTATCGTTCAAGACTTTAAGCTTCTTTTCAGTCTTATCTTTCTTTTTCTTTAATTTTTCTTTGGATTTGGAATGTTTATCTTCTTTGGACTTTTTATATTTTTTGTCCTTTTTATCCTCTTTAGACTTTTTATCCTCTTTGGATTTCTTGTCTCCCTTAGATTTCTTATCTTCTTTGAATTTTTTATAATCCTTAGATTTTTTAGATGTATCGTCAGTTCCATTGATACGCGCCCATTCATCATCTACGCGTTTCAATTGTTTTTTAAGAAGCTTTTCCATCTTCTTATTGGCTTTATCTGAATCTAAGCCAGACTTACCGAATAATAAAGCATTTACTGCTGTATATGGATCAATAGAGGACATATCGTCATCATCCAATACATCTTCTTCCTCTAATTTCTTATCTTTTTTATGAGATTTATCTTCTTTTTTAGAATCTTTATCTTTATTCTTAGATGCTAACATTTCTTCCAAATCATCATTATCAAAAGGATTTTCATCATCTAAGTGATGGACTTCTAAGCTTTCCACGCCATCTAGTGGATTTACATCCATATGCTCTACAATGTCTTCATCAAGGTCCGATATCTCATGTTGGGAGCTTTCACCAGATCCTGTAAAAAGACCACCCATAGAATGCAATTCGTTCAATTTAATATGGTTCATGCCCACTGTAGAATCATGCTGCACAGGAATATCCGATAATTGGACCTGTTCCATAGCGTATACATCGTTATTATGACTAGCACCCTTGCCAAGATAAGATCCATCAGAAATGATGATATTCTCTTTATCGTCGCCTAACACATTGCCAAACAAATCCTCTTCAAGAGAATCATAGGTATGCAACATGGACATCCGTTTTTGAACCTCTTCAATTTGATTCCACAAATCGACGAGAGAGGATGTATAGTATATGCGTTCCTTAACCTCTAAATAAGCTTGGTAAACAATAGCCAATTCAGTTTCATTGAGTCCCTCTTCGGCACCAATTTCTTCAATCATTTGTTGAATTTGTTGATCTCGATCATATCGTTTAATTAAGGACTTGCGAATGCGTTCAATCAACGCTGTATCGATGAGTTCCATGCATACCTCCTGTATTCAATACACTCATCCCTACCCGCTAAACTAGCACATACGAATCAATGTATAGAACCGTAAAAAATAAATCGATTTTATAATCTCTAATATATTATTATATCAGAATTTATCTGCTTTTTCCTTAATAATATAGGTGAAAGTTTCTTAAAAATAGAATAAAACCTCAATTTGAATTATGTTCTAGTCGTACAAATTTAGAGCCCCTAAAACAAGCCTTCAACATTGAGGTTTCTTACATACTAAATAAAGTTAACTGAATACACTAAAATTCGTTCCTTTGCATCCTTTTCTTCAAAGAGATCGCTACAATCGATAGGTTCTTCCTGTTCGAGTCGCACATGGTTATTTAAGAAGTTTTCTACCTCGTCATTTACGTAGTAGAAAAAAAGCTTAATCTCACGAGGATGATGGTATAAGGAATCAAAGATATTTCCTAGAACGCGCTTAATCGTATGGAGCGCAAAGGGATTAAAGAAAAAGCATCGATCTGCTTGAGCTGGTAATTCATAGAGCGCCGCATCACCATGCACAAAACTCACCCGATTCCGCGCTGCTGGGCTTTCACCATTGAGTAAAGCCTTTTCATATAATCGTTCATCGTATTCGATACCGATGGAATGACAGCCCGTTTGGTAAGCCATAAAAATGCTAACGCGACCCTTGCCACTGCCATAGTCGATGAGAGTATGTTTCTTGCGAATATGACCGCTGTTCGCCAAGCGCTCTAGGACGCAATAATCTGTGGGCTCGTACGGATGATGCTCCGTATCAGACCGACTATCGTCACGGCCTGCTGTCTTTATTTGTAAAACCTGTTCCCATTCCTGTTCACTTGTCATATGTAGTTCCTATTAAAATAATTATCTATCTTATATAAGCCATACTATTGCTAATGACTAGTCATATCTTATATATTATATGTATCTAGTATTATTTACAAATAATAGTAAATTGTGTAATATAATAATAGATAAAGGAAATAAATATTTTGTAAGCATTTTAATGCATGCAAAACAAAAGAGGAGGGTGGCAGCCCTCCTTTTTCTGTGCTAGTTACTGACGAAAGTATCTATCTAGCCACTTGCAGATGTAGTGACACAATAAAAGCACCCTTTTGGGTGCTTTTATTGTATACAAACATTTATTGATGCTAATATGGTATACTAAAGAGTAATATTTTAATATTCTCATGTGCAGAATTATATAAAAAGGAGTATCTATTTACATGGACAGTGATCTGACCTTAGATTTTATAATTATCGTCGTATTAATCATAGCAAACGGCTTATTTTCTATGACGGAATTGGCCATCGTCAATGCTAAAAAACGTAAACTCGAAGAAATGGCAGAGGCAGGCAATGAGCGTGCTAAAAAAGCCTTTGAATTAGCAGAGAATCCAAATAATATGTTTTCTACTATTCAAATTGGTATTACTCTCGTTGGTATTTTAACTGGTTTATATTCTGGTGCGACCTTCTCTGGTCCATTAGAAGAGATTTTAGTAGCTAATATTCCAAGTATTGAGCCCTATGCAGCATCCATTAGCTCCTTACTCATCGTTGCTATCATCACCTATTTATCCCTCGTTATTGGCGAACTCGTGCCAAAACGATTGGCTTTAAATAGTCCTGAAAGCATCGCCGTAGTAGTAGCAAAACCGATTTATTGGTTGTCTGTAGCATTGAAACCTATCGTTAGCTTCCTCGGCGTTTCCACAGAATTCCTCTTAAAATTACTAGGCGTGACTGTGAAAGAAGAGGCTCCTGTTACAGAGTCTGAAATTAACAAGATGCTCACCGAAGGCGTTGCCATGGGTGCGTATGAAGAAGAGGAACCTATCCTCGTGGAAAATATCTTCCACCTAGCAGATATGAACGCTGGTGACATCATGACACCTCGTACACAGCTTAAATGGATCGACCTTAATGGCACAGAGGACGAAATTATGGAAGTCCTCAAAAATGCCAACCATTACCGCATCCCTGTAGGTACCGATTCCTTAGATGAATTAAAAGGTCTCATTACCGTATCTGACGTATTAGTTCAAATTATGCAACGTCCTAGCGAACGCTCTATTCATGATATTATTGAATCTTGTTTGAAAGAACCATTACTCATTCCAGAATCCATTACACTCATGAAATTGTTGAATGTACTCCGTACAGAAGGCGTCCATGAAACGATCGTTCTCGACGAGTATGGCGGTTTTAGCGGTCTTGTAACATTACATGATATTATGGAAGAAATCGTAGGTCTCATGCCTTCCGGTGAAGAAGAAATCAAGGAAGAAGAAAATAAAATCATCGAACGTGAAGACGGCTCCTGGCTTGTAGATGGCCTTCTCGACGTAGACGAATTTAAAGAATTCTTCCACATCGATGAAGAATTACCAGGCGAAGAAAAAGACTTGTACAAAACAATGGGCGGTCTATTAAACGTTCTCTTTGGTCGCATTCCAAAAGAATTAGACAAAGCAAAATGGAATGGCTATACCTTTGAAGTGGTAGATATGGATAACACCCGTATCGACAAAATTCTTGTAACCTATGAAGAACCTATCGTAATACAAGAAACAGAAGAAAAAGATTAATACCTACTAGCTTGTAGATTTATGAGCATTGTAGATTTATAAAGAGTGAGTTCTCCTATGGAGGACTCACTTTTTATATATACCCCTAGCCGTTTACATATAAATATAGTATTATTAAATTGTATAAAATATATAATAAAATCTAATAGAGCTATTATCTAAAATAACTCTAATGGCTAAATTAGAGTTACTTTCATAAAATATATCGTCCTATGATTACTCATGTGTAGTTCTGTGTCATAGGGCTTATGTGTGGTATAAAGGAGAGATTCTATGAATCAAAAAGTCATAGCAACCATAGGAGCCCTTTTAATAGGAACTGCTATAATCAGTGGTTGCGGATCTGAAAAGCAATCTGAGGATACTAGCCTCAAGGTGCGCACCATCACCATCGGTGAAGAATCTGGTACTACTAGTGCTGGCTATGCAGGCACCATCCATAATAAAACGGAAACAAACTTAGCCTTTCAAATTGGGGGTCGCGTCATCAACAAATTTGTCAATGTCGGTGATACTGTACAAGCAGGCCAAGTAATTGCTCAAATCAATGGTTCAGATACATCAGCTCAAGTACAAAATGCTGAGGGTGCTGTGAAAGCTGCTCAATCGGCCTATGAATTAGCAGAAACTAATGCTAAACGATATCGCGATCTCTATGCTCAACAAGCGATTAGTAAGTTGCAATTAGACCAAGCAGAAAACCAATTGAATGCGACAGCTGCTCAATTACAACAAGCACAGGCCAGCCTCAACTTGAGTAGCAATCAAAATAGCTATACTAATTTGACGGCTCCTGATACAGGTATTATTACTGCTTTCAATATTGAAGCAGGCCAAGTCGTAGCAGCCGGTCAAAGCGTTGGCACCTTAGCGGCCGGTCACGACCCAGAAGCAGTCATTGCCCTTCCCGAACAAGAAATGACCAAGATTCATGTAGGTAGTCCTGCCAATATTACATTCTGGGCTCTACCTGATGTAACCGTGCAAGGTGTGGTGCGAGAAATTTCACCGGTTCCTGACCCTGTGGCCAGAACATATACGGTAAAAATTGCATTACAAAATCCACCTAAAGAGGTACAACTAGGCATGACGGTCAATGCAAATCTATCTACCACAGATAGCACCAATATTTCTATTCCATTGACAGCTCTTGTGAAAGACTCTAACGGCAATAATGCAGTGTATATTATTCGAGATAAAAAGGCTCATCTCGTTCCTATTAAGACTGGTGAGTTCGGTAAAAACTCCGTCATCGTTACATCTGGTTTAGCTAAGGGCGACATTGTCATCACCGCAGGCACTCAACAATTACAAGAAGGGACGGCGGTTAGTCAATGAAACAATTTAACTTAGCCGAATGGGCCCTCAAACACAAGTCCATTATCTACTACTTCATGGCTGTGCTCCTCACCTTTGGTATCTTCTCATACAACCACATGGGGCGTATGGAAGACCCAGACTTTACGATGCGAACCATGGTTGTCGGCGTTGCTTGGCCAGGGGCTTCCCCTCAAGAAATGTCGGATCAAGTAACGGACAAATTAGAAGAAAAACTGCGCGACCTACCTGGCGTGGATTATACAAAATCTTTCACAGATGGAAGCAAATCAGTTATTTATATTAATCTGAAAGAAAATCTACCATCTGATAAAATTCGTCCCGCTTGGGAAGAAGCGCGGAACATGATTAACGACGAATGGAAATCTCTCCCACAAGGCGTTCAAGGGCCGACTATCAACGATAGATTCGATGATGTATACGGTATTATCTACGCCATTAGTGGAGATGAATTCTCCTATGAAGAAAAGCGTCAACAAGCGGAAGACTTAAAACGTCAGCTTTTATCTGTTCCAAACGTTAAAAAAATCAGCCTTATTGGGGTTCAACAACAAACCCTTAATGTAACGATTAATAAGGATAAATTAGCATCCTATAAAATCAGTACACAACAGCTGTTAACAGCTATCAAACAGCAAAGTATGATGGTACCAGCTGGTATGATTACAACGGATACAAATAATGTATATCTTCGAGTAAACGGTCTATTCGATAGCCCTCAAGCCGTACAAGATATGCCTATTCGCATCAACAATCAAACCTTGCGCCTTGGCGATATGGCTGATGTAACCATGACCTACCAAGATCCTAGTAATCCTCAATTCTACTATGAAGGCAAGCCAGCTATCGGTATTGCCATCTCCATGGATGCTGGGGCTAACAATGTGGAATTTGGTGAAGCTATCGATAAAAAGCTAGCAGAGTTGAAGAAAACCATCCCTGCAGGCCTTGAACTCGATCAAGTATCTAACCAGCCACATATTGTTAAGGAATCCATTGGGGACTTCTCACAATCCTTATTTGAAGCCATCGCCATCGTATTGCTCGTAAGCTTTGCATCTCTTGGCTTGCGTACAGGTGTGGTCGTAGCCCTCACTATTCCAGTCGTTGTGTCTACCACATTCATTTTGATGTATGAAAATGGCATTTATCTGCACAAGGTTAGTCTAGGTGCATTAATACTGGCTCTAGGCCTCCTCGTAGACGATGCCATCATCGTTGTAGAAATGATGAGCGTTAAGCTCGAAGAAGGTTGGGGTCACTTTAGATCTGCCACCTTTGCTTATCAATCGACAGCATTCCCTATGCTATCTGGTACGCTCATTACCTGTGCTGGCTTCTTACCATTAGCACTCGCAGAAGGCATGGTAGCAGAGTTTACAAAATCTCTATCCATCGTTGTATTTATGGCGCTCATCCTATCTTGGTTCGCCTCTGTTCTCGTCAGCCCTGTTCTCGGTTATAAAATCATCGAAAATAAGGCTCCAAAACCTGAATCTGAATGGACCAAACGAGACCGTATCATGCACAAGCTCAGTGTTACATTCTATGATAAATTTGAAAGACTGTTACATTGGGCCTTAGGCCATCATAAGGTGGTATTACTCATAACCTTAGGTGCCTTTGTGTTATCTCTACTTTCACTACCATTGATTAAACAGGAATTTTTCCCATCATCAACGCGTAATGAAATCATAGTATCTATGCAATTCCCTCAAAGTTCATCCATCGAGTACACCGCAAATCAAGCGAAGATCATCGACAAATATTTACAAGGTAACGAACATATTTCAACCTTTACATCCTACATCGGACAAGGTTCTCCACGTTTCGTCCTCACCTTGGAACCGGAATTGCAACGGAACAATTTCTTGCAGTACGTTATCGTTACTAAATCCTTAGAGGACCGCGATAAACTATACAATGAATTGACTCCATACTTAAATGAAGAATTCCCATCTGCACTTGTAAATACGCAATTCTTACAAATTGGTCCACCATCCAAGTATCCAGTTATGCTCCGCGTTTCTGGACCTGATCAAAAGGTGGTAAAAGAAATTGCCAACAAGGTAAAAGATAAGATGCAAGGCGATAAGGATTTGCATAACATATCCTTTGACTGGCCAGATACAGAACCAGTAGCCAATGTTCATATCGATCCTAATAAGGCTCGCTTACTCGGTATCGATAGCTATGCCGTATCCTTACACTTGCAAAGTTTATTATCCGGTACAAAATCTGGTGAATACTACGAAGGTAACCAAACAATTCCTGTTACATTCCGGTTAGGAGATAATGAACAACACAACTTAAGTGCTCTATCCTCCTTACCAATTCAAACAGGCAATGGTTCCTACGTACCGCTTAGCCAAATTGCAACCATCACCATGACTCAAGAGGATGGTATCATCTGGCATCGCAACATGATGCCAACCATCAGCATTCACGCTAATGTAAATGCTGGCGTCTTAGGCAATGCGAAAACTAAAGAAGTGTATAAATCCTTACAAGACATTCGCGATTCCTTGCCTACAGGATATACCATTGAACTTGATGGGGCCGCTGAAAAGAGCGTAACAGCTGTACAAAATCTGTTAACACCAATGCCGATTATGCTCTTTGTGATCATGACAATCCTCATGTTCCAATTAAAGCGTATCGCCCTCATGTTCATGGCCTTGCTCACAGCTCCTCTCGGATTAATCGGCGTCGTATTGGCTCTAAATATTACGAGAACGCCATTGGGCTTTATGGCTATTCTTGGCATCATTGCCCTATCGGGTATGATCATTCGTAACTCCATTATCTTGTTAGACCAAATCGAAATCCATAAAGCAGAAGGACAAAAACCTCGTGAAGCGATTATCAACTCCGCTACACTTCGTTTCCGCCCTATCATGCTCACTGCTATCGCAGCAATTTTAGGCATGATTCCGCTCATGGGATCTGTATTCTGGAGTCCACTTGCTATCGCCTTTAGCGGCGGCTTACTAGTGGCAACAGTGCTCACACTTATCGTATTACCAGTTATGTATGCAAGTTGGTATAAAATAAAATAGGTACAATCGCCCTATAAAAGCTACGATTCATTAGTACCTTTATTTTCTAAATAAAAATCCCCTATTCTTTGTGAAAGCTATCTCGCTTACACATTGATTAGGGGATTTCTTTTATACATGACTAACATATAAAAAATAGCAAGGCTTTAACCCTGCTATTTTTTACTTATTAAACTACAACGGCTGTACCATTGCATGTAACCATGAGCATACCATTTTCTGCACCTACTGTGCTGTATTGGAAGGATACGCCGATAACAGCATTAGCACCCAATTTAGAAGCCCGTTGAGACATTTCATCAAGGGCTGCTTGGCGTGCATTCATTAAGGAGTTTTCATAGCTGCCACTACGGCCACCAACGATGTCGCGAATACCAGACATAAAGTCTTTCACAAAGTTACGGCCTTCTACGACCTCACCAAATACGATACCTTTGTACTCTTGTACAGGTTTATTTTCAATATGCATAGTTGTAGTAATAATCATAATTGTATCCTCTCTAATTGACTACAATATATTTTGATTAATTATAGCAAGGCTTTCACAGAAATACAATCACCAAAAAAGAGCTGTTCATTATGTATATACTGAACAGCTCTTTTATATGATTATTTTATTCTTTGCTATTTTGTTGATATTAATAATAAACTAGTTTTTCTAATTCAGTTTTATAACCGCTGAATTCATCTCGTATACGCTCACGTTTATAATGTAATTCATTAAATTTTGGTATTTTTACTAAATCTTGAATTAAATTATGAGCTGTATAATTTGTATCATCTTTATTTACCATGTTAGATGATATTTTTTTATATTCTACGTTATTTACTAAAATATTCTTTTTATCATTGATACTAAAATGATTTTTTTCTGAGTCAAATGATTGTAATGTTTTAGGATCCATATAGAAATCACGATTTACATAATAGTATTTATCTAAATCTGAATTATATCGTTGTTCAGTAAAACGTACTTTAATAGCTGGTTTATTCTGCTTAGTTATATCTTTTTCTAAAACTATAAGATAATAATGTTTGTTATCTTCTTTTATCTCCTGTCCATCTCTAACTAAAATATATTCACCTGTTATGTCATCTACTGTTTGTGTTCCACATCCAGTAAATAATATAGAGATAGATAATATTGATATAGCTGCTAATATAAAGGTAATAAATTTTTTCATAGTATTCTCTCCTATACTAATCACATTAATTCTTACTATATTTATTATTAAGAATCTTAAATAGTAACTTTTATATAGTCATTTATAACTTATTATTACATAAATTATTTTTTAATATTTTAAAATTCCAATATATATATCATACATTATAACTAGTATAAATACAAAAAAATCCTACTTAATTTACTTTCACAGGAAAGATCATTAAGTAGGATTTTATTATTTTATTAATTAAATAGTAATTGAATCAATTATTATTTATCGAAATCGCGGTCTAGGTTAACCTCTTTCAAAGGAACAAGTTTTGTTTTCTTGATATATTTGTAACCTAAGTATACTGCGAAGAAGATTGGCAAGCCGATGTACGCAACGGATACGCCATACCAGTCGATTGTATCGCCTGTGAAAGCGGAGTAGTTTTGGCCAGCAATGATGATGACGCAAAGAATGAACGCCAAGATTGGACCAATTGGGAACAACCACGCTTTGTAAGGTAATTCTTTAAGATCTCTACCTTGTGCAATGAAGGCACGGCGGAAACGATAATGAGACACAGCGATACCAACCCATGCGATAAAGCCACATAGACCAGAAATATTAACAATCCATGTATATGCTGTACCTTCGCCGATGAAGCTTGTAAGGAACGCAAATAAACCGATTGCAGTCGTTAAGACTAACGCTGGCACTGGAACGCCACGGCTATTAAGCTTAGCAAAGATTTGAGGTGCTTGACCTTCTTTAGCGAGTGCGTACAGCATGCGCGTAGAAGAATATAGACCAGAGTTACCAGCACTGAGTACTGCCGTTAAGATGATAGCATTGATAAAGCTAGCAGCAAAGGCAAAACCAAAGCGGTCAAATACAAGTGTAAATGGAGAAATAGATACATTCTCTACACTAGAATTCAAAAGATTTGGATCAGTATAAGGAATCAAGAAACCGATAACTGTGAAAGCACCGATATAGAACAATAGAATACGCCAGAAGATAGAGTTAATAGCTTTTGGCACGTTCTTTTCAGGGTCTTCTGCTTCACCAGCGGCTACGCCGATAAGCTCAGTACCTTGGAAGGAGAAACCAGCTACCATGAAGATAGCGAGGATGGATTCCCAACCACCTACAAATGGCGCTTCCCCTACTGTCCAGTTCGTAAATCCTGGGGATGTGCCGCCAATGCCAAAGATGAGCATAAAGCCACAGAAGAGGAATACGAATACAGTAATAACCTTGATGCTAGAGAACACATATTCACTTTCACCAAAGGAACGAGTTGATAAATAGTTCAAGCCGAATAAAACGAGCAAGAACAGAGCAGACCATACGATGGCAGGCACATCAGGGAACCAATATTTCATGATGAGCGCCCCTGCTAATACTTCAGCAGCCAATGTAATAGCCCAGTTAAACCAGTAGTTCCAACCTAAGGCAAAACCAAAGGCAGGGTCTACATAGCGTTTTGCATAAGTCCCGAAGGAACCAGGAATCGGCAAGTAAGTAGCCATTTCCCCAAGAGAAGTCATGAGGAAGTAAACCATAAGGCCAATGAGGCCATAAGCTACAAGAGCACCACCAGGGCCTGCAGTACTTACTACTTCACCACCAGCAACGAATAAGCCAGTACCAATAGCACCGCCGAGAGCGATCATATTCATATGACGTGCTTTCAGGGTACGTTTTAGATGTTGATCTTTGTTAGACGTAAACTCTACGTTATTATTTTGATTATCAGCCATGGTGCACCTCTTACAAATCTAGATTACGCACGTATTTTGCGTTATCTTCAATAAATTTACGACGAGGTTCTACCTTATCGCCCATAAGAACTGTAAAAATTTTGTCAGCTTCGATGGAATCTTCCAAGCTAACTTGTAAAATCGTACGGTTTTCAGGGTTCATAGTAGTTTCCCATAATTGTTCAGGGTTCATTTCACCTAAACCTTTGTAACGTTGGATTGTAATACCATCACGGCCTACTTCATCAAGTTTAGCAGTAAGCTCTGCATCAGAGTATACATACCAATGGGATTTACCCTTCTTGATTTGGTACAAAGGTGGCTGAGCAATGTAAATATGACCTTCCTCTACCAATGGTTTCATATAGCGGTAGAAGAATGTTAATAACAAGGTACGGATATGAGCGCCGTCAACGTCCGCATCTGTCATAATGATGATCTTGTTATAACGGGATTTTGTAATATCGAATTCTTCTCCAATGCCAGTACCGAAAGCGGTAATCATGGAGCGAATTTCGTTATTTGCCAAAATCTTATCAAGGCGCGCTTTTTCTACGTTAAGGATCTTACCACGCAATGGCAAAATCGCTTGGTAACGACGGTCACGACCTTGTTTTGCAGAACCGCCCGCAGAGTCACCTTCGACTAGATAAATTTCAGTCATAGATGTATCTTTTTCGGAGCAATCTGCCAATTTACCAGGAAGGCTAGATACTTCTAACGCATTTTTACGGCGAGTTAAGTCGCGGGCTTTACGAGCAGCCTCACGAGCACGGCTTGCCATTGTTGCTTTTTCGATGATTTTCTTCGCATCTTGAGGATGTTCTTCGAAGAATGTTCTAAGACCTTCAGATACGATAACATCTGTAATACCTTTAACTTCGCTATTGCCAAGTTTAGTTTTTGTTTGGCCTTCAAATTGAGGTTCCAATACTTTTACAGATACAACAGCTGTCAAACCTTCACGTACGTCTTCACCAGAAAGGTTGGACTCATTTTCCTTGATCAATCCAGATTTACGACCGTAATCATTGAGGGTACGAGTCAAGGCAGCACGGAAACCAGAAAGGTGAGTACCACCGTCAACAGTGTTGATGTTATTTACGAAGGACAACAAGTTTTCGCTGTAGCTATCGTTATATTGCAATGCTACGTCTACTACTACGTCATCTTTTGTATTTTCAATGTAAATTACAGTTGGGTTTACTACTTCTTTATTTTCATTCAAGAAGGTAATGAAAGAACTCAAACCACCTTCGTAGTGGAAGCTTTCAACACGAGGTTCCTCTTGGCGCAAATCGCTCAATGTAATGCGAAGACCTTTATTAAGGAATGCCAATTCTTGTAAACGAATTTTCAATGTATCAAAGTTGAATACAGTAGTTTCAAAGATTTCAGCATCTGGTTTGAAGATAACTGTAGTACCAGTACCTTCTGCTTTGCCAATTTCATGTAACTCGGAAGTTTTATGACCACGAGCAAAGGAAATCTCTTGAATGATGCCGTTTTGAGCTACTTGAACCTTAGTCCATTCACTCAACGCATTTACTACGGAAATACCTACGCCGTGAAGACCACCAGATACCTTGTAGCCGCCACCGCCAAATTTACCGCCAGCATGCAATTTTGTTAATACTAACTCAACCGCAGACATACCGGATTCATGCATCCCTGTAGGAATACCACGACCATCATCGACAACAGTGATGCTGTTATCTTCATTAATGGATACTTCGATATGTGTAGCGTAACCTGCGAGCGCTTCGTCTACAGAGTTATCTACTACTTCATAAACGAGGTGATGTAAACCGCGAATGGACGTACTACCAATGTACATACCAGGGCGTTTACGTACCGCGTCAAGACCCTCAAGAACCTGTATATTCTGAGCGCCATAATTTTCTTCAGGCATGAAACAAACTCCTCCTAACAATCTATTACACTGTACTGGATTGAAATTTGGTACAACACATGTACAGGATTAAACTTATCTCTTTATTATACTATAAAATTCATCAATTCGCCTCATTAAAGTCTTAATGCTAATACCAGATCCGTAAACGCAATCATCAGTGACCACATAGGTCTTGATTTGCTCCTCTGGTACCATGGCGATATACTCTAGTGTTTCATAGTGATGAATAGGACTTTTATGGGACTTTCCGCCCTTGGCGTGCACCATGGTAATGATGGATTCAATAGGCACGGAAACGGTATCCCCAATATGAACGTACATAGGAATGCCTCCTCTACTTTTCTAATGTCCCATTTAATGAATCAATTTTCCGCTGTTCCTCTTCTGCAAGGAACTTAGATCGATACTTGTTACACAAATTAATAACATGCTGGTCTGTTAACTCATCAGGCTTCTTATGAGTGATGAGCATAGCCACCATATACATGTGACGGCGATTAATGGACCCTTTATAAATTTTATCTAAGTAAAAGTATATAGATTCCCGCATGGCTTCTGCAAAATCTGGGAAGGTACACTGTATAAACTGCTGACAATCGCTATATTTAAAGTACGGATACTTTCTAATAACCGCCTTAATGTCCTTAATATGTTTTCGATGCAATTCATATTCACAGGTCGGACAGATTTCTTTTTTAGATTCCATATGCATGCCACATCGCTTACAACGATGATACCCATGCTGCTCTAAATAGATTTCCCGCTTTCGAGCCGTAATTTGTACTTTTCTGAAAGCAGCCTTTAATTCTTCGTTATCCGTTTGTTCTAACGATTTATCGATGGCGTCTACATCTTCTTTTGAAAGCACGATGTCTGCAAAATTAATCTTTTTAGATTCCCCTATTTTGTCAGGAAGAGATATAGACGTATTGGTGTCTACTTTCACATAGCTCTGACGTTTCATAATAAAGCGAATATCTGTGATGACCTCTTGGCGGTAATACTTGTTTATGGCCTCGATGATGCGTCGTTTTTGCATCTGTAGTTCCTGCATCCACATGGAATTATCTGCACTGATAACCATATCTGGAGGCTTGATAGACACAATTTTCGTATGGTCTGCAATGACATCGCCCACTACATCACGCCACTTGTGAACGAGGGTATTTAATTTATATTTTTCCAGTAAATTCAGTTTTGATAAGGCCTTTGTTAAACAAAGATCAAGGCTGTCCATACTGAACCTTTCCCCCTTCACAAGAAATAAATTGAACAGATTTCAAATCTTTAAAATCATGAATGTCTGTAGTAGTAATAAATGTTTGAATGCGTTTATGAATAAACTGCAATAAATTCGCTCGTCTCGACTCATCAAGTTCGCTCAATACATCATCTAGTAGCAGAACTGGATATTCCCCAACCTCGGACTTAATAAACTCAAGCTCGCTCAACTTTAAGGACAATACAGCTGTTCGTTGCTGCCCTTGGGATCCAAATTTCTTTAAATCCATCGCATCAGAGAAAAATCTAAGATCATCGCGGTGAGGACCTACGCTGGTGGTCATCCGATGACGATCCTGTGGCAATGCTGCTTTAATGCGCTCGTAAAAACCTTCCTTTGTATACTCTAATGAACCATTGTCCATATAAGGCTGTTCATAACCGATGGTCAAATTCTCAAGACCACCCGTCAATTTACGGTTCATCAAATCGATGAGAAGGTTAATTTTCTTCAAGCTTTCTAACCGTTTCTTTACGATAAAACTCGCCATATCGGCTAATTGCAAATCCCATTCTTCAAGAGGAATGTTCTGCTTACCTCTATATTCTTTAAGGATCGCATTGCGCTGCTGTAATAACCGATTATACTGCATCAACTGATGATAATAAGTAGCACTCGTCTGAGAGATTTCCATATCGAGAAAACGTCTACGTCCCGACGGAGTCCCCTTGATGAGCTGTAAATCTTCAGGACAGAAGATAACTGTATTTAATGTACCAATCAGTTCTTTTTGCGATATTTTAGTATCATTTAAACGAATATCCTTAGGACCTTGGCGGAATAACTTAATATTTACCTTTTGTGGCGTATCCTTTTTCTCGAACTTAACGACAATGCCTGATTCCTCAGCATTGAACATGAGCATATCAGACGTATCGTTGGTCCGATGGCTTTTACCAATGGTACCCACATAAATGGACTCGAGGATATTCGTCTTACCAGCCCCATTGGTGCCGTGCAAAACGATAATCTCCGGGTTGAACTGAATCTGTACATCCTTGTAATTACGAAACTGGAATAATTGCAGTGAGTCAATTCTCACCGATTAAGCCTCCTCTTGAGTAATTACGAGATCTACATCGAGACCTTCGCAAGAAATCACATCGCCAACGCGGCATTTCTTGCGTTTCTCTGTGACAACTTGACCATTCAAAGTAAGGATACCTTCTTCGATAAAGGATTTAATTTGACCACCTGTTTCGATGATGCCTTCTAACTTCAACAACTGATCAATTTGAATGTACTCCGTATGAATGGGTACCTGCTGTTGCGCTTTCATAACGTCCTCCTATAGTGGACAATTTATAACTATATGGGAATTAGGTAACGATGACTTTTACTCATCATTACCTAATATAGATTTGTATATTAATTCAATAAAATATACAACGTAGTGATTGTATTATCAATAAACTAATAATAGACTGACTTTAACATTATTAATTATTTAGTACCAGAGTACAGTTCCTCACTGTGAATTTTCTTTAGGCTACGTTGTAGCCTAGAAAATTTTACGTTCGGAACAAAGTGATGCAGTGTCCCTGTCGTCGCAAGCTCCTCCATTGACTACTGCCCTACTTTATGCATTCGTACGAACTGGTGTTACTACGTATGTATAGTTCGGATTATTATCTTGGCGAATAACAACTGGACCATTTTGTTTTAAGAACAAGTGGATATTGTCGCCTGTGCTATGGCGCAAGATATCAGAGATATAACGACCATTGAAGGAGATTGTGAAAGGTGTGCCTTTAAATTCAACAGCTACGTCTTCTTTTGCCATACCGATTTCAGTATTTTGAGTAGACAATGTTACATTACTTTCAGCCCAATCATAACGAATTACGTTATAGCTGATGTCTTTAGCCAACAAGGATACGCGGTCAACGGCACCAGCGAATTCGCGGAGGTCAATAACAGCGCTAGAGTCGAATTGGGAAGGAATAACCTTTTCATATTCAGGGTATGTGCCTTCAATTAAACGAGAAATAATGTAAATCGATTCAAAGTTGAAAACGATTTGTGTGCGGTTCCAAATGATGTTGATCATCGCTGGATTATCTGTTGGTAACAAACGAGATACTTCAGCCAACGTTTTTGTAGGAATGATAGCACGCATTGGCGTAGTTGCTGGTTCATCGATAGTAATTTTCTTAACAGCCATGCGGTGTGTATCAGTGGCAACCATTGTTACTTCGTTTTCTTTAATTTCAAGAAGAGCACCAGTAAATACAGGACGATCTTCGTCAGTAGCAGCTGCATAGTTTGTTAAATCGATGAGTTCTTTCATAGCAAAGCTATCAATGTTTACATGATCTTGGTCGTGAATTTGTTCAACCAAGGAGAAATCATCTGGATGTAATGTTACGAGGTTAAATTCGGAAGAACCAGATGTGATTGTTAAAGAATTACCGTCCTCTGGTTTATAAAGTTCGATGGTATCGCCAGGTAATTTGCGAATTAATTCTTGGAAATAACGGGAACCTACAACTAATGTGCCAGGTTCTTTGATGTCGCCATCGATGGTTAAACGAATACCGAGTTCAAAGTCGTTACCTTGCAATTCTACTTGACCATTTTTTGTTGTCATGTAGATAGCACCTGGTAAAT
Organism: Veillonella infantium; assembly: GCF_002959895.1. GTDB lineage: Bacteria > Bacillota > Negativicutes > Veillonellales > Veillonellaceae > Veillonella > Veillonella infantium. The sequence continues at coordinate 25,320 of NZ_PPDD01000015.1, read as the reverse complement.
TGGAACTTGTTTTATTTTGAGATACTTTTTGCAATACGTTGATTGCTTTTTGGAGATTTGCTTTTGGGAATGTAATATGCATATATAACTCCTTTTTGATTTCTATATTTCTATATATTGTAGAAGCTCTAATAATTACTTATCTTGTTTGTAATATTCTATGTTTGCTATCGTACATGCTCTATAGATATTCTGCGATAGATCTGTTTCTACTGGTTTTTTGATTGTTTGTTAGTTTTAGTAGTAGTAATAGTAGGGGCCTGTTCATATGTGTAAAAGTGAATTGGCGCTACTAACTGTGTGATTTCTCGGTTGTGTATAACTATGTTGATAGTTTGTAACCACTTATCCACATACTCACAGCAGAGTGCAGTTTTTAGGATATCCACAAAGTTACGCACAATATATCCACAGAGTTATCCACAGGTTGTTAATTTCTGTTTAATTTCAGAAATCATGTTCTTAGTTTCTTCGTTTCGTTCAATTTCCTTCGTAATTTTATCGTACGCATGGAGAATTGTCGTATGGTCACGAGAGAAGGCTGCTGCGATTTGCGGATAACTTTCATTGATCATATCGCGGCATAGATACATGGCCACTTGGCGTGGAAATGCGAACTGTGCCTTACGCTTCTTGCCGAGCAAGTCTTGCTTTTTAATACTGAAATAAGAACTTACAAAATTCTGGATACTTTCAATAGTGACCATGTTCACCTCTTCGGTGTGAACGAGGCCAGCCAAGGCTTGTTTAGTGTATTCTAGATCGATAGATTCAAGACGTTGATCGATGGATGCGGTACCGATTAATTTTGTGAAAGCCCCTTGCAACACGCGGACATTTTCGCTAAATTGTAATGCCACATAGTTGATGGAGTCGTTATCGATGCGGATAACGCGATTTTTCTTATATTCTCGTTCCAGCAAAGATCTAAAGATGGCAATGCGTGTTTCTAAATCTGGATTTTCCATGGTAGCAATATAGCCAGCTTGGAAACGAGAACGAAGACGGTCTTCGAATTGCTCCATATCGTTTGGCATCGTATCAGAGGTGAGGACGATTTGCTTGTTGTTATTTAATAACTCATTGAACGTATTAAATAGCTCAGTTTTCGTACTTTCACGACTTTCAAGGAACTGAATATCGTCAATCATGAGCACGTCGATGTTGCGGAATGTGTTGCGGAACAATTTACCTTGGTTACGCTGCAATGTTTCTACGAAAATGTTCATAAAGTTTTCGCTCGTAATGGACATAACCTTCATGTGAGGATGATTTTCCTTGATAGCGTTGCCGATGGCGTGCATCAAATGCGTTTTACCTAGACCTGAAGGGCCATAAATAAAGAGCGGATTATAGTCGCCGCCTGGGAACTCAGCTACATTTTGAGCCGCCCCAAATGGAATGCGGTTCGCGTTGCCTGTAACGTAGTTGTCAAAACGGTACGCTGGATTAAGGTTAGATAAGGATAAATCCACAGGTACATTATCAGACTGTAATGTAGGTGTTGTAGTTTCAACTGTTTTACTAGGCGCTACCATTGGCTCATCTGGAATATTCACAGGAGCTGGTGCGCGGTCGATATAGACAGGCTCTTGATAGATTGGTTTATAGAACTCATCTTGTTGAGCTTTTTCCTCTACCACAGGCGGTAATGGCATCGGTGGAGCCACTACAGGTGCATCATCGATGAGACTTTCATCAACAAAGGTAGTATCTATACTCTCTTGATTGAAATCAAATAACACCATATCCCGATGGGAACCGATAACCGTAGTAATAGCATCCTGTAAAGCCTTGCTAATCTGCGGCTGCTGATCGATTAAGTTTTTAACAAATGTTTGCATGACCCCTATATGGATCGAATGACTGTCGAGAGACATGGGAATCAACGATGACGTGACGCGCAAGTACAACGCGTCAGGCAAATGTTGCATGTTCTTTTTCGCCTCTTGCAATATATGTTCCCATATATTATTCAAATCAAATGATTGCATGACGTGCCTCTTGTGTATAACTATTGCGATAAATGTGTATAACTTTAGGAATAATGTGTATAACTATTGTGAAAGCTGTGGAAAAACCTGTTATTCCTGTGAATAACCTGTACACAACCTGTGAATAAGTGAAAATAAAATTCTCTTCCAACCAGATAATAACTGACTTTATAGATTACACAGGTTAAAAGAGAAAAAATGTGGATAACCTTAAAAGTTATCCAACAAAAACTTATAAAAATATATACTTTTTCCTAATTTCAAGTATGATTGTACCAAAAAATCACTAGTTTGTCATTTATTCTGTGGATAACTTTTGATTATCTGAAGGAGAAATGTTAATAACTCAGTAATTATCTCATCTTTTGTTCATCAATTACTTTTGGGGGAGGACTGAAAACTACTTTTATTGAATTACAATTTGTATATGAACTATATTTAACTAAGTAACGATGAGTTATAAATCTAATTTTTATCCATCTATTTTTACATTTGTTTCTAGATTACTTTTAGGAAGGGATTGATACTAATTTTCTCGCTCCATTCTGACGCAAGTCGCTTAAAAATTAGTATCAATCCCCTTTCTAACAATAATAGATAACCATGTTAATAAATAATAATTGTGGAAAAGTAATCTAGAAACTATCCAATCATCGTTACTAAACAATAAACTTCTGTTAATAAAACAAATTGTAATTTTATATGGCGTAGAGGGAAAAGGGAGAAAACCACATCTATTCTTCCCCTCTTTCTAACTAGAGATCAAAAGGTAAATTTGTCTTATATAAAAAGATTAGAATGAGAGTTCTTGTATTGCTAATAATTGATGTTACGTTTACATCGTGTAGTGGTGTGTAAGGTGAGTTTAGGGTTTACTTAGGGAGGGAATATAGGGTCCTTTTGAGCGACTTTACGCGTCGTATGGAGCGATGAAGGAGCCCTATATTCCTCCCCCTGGAAACGTAACATCATTCTCATCTCCTCCCCCAGCGGTTAAAAGGTAAAATTTGTTAATCTTAGATCCGTATTCTGAAAGACTTTTAGATTTGCTATAAAAACTGATACTACTTTTTATACTGGTAGTAGGTGTTATAGTAGTCATTAAAATGTGTTAGGAGCAGGAATAGATGTGGATTTTTGACCGACTTACGTGTCGTATGGAGGGAGAAAACCACATCTATTCCTGCTCCTATAAAAGTAGTATCAGTTTTAAGTTCTATCGGATTTAAGTAAAATCTATATAAAAGTCTTTCAGAATAGCCCTAAAATATTGACAAATTTACGTTTTAACTCTATAATTACCCTGTTATGGTATAAGTAAAACAATACAAATGACGAGGAGGTGTTTTACTAATGAAACGTACTTACCAACCAAATACTCTTTGGAGAAAACGTACCCATGGTTTCCGTGAACGCATGAAAACTATCGGTGGCCGTCTCGTTTTAAAAAGAAGACGTGCAAAAGGCAGAAAACGCTTATCTGCATAATATAATAGCTGTTAGGCAGGAGAAAAAACTTGGCGCTGCTGCCAAGTTTTTCTATTCTTAGGACTTAAGGACAATGCATATGGATTATTGCCTCGATAAAGCAAGACGACTGACGCACAATAATGAATATCGCCTTGTGTATAAGCACGGAAAATACGAAGTAGGACGTATGTGTGTACTCTATCGTATGCCCGTGGCGAAGCAATCTACTCGCATTGGTTTTGTAACAGGCAAAAAGGTTGGTTGTGCTGTTGAGCGCAACCGAGCTAGACGGCTCATGAAAGAGGTATATCGCCTCAATCAACATTCCATACGCGAAGGGTATCATATCGTAATTGTTGGACGTGGCCCTCTGAAAAACGCTACCTACGAAAAAGCGGAAAAGGAGATTTTGTATCTCTTGCGAAAAAGCAAATTATTGGTACAAAATGATAAATAGGACCACAAGTTAGAGGCTTTGGTCCTTTTTGTGTATATGGAGATTTCTATGAAACGCTGTATAACAATGCTTTTACGACTTTTAATTAGGTTCTATCAGCTTGCCATATCTCCCTTAAAACCTGGATGTTGCCGTTATTATCCGACATGTTCCACATATACTTTGCAGGCCATCGAAAAATATGGTCCTTTGAAAGGTAGCTGGATGGGTTTAAAACGCATTCTTCGCTGCCATCCTTTCCACAAGGGTGGCTATGACCCAGTACCATAATCTATTTTTGATTAGGCTGGATGCGTTCTGTGAAAGCAACTTTCACAAAAAACATCTAGCACAGTTTTGGAAATACCTGAGCATCTGTATGGATGAAATTTAGACCATACCATAACGATATATGGATGCGCAAAGGACGGTTTCGGACTGTAAGAAAAAGGAGAAACAATGGAATTCTTAAGTAGTATATTCCACCCTATCGTTGAATTGATGACTACATTGGTAACCTATGCGTTCCAATTAACTCAAATGGTAGGCTATCCAAGCTACGGTGTGGCTATTATCCTTTTAACAATCGTTATTAAAGCGGTTTTGGCACCACTTACTGTAAAACAAATCAAATCCATGAAGGCTATGCAAGAGTTACAGCCTCGCATGAAAGAATTGCAAGATAAATACAAAAACGATCCTGCAAAACTTCAAGCAGAAATGGGTGCATTGTACAAAGAAATGGGTGTTAACCCATTGGCTGGTTGTTTGCCTCTATTGGTGCAAATGCCATTCTTGATCGCTATCTTCTATGCTTTACAAGGCTATCCATACGATCAAAACTATGTACAATTCTTATGGCTTCCTAGTCTTGGTGAACCAGATCCAATGTATATTTTGCCAGTATTGAGTGCATTATCTACATGGATTATGTCCAAGCAAACTAGTAGCGGTGCAACTGGTGCTGCTGCGCAACAACAAAAGATTATGACAATCTTTATGCCTTTATTCATTGGTTACATCTCCCTTAACTTCCCATCTGGCTTAGTTATTTACTGGATCGTATCCAATGTATTCCAATTTGTGCAACAACATTTCATTTACAAAAGCTTAGAAGCTAAGAAATAGGAGACACTATGGAATTTATCGATGTATCTGCTAAAACCATTGAAGATGCCATTGCCAAAGGCGTAGCTCAATTGGCTGAAGATGGCCAAGAATTGGTAGAAACTAAAGTCTTGGAACAACCTTCTAATGGCTTCTTGGGCATTGGTCGTAAACCAGCAGTTGTTCGCTTATTCTTCACATCTGTAGCTAAAACTGCTACGCAAGAAGAAGTAGCTCATGTAGAAGAACAATCTGTAGCTGTTGCTTCCAAGCCAGTAGCAACAAGTGAAACAGAAGTACAAGATACAGCAGTTGAAACTTCTGAAGGTGATGTTGTAGAAAAACCTTCTAAAAAGGAACTTTCAAAAGAAGAGCAACAAGAAATTGCTGAAAAAGGTAAACAATTCCTCGATGATATGTTTACACAAATGGGCCTCACTGTAGTTATCGAAAAAATGATGACTAAAGATAAGATTACATTCCAAGTACACGGCGAAGATTTAGGTATTTTGATCGGTAAACATGGTCAAACATTGGATGCTATTCAATACTTAACAAATCTCGTGGCTCACAAGGATGTGTCTGGCCACTGCCACATCGTTGTAGATGTGGAAAATTACCGTTCTCGTCGAGAAGAAACATTGGTAAATCTCGCGAAACGCTTGGCTTCTAAGGTGAAACGCAACCGTCAAAAGGTTTCCTTAGAACCGATGAATGCTTTTGAACGTAAAATCATTCACACTGCCCTTCAAGGGGATAAAAACGTTGTTACTAACAGTGAAGGGGACGAACCATTCCGTCACGTTGTGATTACGTACAAAAAATAATATAGTGGTGCAGCTTTCAAGTGACTGAATTCATGGTTGCTTGAGGGCTGCCCCCCTTTATTCTTTAGGTTATGGTGAAAGCTAACCTAAGTTAATCTTCGCATGCAAAGATTAGTTTAGTTTAACTTTCACAGGCGAAGAACATATACAAAAGCAAATACTAGATAATCGAAATACGGAGATATGTATGTATATAGATGATACAATAGCGGCCATTGCGACGCCGCCCGGCATCGGCGGGGTTGGCATTATTCGGGTCAGCGGTAAGGATAGTTTTCCTATTGTAAATAGCCTGTTCAAGAGCGCTGGCACCGTTCCTTTGATGGACCGCCAAAACAGAACGATACAATACGGAACCATTGTGGATCCAGCAACGAATAAGACCATCGACGAGGTTCTTGTATTATTAATGAAAGGCCCTCATTCTTACACCGCAGAAGACGTGGTAGAAATTCAGTGTCACGGCGGTATTGTGCCGGTTCGACAAATCTTGAAACTGCTCGTAAATCACGATGTGCGCATGGCAGAGGCCGGCGAATTTACGAAGCGCGCCTTTATGAATGGACGTATCGACCTCACCCAAGCGGAGGCGATCATTGATATTATTGAAGCAAAAACAGAGGACTCCCTCTCTCTCGCTGTATCGCAGCTAGACGGCACAGTTTCGTCCTTTGTAAAAGATGTGCGTGAACAGCTCATCGCCATGATTGCTCATTTAGAGGTAACCATCGACTATCCAGAAGAGGATATCGAGGATGTAACGAGCCAAGAGGTTCGTGAGCAGCTAGAGCCTATTTTGAAAGCTATGGACGATTTGTTGTCCACAGCGAACACAGGTCGCCTTATTCGCGACGGTATTACGACGGTTATTGTAGGCCGCCCAAATGCAGGTAAATCGAGCCTTATGAATGCTCTATTGCGTGAAAACCGCGCTATTGTAACGGATATTCCGGGGACAACACGGGACAGTATTGAAGAATATATGACCGTAGAAGGCATTTCTCTGCGCCTCATCGATACGGCAGGTATTCGCGATACTCAAGATACGGTAGAAGCCCTCGGCGTGGAACGGGCTCGCGATTATATTAACAAAGCAGACATCGTGCTCTGTGTTATCGATGGATCTACGCCATTAACCCCTGAAGAAATCGAAATTTTGACCTCTGTCAGCGGTTTGAATACCATCGTACTCCTCAATAAGTCCGATGTGGCACAAGTCGTTACAGATGAAAATATTAAAGAACACGGGACTTTTACAGCTATTGAGCGCATTAGTGCCAAAGAAGGCGAAGGCTCTGCAGTCCTCTCTAAATGGGTACAAGAACTCGTCTACGGCGGTCGTGTAAAACAAGACAATAGCGCCATGATCAGTAACGTGCGCCACATTAGCCTCATGGAACAAGCAAAGGCGCAAGTTGAACAAGCCCTCTCCTCCATCGATATGGGCATGCCAGTGGACTTTGTCGCTACCGACCTGCGCAGCGCCTGGGAACTACTTGGGGACATCACGGGCGACACCATCCGAGAATCCATGATCGATGAACTATTTAGTCGATTCTGCTTAGGAAAGTAGGGTGTGAGCTAACAGAGGAGCATTAGCGACGATGGGAGCCACACATCACTTTGGTCGGAGCGTGCAATTTTTCGAAGAAAAATGCCCAGCGAGCGACCTGGACATTGGGCTAAACCCAAGCATCACTTTGTTCCGAACGTAAAATTTTCTAGGCTACAACGTAGCCTAAAGAAAATTCACAGTGAGGAACTGGACTCTGGGTCAAACCAAAGCATCACTTTAAAAACTTTTACAGTGAGGATCCGGACTCTAGGATATTTTGCCTTGCAGTTTTGAGTAAAATAAACTTTCACAATAAGATAAGTAACAAATATAAGGAATTCAATTGATATGTACACAGTAGATAATTATGATGTCATCGTCATCGGTGGTGGTCATGCTGGTTGTGAGGCGGCCCTCGCCGCTGCCCGCATGGGTCATCGCACGTTGATGGCGACCATCAGTTTAGATAATATTGCGCTTATGCCATGTAATCCTGCCGTTGGCGGTCCTGGTAAAAGTCATCTTGTTTATGAGCTTGATGCCTTAGGCGGTCAAATGGGTATCAACGCTGACGCTACGGCTATCCAAATGCGTATGCTCAACATGGGTAAAGGCCCTGCAGTGCATTCCTTGCGCTGCCAATCTGATAAAATCAAATACCAACATTTGATGAAACAAACCATTGAAAATACAGAGAATCTCAATGTTAAGCAAATCATGGTAACTGAGCTTAAGGTTGAGGATGGCAAGGTAACAGGTATTGTAACAGAACTTGGCGAATTCTATGGTGCTAAGGCTGTTATTCTTTGTACAGGTACCTACTTGAAAGGTAAAATCCTCATCGGCGATATCGATTATGTAGGTGGTCCAAATGGTCAACGTGTAGCAGAACATTTCTCTCAATCCTTGCTAGATAATGGCATTGAGTTGATGCGCTTTAAGACTGGTACGCCAGCTCGCGTAGATAAACGCACGCTTAACCTCGAAAACATGGAGGTTCAAGAAGGCGATACACATCATCACTCTTTCTCTTTCATGGATGAATGGATTAACCGCAATGAAGACGTATGTTGGTTGACCTATACTAACAAAGAAACGCATGAAATCATTACGAGCAATATTCACCGCGCTCCAATGTACAGTGGTAAAATTGAAGGCGTAGGCCCTCGTTACTGCCCTTCCATCGAAGATAAAGTAGTGCGCTTTGCCGATAAAGAACGTCATCAATTATTCGTAGAACCAGAAGGTACTAGCACAAACGAAATGTACGTGCAAGGCATGAGTACGTCTCTTCCAATGGACGTACAATATGCATTCCTTCGCACCATTCCAGGCCTTGAAAATGTAGAAATCATGCGCCCTGCCTATGCCATTGAATACGATTGTTTGAACCCAACACAATTAACACCAGCCCTTCAAGTGAAACATATTGAAGGCCTCTACTCTGCTGGTCAAGCAAATGGTACATCTGGCTATGAAGAAGCCGCTGCACAAGGTCTAATGGCTGGTATTAATGCTGCTTTATGGCTTGAAGGTAAAGAACCGTTTATCCTTGCTCGCTCTGAAGCCTATATCGGTGTTCTCATCGATGATCTCGTAACAAAAGGTACGAATGAACCGTACCGTATGATGACAAGCCGTAGCGAATATCGTCTATTGCTTCGTCAAGATAATGCAGATATGCGTCTTACTGAAAAAGGCCGTGCTATCGGTCTTGTAAAAGACGATCGTTGGGCTAAATTTACAGCTAAGAAAGCTGCTATCGAAGAAGCGATGGATATGTTGCGAAATACACCTGTTAATCCATCTAAGGAAACACAAGCCTTACTTGAAAGCTTAGGTACAGCACCGATTAGAACGGGCATTCACGCCTACGATTTGGTGAAACGTAACGAACTTTCTTATGCTATCGTAGCCGATGCATTTGGTTTGAAACGCTATACACCTGACATAGAAGAAGCTGTTGATATCTCCATTACGTACGAAGGTTATATTAAAAAGCAAATGGACCAAGTCGACAAGGTTCGCAAATTAGAAGAAAAAATTCTTCCAAAAGAATGGGATTACACACAAATTAAGGGCATCTCCCTTGAAGCTCAACAAAAGCTCAATAAAATCCGCCCTCACTCCATTGGCCAAGCAAGCCGTATCTCTGGCGTATCCCCGGCGGACGTATCTGTTTTGTTGATTCAACTAGAACAATACAATCGAAGCAAATAAAATATGTGATTGCATAGAAAAAAGCTAGCTAATTTGATTTAGCTAGCTTTTTTAGTAACTATTTATAGTTTTAATTAGCTTAATGGTTTGGACCAATCTTCAACTTCTAATTGCCTTACTCTTTCAAACTCTTTTGTATTATTAGTAACAATGGTAAGACCCTTTGACTTTGCGTGGCTTGCAATGAGCAGATCCATAGGACCAATAATTTTTCCTTGTGATTGTAAATCTGCTTTTATTTTTCCATATTCCTCAGCAGCGTGGCTGTCAAAATCAACAATTTGGATAGGCGATAATAAAAGTGTTAAAGCTAATCTATTTTTATCTTTTGATTGGCTTTTTTCTACACCATGCATTAACTCAGCATATGTAATTGATGATATACATATATCTGAAGGACGATGCTTTAAAATTTTTTGTAGTACAACTTCTGGCTCTTGCTTAATGGCATAAATACATATATTTGTATCTAACATATACTTCATAAGGCTTCACGCTCCTGATGATCGATATCTTCCCGTCCGTTACACATAAAATCATCTGTAAATAATGATAAACCAGCTACAAATCCTGCCCACTCATCATCTTTTGGCATAAGTAAAACTACATTTCCAATTTTGTTGATGATTACTTCATCACCATTAAACCGAAATTCTTTTGGTAATCGTACAGCCTGGCTGCGGCCATTTTCGAATAGCTTTGCTGTGGTCATACATATCACCTCCTTGTTAATAAAAGTATATACCTTGATATATATTTTAACAAGGTATAATTTTGTATACATATCATAATGGAATTTCTGTGTATATTTATATGTATATTTATAAAACACATATTATTCTATGGTTAAAATATGTACACTAGAGAAATACATTAGATGTACATTCAGAATAGACAAAATAATCTATATGTGAAGAAAAGTTCATGGTGATAAATTAGAAATAAATTGTGAAATTTGGTTGATAAAAAGATGAATGATGAAATTGAAATAGAAGAAGAATCTGAAAACTTGATAAAAGATTGAAAATACAGGTCAAAAAGATGGACCGATTTCTCAATTAATTATTTAAATGATAATACAGGTGTAACATCTCTATCCCTACCCCTACCCTATTTTGTTTTGCGCAGGTCATAGCTTTTGTTTGACGAAGACCCTATGTTTTTGTTTATAAATGAGAATACATTGAGAATATGCTATAATATAAAGAAATAATACTTAAATATTTCGCTTATATGGTCATTTTATTAGTTTTTGTATATAAACTATATAAAATTGATCAAATAAGCGGTAGAGCTTAAATTTTTGAGTTTTATAGCATTTGAAATTAGAAATACTATTTCACTATCTCATATATTGTTAATTACATAGATTTATTTATATGATGAGCTATATGACATGAGTTGTATTGAATAATTGTGGATAGCTTTTACTTTTATATAAATATTGAATAATTTATTAGGAGTGCTTATGAAAGAAAAATACGATGTGCCTATAGCACCGGAGTCTGAATTTGTTTCATACATGATGGAGCAAATGAGCCAATTTGGTTTGCCTTGTACGGAAGAGCAAGCGAAGGACTTTTATGTGTATTATGCGCGCATGATTGAAACAAATAAATATCTCAACCTCACTGGTATTACAGATATGAAAGAGGTTGTAGTTAAGCACATGATCGACTCCCTCTCCTGCTATGACCCAAATATCATTAAATCCGGCATGTCTATCATCGATGTTGGTACAGGCGCTGGTTTCCCAGGTATTCCGTTGGCTATATATGACCGTAGCCTCAAGGTTACGCTATTTGATTCTTTGAAAAAACGTCTTACCTTCCTTGAATCCGTTATGGATGAGCTAAAATTGACGAATTGTACGACCTTGCATGGCCGTGCAGAGGATCTTAGTCATCAAGATTACCGTGAAAGCTTCGATATTGCTACGAGTCGTGCAGTGGCACGTTTACCTATTCTTTTGGAATGGACTGTTCCTTATGTTAAAGAAGGTGGTTACGTAATTGCTTTAAAAGGCGCTATATACGAAGAAGAAGTGGGAGAATCTAATAAAGCCCTCAGTACACTAAAAGCGAAGATTGAAGAGGTTCGTACTGTTACTCTGCCAACCTTAGATGATAAACGAGCTATCCTGTACATCAAAAAAACAGGTAAAACACCAAAACAATACCCACGTAAGCCAAAAGAAATTAAAGATAAACCGTTAGTGTAATCTTTAAAGGGGCATATAGTTGCTTGTAAGCACAATATAAACAACAAGAGGATGCAAATCATAGATTTGCATCCTCTTTCTCTTTTCTTATCATATGATAATTTTACAATGACCTATACGTGGTCAATGATATGTAATGTTGTATCAATATCGTTTAAAGGCATAATATGTACGCCTGCAGCGATTTTTTTGATTTGTTCCAAGGTTTCGATAGCGATTTCTGTACCCGCTTCTTTACCGCCTTTTTCTACACGGTCTAGGATTTCTTGTGTAATATTGATCCCAGGCACTTTTTCATGTAAATATGTAGCCATTTTGAAGCTTTTAAGTGGAATTAAGCCAAGCATAATAGGCACATCGAATTCAGACATTTTATCGATGTAGCGTTTTGCTTGTTCTAAATCGTAAATAGGTTGTGTTTGTACGAAGTGAGCACCATTTTGGATTTTAGCAGCCAATTTTTGACGCTCGATCTCTAAATCTGGCGCACCAGGATTGCCAGTAGCACCGATGTAGAAGTTTGTAGGCTCATCTAAATCATTACCTGCCAAGTCCTTACCAGCATTTAATGTTTTAGCGATATTGAGCAAGCCCATACAGTCTACTTCAAATACGGATTGTGCAAATGGGTGGTCCCCATTATCTGGTTTGTCACCAGTAAGGGTTAAGATGTTATTTACGCCAAGTGCTGCAGCGCCTAGTAATTCGGATTGTAAGCCTATGATGTTACGGTCGCGGCATGTAAGGTGGAAGATAGTTTCGATGTCTTTATTATGTTGTAACAAATAGGACAAGGAAATTGGGCTCATACGCATCTTGGACATAGGGCTGTCAGCGATGTTAATAGCATCTACTTTTCCTTTCAAACGAGCTGCTTGGTCAAATACCTTTTGAGCAGAACTGCTCTTTGGTGGGTCTAATTCAACAGTAATGGTGAATTTCCCTTGTTGATGTTTCTCTCTTAATGTCATCATGTACCTCTTTATTACAAATTATTTCTCTAAAGTTTCAAAGAAATCGTTGGCATGGTTAACTGCAGCGATGCCGTCTTTAGCGTAGATATCTGCGCCCGCTTGATCTGCGTATTCTTGAGATACTACGGCACCACCAACCATGACCTTAGTATTAAGGCCTGCAGCGCGGATAGCAGCCACAGTATTGTCGATTTGAGGCATTGTTGTAGTCATCAAGGAACAGATACCAACGAGAGCCGCCTTGTTGTCCTTAATAGCTTGAACGATGTCTTCTGGATCAACGTCTTTACCAAGGTCAACGATTTTGTAACCATTGTTTTCAAGCAAGGCTGCTACGATATTTTTACCTAAATCGTGGATGTCGCCTTTAACTGTTGCTACAACGACCGTACCTTTATCTAAACTTTCACTAGCAGGAATAATTTCTTTAATGGTGTTGAAAGCAGCCTGCATTGTTTCGGCAGCAAGCATTACTTGTGGCAAGAATAATTTACCAGAACCGAACTTGTCCCCTACTACATTCATCGCTTCCGATAAGCCTTTTTTCGTAAGATCCAATGGATCAATGCCATCGGCTAATGCTTTTTTTACAAGATCTATAATCGCCTCTTTTTCCCCTTGCTCTACGCAAGCACGGATATTAGCGAGTGGATCATTACTGTCGAAGGATTTCTTTTCAGGACCTTTTGGAGCAGCGTTACCAGGAGCACTTGTTTCGTCTTCGTAGCCGTATTCTTTAATGAATTGAGCAGAACCTGGATCCCAGCCTAATAATGTTGTACTAGATACAAAAGCTTTTTTAGCTGGATAGTTTAATGGGTTCATGATTGGTGTTGTCAAACCGCATGCAAGGGCCATTGTTAAGAATTGACCATTCAAGTATGGACGTTGTGGCATACCGAATGAAATGTTGGACAAGCCCATTACTGTTGGGAAGCCAAATTTCTCTTTATATAGCTGTAATGTACGCAATGTTTGACGTGCACTATCTTCACCGCTAGCAAGTGTTAATACCAATGGGTCAAGTAATAGGTCATGTGGTTGAAGACCATATCCATAAGCGCGATTTACGATGCTTTCAGCTAACGCAACGCGGTCCTCTGCTTTTTCAGGTAAGTCACCACTGCAGATTGGCAAGCAAAGCAATGCTGCACCATAACGCTTAGCCAATGGCATAACGTGTGTGATGGACTCTTCTTCCCCATTTACAGAGTTGATAAGAGCACGACCTGGGTAGTTTTTAAGGGCTACTTCCATAGCTGCTGGATCCAATGTATCGATAGATAATGGAGTTTCAACAAGCATGGATAATTCGAAGATAGCACGCTCCATCAATGGAGTTTGGTCCATGCCTGCTACGCCCATGTTTACGTCGAGGATATCGGCACCTGCTTCTACTTGGTCTAACGCATCACGTTTTACACGGATGAAAGAGCCATCGCGTAATTCTTGAGCAAGCACTTTACGGCCTGTAGGATTGATACGTTCACCGATGATAAGCGGTTTTGTATGATGACCTAATTCTAACAATTTAGTACGGCTCGTAATGATTGTTTTAGGTTCAATATGAGCACGTTCTTTAGGTGTATGTGCTTTTACAGCGTCGGAAATAGATTGGATATGAGCTGGTGTTGTACCACAGCAACCACCTACATAGCTTGCACCTGCATCTACGATTGGAAGCATCAATGGACCCATTTCTTCTGCTGTAAGTGGGAATACAGTTTGTTTGTTAATTAATTGAGGCATGCCTGCATTTGGTTGACAGCTAATTGGCAAGTTGGTAACGCTAGCGATTTCCTCAATAAGTGGTGTAATTTGTTCAGGTCCAAGGGAACAGTTAATGCCGATGATATCTGCACCCATTGATTCTACAATAGTAGTTGCAACTGCTGGCGGTGTACCTGTAATAGTACGGCCGTCTTCACTGAAAGAAAACTGACAGATGATTTGTACATCTTCTTTTGTCTTCCCTGCTGCTTCACGAGCGTCAAGAGATGCTAATAAAGCGGCACGCATTTCTTGTACGTCAATGATAGTTTCAATGATAATGAAATCTACGCCACCTTCAATCAATGCATCTGCTTGTTCACGGTACGTGTCATAAATAGAATCAAAGCTCATATTGCCTAATGGTTGTAAGAAACGACCTGTAGGCCCCATAGAACCAGCTACACGGGCAGATGGTTTAACCTCTGCAATAGCTTCTTTTGCTACCTTTACAGCTGCAATATTAATTTCTCTTACGCGATCTTGTAAGTCGTAATCTTCTAACTTAAGACCACAAGCACCGAATGTGTTGGTAGTAATAACATCACTGCCATGTTGTAGGTATTGAGCGTGAATATTCTTTACTACTTCTGGTTTTTCTAGATTAAATAATTCTGGACAATAGCCCTCTTCCAAGCCTGCAGCTTGAAGCATTGTGCCCATAGCACCGTCAAATATATACATAAAAATCTTCCTTTATCATCCTAAATTTTAAAATGTTTCACGTGAAACATTATTCTGTTGGTTGGCCTTTCATAGCGATACCAGAGGCTTCAGCTGTCGTTTTACTACAGCTCTCTTCTCCTTTATTATTAGTGGTTACAGATGCCTTTTCTGGTAATTTACGAGATGCACAATCCTTTTGGGAACAAGATGTACAACCACGCTTTGTATTGATATCCTGGTCAGCTGGCATTAATCCAATAATAGCTGTCACAGATTTACGTGGAAACAATAAATAGTTCTCCGTTACTTGCAAACCAATCATCTCTGTTTTAATAATTTTAGCTAATTGTGGCTGAATTTCTAGTGGCCAGTTACCGTAACCAGGACTAAATCGCCATGTTGGTTTATAACCTTGTTTTTTAGCGATTGTATTAATAACTTCATTTACTTGATCAGCTACCTGCTCTACTGCTGTTGTAGCAGCTGCATCAAGCAATAAACCTACAGTGTAATTACCTTGTTTAAAAAGCTGTTCACTGCGAATTTCTACATCTTCACCTACTGTTACGCCTAATACATAGACCTTTGTAGATTTTTCTAAGTGTTTTTCGATGATTGAACCTTCAATTTTAAGCGGTGGATTGCTTAAAATTGTTTTTGTCTCTGCATCATAATCATATTCTTGATATACACCTTTAGGTGTAGCTAATAATTGGATTTCCTTACATGCTTCGTCTACATATTGTTGTGGGAAATCCTCAGCGTGACGAAGTCCTGCGTATCGTTTTACTTCTGCTTTATCGATGGCAGGAAGCATTCCGTTATAGATGGGCATGGAAACGCCTCCTCTTCAAAAATAAAAAGCTCTGCGTATCCGTAGAGCGTGTGTGCTTACTATAATTTATATATTTAGATCATGTAATATAATCAATTTAACTATATTAAAGATAATCAATCTAATTACTATCTAGTTAATAGTATATAGATATGATGAAAGCCTGTCAAAGCATATAGGGCCTGTATTCTCATATAATTTAGTGGTGTATTGATATAACTTAAAGCTATATCAGAATATATTTTAATCTTAAAAGTTATTATTAGTGATATTCTAAATGTTTTAGCTCATTATATTAACTTAATAATTTTACTGTTTTATATTTATATTAAATTGTTTCACGTGAAACAGTCTTAATACTTTGTCTATAAATTTTGCTCAATATATTAAATTTTATTTTAGTAGTAAATTTTGATTAATAATTGTAATCTTAATAATGCTTTGTAATGAATTGTTTTTTCTAAATGATTTATTTTTTCTGACTAAATTATTTTCATTGGCCAAATTTTGATTTTTAATTAATTGTTTTTAGATAAATTTTGGATTTAAATTTTTTTGTGTAAATTTGAATGATTGGTATATGTTTATATACCAAAATTATTTTTCCAATATAAATTTTTTTATTAAAATTATATGTTAAGAGAGTAAATTATTAGTATTTATTTTTATTAATCATAAATGTTTCACGTGAAACATTTACAAATATGTTTTAAATCAAAATTTTGCTATGAAGAAGTAAAGGTAATTTGTTTCACGTGAAACAATTAAAATTCTTATAGTAGCTTTTTAGAAATACAAAATGAGGTTTAAAAATAAGATTTAATCATATTATTTGTTAATATGTAAATATGCGTATTATTAAAGAATGTAGTTAGTAGAAAAATATAGATAATTTTTATGGAATTTGATTTGTAATTACCGTAATTATCGTTGTTTTATGTTATAATTAAAACGAAATATTTTAAACGAACATGTGAGGTGAATTAAGTGGGCAAAGTTATAGCTATTACTAATCAAAAAGGCGGTGTTGGTAAAACAACAACATCCGTGAATTTGAGCGCTTGTTTGGCTGATGCTGGTAAAAAAGTATTGCTTGTTGATTTAGATCCACAAGGTAATGCTAGCTCTGGTTTAGGTATTGAAAAAGATGATTTAGAACTCTGTGTACACGATGTTCTTATCGATGGTGAACCTATTGCTGATATTGTTCAGCCTACAATGCTTAAAAAGCTATTTGTAGCGCCTGCAACAATTCAATTAGCTGGAGCAGAAGTGGAACTCGTTTCAGTTGTTTCACGTGAAACAATGTTAAAAAAAGCATTGGCACCAGTACGTGACGAATACGATTTTGTCATTATTGATTGTCCGCCATCCCTTGGCTTGCTAACATTAAATGCCTTTACAGCAGCAGATAGCGTACTAATTCCGATTCAAAGTGAATTCTACGCATTAGAAGGGGTTAGTCAATTAGTAAAAACTATAACAATTGTGCAACAAACATCTAATAAAAATCTTGAAATTGAAGGCGTTTTGTTAACTATGTTTGATGGTCGTACAAATTTATCTATTCAAGTTGCTGATGAAGTGAAAAAATTCTTTGGCAATAAAGTATATAAGACTATTATTCCACGTAATGTACGTCTTAGCGAAGCTCCAAGTTATGGTGAACCTATTATCGTATATGATCCAAAATCTAAAGGGGCAGACGTATATACTAAACTAGCTAAAGAAGTGATTAAAGCTTCAAAAAATAAATAAATAGTTCAATAGTTCAATAGATAGCCAATTGTTTCGTTAAATAGATAGCTAGTTGTTTAGTTAAATAGTTAAAATGACTAGACTAATACCTTGGCTATTAAATAATTGGGTGTTACAAATTGATATATAGTCACATATGTAAGGTGAGAGAGGTTAGTTATGCCTAGAGAAGTAAAAAGTAAGAAAAGTAAATCATCCGGCTTGGGGAAGGGCCTTGGAAATTTAATGAAGGTAGATACGGTAGAGTCTGTATTGCCTGAAAAGGAGATTCATGAACTACCAATCTCCGAGTTAGTTCCTAATGCAGATCAACCACGTAAAAGTTTTGATGAAGATAGTTTAGTAACATTAGCTGAATCTATTAAAAATCTTGGTATTTTTCAACCAATTGTAGTACGTAAACAAAAGAATAAATATCAAATCGTAGCTGGTGAACGTCGTTACCGTGCTGCTATCATTGCAGGCCTTGAGACTGTACCAGTTATTGTAAAAAAATATAATACAGAAGAGATGACAGAAGTGGCCCTCGTTGAAAATCTACAACGTGAAGGCTTGGATCCAATTGAAGAAGCTTTGGCATACCAAGGTTTAATGGATACGTATAAACAAACCCAAGAAATGATTTCTGCTCGCCTAGGTCGCAGTCGTTCTTATATTGCAAATATGGTTCGTTTGTTAAAATTATGTGATTCTGTACAAAAAGATCTCATCGAAGGTGACTTAACAGTAGGTCAAGCGCGTCCATTGTTGGCATTGCGTAGTGCAGCGCAACAAATTGAAGCTGCTGAACGTATTAAAGAGGGCGACTTAAGTGCTCGTCAAGCAGAGGCCCTTGTGAAGTCTATGCAAAATAAGACACCTAAAGCGAAGGCTGCTAAGCCGCAAAGTACTGCAGAGGTACGTGCTCTTATGGACCGTTTAAAACTAAGCTTAGGGTCTCCTGTAAATATTAAATTCCGTGCTAGTAAAAAGGTTCAAGGTAAGATTGAAATTGCCTTCTCCTCTGAAGCAGAATTAGAACGTCTTATTGCCTTTATGGATGGTCAAGATAACACAGATGATACTGAAACCGTAGAATTTAGAGTATAATTGATATACTTAAATTCGAATCGAATTATGTGAATTTAGTAATGACAAATAGATAACAATTCTGTATAATATAAATACAATTTACAATCCACGGTGAAAGCGTAGTCTACGGACTGCGCTTTTACTGTATATAAGGTATTTTATTGAGTTATAATAATATTGTAAGATAACTTAGTAGATCATAATACATGTTGTTGTAAGATGATTAACTATATTTTGTAATAAATATAAACGTTAAGTAACAAGGATAGACTATGGAACAAACACCTAAAGCAAACCGCGCTCATATAGGCTTTTTTGGCCGTTGTAACGCTGGTAAGTCTACATTGATTAATATGTTAACAGATCAACCTGTATCTCTTGTGTCGGAGGTGGCAGGAACAACAACAGACCCAGTGAGCAAATCCATGGAGATTTTGCCATTAGGACCTGTGGTGATTACCGATACAGCTGGTATAGACGATACAACTGAATTAGGTACATTGCGGATAGAGAAAACAGAAGAGGTTGTGAAAAAGATTAATCTCGCTGTTTATGTGCTTCGTACCGATGAAGAACCAACTACTGATGATATACATTGGTTAGGCCTATTAAAACAAAATAATGTGCCTATTGCATTATTTATAAATGAAATCAATGCAGAAATTGACAAAGAAAATAATAAAGTAAATAACATAGAAAATAAAACAGATGCATCTACTTATGTAGAAACTCATAAGGGATTATCTGAATTAGTTACTGTTATTGGTTCAGCTGATTTTACATCTAAAGCTAAACGTTTAGAATTACTTGATCTCTTGGGTGGGTTAACACCACTTGATGTAGAAGGGGATCAAACTCTATTACAAGGCCTAGTAGAAGAGGGGGATACTATAATTCTTGTATGTCCTATCGACAGTGCAGCACCAAAGGGCCGCCTTATTTTGCCACAAGTACAAACTATTCGTGAAATATTGGATTATAAAGGCTTAGCGTTAGTATGCCAAACAGAAGAATTACCTGCTATGATTAACTCTCTTAAATATCCACCTAAGATGGTTATCTGTGACTCGCAAGCTTTTGATCGCGTTGATGAATTGACACCTGATACAATTTCGCTGACATCATTCTCTATTTTGATGGCCCGTTTTAAGGGCAAATTACAAGACTTAGTAGCTGGTGTAGAAGCGATTAAGAATTTAAAACCAGGCTCTAAGGTGCTTATCAGTGAAGGCTGTACACATCGCCGCCAATGTGATGATATTGGTACTGTAAAGATTCCTAACCTTCTTAAGAAGCAAGGTCATACAGATTTACAGCTAGAATTCACTAGTGGGGGAGCGTTCCCAAAAGATGTATCCCAGTATGATTTAATCATCCATTGTGGTGCTTGTATGCTCACACGCCGCGAGGTGTTACGACGCATTGAATGTGCCGTTGTACAAGGCACACCAATCGTAAATTACGGTGTACTCATAGCGGCTCTACATGGTATACTAGAACGAGCGATAAGCCCATTTATTGACGAAATAAAAGGGTAGGTATAATTAATCTATCATTACACATATTAAATTAAATTGCATGCAGTCATTTAACTTTCACAATAAGAATGGTATAATTAAGTGTTGGAGTTTGAATGATTGTATAGGAAGGAATATACATGTTCGAATCGATTCAACCGTGGATTGGCATGGCGACCATCGTCCTTGTAATAGCGTTGTTAGTGTATTGTGTAATCTTGCACATTCGCTTAGGGAGCCTTAAAAAGAAATATGATTTCTTTATGCAAGGGGACAATGGTGCGAGCCTAGAACGTAAATTATCTGTAGAGGTTAGCGAAATTCGCGATGCTGCTAAGGGTCTTGAGACTATGATGACCGAACAAGCGGCGATCCGCAATATTCAAAGCAATACGATACAAAAAATTGGCTTTGTTAAATATAATGCCTTTGAAAATATCGGTAATGATTTGTCTTTTGCGCTAACATTACTTGATGGCAACAATAACGGTATCTGTATCTCCAGTATTTACGGTCGTAGCGAATCCCGTATTTTTAGTAAACCTATTGTGAAAGGTAAAAGTCTCGTAAGTCTTTCACAAGAAGAATTAGAGAGTTTGAACGAAGCGTTGGGCGAGCGCACCAATGAGGAAGCGTTAACGAGCGCCATCGTTTCTAAATAAGGAAGGTTTGTATTGAAAGTACCGGCATTTATTTCAAATAAAGTTGAAAGAAATGGTGACAACTGCATATTGACATTAACAACCAAGCAAGCGAAGATAGCAGCTATTGTAAGCTCTATCATAATTATCGCCGCATTGGTTCTCGGCATTTGGGGCATCGTGCGCCAAGCTGAGGTGGTGCAATTACGTCAACAGACACAATTACAATCTGAACAGCTGAAATTGTTACAACAAAAGACAGATGTTTTAGATAAGAAAATTCAAAACTTAAATCAAATTAGTGAAGAAAACAAGCAAATGCTGAAGGGCGCTGAATCTGGCACACCATCTCAAGGTGGCGGGGACGGTAGCGACCCAAAGCAGCCAGCCGCTGATGAAAGCGAAGTAAAGACGCTAACAGCGGCACAATTATCAGCTCGTCTGTCCAAAATGGACAAGGACGCACAAAAATTGCTAGTTAGCTTCTATACAATGCGTAATATCCTTCGTGATGGTGGAGCGCAAGACCTTATGGCTATGCAATCCATTAACTTCTCAGCTGGCTCTGGTGGTGTTACGAATAACACTACACCAAGTATCTGGCCGAGCAAGGGCGTTATTACCTCTCCATTTGGTAGTCGTGTGGACCCTGTAACAGGTGCTATTGGTGCCTTCCATGAAGGGGTAGATATTGCGGATGATTATGGTACACCAGTTGTGGCTACTGCTGCAGGTATTGTAACCTTTGCAGGGTATACAGATGGTGGATACGGAAATCTCGTTGAGATTGATCATGGTAACGGCTTTGTAACGCGTTATGGCCATAATAGTGCTGTACTTGTAACTGTAGGTATGAGCGTAAAACAAGGTCAAACAATTGCCTTGATGGGCAGTACTGGTAAAAGTACAGGTGCTCACGTTCACTACGAGGTACGCCTCAATGGATCTCCTACAGATCCTATGATCTTCTTGCCAATTAGCAATTAGACACATAAAAACTCAATATAAGTCATACAAAAAGAACTTGTTATGCGTGCAAATGCACTAATAACAAGTTCTTTTTCTTTATTTTTGCATATATATATTGTAAAATAAAAGTATATGAACGGAGGTATATCTATGAAGGCCTATGTACAAGTTTATACCGGCGAAGGCAAGGGCAAAACGACAGCTGCTATCGGTCTAGCTATCCGTGCCATCGGTGCTGGCAAGAAAGTCCTCTTTTTGCAATTTATGAAATCTAAAGTATATAGTGAACATACTATTTTACCTACCTTACAGAATTTAACCTTAGAAACCGTGGGCAAGCCATTCTTTATCATCAAAGAAGGGATGAAAAGCAAGGATGAACTCGCTAAATGGGGCGATGAAGTCGTTGTCTTTGAATCTGGTAATCCGCCAAAAGACTATGTAGCACTCATCGAAAAAGGCTACGAACGCGCACTGGCTGCTATCAGCAGTGGAGAGTACGATCTTGTCGTTCTTGATGAATATAACATGGCGCTCTTCTTTGAACTCATTACATGGGATAAAACAAAGGCTTTGCTCGATGCTCGTCATCCAGAAACGGAACTCGTATTCACGGGCCGAGGGGCTCCTCAAGAATTAATCGACGAGGCAGACCTTGTAACGGAAATGAAAGAGGTTAAACACTACTACCTTCAAGGCGTAATGGCTCGAAAAGGTATTGAAAACTAATCATAGGTACACCTAAGGAGGTGATGTGGTTGAGTACAGTGGCTATTGTGGCCCTCGTTATTGTGGCCATCATTGCAGCACTCATCTTGATTATCCTACTGACACCAATCACATATAGCATCGAAGTTGACGGACGCTCGCCCTATCGTGGCGAGGTGCGTGTCAAATGGCTGTGGCGTGTATTTTCACTGCATCTAGCGTATTTGCAGGACAAACCATTTTTTAAGGAATTATATATTTTGGGTATGCTCAAGATTGGTCCTGTGAAAGACTATGAAGAATGGCTTGAAAATCGTGTAGACGAAGAATACCAAAAAGTTGTGGATGAAGACGATGATATGTCACAAGCTGAAGCCTTTGCTAAGGCGATGCAAGGGGGTGGACAAGGCCCTTCTGCAAGCTCTAGTGGCACTAGCTTTGAAGATTTGAAGAGCTCTCAACGTTCTAACGCAACCTTTGGTGATGAAGAATCACCAGGGGCTGGTAGATCTGAAAATCCAAATGAACGCATTGAACGTCCTGAACAAACTTCTAAGGATATGGATGCACAGGCTCGAGCTGATCGGTATGACTCCATTCAGCAAGATCCAACATCCCATATTAAAAGCGATGACGAAACAGTGAGCCGTGTTACTTTCAACAGTGACGGTTCTATCAAGGAAAAGGTATTTACAAAGGTGAAAGACCTCAAAACGACGGTTAAACATCGTTTTGAAAAACCAGACCCAAATGATCCGGTGGCATCATTTAAATCTAAAATTCCTACATTCTGGTTCATGAAACATGTACAAAATACAGAATTATGGCACCAGCTATTCCTTGTTTCGAAGCGATGCTATGACCACTCTAAACCACGCGATGTGGCCATAGAAGGTCGATTTGGTATCGGTGACCCATATCGTATGGGAATTATCGCATCTATGCTGTACAGTATTTGGCCTGAGCAAGCTGAGAACATCGAGCTCGATTATGTAAATTGGGTCGGTGAAGGTAGTGGTCATATTAAAGGGCGCATCATTTTAGCGGTCATGGCTTGGCATGGTACAAGATTCTTGTTATCTAAACCAATGCGTTCCCTATTGGGTGAAAGCGCTCGCGTCTTCTGGGTTAAACGGAAGGAAGCTAAGCAGTTAGAAAAGCTGAAAGCCGAACAAGGTCAAACAGCGTAAGGATATATTAAGTCAACTAAGTAAATAAACTATATTAAGACAATATATAGGATGTCTACAAATAATGTATGTACCTTATAAAGGTAAATACATAGTATATAAACCTAAGTATTGTATGTATAGCAAAGATACTTTCATAAAAAGCGGAGGTACTGTGATGGAGAACAGTAATGTAAAAGAGAATTTGGAAGTCCTATTCGAGAAATTCAGAAATATGATCAAAGTGGAAACCGTAGTAGGCGAAGCTGTGCAAATCGGCGATACTACACTTGTTCCATTCGTAGACGTAACATTTGGTTTTGGTACTGGTACAAACCACAACACTGCGAACAAAAACCACGAATGTGGCGGCGGTGGCGGTGGTGCTAAAATGGAACCAAGCGCTATCCTCGTTATTAAAGGTGAACGCATCGAGTTGTTCAACATTAAAGGCAACCCTTACAGCAGCAGCTTCGATCGTCTCATTGGTTTGGTGCCTGACCTCGTGTCTAAATTGAAATCCGATAAATACATCTATATTAACGATGAACAATAATTCGTTACCGAATTATAAATAATAGGTGAAAGCCGTAATACCCACATGTGTGCTCTGAATATGTCCGTAGCGACTGCAATTTTAGCTTCAGGGCATGCGTGTGGGTATTATTTTAACTTCTATAGACTTTCATAAGCATTTCATAGGGCTTTATTATGCTATGTAACATAGTCTTGTGAAAGTTAGCGAGATTTGTTATAGTAAAAATAGTACACTATTGGATTGTATAGTGACACTTTTATTTCGAGGAGGATTTCAGATGAAATTATCTAAAAAATTAACTACCTTAGCTATCGTTGGTGCTATGTCTGCTACTGCTGCAGTGGCAAGTGCTGCTAACATTGGCTTAGTAAATATGAGCCAAGTAGTAAATAGCTACCCTGGCTATGGTGCATTAGATATGAAAATGCAACAAGTAGACGCTCAATACCGTCCACAAATTGAGAAAAAAGTACAAGAAATTGAAAAAATTCAAGATCAAACTCAAGCAGAAGCTGAATTCAATAAATCTGTAGCTCCATTGCTTCAAAAAGAAAACGAAGAAATCAACAAAATTGCTCAACCTATGATGCAAGCAATTCACAATGCAGTTGAAAGCATTCGTGTTGAGAAAAAAATGGATGTAGTATTGGATGATCCATACACAATCCGTGCAGCTGATGCTAACAGCAAAATCGAAAATATTACTAATGAAGTAATTAGCCGTCTTAAAAAATAATAGGACTAAACATGACCCCTTATCTAATCTCAGATAAGGGGTTTTTGATTGTACGCCGAATAGGCATGACTAAACCCCCAGTTAAACTGGGGGTCGGTAAAAATTCTTAGAGAAAAGGAAAGAACCTCCTAGTGATAG
>NZ_PPDD01000014.1 GCF_002959895.1 Veillonella infantium | reverse complement strand
GCGTTCGTCCTGAGCCAGGATCAAACTCTCCAAGATATCTTGAAGCTATTTGAATAGCTCATTATTTGTTGTCGTTACATTTAAGTAACTTTGAATTATGGTTGGTTTTGACTTTGTCAAAACCCGCACTCTGGCATATGTTCAATCGTATTGATTGATTACCTATCATTGTTCAGTTTTCAAAGATCTGTACCAGTTTCCACTACCTTCTTTCGAAGTGTTTCATCAACTGGCGACTTGATTATTCTATCAAGTTCAGCTCATTACGTCAAGCACTTTTTAAAACTTTTTTCAGAAGTTTTTTTGTGCTCATCGTTTGTGCTGTGTCCTAATGACTTGTATAAGTATAGCATAAATAAAATAATCGTCAACACATAAAACCCTTATTTTTACAACTTCATTTTAAACTCACCATATTTTACAATAAGTACGTCTTAATTTCTTATTATTTTAGGTTTTAAATTGTGTAACACTCTTTTCATAATCCATTCAGTTCATTTTATCTTTAACTAACTTTCCTCAATTACTATCTACACTAAAGCAGTAATAATATAAAAATATTGATATTCTAATGCACTTGCCAGTAATGCAACTTTCGTAGAATAAAAAGAACCTCTCTAGACTGTATGTTAGAGAGGTTCAGTACTTTCACCATTATTATAGTAAAAGTAGTTCATATATTATTGTTGATTGCGGATATCGTTTTTGTTGCGACTCTTCCACATAACCCATAAGGATGTAGCTACACAGATAGAGGAGTATGCACCACTAGCAAAACCGATAATCATACAAAGAGCAAAGTTCTTTGTAGTGTCCCCACCAAACAGATAAAGGGATACACAGGCAAACATAACTGTAGCCAATGTATAGAAACTACGGTGAATACTTTGTGTAATAGATGCATTCGCAAGATCTGCAAATGTATCAGAACGTTTATGTGTATGTGTATTTTCACGAACACGGTCAAAGATAACTACAGATTCATTCATGGAGTAACCTACAACCGTAAGAATAGCCGCCAAGAAAGATGCATCAATTTCTAATTGGAAATAAGAGAATACACCAAGAACCATAATCAAATCATGGAAAATAGCAACAAGAGCAGAAATAGCAACTTTATATTCAAAACGATAAGAAATATATAGTGCTAATGCTGCGAATGCTATCACAAGATTTAATAACGCATGTTCTGTAACTTCAGAACCAATTACAGCACCTACAGTTTCAATACGTTTAACTGTATTATTACCAATAGATTTAGTCAAGGATTCAACTACAGCTGCACTTTCACTAGGATCGAGATTACGTGTACGAATCATTACGTCTTCGCCAGCTGTTTCACCAGTTGTATCACCAGAAAGCTGAATTTGAGCATTTTCAAGATTATATTCTTTCAAAACATCACGAACTTGACTAACTTCTACAGGTTGGTCAAATACGACTTCAACAATGGTACCACCAGTATAATCAATACCAAAGTTAAAGCCCTTCGTAAAGATAGAAATCAAACTAATAATAACAAGTGTGGAGGAAATAGCAAACCACCAACGATGATGTTTAATTACGTCTAATGTCATTTGCGTTTACCTCCTTTCAAAGATTTTGGTGCAAATGCGTCAGCACTTGTGCTTGGAGAGATATTCGCACCAAACCAGAATGGATGGTTCGTAAAGTTACAGTCAATAAGTAAGCGTAACAAGAAATGACTCACTGTAATCGCTGTAAACATACTTACAACAACACCAACGCCTAAGCTGATAGCGAAGCCTTTTACCGGACCAGAACCTAAGATTGTCAAGATACCAGCCGTAATAATAACGGATACGTTCGCATCTGTAATTGTTGCTAAAGCACGACTAAAACCAGCTTCCATTGCTACACGCATGGATTTACCAGAGAATACCTCTTCCTTAAATCGTTCAAAGATAAGGATATTAGCATCTACAGCAACACCCATGGATAAGATAATACCAGCAATACCTGGCAATGTCATAGTCGCATTAAAGCCTTTACCTAATACAAGTAATAAGAGCATTACATATACAAGTAATGCGATATTAGCTACGATACCAGAAAAGCGATATAAAATAACCAAGAAAATCATGATCATTGCAATACCAGCACTGAAGGCTACAACAGATTTATCCTTGGAGTCTTGCCCCAAAGAAGGACCGACTGTACGCACTTCCAATACATTAATTTTAACAGGCAATGCACCAGAACGTAATAAAATAGCCAAGTCTTTAGCTTCTTCTAAGCTTTGACTACCAGAAATTGTTGCTTTACCACCTGTAATTGCTTGTTGCACTACAGGATTAGTCAATTCTTTACCATCCAAAGTGATGGCAATGCGACGGCCAATATTTTTAGATGTTAAGTCCGCAAATTTCTTAGCCCCTTCATCGCTTAATTCAATAGCAACGAGTGGTTGTTTATTTTGACCTAACTCTTCTTTCGCATCTTTTAAATCATCACCAGTCATAACAGTTTGACCTTGATCATTTTTAAATTCCAAGACCGCTGTTTTACCGATACGTTTAATCGCTTCATCAGGATCTTTTACGCCTGGCAATTCGATGATAATACGACGAGCACCTTCACGTTGTACCAATGGTTCAGACAAACCCATTTCATTAATACGACGCTCTAAGATTTGCTTCGCCCGTTCTACTGCATCATTGTCAGCTTGACCAGTTGCAGAATCCTCTGCTTCCAATACGATATGCGTACCACCTTGTAAGTCTAGGCCTTGTTTCAAAGAACCTGCTAAAGGTTGAATGAAATACGCAAATAATCCAATGATGGCAGCAATGACTACTAAAAACTTGATAATAGCTTTACCGTTCAAAATAGTTGCTCCCTTCTACTACTATACGCAATGTATAACGCCTTGCTCCGTTACAATCTTGTTCATCCGTTGGTCCAATTCATCCATAGGGATTGATTCATCCCAAATTTGGATAGCCCAACATACGCCCATATATGTACTTGGTGAAAGTTCCTTGAGAAATCGATCATAATACCCATTCCCCATCCCCATGCGACCACCTTGACGGTCAAAGCCAGCACCAGGCACTAAAATCAAATCCAAGTCATGTGGATTAATAACCTCGTATGGCTCAGAGGGAATGCGAATATTTAACACACCCCGAGTGATAGATTCTAGAGACTTGAGACGAACTGCAATCATTGTCGTCTTATCTGTACAAACCGGAACATATACGGATTTACCATGTTCTAAAGCATGACGAATCACATCGTCTAAATTGGCCTCTTTGGGCATCGCCAAATAGGCCATAATGGTATGAGCTGATTTATATTCAGGAGTATTGACGATTTGCTCCGTCAACATTGATGTCCATGTATTACAATCAGCAACGGATAAAGCAGCGCGCTTGGACTTGCACGCCCGGCGCACTGCTTCCTTTGTATTCATTATTTTTCTTCCTTGTTTTTCTTGGAAAGTACGTTAGCAATTGCAGAACGCGCAAATGTTAACTCCACTTTTTCAGATACTTGAACCTTTACTTTTTCATCATCAAGTTCAACGATTTCACCATAAATACCGCCAATTGTAACGATTTTTTGACCTTTTTTCAAGCTACCTAACAAATTAGCGCGCTCTTTTTGTTGTTTCTTTTGTGGACGCCATAATAAAAAATAAAAGATTACGACCATCAACAAAATAGGCCAGCTAGTTTGCAACACTTGTAAAATATCTTCCATTTTATCCTCCTAGTATAATAAATATATTTTTCTTTTCTAGTATAGCCACCTAATATAGATTTGACTAGACTTAATTACTATTTTTTAAAGCTATCCCAAAACTGCATTCTAAATTGGGGGAATCGATCTTCCAAAATAGCTTGTCGCATTTGACGCATAAACTCAAGCAAGAAGTAGAGATTATGGTATGTTACGAGACGCAATGCCAAAATTTCTTCCGCCTTATACAAGTGACGAATATAAGCGCGGGAATAATTTTTACAGGTATAGCACTGACAGCCTTCTTCTAAAGGACCCCAATCATGAGCAAACTGCGCATTTCGAATGTTAAGGCGCCCCTTCCAAGTCATAGCCATCCCATTTCGAGCAACACGTGTTGGATATACGCAGTCAAACATATCAATACCACGTGCCACACCTTCAACAAGACAATCCGCTGTACCAACACCCATCAAGTAACGAGCCTTGTTAGTTGGCAACAATGGTGTGGTATATTCCAAAATCTCGTTCATTAAATCATGAGGTTCCCCAACGGATAAACCGCCGATACTATAGCCTTCAAAGTCCATAGCGACTAACTCTTCCACACTTTGTTTGCGCAAGTCTTTATACATGCCGCCTTGAACAATACCAAACATACCTTGACGGTCATGAGCCTTACGAGCCTCTTGGCAACGATGAGCCCAACGTGTGGTACGCGCTGTAGAACGCTTCGCATAATCATGATCTGCTGGATATGGAATACATTCATCAAAGGCCATGGCAATATCAGAACCTAATTGCTCTTGTACCTTTGTGGCAACTTCTGGAGATAAAAACTGTTTAGAACCATCAATATGTGATCTAAAAGTTACACCTTCTTCAGTAATCTTACGCATGTCGCCTAAACTAAATACTTGAAACCCACCGCTATCAGTTAAAATAGCTTGATCCCAATTCATAAACTTATGCAACCCACCTGCTTCTTCCACAAGTTCAGGACCAGGACGAAGGAATAAATGGTATGTATTACTCAAGATAACTTGAGAGCCCATAGCCTTTAATTCTTCAGGTGTCATTGTTTTAACAGTTGCCTGTGTACCTACAGGCATAAACATAGGCGTTTGGAAGGTACCATGTGGTGTATGCAATAAACCTGCACGTGCCCCCGTATGAGGACATGTCTTTTGTAATTCATAAGTAATACTTGGCATAGTCCCTCCTAACGAATAAACATAGCGTCGCCAAAGCTAAAGAAGCGATAACGCTCTCGAACAGCTTCTTCGTAGGCCGCTAAACAATGTTCACGACCGGCTAATGCACTAATCAACATTAACAATGTAGATTGAGGCAAATGGAAATTTGTTACCAATGCATCAATCATCTTAAATTTATAACCAGGATAGATAAAGATTTGAGTCCATCCACTAATACCTTGTAGTATACCGTCATCATTCGTAGCAGACTCGAGTGTACGTACAGATGTAGTACCCACCGCAATAATACGGCGTCCGTTTCTCTTAGCTGCATTAATACGGTCAGCGGTTTCTTGAGATACAACGAAGAACTCACTATGCATCTCATGATCTTCAATCGTCTCTGCCGATACAGGTCTAAAAGTACCAAGACCAACATGCAAGGTTACAAATTCAAGCTCTACGCCTTTAGCTTTTATTTTTTCTAAAAGCTCTGGTGTAAAGTGTAGACCTGCAGTTGGAGCCGCAGCAGAACCTTTCTCCTTAGCATATACCGTTTGATAACGATCTTTATCTTCTAACTTTTCATGAATATATGGAGGTAATGGCATTTCACCAATTTCTTGTATTACATCATCAAATACACCATTGCAAGTGAACTCAATGATACGGCCTCCAAATTCAGTCTTATCTATTACAGTCCCACTTAAGCGGTCGTCAAACTCTATAACTTGACCAATAGGACATTTTTTGCCAGGTTTAACAAGGCATTCCCACCGATTTTCACCACATGGAGTGAGGAGCAATACCTCTACCTTGCCACCAGAACCTTGCCGTTGACCATATAATCTCGCAGGAATAACCTTTGTATTATTAAATACAAGTACATCCCCTTCATGAAGTTCATCAAGCAAATCGTAAAAATGCTCTTTATGCGCAACCTCACCGGTAATCTTATCCAAGGTTAAAAGTCTTGCTGTATCGCGAGGTTCTACAGGATGTTGAGCAATTAGTTCTTCTGGCAATTCATAATCAAAATCTTTAACTTTCATCGTAATCCTTATTAGTACATTTTCTTTAATGTAATGCCACTATAGTAGTGACGCAAAATAGTTTGGTAATAATTTGTATCCCCTGGGGTAGCACGTTTCGCCATCTCTGCGGCACCCCATTGAGACATACCAAGACCATGTCCCCAACCATGACCTTTAATATAGACAGTATCATTATTGCCCGTAAAGTTATGATATGCCTTACCCGTGTCTTTAGCAGGGTTATGATTTACATAAAAATCAAATAGTGTAGATTTTAAACCTAAAATACTACGCAAGGAATCGCCATCTACCGTCGTCTTCCCAGAGGTGCCTATGAAAGTAGCACTTTTGATACGACCAGACACGCCTCGGTCAGATGTTTGTTGACCAGGCTTGCCAAGAGGAGTCAATTGAATGCTCTTCAATTTGCCAACACCTTTACTTGCTGCATTGAGCTTACTTTCAAGAGCCTGGCGAGAAGTTGTAACAGTCCAATTTGATGTAGATGTGCCAGTACTAAAATCCTTTACACCTTTCAAATATGGTACATCACTGCCCCAAACATTGACGCTATCCTCAGTATAGCCACCACCATCAGAATGGAATAAGGCATTAATAGGGCGTTGATTATATAGCATAACCATCCCCTTGGTTTTATTAACTGCATTCGTAGTAGCTTGCGTTTCACCGCTAGTACCATTATATACTTGATGATCTGTGGTCGTGCTCACATCATACAATTTCCCTTTATTTTCTTCCATTGTATGAAGCGCATAAGTGCGAGCTGCTACAGCTTGTGCTTCTAATGCTGCTGCAGGCCAAGACGGAACGACTTCCTGTGGAACTACGCCATAAAGATAGTCTTCAAGAGGTACAGAGTTGATGACCATCATTTTACCATTATTAGCACGTAATGTAAGTCCACCGCGATAACCTTTGCCTTCAAACAAGAATGGTGCATTGCTATTAGTCGGTTTCAATGTAACCACTGTATCAATAGCCTTGCCATTGATAGCAATCTTACCACCTCGAACACCGATAGTCGTACCGCGATTAGCACTTATCGTACTAACTTGACCATTGCCACTGTTCAACACCACCATATTAGCTGTAGACGTAACAGTAGCATCAGAGCTACGGCTACCTAATAAAACACGTACATTCGGTACATTCTCTACCCGCGTTGTAGCAGGTGTCACTACAGAACCTACCTTATTACGCGTAATAGCCGCTGTATTAGCTTGAATACTATCAGCTTCCGTTGTTTTTACTACTTTAGGAGTAGTCTGTTTTGAAGTAGCTGACCTTTGAGCTGTTGATTTAACGCCCGTTGTTGCAGGTTTAGCAACTGGCTTCGGAGCAGTGCTGGCAGGTTTTGCAGCTGCTGTTGATTTAGCAGTTGTTGTATGTGTTGCTACACTACTAGTTTTAACAGTCGTTGCTGGCTTTGCCGCAGTACTAGGCTTTACCGCACTCAACGGTTTTGCACTAGATTTTGCTACAGTAGGTGTAGCAGTAGACTTAGAAGTCGTTTTCGCCACAGGCTTTGGAGCCGGTTTAGTTACAAGTGGTCGAAAAGTTGACTTCTTAGTCGAATTTACTTTCGATACATTTATTGTAGATACTGTTGATTTTGGCGTAGGCTTTTTAGTGACTACTACATTTTTATTCTGCAAGGTAGCCCCTTGTGCTACAGAAGCACCACCAATATTTACACCTAAAAACAACGTTGCCATTATCATCAATTGTAATCGTTTCGTTTTCATTGTCATTTCCCTGTCTGTGAAATACCTAAATGCTCATAGGCAAGTTTAGTAGCCACCCTCCCACGTGGTGTGCGTCCTAAAAATCCTAATTGCATCAAATATGGTTCATACACATCTTCGATGGTATCTCTCTCTTCGCTGATAGCCGCAGCAATAGTATCAATACCTACTGGACCACCATCATACTTTTCAATAATACACTCCAACACACGTCGATCGATTCGATCGAGTCCCTCTTTGTCTATGTATAAACGTTGTAACGCATCATCTGCAATTTCCTGAGTGATAACCCCATCACCAATAACTTGTGCAAAATCACGAACCCGTTTAAGTAGACGATTTGCGATACGCGGTGTTCCCCTTGAACGACGCGCTATCTCGCTAGCCCCAGTTGGCTCAATCCCAATATTGAGTATTTCTGAGGCTCGAGTCACAATAAACTCTAATTCCGGTTGTTTATAATATTCCAACCGGTTAATAATGCCAAAGCGGTCCCGCAATGGTGCCGCCAAAGCCCCGGCTCGTGTAGTGGCACCAACCAAAGTAAACTTTGGCAAGTCAATGCGCACCGTTCGAGCACTTGGCCCCTTACCGATGATAATATCGATAGCATAGTCCTCCATAGCAGAGTACAATACTTCCTCTACGCTACGAGACAAGCGATGAATTTCATCGATAAATAGTACATCGTGATCATCTAAATTTGTTAAAATCGCAGCCAAGTCACCAGACTTTTCAATGGCAGGACCAGAAGTTATGCGAAAATTAACACCCAATTCATTCGCAATAATTCCTGCCAAAGTAGTCTTCCCAAGACCTGGTGGACCATAGAGCAATACATGATCTAAGGCTTCACCACGTTGCTTAGCCGCCTGAATATACACATTTAGATTACCTTTAGCCTCTTCTTGACCTACATACTCATTAAAGAACTTTGGTCGTAGGCTATATTGCCACATATCTTCTTCGTGCTCGCCATTTCCGACAAGGCGTACTTCTTCGTTCATCCTTATCGTCCTTTCCCAAGCTCAATCAAGCTGACCTTAATCAGCTCAGATACATCGCGTTTACCATCATCTAATGACTCCACAATATCAGCCACATCTCGCTCGGAGTATCCTAGTGATACAAGAGCTTCAATAGCCTCTCCTGCAGCGCCACTTGCAGTAACGCCAATTGGCTGAATCACCGCCGGTGACTCCGTAGAGATATATGTCATTTTAGCTAACTTATCCTTTAATTCAAGAACAAGTCGCTCTGCAGACTTCTTGCCAATACCAGGCAATTTAGTTAATTGCTGAACTTGACCATTGATTACTGCTAATTTAAAAGCCTCCGGTGTCATGCCAGACAAAATGCCAAGCCCTACCTTAGGACCTATACCGGAAACAGAAATGAGTAGAATAAATAGCTCATATTCCTCTTCCGTCCAAAAGCCATAGAGTTGCATCGCATCTTCCCGTACATTTAAATACGTGAATAACGTTGCCTCTTGGCCTTCAATCAATTGTTGACGCGTAGTGGTCGGCACATAAACGCGATACCCTACGCCATGTACATCTACGTAACAAGACTCTTTAAAGAGATGTGTTACGATGCCCCGTACATACCCTATCATTATACCAACCTCTTCAATCTATCGTTATGAGAACTATGGGCCGTACAGATAGCGACAGCCAATGCGTCTGCCGTATCATCGGGCTTAATTTTCTCACGAATCCCCAAAATATTCATCGTCATATAAATGACCTGATTCTTATCAGCCTTGCCGTAACCAGTAACAGCTTGCTTGATTTGCAGCGGTGTATATTCATAGATTGGAATCTGTTGTTGCTCGGCAGCTAATAAAATGACGCCCCGAGCTTGACCAACCTTAATCGCCGTCGTTACATTTCGGTTAAAGAATAATTCTTCTACACCAAATTTATCCGGCTTATATTCTTCTAGAATATCACTGAGGTCATTAAATAAAATTTCCAACCGCTGTGAATCAGTTAATTCCTTAGGAGTTGTAATAGCCCCATAGGCTACTGGTGTTAGTTTACTGCCCTTTACGTCAATAATGCCATAACCGCATATCGCCGTACCTGGGTCAATTCCTATAATTCGCACCCCAACCCCCTTAGTCTAAAAATGAGATAAGCCATCGCCTACCTCCATACATAATCTATTTTATTATAGCACAATACCACATCGAATTTCAT
Source organism: Veillonella infantium (assembly GCF_002959895.1). Taxonomy (GTDB): domain Bacteria; phylum Bacillota; class Negativicutes; order Veillonellales; family Veillonellaceae; genus Veillonella; species Veillonella infantium. Next base: position 124,392 of record NZ_PPDD01000014.1, on the reverse strand, counting down.
GAATTCCAATATAAAATTTATAAGAAATCTATTAGTATTTTTAACATTTATAGAAACTCTAAATTTCATGAATCAATAAAAAAGAGCACTCCTTAGAGTGCTCCTTAATATTATTATTCTTCTTCGTCGTCTGGCAAAATACCGTTGTGATATACGTTTTGTACATCATCAAGATCATCCAATACGTCGAGCATTTTTTGCATTTTTACAGCATCATCGCCAGTCAATTCAATTGTAGTATCTGGAATCATTGTGATTTTCGCTACTTCTGTTTCAATGCCCGCATCAGCAAGAGCTGCTTCTACCGCATCATAATCTTCAGGAGTAGTATAAATTTCAAATACATCGTCTTCAGACTTAAGGTCTTCTGCGCCCGCTTCAAGAGCTAACATAGTCAATTCATCTTCGTCATGACCTTCTTTATCGATAACGAATACGCCTTTAGATTTAAACATCCAACCTACACAACCGCTTTCACCAAGGTTACCACCTTGTTTAGAGAATGCATGGCGCACATCAGCAGCCGCGCGATTACGATTATCCGTCATAACCTCTACAGTAACGGCAACACCAGCAGGACCATAACCTTCATATACGATTTCTTCGTATGCGTTCATATCTGTAGCGCCAACACCCTTGTCGATAGCACGTTGAATATTATCCTTAGGAATATTGTTTTCACGAGCTTTTTGCAAAGCCAATTTCAAACGCATATTACCTGTTGGATCAGCACCACCCATGCGTGCTGCTACGGTAATTTCACGACCGATTTTTGTAGCTAATTTAGCCTTCAACGCATCAGTTTTACCTTTTTTATGTTTAATATTTGCCCATTTTGAATGTCCTGACATAGACGCCTCCTATTTATTCCACCATGCTTCGCCCCGTAATCGATCTAAGATGATTGAAACGGCACTACGCACAGATAAATGATTGTATTCACCATGGCCATATATAGGTTCTAAAATATAGTCAAAGCTTTCCATCGTTTCTTTTGTCATACCATAACCGGTACCAAATAATACTAACACAGGGCGGCCTTCATTTTCAAGATGTTCACGCATCCGCGCATAGGAAATTGTGTTATCATAGGTCCGAGCATCGGTAGTTGCTACGATAGGTTTCATACCTTCTATATCTTCAATTTTTCGTACAGCTACCGCAATTGAATTAACTAGTTCTACACCGGTGAAAGCATCTTTTCGATCTGGATTATAGGTAGATCCAAATCCAGACTTCCAATGCTCCATTATAGTATGCACCAACTCGCGCTGGGCAGGTATATTATGAATCACAAAATATTTAGATACATCATAGGTAATAGACGCCCGTGCAATGTCGTGAATATCATAATTGGTAATGGCCGTCGTAATGACCTCTTTATGCTTGTTCATAATCGGATAATGAACAAGTCCAATATACAAATTAGCCAATGCCTTATATCTCCTATAACCTAACAACAAATAGAAACTATAGTAATACTAGCCTAATAACTTTATGCTCCTAACCCTATAATTTATGTACCATTAATCATTCTACATAGTTTTTAATCAATAACTAAAGGTAAAAAATAGGCTTCTGTACCAGCAATTTCTTCAGGAGAGAAACGGGCTCCCACAGCAGAGGCTTGGTCGCCAAGCATAAAACAAGACAGCGTCAAGCATCCTTCTTTTGTACCACTATCTACGGTATGAATAAAACGTTTTTGCTTAATAAAATCTTGGTACATAACCTTTTTACTATCACGACACACAATGTCATCATAGTTATCTACAAACTTTTCCATAAAGACCTTTGCTTGATCGCCATGTTTTTCTACGACTTGTATATTGCGTCCCTCACGGCCCCATATTTCCTTTTGAGTATAAAGGCCTTCATCGAGGTTAGGAAAATCACTTTCAAAATAGGACGGAGTCAAATAACGTTCAATAATATCTCGCTCAGGGCCTGTAAAGAATTGATCCGTCAAATATAAGGCATACACCAAGGACATAAATGACTTATTTTGCAAAATGATCGCTTCTGGAGGATTAAATAAATTGAATCGCCCCTCATTATATAAATCTAAGAACATTTCACCTAACGGTTCCCCCGTTGCCGTCGTCTCATCGATTAACAATTCCATCGGATGCAAACGATACAGGTTTGATGCATGACTGCCATCAGGAAGCAAAATCCCTTCATCATCAATGACCATGTCATAAAATGATAAAAATCGTACATCCGCTTCAGGACATACGGATTTCATCGTATTCATTAAAAACTTAGTGGTTCCTAAATCTTCTAAATAATCATGAAAGCAAGCAAACACAAATGGATTAGCTCCACCACTCTCTACTGTATTATATTTACTATTTTCCTGAGAAGTGCGTTCATAAACACGTTTCAAAAAACGTTCTAGCTCGTCCCTAGCCCCTGCATTAGGATGCCCTTTATCAAAATAACGGGCGCCTACCTCATTAGCATAATAGCTTTCAATCAAAAAGCAGGGGGTATCCGCATTAATTTCCACCATGCGCAATCGCCCCTGTGTATCGAGAACAAAATCAAAGCGAGATAGCCACGTAGGTAGGCCTAACGGATTTCCTCGGTGAAGATAAGGAATCAGATTTTCCGGCATATCCATATTGAGGGCAAACTCATCAGGTGCCTGCTGAAAAACTTTAGTAGCCTTATAAAATATTTGGAATAACATACGAGATGCATGTCGTATTTCATCGTAAAACTCAGCAGGAAAAGATTGTACTGAAAGCGTTGGATATCGATCGTCATATCCTTCATAATCTACAAAAGGCAGTATGCCCGTATCTAACTCATCAATATAGGATTGCATAGTACCGCCTCCCATCACGAGCCACCAGAGCGTGAACCAGCACTACCAAAGCCCGACTTTTGACCTATAGAAGAGGCTTTTTGACTTCTTCGCTTCTCATAGTCTTGATAAGTACGTCGCCCTAAAGAAGTGCGCACATTTGAACCTGTTGCTGTATATACAGAAGGCTCCTCATAGGGTTTTAATGGAGCTGCCACGCGATATGTCATAGTTCGTCCATCCATGCGAGCTGTAGGGGGATTAAATCCGTGGAAAATATAGTAGCCTGCTGCAATACCAGGCAAAAGTCCTGCTAGCCCGGCATCCCATACTAAATTGCCGCTAGTATCACGATGAAAGGTAACAGACCGATTGTCATCATATAAAGCCGTCTCTTTACCATCGCCATGATTCAATAAAGAGTAGCGATTTCCTTGATTATCCTTTAATCGAACTTCCCCATCATTTGCTTCCGGGTAGATCTTATCACATACGGCATAAGTGATGTCATTCCAGTATGAAGATACACCAACGATACCCGCCACAGCGGCAAAGGCACCCGTTATGTATATAGTTTTCTTACTTGGCTTATACATAGGACACTCCCTTAGTGCACAGCACCACTAACAACGAGAGCAAGACCTACAAAGATACCAAATACGAGAATACCAGCAGCTGTATTACCACGCATAATCTCTTCAGATAAATTATATTTACGATGCCATAGATTAATAAACATATAGCCTGTTACAAATAGTACAATACCAAGAATAGCATAAACAACACTTGCTACTACACCGTGCAATAAAGAAGTATCTGCTGTAGTAACTACAGGAGACATGATAACAGCACGCAATATTTCACCAATACCGATAAAGGAACCTGCAGATAGCCAAGCTACAGCACAGTTACCACGTTTGATTTCTTCACTAAATTTACCAGGTACAAAAAAATCAATAACAGTGTTCGCAGTTAACATTAAGAAAATCCCAAAACAAGCATAAAAAATCGTCAATAATACATCAGGAATAAAAATCATGATAAACCTCCTAATATAGTCCCTTTATATTCATAGTCATCGGTTAAACATATAAGCCTTGTCGGCTTCATTAAGATTGTCTACCTTAAGGAATTTATCGCGTCCCCCGCTATCTTTATAGCGAACCATATAGGCATAGGAATCAAGTACATGTGTCTTTCGCATTGTACTATTAATGAGCTCCTGTTCCTCTGGCGTCAACTTTCCTGGTTCACATACCTTAACGAGGGTTTGGCCATCTATGTTAGTAATAATATAGGCAGACTTAGCATCATAGAATACAATGACTTCACGACCTTCTTGTAAGCTCTCGCCTTCATTTTTAATATCTCCGTCTAAAGAATCGATTAAATCTAATGCTGTACTAACAGGATCTAAACTAGAAGTATATTCATTATCCGAATCCGTCTTAGTATAATAGACGGATGTATCATGCATATGCTCCTTTGCAGTATAAGGGAAGCCAAAGGTACCACGTATACCATGCCAAGAAAGATCAGAATCCCAACTAACAAGACACATTAAAAATAATGCGCCGCATCCAAGGGCCATAGCAACTCCTTCGAGTCGTTTTTTCAGACGTTCTTTACGTTTCTTTTTACGAATAGCGTCTGCTGCCGCATCATTACAAAGTTTAATATTTATCAAAGGAACTCTCGCCCCTTCAGCAAACATTTTTTCCCCTTTGAACCAATTTTCTTCAAAGAATACGCTAGCGCCCCCTTCACAGGGCAATTGGTACTCCTTATACCCAGCTCGATCACCTACAGACGCACCACTATCACCATCTACGGCTACAACCTTTTCTAAACCGATTTGATGTAATGTAAATCCTTTCGGTGCACGCTTACGATAGGATGTTCTAGATACAGTGCACCACTCATTATCATTGTACTCAATGGTAACCCATATTTTATCAGTTCCCTCAACAGCCTCTAGGCCATATTCATGCCAATAATCACCAGGAGACTTTTGCATAGACGGCTTAGCCTTATAGGCTTGTTCCTGATCAGCTTTTGGAATAATCTCATTATATTTAATTTTTTCAGTTATTACATAACGGCTGCCCTGAACCTCAAGGACATCGTAACAATTAAACTCCATAAACAACCTCGTTAGAGTAGCAATAACCTATATGCGTCTATACTACTCCCTCTCCTAAACGGGATTTAATGAAATTAAGCTTTAAATTAGCCTACATGTTCATAAATTATTTCATACTTCACCTGTATCTCTTTCAGACTCTTCAGTAATAATCTCTTTTAAAAGTTTAACTTCTTCTTTTGTTAATGGTCGTTCCAATAAATCAGGCCGCAATAATCGTGTCCGCTTTAAGGCTTCCTTTTGCCGCCATGCAGCAATGTTTTTATGATGACCGCTACGCAATACTTCAGGAACACCCCATCCTCTGAATTCTGGTGGCTTTGTATATTGAGGACATTCTAATAAAGGCTCATAAAAGGAATCTTCTTGGGCCCCACTAGCTGCGCCTAATACACCAGGAATCATACGAGCTACTGCATCGGCCACAACCATAGCGGGTAATTCACCGCCTGTTAGTACATAATCACCAATAGAAATAGTTTCATCTACTAAATGTTCCTCTACGCGATAATCTACGCCTTCATAATGACCACAAATGAGCACCAGTTGATCGTATGTCGCTAGTTCACGCGCTTTCTCTTGTGTAAAAGGTTGACCTGTAGGTCCCATAAAAATAACACGACGTCGTATACTTTCACTAGGATTACCAATAAGGCTCATTTCATCACACATTTCATCTGTAGAATAGGCGCTATTAATATCGCTATCATATTGAGCAATAACAGATTCTACCGCTTCAAAGATGGGAGGTGCCATCATAAGCATACCCGCACCGCCACCATACGGCGTATCATCTACTTGACCATGTTTATTATGACTAAAGTCCCGAGGGTTAGTTACACCCATAGATAAGCGTTCTGCTTCGATAGCCCGTTTTATGATGGAATGACTAAAAAAAGCATCAAAAAACTCAGGAAATAAAGATACGATATCGATACGCATAGACCGTCCTCTGTACTTATTAACTCATATTAACTCATTAGCATTATCTATATATAGCTATATTATATAACTTTTACCATAATATACCTATATGTAGATAAAAAAACCGCCTAAAGGATTATATCCATTCAGGCGGATCTACGATCATCAATTTATTTTCCACATCGATGTCTTTAACGACCTCTTCAATGGCTGCAAATAATTGATCTGGTTCCCCATCTTTGGAAACCACATAGACATCATTAGCACCCGGTTGCAACACATCGGTAACCGTACCAAGCACGTTACCCTTTGTATCTTGTACTTCAAGACCAATGATATCAAAGATGTAGTAGCGACCTTCTGGTAATTCTACCAAATCTTCACGACGTACTTGAATCTCTTTCTTAGCGAATAATTCAGCCGCGTTGCGATCGGGAATTTCCTTAAAGGATGCTAATACGAATTGTTTATGAAATCGAGCGGATGCAACGTGGTATTCTTTACCATCGATGTAACAGGCATCCATATGCATGAACCGTTCTGGAAAATCAGTTCTAGGCATAATACGAAGATCACCCCGCACGCCGTGCGGGGCGATGATAACACCTATTGTGATGAAATCGTTATGCTTCATTATTGACGAAACGCAACGATTTTACCGTCTTCTAATAGGATTTCAGCGCCCATCATGGCATCCAAATTATCCCCGATTTTAACGGTAACTGTTTGCTCTAATGTACCTTGAGGAATTTCAGTTCCTAAAGACAATTCTTGAGCATCTTTCAATTTAGCTGTTACTTCTTCTTTGAAAGCCAAGCGTTTATTTTTCTCTTCGTCGATTTGTTGACGAATTGCAGTAAGACTTGTTGCATCAACTTTAGCGGCATCAGCCAAAATACGTTGAGCTTGGAACTCAATTGCTTCCAAATCTTTATTCACCATATCAAGGCGAGTTTCAAGATCAGATACAATTTTCGCTTTCAAGTCTTCTGTTACTTTTGCTTTTACTGCTACAGGGACACGTAATGTCATTTCTTCCATTGGAATACTCCCTTTTAGACAATATCAACAGATATCTTTTTGTTCTCTTTAATAGCCGCCGCTTTCACCACAGCGCGAATCGCTTTCGCTATTCGTCCTTGCTTTCCGATGACTTTGCCCATATCCTCTGGGGCTACATGAAGTTCGTAAACTTCCATATTCCCCTTTTGGACCATGGTAACAGATACGGCATCAGGCTGCTTCACTAATGATTTCGCAATTAATGAAATTAATTCTATCATCACAGTATGCCTCTCTATTAATTACTTTTTAGCGTCAGCAAATTTTTGCATAACGCCTTGTTTTTTGAACAAGGAGCGAACAGTGTCAGTAGGCTGAGCACCTTTAGCTAACCAAGCCAAAGCTTTTTCTTCGTCTACATTAACGATAGCTGGTTGTTTAGTAGCATCATATTGACCAATTGTGTCAACAGGACGACCTTCACGTGGAGCACGTGCGTCAGCAACAACGATACGGTAGAAAGGAGCTTTTTTAGCACCTAAACGAGTCAAACGAATTTTTAACATGTGAAATTCACCTCCTTATACTGATGTGGGTGGACAGGTTCAGCGCCCCTGCCCATGTATTACATAAACGGTAATTTAGGCATTCCTGGGAAGCCGCCCTTACCGCCACGTAAACCTTGCATGCGCTTCATCATCTTCCGCGCTTCTTCAAATTGTTTCAACAAGCGATTAACGTCTTGTACTTGCGTACCAGACCCCATTGCAATACGCTTGCGGCGAGAACCATTAAGAATACTTGGGTTTTCTCGCTCTGCTGCCGTCATGGATGTAATGATGGCCTCAATACGGCGCACCTCTTTACTATTCAAATCGAGGTCTTTTAATTGATCCTTAATTTGACCCATACCTGGCAACATACCAATAATATTTTGTAATGGCCCTAACTTTCTCACTTGATTCATCTGTTTCAAGAAATCATCCAAGGTGAAATTGTTTTTCGCCATTTTCTTAGCCATTTCACGAGCTTCTTCTTCATCGATAGCGCCTTGAACATTTTCGATCAATGTTTTGAAATCGCCCAAGTCGAGAATACGAGAAGCCATACGGTCTGGATAGAATACATCGAAACCATCCATTTTTTCGCTCACACCAGTGAACTTGATTGGCAAACCTGTTACAGCTTTGATGGATAACGCAGCACCACCGCGCGCATCACCATCGAGTTTAGTAAGGATAACACCATCAACGCCTAATTTTTCATTAAATGTTTGTGCTGTTGTTACTGCATCTTGACCGATCATGGAGTCTACAACGAGTAGAATTTCATGAGGTCGAACAGCTGCTTTGATGTTGGACAACTCGTCCATGAGGACTTCGTCTATCGCCAAGCGACCAGCTGTATCGATGATAACAACATCTTTCAACATATGCGTACTTTGCTCTACGGCGCGGCGCGCAATGTCTACTGGATTAGCACCAGGTGTTTCATCAGCAAATACGGGAATGTCGATTTGCTTACCTACAACTTGCAATTGAGTAATCGCAGCTGGACGATATACGTCGGCAGCTACGAGCATTGGATGTTTACCTTGTTTGCGAAGATATACTGCCAATTTACCAGCTGTTGTGGTCTTACCAGCACCTTGTAAACCAACAAGCATAATAATTGTTGGTGGCTTGCTGGAAATCATGATGCGACTTTGTGTACCACCCAATAAAGCTGTTAACTCATCATTTACGATTTTAATAACCGTTTGTGCTGGATTCAAAGAACCGAATACCTCTTCACCGAGGGCCTTTTCCTTAATGGACTTCACAAAGTCCTTCGCAACCATAAAGTTAACGTCCGCTTCTAATAGTGCTGTACGTACTTGACGCAACGCAAGATTGACATCATCTTCAGTAATTTTGCCCTTCCCTTTCAAGGATTGAAAGGCTTCTTGCAGTTTTTCTGACAAGCTATCAAATGCCATAATATCCCTCCATTTGCGCCAATACTTTTTGTACCTTGGTTTCAGCTAACACCTCTTCAGGCAAGTTCTCTTTCAACTGTGAAAGCAAACCTTCACGTTGTTCATATTGTGCTACCAAGTGCAATTTTGATTCGTAATCATTTAAAATGTGTCGAGCACGCTGTAAGTTATCGTGTACAGCCTGTCGTGATACGCCTAATTCCTCAGCGATCTCGCCAAGAGACATATCATCTTCGTGATGAAGTTGTAAGGACATTCGTTGCTTGTCCGTCAATAATGGCCCATAGAAATCTAAGAGCAAACTGATAAGTACTCGTTCTTCCATTTCGCCACCTCCATCACTGTCAAGTCATATTACTTTACATATGGTACAGTATAAAAAAAGATGTGTCAAGTAGAAATACTTAACATCTAAATTATAGAGAATTATTTTCATATTTTACTTTTATATCTATTGTAATATGCTATAATAAACACATCTAATATTTTCAATATAAAAGATAGGAGGTATTTTATGAATACCAAACATTATGACCTTATCGTCCTAGGTTTCGGCAAAGCCGGTAAAACATTAGCCGCTAAATTTGGCTCCATGGGCAAATCTGTAGCTATGATCGAAGAAAACCCACTTATGTATGGTGGCACATGTATTAATATTGCATGTATCCCAACTAAAACGATGATTATAGCCGCATCAAAAGGCTTATCTTACGATCAAGTATTAAACCAACGCGAGGTAGTTACATCTCGTTTACGCAATAAAAACTTCGCTATGTTAGACACTAATGAACATGTCGATGTATATACTGGACATGGTGAATTCATTAGTAATAAAGAAATCGCCGTTACAGCTGGAGAAGATAAAATAGTTTTATCTAGTGATACTATCATTATTAACACTGGCGCTGTAGCGATCAAACCTAATATTAGTGGTATCGATACTGCAACAGGTTTCTATAATAGCACAGAAATTCAACAATTATTGCCTCAACCAAGTACACTAGGCGTTATCGGTGCTGGTCCTATCGGCCTTGAATTTGCTAGCTTATACGCTAAACTAGGTACAAAGGTAACAGTATTTAATATTGAATCTGGCATCTTAAAACGGGAGGAACCAATCGTACAAGAATTAGCTAACGAGTACTTGACTGAGCAAGGTATTACTATTCTTAACGATGTAACATTAAACTCTGTATCTAATGATGGCAATAAACCTGTTATTACTGCAAATGGTCAAAACTATACGTTTGATGCTGTTCTATATGCTACAGGTCGCAAACCAAATACAGCTAACATCGGTTTAGAACATACAGATATCACTACTAACGAACGTGGTGCTATCGTAGTGAATGATACGTGTGAAAGCTCCGTTTCTGGCGTATATGCAGTAGGCGATGTAAACGGTGGTCCTCAATTTACCTACATTTCTCTCGATGACTTCCGCATTGTATTTAGTGCTCTTACAGGTAATGGCCAATACACATTAAAAGATCGCAAAAATATTCCTTACACAACATTCTTAACACCTCCACTCGCTCGTGTTGGTCTTACAGAAGAAGATGCTATCAACAAAGGATATACAGTTAAAACTAAAGAAATGCTCGTAGCTACTATGCCAAGAGCTCATGTAAACGACTATTTAAAAGGTGCTTTTAAAATTGTAGTAAATGCAGATAACGATTTAATCCTTGGTGCTACACTTTATTCTCAAGGTGCTGAAGAGTTGATTAACCTCATAAAAATGGCTATGGATAACAACATTCCATATACATATTTTAAAAACCAAATCTTTACACACCCTACCATGGCAGAAAATTTAAATGATCTCTGTAATTTCTAGGTAAGAATAGTAACTACATAATCTAATATAATAAATAAAAGAGTCTCCCTTAACTGGAATACATAAGTTATGGGAGACTCTTTTATTTATGCCTAATGATTAATTTTGAATTATTAATTAATATATTTAGTTCTTTGTAAATAATCTACGTACTACCTTTTGTAGTTTTGGTGTCAATATAATAGCCACCACAATACCTGCAGCACTTGTAATCAAGGAGTATTGAATTTTGCTAGCTGCTACGGCTGCACTTTCAAGAACAAACCACCATGCTAAGAAATAGCCAAATGCAGTCCAAATTGTACCAATAATAAGAGCAATCAAAATGCGTGTAAAGGATGCTGTGGGCTTTGTAATGGATGGTGGCAAATAGCCTGCTGTCATACCGCCCACAATAAGGCCTGCAATACCTTTAATGAAGAAAGAGAATACAATGTATTGCGTATGTCCACCAAAGAGGTCAAATAATGCAGAACCAATAGCCGCACCTAAACCACCATATAAACCGCCAAAAAGAATGGATGACGTAAATAATGCAGCAGATCCTAAGTGAACCATGGCCCCACCTGGTATTTCAATGCGAATCGTTGTTGCTACTGCACATAAGGCAGCAATAAATCCAATATATACAATATCGCGCGTCTTTAATTTCATAATCTAGCTCCTCTCTTTTAGCTGAATAACTATATTTAGTATAACAAATCTCACTCAGTCTAAAAACACTAATTTCATAGGATTTAAATATATAGTCAGATTTAAAATAAAGCACCTATACCATGGTATAGGTGCTTTATAAACTTTAATCAACGCTATCAATTATTATATCTTATATGTTATACGATACAAGTTAAATTAAATCTTAGCTCGTTTCAAGCGAAGGGAGTTACCTACAACTGTTACAGAGCTAAATGCCATTGCTGTACCTGCAATCATAGGATTTAATGCACCGATAGCAGCCAATGGAATACCAATGCAGTTAAAGATCAATGCCCAGAATAGATTTTGTTTAATATTAGTCATAGTCTTACGACTGAGGCGTACTGCTTGTACTAGTGTGTGTAAATCATTTCTTACAAGAACGATATCTGCTGCCTCTACGGCAATATCTGTACCACTACCGATAGCAAAACCAATATCTGCAGTTACAAGAGCTGGTGCATCATTGATACCATCACCAACCATGCCCACTACGAGACCTTTATCTTGTAACTCTTTTACCTTGCTAGCCTTATCTTGAGGCAAGACTTCTGCAATAACGTGAGTAATACCTGCTTGTTTAGCAATATATTGAGCCGTACGTCGATTATCACCGGTAAGCATCCACACATCGATACCTTGAGACTGTAATTCTTTTACCACCTCAATAGTTTCTGGACGCAATTCATCCTCTACAGCCCATAATGCACTGATGACACCATCTACAGCGAGAACAGATACGGAAGCACCTTGTTCTTCAAAACGAAGAATATCGTCTTGAACTGCACTTAAATCGTAACCTAATTCAGACATCCAACGGCTATGACCAAGTTGTACAGATACGCCTTGGTATGCCCCTTGCAAACCTTTACCAGGTACATCACCAAAGCTTTCAAGTTCTACACCTTTACCTTTATAACCATGATCTTCACCATAGTAGACCATAGCCTTTGCAATCGGATGAGATGTGCCACTTTCAAGAGCCATCATAATAGACATATTTGTGCTTTCATCACCATTATAATTTTTGAAAGCCGTTACATCGAGAACACCTTGTGTAAGAGTGCCAGTTTTATCCATAACGATAGCATCGAGTTTACCAGCTTTTTCAAGATATTCCGCACTCTTGATGAGAACACCATGCTCCGCACCTAAGCCAGAGCCTACCATAATAGATGTTGGTGTAGCGAGACCAAGGGCACAAGGACAAGCGATAACAAGCACTGCTGTAGCATTAATGAGAGCTACATTAACAGAATCGCCTACAATAAAATACCATACAAGACCAGTCAATATAGCGAGACCAATAACGGTAGGCACAAAATATTGAGCAACGATATCTGCAATACGTTGAATACTTGCTTTAGAGGTTTGTGCCTCTTCTACAACCTTGATGATTTGAGATAGCATTGTATCGGACCCAATGCGTTTCGCTTCCATCGTGAAAGCACCACTCAAGTTAATAGTCGCCCCAATTACCTCGGATCCTACTTGTTTTTCTACAGGCAAGCTTTCACCGGTAAGCATAGCTTCGTCTACAGTAGAATAACCTTCAGTAATAGTACCATCTACTGGAATTTTTTCACCGGCCCGAACTTGTAAGATATCACCAGTTACAACCTTAGATGTAGGAATATCTACAAACTCACCATTGCGCAACACATGAGCCGTTGCAGGTTGTAAGGCAATTAATTTTTGAAGTGCCTCAGATGTACGCCCCTTAGCAATTTCTTCTAAGAGTTTGCCAAGAAGGATGAATGTAATGAGCCATGCAGAGGTTTCAAAGTAAATACCATGAGGACCAAGTTCTGGATGGAACTGCCAGTTATAAATACTGAATAGATAAGCAACAGTCGTACCCATTACAACGAGAACATCCATGGTAAGGGCACCATTCTTCACCGCACTCCACGCACTCTTATAGAACATAAGGCCCGGACCGAACTGAGCAATGGTAGCAAGAATGAACTCTACCCATACTGGCAAGGCTTCAATACCGAATCGATGGAGCGTCATATTCACCATCATAGGCACAGCCATACAAGCTGCAACTATTAATCGGATAATATGAGGCTTTAAATTTACTTTTTCTATTTCTTGTTTTGTTTCATCTGCCTCTGCAGCACCGAAACCAATATTTGTAATGACATCGATAATTTGTTGTGGTTCTACAGTAGAACCGTCTTTATATTCAACGCTTCCCTTACGAGTGAGTAGATTAACCTTTACAGTTTCTACGCCATCAATCTTAGAAACAACGTTTTCAACGCGCTTTACACAAGCAGCACAGTGCATACCAGTAATATCAAACTCTTGTTTCTTCTTGCTCATCATATCACTTCTTTCTACCAGAATCTTCAAAGATATATGTTCCTATATATCTATATAAGTTAGAAACTTATATATCCATATAAGTTAGAAACTTATATATCCATATAAGTTAGAAACTTATAGTTACATATCATAACATCGTTAACAGAATAGTATTAATAGTATTTAAATATTTGAATACCTATCTATTAATATATGAACAATTACATAAGTACTCATTCATGCGTCTATAATCAATAATAACATAAATTATCATTACGTCAATATCCTACTAAATCTAGAGGACTATTCCTTTTTCATAGGGGAGTTAACATGTCCCCACCTATACACAACATTCATAAATAGATTATAATAAAGTGATGATGAATAAACATAAACTTTGATTCTAAAGGAGGTGAATATATGTCTGAATCAATAAGTCCTACAGTAGAATTTACTTCGGTAGCGAAGGAATTTCGCCATGAATATGTTGTTGAGAAGTCACGTTTTATCACAACTGTATGCCCTTGTTCTACGGAAGAGGAAGCGCAGACTTTTATTGGTCGTATCAACAAAGAATTTTGGGATGCACGTCATAATTGTACAGCCTTTGCATTAGGACCAAAACAAGAGCAACAACGCTCTTCTGACAATGGTGAACCATCTGGTACAGCCGGTAAACCTATGTTAGAAGTACTCAAAAAAACAGGTATTACCAATGTGGCCGTCGTAGTAACGCGCTATTTTGGAGGTATTAAGCTAGGCGCAGGTGGTTTGATTCGTGCATATTCACACTCCGTTGCAGAAACCTTACGTCTTGCTCCTAAAGAACTACACACAACACGAACTCAGTTGCAGGCTACCATCGATTATTCCATGTATGGAGCTATAGAAAGATATGTGCAAGATCAAAAACTACATTATGAAGCAAGTTTTGACGAACATGTAGATATTACTATTTTAGTACCTCCTACTGATGTAGAACGCATACAAAAAGAGCTCCAAGACATGAGTCATGGAGCTGCTACTTGTACTATATTAGATTCTATTGAAGTGGTGCTATCGCTAGAACAATAATCTTACTGACACGCACATTAATTAGTTATCACTATGGACTAATCCACTTATGCCTTGACTTAGTTCGTGACGTTTTTCATTAGTCAATGGATGAGGCCATACGCGTTCTAGTTGTTTTTTACGGCTAAGACCTGTATTATGTGCAGTCATTAATCTACGTGCTTCCCAGTTACGAATTGCTTTACTTAATGTTCTTTTTACTACGCCCATGATAGTACCTACTTTCTTAATCACTATATTATATAAAAATTTGTGATAAGGATAGAAAGTTTATTTTAAACACATTATTCTTTCTCTTTCCTTGATAACTATAGTATATATACCATTTTATTAAATGTGAAATTACTATTACTTAGTTCGTTATAAATTTTATTTATCTTATTTTGTGTATAATAGGGAGATTCTATGGATACATCTTACTACCACAATTTTATTACCCTCGTTCAAACGGGCAATATGACACAGGCCGCAGAGATTCTTCATATTACACAACCAGCTTTAAGTAAACAATTAAAATACTTAGAAGCTGAATTTGGGGCTCAACTCATCAATATCAAGCGCGGTCAACGAGGATCGAACTTACAACTTACTGATGCAGGTAAAATCTTCTACGAAAAAGCCCAACAACTATGTTCTATTGAAGAATCTACGTATAATGCGGTACATCAGTTAAATTCACGCATTGAAGGTACGTTGAGAATCGCTACCTCTGCATCTCGTTCCACACCAATCGTACAACAATATTTACCAGCCTTTTCCATGAAATATCCATCAGTTCACTTTGAAATCTATGAAGGACTGATGACGAATGTGGTTAATCAACTGATTAATGGCAATGCTGAGCTAGGAATTGCCAACATCCAAATGGTAGACACTGACAAATTTGATATTCTTCTCACACAAGAAGAACACTTATATGCTATCTTCCGTCGTGATGTATTCTGGATAGACCGTGAACATGATACAATCACTTGGGATGATATAAAAAAATGCCCATTATCCCTCTCCGGCGGTTCTGTGCGAATGATTATGCAATCTAGCCTGACAGATATGGATCAACTCAATGCCGTTGCTATCACTACAACTAAGAGTTCTGCCATCGAATGGGCATCTTCTGGTAGAACTGTCTCTTTAGTACCTATGGATGGTAAAGAGCTTATTAACCATCGTAAAATGGCCCGCATTAAATTACCAGAATTCTCTGGAGATTTCAAAAAAGCATTTATTACCCTCAAAGGACATGCTTTATCTCCGGTAGCACAGCAATTTATTGATTTCTATAAAGCATATGTATAATTAAAGTTCTACATATGATTACTATTATGATATCAACAGTTTCCACGATTGGTACCTACCCTATGTTATATACCAATACAATACATAAGAAAAGACCTAGTACATTATGTACTAGGTCTTTTCTTTATCATCTTAATATGTATGGTAAGCCATCTAAGCTGCACAAGTAAACTTTTAGTCGTTACATTTACTAGATACAAACTATTACTACCCTTGATGTACAGCACCTACTATATCAGTAATATTGTTTAGATTATATTGTTCCACATAATCGCCCATTTCACGAGCAATACGAGAAATCGCCGTTGGATCTACCATTGTAGCAACCCCAACTTGGACTGCTTGTGCACCAGCCATCATAAATTCAATAGCATCAGTGCCTGTCATAATGCCACCAAGGCCCATAATAGGAATGTTGACCCCTTTATACACTTGGTGCACCATGCGAAGTGCAACCGGTTTAACAGCTGGCCCAGATAAACCACCATAAATATTAC
The DNA here is from genome assembly GCF_002959895.1 of Veillonella infantium. Taxonomy (GTDB): domain Bacteria; phylum Bacillota; class Negativicutes; order Veillonellales; family Veillonellaceae; genus Veillonella; species Veillonella infantium. The sequence continues at coordinate 107,817 of NZ_PPDD01000014.1, read as the reverse complement.
CCAATACAGGTTTACGACGATGGATATCGATAGCCATACCAAGAATGGTATTAATGAGACTGACCCCATCACCGCCACCAGCTTCTACAGCCTTTGCGATTTCCACAATATCCGTAACATTTGGTGAAAGTTTTACAATAACGGGCTTATCTGTTACTTTACGAACCGATTTTGTTACCTGTTCTACTACCTTTGGATCTATACCAAAAGCCATGCCTTCACATTCTACATTTGGACAAGATACGTTAACCTCTAGGCCTGCAATACCATCTACGGATAAAGTCTCTGCCATCCACGCAAATTCATCAATTGTGCCTGCAGACATATTAGCTAATAATGGTACATCGTATTTCTTGAGTTCCGGCAAAATATCTGTCACAAAATGTTCTGCCCCTGGATTTTCAAGTCCAATACAGTTTAATACACCAGATGGTGTTTCTGCAATACGAGTGCCGGGATTACCATGACGACCTTTAGGAGTTAATCCTTTTACAGAAATAGCACCTACTTCATTACTAAGGTCTAAATAACCAGCATACTCAGGACCATTACCAAAGGTACCAGACGCAGCGATAATAGGATTTTTCATCTTAATCCCGCAATAATCTACAGCAAGCTTTGGATTAGGCGTAACGGTGTTATTTAAATCGCGTTCACTCATTAAAAGAACACCTCCTCAGCTGGGAATACAGGACCATCTTTACAAACTTTATAACGTTTGCCACCAGCACCATCACAAGCGCAGCCTAAACAACCGCCTGTACCACATCCCATGCGTTCTTCAAGAGATACTTGGCATGGTACATTGAGCTCTTTAGCAACTTGTGCGACACCCTTCATCATCGGTGTAGGACCACAAGTCATAACAGATGTGAACGTATTAGCGTTAATAAGTTCTGGCATAATCGCTGTAGGGAAACCTTTTGTACCTACGCTACCATCATCAGTAGTGATATGCACCTCTACAGGCGTATCTTTGAATAAGTCTGCCCAGAAGGTTTCACTTTCATTTCTAAAGCCCAAAATAACTTGTGCTTCTTCACCGTTTTGCAAGTGAGACGCTATGCATAGCATCGGTGCAATACCAACACCACCACCAACAAGTAGCATATTATTAGATGTTACAAATGGTTCACCTAAAGGTCCTAAACAATCTAATGTATCACCAGGCACGAGATGTGTCATAATTTCAGTTCCCTTGCCTACGACGCGATACAAAAGGGTAATAGTCCCCTTTTGTACATCGAATCCAGCATAGCTAATAGGGCGACGCAATAATGGCGCCGTAGAGTTCGCTACGCGAACATTACAAAACTGTCCTACCTTTGCTTCTGCTGCCTGTTTTGGTGCGTGAATATCCATAATCCACACATCAGAGCCTATTTGCTCATTGCGAACGACTTCGCCCTGTTCTACATAGCCACTCATGGTTTTACTCCAATTCAAAATCCTGTAATGCTTCTACGTTGTAGTTAGCATCATCTTTTCGGTTTGCTACAACGCGCAATACTTCGCGAGCTGTATCGAGACTTGTTAAGCATGGTGTACCCATTTCTACCGCAAGACGACGCAATTGGAAGCCTTCACGTTCAGGACGTTTACCTGCAGTCAATGTATTAAGTACAAGATCGACTTTGTCTTGACGAATGTGGTCAGCACAGTTGTCATCACCTTCAGAGATTTTGTTAACTACCTTGCAGTCAACGCCATGTTCTTTGAAGTATTTACCTGTACCACCAGTTGCTTCAATGTGATAGCCCAATTCAATAAAGCCTTTTGCTAATTGACTCGCTTCCTCTTTATCGCGGTCTGCTACAGTCATGAGAATTGTACCATCTTCTGGGATACGCATGTTAGCGCCATTGATAGCTTTAAACAATGCTTCAGAATAAGTACGACCAATACCCATAACTTCACCAGTAGATTTCATTTCAGGTCCAAGAGCGATTTCTACAAGGCCCATTTTGGAGAAGGAGAATACAGGTGCTTTTACAGCTACATATGGTTTATTAGGTACAAGACCGAGTGGCAAGCCCAAATCTTTTAAGCTTTCACCAAGAGCAATGCGTGTTGCACATTCTACCATATTGATGCCTGTAACCTTAGAAATGAATGGTACAGTACGGCTAGAACGAGGGTTAACTTCGATTACGTTAAGTTCACCATCAGCCACGATATATTGAATGTTAAGTACACCTTTAACATTAAGGCCTACTGCAATACGACGTGTATAGTCAACGATTTGATCAATCAATTCTTGGCTCAAATGTTGAGCTGGGTAAACGGCCATGGAGTCACCAGAGTGAACGCCGGCACGTTCGATTTGTTCCATAATACCAGGAATACAAACGTCAGTACCATCGGAAATAGCGTCAACCTCTACCTCCATACCAACCATATAACGGTCGATAAGAACAGGATGTTCCTTAGATGCTACTACGGCTTCCTTCATGTATACATCAAGCTCTTTATCGTTGTATACGATTTCCATAGCACGGCCGCCCAATACATAAGAAGGACGTACAATCAATGGATATTTCAAGTTTTTAGCTGCTGCTTGTGCTTCTTCATCGGAGGTTACAAGCGCACCTACTGGACGTGGAATACCAAGTTTTGCCAACAATTCATCAAAGCGTTCACGGTCTTCTGCCATATCAATGCTATCTACGGATGTACCGAGGATTTTGACACCACGCTTAGCTAATGGACCTGCCAAGTTAATCGCCGTTTGACCACCGAATTGAGCAATAACACCAGCTGGTTTTTCTTTATCAATGATTTCCATTACATCGTCCACTGTTAATGGTTCGAAGTACAAGGAATCAGAAATATCAAAGTCAGTAGACACTGTTTCTGGATTATTGTTAATCATAATGGATTGGTAACCCGCTTTACGAAGTGCCCAAGAGGAATGCACAGAGCAGTAGTCGAACTCTACGCCTTGACCGATACGAATTGGACCGGAACCCAGTACTACAACGGATTTTTCACCTAGTGGTTTAACTTCGTCTTCTTGTGCATAAGCACTGTAGTAGTACGGTGTTTTAGATTCGAATTCGGCAGCACATGTATCTACATATTTATATGTTGGAAGAATGTTCCATTCTTTACGTTTTGCACGAACATCTTCTACAGTTGTATTAGCATAACGAGCGATAACAGAATCAGTGAAGGAATAACGTTTTGCTTTGCGCAATACCTCTTCTGTTAAACCATGTTCAGCTAACGCTTTTTCTACATTAACAATATTTTTGATTTTTTCAATAAAGAATGTATCAATTTTTGTAATGTAATGAATTTTTTCTACACTAATCCCCTTGCGAAGGGCTTCTGCTACAACATAGATACGTTCATCATCTACTAAATGTAAACGTTCAATCAATTGTTCCATGGACTCATGAGTAATTTTCTTAAGTTCAATATGATCTAAACCAATTTCCAAAGAACGAATTGCTTTAAGTAAAGAGCCTTCTAAAGAACGGTCGATAGCCATAACTTCGCCAGTAGCCTTCATTTGAGTGCCCAATGTACGGTCTGCCAAATTGAATTTTTCAAATGGCCAACGTGGGAACTTAGTTACTACATAGTCCAGTGTAGGCTCGAAGCATGCTTTTGTTTCGCCTGTTACAGCATTTGTAATTTGATCCAATGTCATGCCTACTGCAATTTTTGCAGCTACCTTCGCAATTGGATAGCCAGTTGCTTTAGATGCTAATGCAGAGGAACGGGATACACGAGGGTTTACTTCGATAACGATATATTCATTGCTATTAGGATTCAAGGCGTATTGTACGTTACAACCACCTTCGATTTTCAAATAACGAATGATTTCTACAGATGCAGTACGAAGCATTTGGTATTGAATATCATTCAATGTTTGGCTTGGTGCCACAACGATGGAGTCACCAGTATGTACGCCAACAGGATCGATATTTTCCATGTTACATACGATGATACAGTTATCTGCACTATCGCGCATTACTTCGTATTCGATTTCCTTCCAACCTGCAACTGAACGCTCCGCCAAAATTTGGTGGATTGGTGAAAGTTTTAAACCACGGCGTGTGATTTCATACATTTCATCTTCGTTATGTGCAATACCGCCTCCAGTACCGCCCAATGTATATGCAGGACGGATGATGATAGGATAACCAATGCGATTAGCAAAGGCTACAGCTTCTTCAAGATCATTAAAGATATCGGATTCAGGAACTGGTTGGTTGATTTCCTTCATCGCTTCTTTGAATAGCTCACGGTCTTCGGCTTGTTTAATTGCTTCAAGAGTTGTACCAAGAAGTTTTACACCGTATTCTTCTAATACGCCAGCTTCAGACAATTGTACGGCCATATTAAGACCTACTTGGCCACCTAATGTAGCCAATAAGCCCCAAGGGCGTTCTTTTTTGATTACTTCTGTTACGAATTCAAGACTAATTGGTTCTACATATACGCGGTCTGCAATATCTGTATCAGTCATAATTGTAGCAGGATTGGAGTTAACCAATACTACTTTATAACCTTCTTCACGAAGGGAACGGCATGCTTGTGTACCAGCATAGTCAAACTCTGCAGCTTGGCCGATAATAATTGGACCAGAACCAATTACAAGTACTTTTTTTGCTTCTGTGGTCATATTATTTTCCCTTTCTCATTAAGTCTTCAAATTCGTCAAATAAATATAGATTATCAGTAGGTCCTGGGGACGCTTCTGGGTGATATTGTACAGAGAAAATAGGCAATTCTTTATGGCGCATACCTTCTACAGTGCCATCATTTACACTGCGATGTGTAATTTCTACAAAGTCTGGCAAGGAAGTATCATCTACTGCATAGCCATGGTTTTGAGATGTAATATATACGCGGCCTGTACGTAAATCTTGTACTGGATGGTTAGAGCCACGGTGACCAAATTTTAATTTAAATGTTGCACCACCATAGGCTTGTGCCAATACTTGATGGCCCATGCAAATGCCGAAGATAGGTTTTTTACCGAACAATTTCTTTACCTCTTCTACGGCATAGCCAAGATCTTGAGGGTCTCCAGGGCCGTTGGATAAGAATACACCATCTGGATTTGCTGCTAATACATCTTCAGCCTTAGCATCTGCAGGGAACACTGTTAATCGGCAACCAGCTGCTTCTAAAGAACGAAGGATATTTTCTTTTACACCATAGTCCATTACAGCTACATGGAACTCTGCATTTTTATCGCCACGCATACCTTGCCATTTTGTAGTTACACGCATAACTTGATCTGTTGGCAAGTCTTGTTTAAATAATTTTTGGATATCTTCCATAGGGTAATCAGAACGTACAAGTACGCCTTTCATTACACCATGATTACGAATAACACGTGTAATAGCACGTGTATCTACATCATAAAGGCAAGGGATGCCGTGTAAACGAAGATACTCGCTAAATAGCCCTTCATTTTGCCAGTTAGATGGAAAATCACACAGTTCGCCTACGATAAATCCTTTACAATATGGTTTAGGACCTTGAGTAATAGCATTCAATGTACCATAATTACCAATCAAAGGATATGTTAATGTAATAATTTGATCCGCATAGGATGGGTCAGTCAAGATTTCTTGATACCCTGTCATACCTGTGTTAAATACAACTTCCCCTAATGTAGGAGCGCCACCTAATAAGGAACCTTCAAACACGGAACCATCTTCAAGAACTAACTTGCCTTTCATTATAAGACTACGCCCTCCTTCATAACTACTTTGCCATCAACTACTGTAAGTTTGGCCTTACCTGTAACAGTCATACCATCAAATGGACTGACTTTACCTTTTGTATAGAATTTATTTCGATCTACTGTCCACTCTTCTGTTGTAGAGAATACAGTAATATCTGCTGGTTTACCAACCTCAAGAACACCTGCATCAAGGCGCATTAATTCAGCTGGACGTGTACTCATATAGTACACAACTTGGTCAATACTGAGTTTATCTGGACCATATGCATTAGTAATAACCGCTGCCAAAGATGTTTCGAGACCACTGAAACCATTTGGTGCACAGCAGAACTCATGGTCTTTTTCTTCATACGCATGTGGTGCATGGTCTGTAATAATTGCATCAATTGTGCCATCTTTCAAGCCTTCTAATAATGCTTGGCGATGATCTTCGGATCGAATTGGAGGAGCCATTTTGAACGCTGGGTTATACTCGCGTAAATATTCATCTGTGAAAGATAAATGTTGACTTGTAACTTCACATGTTACATTAAGACCTTTTGCTTTTGCACGACGAACCATATCTACAGTATTTTTACTACTTACGTGAGCAATATGAATGTGACCACCTGTCATTTCAGACAACAAGATGTCACGAGCAACAGCCAAATCTTCAGCTACTGCAGGACGACCAATAACACCTAATTCATAAGAAACGATACCTTCATGCATATGACCATTTTTAGTCAATGTAATGTCTTCTGCATGGTCAATAACCATTTTATTGAACATGGAGGAGTATTCTAAGGCACGACGCATAAACGCAGCATTTTCTACATAGTGACCATCATCGGAGAAGGCGACTACACCGGCTTCTGCCATATCACCCATTTCAGCAAGTTCTTTGCCTTCAAGGCCTTTTGATACAGCACCAATAAATTCTACTTTTACAACACCTGTAAGCTCAGCCTGTTTTTGTAAGCCTCTTACAAGAGCAGCATTATCTACAACTGGATTTGTATTAGCCATAGTTACAACACGTGTGAAACCACCTGCTGCAGCCGCTTGTGTACCGGAGTGGAAGTCTTCTTTCGCCTCTTGGCCTGGTTCACGTAAATGTGTGTGAATATCGATAAGGCCAGGTGCTACGATAAGACCTGTTGCATCATATACTTCAGCGCCTTCAGCACTCAAGTTTTGTCCGATGGCTGCAATTTTACCATCTTTTACAAGAACATCTGCTACTTCGTTTTGTTTTTTTGCCGGATTAACTACCGTACCATTTTTAATAAGCAAGCTCACTACCGTCACCTCCGATAATAGTTAAGTACAATACCGCCATACGTACAGCTACGCCATTACGTACCTGTTCTTGAATTACGGATTGATCAGAATATGCTACATCTGGTGCAATTTCAAGGCCCCGGTTCATAGGACCTGGATGCATTACCATTACATCATCTTTAGCCAATTTCAATACATCATTATTAATACCGAAGATACGAGCATACTCTCTATTTGTAGGATACAATGCAGAATGAATACGTTCTAATTGAATGCGAAGTACGTTAACTACATCTGCATCAGCCACTGCTTCACGAATATCGTGGTGAACGGTAACACCTAATTTTTCGAGCTCTGGATATACCATTGTACGAGGGCCAGCCAAATGGACTTTAGCACCCATTTTTGTAAGGCCATAAATGTTAGATCTTGCTACACGGCTATGCATAATATCGCCTAAGATAACAACTTTTAAGCCTTCAATAGATTCTTTTTTCTCTAAAATGGAGTACATATCTAATAATGCTTGTGTTGGATGTTCATGAGCGCCGTCACCAGCATTGATAATAATAGGATCTACTGCTTTAGTAGCATATAGAGGAGCCCCTTCTGCACTATGACGCATTACGATAGCATCCGTGCCCATATAGGATAATGTTAGCAAAGTATCACGGAAGCTTTCACCTTTACCCATGGAAGAACCGCTAGGAGAAAGATTGATAACGTCAGCCCCTAAATATTTACCAGCTAATTCAAAGGAACTACGGGTACGAGTACTTGGCTCCATAAAGAGGTTAATAATGGATTTCCCCTTTAAAACTGGAACCTTCTTGTCATCAGAAAGAACGATTTTCTTCATTTTTTTTGCCACATTTAAAATCAATTTGATTTCTTCAGGTGACACATTTTGCAAACCTAATAAATGTTTGCCTTTTAGGCTAACTTGTCCCATGATTTCCTCCTAACTCACGTAACAAAAAAGACCTTTTGCCCAGGGCAAAAGGTCAAATAGTTTGCACAAAGAAGCCCTTATGGGGCGCTTCAACTATATTCCTTTCTCAGCCTCTCTGGACTAAATTAAAAGGTTTTGTAATATGCAATGGTCTCTCGTACCATGGATGCATTTTCTTTATTTATTGTACTGAATCTCCTCTTGAAAGTCAATGTGAAAGCAAAAGTTCATAAGTATTTTAAAAAGAGGACAAACCCTCAAAAATGGCTTGTCCTCTCTATACTTCACCAATTGATTCCTTATAATCAATCTATAATTAGATACAAATAATTTTCATTATTATAAGCTAATATCACTGACCCATAGGATATAATTTTGGCGGATTTTGATCATCATTTTGTTGACCTTGCTGTGAACTATAAGGAGCTTGACCTTGTTGACCATCAGTCATTGGATTTTGCTGTGGTTGCCGTTGGTCACGACGACGTGTATTTTGAGATGCAGTCGGTCTAGGTTTAGTCAACTCATCAATAGATACAGCATTTGGAATAGTTACACTTGGTGTATCCTCATGTACATCATCAAGTTCACTGAAGGAAGGTCCTGTTTTAGCAGCTTGTGCTGCCTTACGCTCTGCTTCGATTTGTTGACGTGCAAGTTCTGCGCGACGGCGAGCATTTTCTTGTTGTTCTTTGACACGTTGAATCGCTTCAGCTCGCTCTTTTGCTTTACGTTCAACTTCGGCTTGCGCAAGAGCTTGCTGACGTGCTTCTTCAGCTTTTCGTTCCGCTTCTAAGTGAGCTTGGTAACGTTCTTCAGCAATGCGTTTTGCCTCTGCTGCTTGGCGTTCAGCCTCTGCACGTTCTGCAGCCAATCTAGCTTGCTCTGCTTTACGCAATTCTTCCTGACGTTTTGCTTCTGCCGCAACACGAGCTTCTTCAGCTTTACGAGCCGCTTCAAGTCGTTCTTGCTCGGCCTTGCGTTGTGCCTCAAGTCTAGCTGCTTCTAAGCGACGTGCTTCTTCTGCGCGGCGTGCTTCTTCGGCCATACGAACCGCTTCAGCTTTACGGGCAGCTTCAATTCTTGCCTCTTCAGCCTTACGCGCTTCTTCTGCACGTTTAGCCTCTGCTGCAACACGAGCTTCCTCTGCTTTACGAGCCGCTTCGATTCTTGCCTCCTCAGCCTTTCTCGCTTCTTCTGCACGACGTGCTTCTTCAGCTTTTCTTGCAGCTTCAATACGTTGTGCTTCTAAGGCTGCTTTTGCTTCTGCAGCTTTACGAGCATCTTCTTGACGTTTCGCTTCTAACGCAGCCTGTTCAGCTGCACGTTGTGCTTCTAATGCCGCTTTAGCCTCTGCAGCTTTACGTGCTTCTTCTGCGCGACGTGCTTCTAATGCTTCTTGTTCTGCTTTTCGCTGTGCTTCTAAACGCGCTTTCGCTTCAGCCGCTAAGCGTTCTTCTTCAGCTTTTTTTGCCTCTAATGCAGCCTTTTCTGCTGCCCGCTGTGCTTCAAATCGAGCCTTAGCTTCTGCGGCTTGTCTAGCTTCTTCAGCTTTACGAGCAGCTTCAATACGAGCCGCTTCCATTCTACGTTCTTCTTCAAGACGTTTTGCTTCTGCCGCTACACGAGCTTCCTCTGCTTTACGTGCCGCTTCTAAACGATCCGCCTCAGCCTTTCTTTCAGCTTCTAATCGTTTAGCTTCTTCTGCTTGGCGCATTTCTTCAGCTTTTTTAGCTTCTAAGGCAGCTTTTTCTTTTGCAGCTTGTGCTTCTTGAGCCGCCTTCAATTCAGCAGCTTTGCGATCCGCCTCAGCTTTCTCAGCCATTTTACGCTCAATTTCAGCATGTTTTGCTTCTGCAGCCTTGCGTGCTATTTCTGCTTTTTCGGCAGCTAATTTAGCTTCTTCCGCTTTTTTACGAGCTAATGCTTCCTCAGCTTCTTTCGCTTTTTTAAGTTGTGCCTCTTTTTTAGCATCAGCAGCTGCTTTATCGCTCAATTTTTTTGTTTCTTCGTGAGCAATTGTTTCTGCCTGTTTTGCAGGAGTCATAGTAGATTTAGATGTATCTACAGTACCCTTATTGCTATCTTTACCATTGATAGGACCTACAGGAATTTGTGTACCACTTTGAGTTGGATGACCCAAACTGTCTGTTACATCTTTTGGTACATTGACCGCAATAGTCTGATGTTTTTGTGGATTTGCAAGAGATTCAGGAATCAATAAGAATCGTATTGGCAAATTAGATGCACCTGCCGGCATGAAGTTTAATGTTAACAAATCGCCTGCATTATAATTACCCATAAGACGGCTATCTAATATAGTACCGTCCCCTAGTGCAGTAATCCCATCAGCACCACCGATATGATAGGTACGCGTATCGGTTTGACCTCTACGGGCACCTTGTTGATGAAGTGCTTTTACCGTAAAGGAGCCAGAATATGGCCCACCAAGAGGGTTAAAATACAATCTAAACGGTTCATTACCCTTTGTAGGAATTTTTAAAGTGTATGAAACACCATAGTTACCACGGTCACGAACAAATGCTTTATTTTGCATTTCATCTACACCATTGATAAAGGCATCCTCACGGTCATTACCAACTTCAACAAAAGCACCGCCTAAAGCAGTATCAAAAGGCGTGGTAACCTCCATATTACGCTTAGAACCAGTATATGTACCGCGCAATTGAATTTCATCAATAGGTAAGTTCTTAGCCCAATGTGATGCATCAACGGCGTCCATGCCCATAGGTAGCATCATAACGCGAGCAAAGATTGGCGCCTCTGTTTTAATATCTACAATGCCTGTAAATAATGCATCTTGATATACCGGTGTATTTTCTAAATCAGTAAAGATTAATTGTCGACCTTGGGGCGGAATGCTTAGCGAATATAAAGGTCTCGCATTAGGACTTTCATCTAAAGGATGCTCTAAATCCTTGCGGGATAAATCGCGACCAGCAGCAAAATAATCTGGCGTTGCCACAGATTTAAGCTGTCTCATTACATGAACAGTATTAGGATATGCCGTTTGATTTTCTAGTACAATAGCAATCTTATGGGGTTGATCCATTTCATTTACGTGATAAAAATAAATACGGCCATTCCCATTAATGGTACCAGCACTAAGTGTACCGCCTACTGGGCCTACATATTCAGGGCTATCCGATAATAGCAATGTATCCGTTTGAGACACCAAGCTTGGTGGCAACGGAGAAAACTGAAAATATCCAATTGATTGTAAATCTATATCACGAGCCTCTACATGGCCTGTAAGCGCAGCCATGGCGGCCATGGCCGCAGCTACACAATATTTTGATTTATAAGAAAACATATATTAATACCTCTATATTTCTTCAAGCCCCATAGGGTCATACATAAGTGCTAATGCTTCGATTTTCTTTAAACGATGACCAATACCCGACTTGGATAATTCGCCATCCATCAATTCTTCTAGCTCTTTTAAGCTCGCTTCTGGATTGTCCCATCTCAGTCTGGCTACAATCCTCAACTTGTCAGGCAATGCATCAATGCCAATTTCTCTATCGATGATTCGAATTGCTTTTACCTGACGTACTGCAGCATCTACAACCTTTTGTAAATTGGCTGTCTCACAGTTTACTTGCCGATTGATTTGATTTCGCACAGTCTTCATAATGCGTACATTTTCAAACTCCATCAAGGCTGATTGAGCCCCCATAATCTGCAAGCAATTCGTTACAGCGTCCCCTTCTTTAAGATATACTACATACTCTTCCTTACGCTCAGTCAAACCTGCATGAATATGAAATAACCGCAATACATGTATAATTTCCTTTGCAAAATTCTCATTCCCCGTCATAAACTCAAGATGATAATCACTTTGTGGCTTATTAACAGATCCTCCACCTAAAAAAGCACCCCGTAAAAAAGCACGTCGTGCCTCCATAGATTTAAGCCAACTACGAGGAATTTGTTCAGTTACAGGCCATAAAGCAAGATCTTCTAAAGCCTGTCGCCCTTCTATGGATGGCTCCACAGATAAGGTATACATATTTTTCTTACGCAAGTTAAGCCCTTGTCGTACTAATACATTGGTAGGCAATTCATATTGTTTCTTTAAGATGCCTAACAAGCGACGAGCTACTGCATTATTTGCAGTAGCTAATCTAATACCAACAGCGCCCTTCATCCCTAAAATGATAGATCCACCCATGCGCAATAAGCAAGACGCTTCAATTTTCATGGCCACATCTGCATCACTAGAGGATTCATATTGGCATAATTCATTTTTTACATCTTCAGCAAATGACATAGGTATCCCTTCTCATTAATGATCATCTCGTTGGAGATAATACTCTAAGATATGTGGTTCAGTATCCGATTGCATGGCGTGAACAATATCCATAATTACTTTACCCAACCGTTCTGGATCATGAACAGCTGGCTTTTTCGGACTAATTAAAGTAGCCCGAATCGTGCGAATCCCTTTAGCTTGTAGTTTCTTAGTATCTAATGCTACAGGCTCTGAACCTACGGCACTATATTGTTCTACCATTTGAATTGGTAGTGGACCATCGTTTGCCAGTACGGTATCTACAATACCTTCCCCACCATGAGCGATGAGTGCCTCCACATGATCACTAAGCGTATAACCTGAAGTTTCTCCAGGTTGAGTCATAACATTGGCAATATAAATTTTATTTGCCTTACTAGCACGTATATGAGATGCAATTTTATCAGTTAACAAGTTTGGAATGATACTTGTATATAAACTACCCGGTCCAAAAATGATGACATCTGCTTCATCGATAGCACGTAACGCAGCACCTTCCGGCTTTGGTTGCGCCGGTTCGCTATACATATGGCGAATGGTTTTACCAGAGTTTGGAATATTACTTTCACCTTCTACAATGGTACCATCTGTCATCTCAGCTACCAATTTAATGAACTCTGTAGATGAAGGAATTACACGACCGCGTACACGTAGTAATTTACTAGCTGCTTCAAGTGCTTCCTCCACATCGCCATCGTATACTTGAGCAAGTGCTGTAATAAAGAGATTGCCAAAACTATGTCCAGATAGCTCATTTTCCCCTTCAAAGCGGTAGCGGAAAAGATTTTCCATAACCCCTTCTTGTTCTGCTAATGCGACCAAGCAGTTTCGTAAGTCACCAGGGGCAATCATTTTAAAATCTTCCCGTAAACGACCTGATGAACCACCATCGTCAGCTACTGTAACAATAGCTGATAAATTAGATGTGTGTGTTTTCAATCCACGCAATAGATTAGACAATCCTGTACCACCGCCGATAACAACGATTTTAGGACCTTTATCGAGGCGTATATTTTGGAAAATAATATCTGACACCTTACTATCAGGATTAGGTAATACAGCACGAATAATCGTTTTAATAACCTTACTCGTACCGATTAACATTAACACAGCGCCAATCGATAGTACAACAGCGCCTACAGCAATGAGCACATTATAATTGTAAAAGCCCGTCATATTATAAGAAAAGGCTAATACAATATCTTCAAGAACGGCAAGCCATTGATAATTAAATATCAATGAAATGCCTATGATTAAAAGACCTACACCACAACTAAATAGGGCAAGCCAACGTTTTATATTTAGGCCCGGAATAAGCCACCGAAACCATCTTTTTCGCAACATATGAACCCCTATCTAGTTACCAAATGTTTTAATTTCATGAGGATTATAATCTTCTTCTACATTATTTTTCATCATATCTCGATGTTCTACAGAAACGCGATAGCCGTTTTCTAATAGATGCGAATATAATGCTTCTGCCATAGCCACAGATCGATGCATACCACCTGTACAGCCTACAGCAACGATAAATTGAGACTTCCCTTCTTGTTCATAATTAGGCACAAGAAAATCAATGGTATCAAAATAACGCTTTTTAAATTCCTCTGTAACTTCAAAAGAATGAATATATTCATTTACAGCTTTCACACGACCTGTTTTATGACGGAAATCTGGAATGTAGAATGGGTTTGGTAAAAATCGAACATCCCAAACCATATCCGCATCCAATGGTAATCCATATTTAAAGCCAAAGCTTACAACTGTAATAGACATGCCATGTCCTTCGTCAACTTGAGTGAATCGAGTTTTTAAATACTCTTTGAGGCTCGCAGTTTTCATATTCGTTGTATCAATAATGAAGTCTGCTTTATGTCGTACAGAATTTAATATCTGACGTTCTTCTTTCAAACCTGTAGTGATCATCCCATCTGGAGCCAGTGGATGGCTGCGACGACTTTCTTTATATCGTCTAATTAACGTCTCATCTGTAGCATCCATAAAGACAATTTCATAATCTACCTTCATTTCTCTTAATGTTTCAAGAGATGATGAAAGGGCTTCAAAGAATTCACCACCGCGAATATCTACAACTAAAGCTACACGGTTTGTACGTTCTCCACCTTGTCGACAAATTTCACTTAGCTTAGGAATCAGTATAGGAGGAATATTATCAATACATAGATAGCCCATATCCTCTAATGCTTGTAGAACCTGAGTTTTGCCGGCACCAGACATGCCTGTAACAATTAATAAACGAAATGCTTCCATAGTTTTACTCCATTATAAAAGATTCTTTTCTATCCAGTGAGCTACACCATCTTCATTATGATGACCACATACTTCATTAGCCACAGATTTTACATGTTCTGTTGCATTTGAAACAGCTACCGAATATCCCGTTTCACTTAACATAGAAATATCGTTCTCTGCATTTCCAAAGGAAACTATATTTTCAAGACTAAGATTATTATCTAGAGCTAATTGAGCTAATGCACGCCCTTTTGATACATTCGGTGCAGTGATTTCGAGGAAATCTCGTTGACTACGCACTAATGTAACTTGATTACCAACTAATGGGGTCAAGATATCAATAATTCTATCGATTCCTTCTTCTGTATCGATAGCAATGAGCTTATTGGGTTCTGAAGAAAGTGTATAAATTGTATCACCTAAAAACTCAGCTACAGCCCCTGTTTGCTGTTCATAATGATCGGATTGCCAATTTTTATGATGACACAGTAAATGATCATCTACGTACGATTGTATATGCCAACTATATTGTTGACCGAGTTGAAAAACACGATATACGACATCTATAGGAACAGTTTGTTCAAATAGCTTATATCCCGTTTCTAACTCCTGGATTAAACCACCAGAGAACAGTATCATAGGAACATTACCAAGTTGTAATGCTAATCCAATTGGTTTTGCCGTTTGATACATGCGTCCAGTTGCAATTGTTATACCAATTCCCTTCTGCTGCAAGCGATGCAATACATCAACTGTATACGCAGAAACTGTATTATCACTTCGAACTAACGTCTCATCACAATCGATGGCTACCATTTTTATATGAGAAAAAGAAGGATTCATTCTTACCTCCTTCACAAGAAAATCTAATACTCTTTATTATACCATTTATAATACTTATATAGATAGAAATATACAGTAATCCTCTATCAAAAATATTTTACTTCTCCCAGTAACAGAGCTTATAAATCACAAAATAAAAGATAAGTATTATTTGTATATAAGTTGATCTTTAATTATCAAAATTGCATAATAAAAGGCATTCTATATCAATTTGTTATAGGAATCTATAGATTATTCATAAAAAAAGAGACTCCCGAAGGAGTCCCTTTTATATGGTTAACTATCAAATTAGAATTTGTAGTTAAGGTCTGCACGGTAGAAGTCGTTAAGATCAGCACCGTCTTGAGTTTTCCAGTCGAAACCGTAGTTAGCGGACAAGCCAACGTTGTTTTGCAATGCATAGTTAACGGAAGCCATCCAACCTTTAGCATTTGTAGTGTAAAGGTGGTTGTAAGTAGTATCAACGATAGGAGCGTTAGCTTTAGCGTTGAAGTATTGGCCTTTAACATCCCAAGAACCTTTTTTAGCGATGTTGTAGTCGCCAAAGCCAAGACCTGCAGTCCAAGCTTGAGATTCATCAACGTGGGAGTCTTTCAACCATTCGCCACCAACCCAAACTTTGTCGAAGTTAGCATCAGCGTTGAAGCCGTAGATATTTTTGTAACCATTAGTGCTATCTTGGTTTACACGATCGTAGAAACCACCAAGCATAGTGTGTTTACCTACTTTACCTTTTAAGCCAAGGTAAGTGTTAGTTACGTTTTGGTCTTTAGTTAAGCCAGCTGCTTCACCGGATACCATGTAACCGTAAGCTGCTTGAGCCATAATTTTGTCGTTGCCAGCGTTCAATTGAGCACCGTCGAAAGTACCATCAAATGCTAAGCCGCCACCGATAGTTTGGCCGAAACGACCAGCTTTCAAGGATACGCGTTCGCCGAATTTATGGTTTACATAAGCGCGGTCGATTGTAGCGTTGGAGTTACCACCGTTTTGGGAGTTACCCAATTCGAAGTTACCAGAAGTCAAACGAACAACTGCGTCAGTGCGATCGTTTACTTTTGCGTTGAATTGTACACGAGCACGAGCGTCGAATTTGGATTTAGCATGTTCAGCATCTTGGTAACGAAGACGAGCATCACCAGTAACTTTTACGTTACCTACGCGGTCTTCCAAGCGAGCTACACGAACGCCCAAGTTGTTCAATTCGTTGGAGAATTCATCAGCCAAACGATTGATCATAGCTTGTTGTTCAGCGTTAGCGCGGTCTTGGTTAGCCATAGCTTTAGCTACCATTTGAGCCATTTCGTAACGAGTGATGTTGTTTTGGCCTTTGAAAGTACCATCTGGGTAACCATTAACGATACCAGCTGCTGCCAATTGGGAAACTGCTTGGTATGCCCAAGAATCTGGAGTTACATCGGAGAATGGGTTAGCTGCGAATGCAGTAGTTACGCCCAAAACTGCTGTTGCTGCAAAGATTGCTGCTAATTGTTTTTTCATAGTTGAATTCCTTCTTTCTGAAAAATAGAAATATAAAATGTTACAAGTCATAACATTCACATTCTACTCTGTTCTTCAGAATAAGAATTTTTGGGAGTGTCCACGTTTCCTCGCCACATTCTACATCGAAGTTCTTCGTTTCATGTGTTTGTTACTTCTTGTAGGGTGATATTAGCACAACCAAATTTTCGTGTAAACCCTTTTTTCTCAATTTCATTCTCATTATAAAAATTTTATAATTTAAAATGCCCTAAAATTCACTTATTATCTACGTTTATGAGATATATTTTTTTTTGCTAAAAATATCAAATTTATCTTTTTTTGTATTAAATGAGATTTATTATCATATATATTATTAAGTATTGCTAATTAATAATATATATATTAATTAGAAGAAGGTTATTTTATGTATAAATAGTTCATAAACACCTCATACAATATATTGTGGAATAAATCAATATATATACTAATCAAATAACTTTTTATCTTTTACTATATATAGATTTATTTTACTATATATATACTATTATATACAAAAGAAAATATCATCTCTTTATATACAACAAAAAAAGACTTCCGAAGAAGTCTTTTTTTTGTTGTGAGGGAATTAGAATTTGTAGTTTAATTCTGCACGGTAGAAATCGGAAAGATCATTACCTTTTTGGTCTTTAGAGTTGAAACCATAACCTGCAGATAAACCTACGTTATCTTGTACTGCGTAGTTTACGCTAGCCATATAACCTTTGTAACCATTAGATGTATTTGTTAAGTCATATGCTTGATCCCAAGTGGAGCTTACGATTGGAGCGTTAGCTTTTTGGTTGAAGTATTGACCTTTCACATCCCATGTACCTTTTTTAGCGATGTCGTAGTTACCATAACCAACACCAGCTGTCCAAGCTTGGGAATCATTTACGTTGGAAGCTTTTAACCATTCACCACCAACCCAAACTTTATCTTTACGGAAGTCTGCATTGAATCCGTATACGTCTTGGCCATCAGAGCTTACTGTGGAACCGTTATGGTTCAAGTTACCGCTAGATAATTTAGAGTAGAAACCACCAACTGTGGATTCTTGACCAACTTTACCTTTAACACCTACATAAGCTACGGAAGGGTTATCGGATTTGGAGTTACCATCAGCAGCACCGGCCATCATGTAACCATAAGCACCTTGTACTTGAACTTTGTCATTACCTACGTTCAATTGAGCACCATCAAATGTATCATCGTACATTAAACCGCCACCAATTGTTTGTTGGAAACGACCACCTTTAGCAGATACTCTATTACCAAATTTGTGATCTACATAAGCACGATCAATTGTTGCATCAGCACCTTTTGTAGAATCACCGAATTCGTAATTACCTTTTACACGAACAACAGCTTCAGTTTTATCATTTACTTTACCGTTGAATTGAACACGTGCACGGCCATCTGTTAAGGATTTACTGTTATTTTTGTAAACGCCTTTATCTTCAGAACCTTGGTAACGGATACGAGCATCACCAGTTACTTTTACATTACCTACACGGTCTTCCAAACGAGATACGCGAACGCCTAAGCTGTTCAACTCATTGGAGAACTCGTCAGCCAAGCGATTAATCATTGCTTGTTGTTCTGCATTAGCACGATCTTGGTTAGCCATTGCTTTAGCTACCATTTGAGCCATTTCATAACGAGTGATATTGTTTTGGCCTTTGAAAGTGCCGTCTGGGTAACCATTAA
Organism: Veillonella infantium; assembly: GCF_002959895.1. Lineage (GTDB taxonomy): Bacteria > Bacillota > Negativicutes > Veillonellales > Veillonellaceae > Veillonella > Veillonella infantium. The sequence continues at coordinate 89,256 of NZ_PPDD01000014.1, read as the reverse complement.
CGATACCAGATTGTGCTAATTGGGATACAGCTTGGTATGCCCAGCTATCTGGAGTTACATCGGAGAATGGGTTAGCAGCGAATGCTGTTGTTACACCTAATACTGCTGTTGCTGCAAAAATTGTTGCAAATTGTTTTTTCATAATGAATTCCTTCTTTCTTATAAATAAGAATTTATATTATCAGAAGACATTCACTGTATAAGTGGTATAACTATGAAAGATATATTAGGAGTGTCCACGTTTCCTCGACTATATTTTCTATCACAGCCTCACCTCTTTATTAGTGGTGCCTTACTGTGATTAGAATATATCACCGTCCAAATTTTTTGTAAAGCATTTTATACAACTAAATTTGATGAAATTTCTTTCATGAATAAAAATAAACATATAAACATAGATTTCTCCTGTATTTCTCAAAATTAAATTTTGTACAATTTCATTTTATTTATCTAAAATTCATATATTTTAGATGATAAATCTATAACTCTGAATTACTAAAAATAATAAATTTCACATTATTTAATATATAACGCTAATATATCAGACTGAAATATAATTATATTCCACTTTTCTATTATTAATATCTTTATTTTGTCTTTCTAATTTCTATTAGTAATAACCTTATCAATGCCATTCATCATATATTTTCGCTTAAATATGTCATTAATAATATTAAGCTATAAATACCCCCTTATTTAAATACAAAAAGCCTCTCTACAGTAATTACTACTATAGAGAGGCTTTTAGAAGCATTAAATTGCATAGGATACAAACCCAAGCACATGATCAACTGGGACAGGCCCAATAAAACGACTATCACTTGAATGATTTCTGTTATCTCCCATCACAAATACATGCCCTTCAGGAACTGTAACAGGTGTAGATCGTGTATAATTCATTATTGTATCTTTAGTATATGGTTCTTGTAATTGTTCACCATTTCGCCATACATGACCATCTTTAAATTCCAATACATCACCAGGAAGGCCAATCACGCGTTTTACCCAAACATCATTTGTTTGTGCCGCTTTATTAAATACCGACGCATAGTTCATCAATGGTTCTTCAACATCATCTAACCAAGTACGTGCACGATTAACACGACTATCAATGATTACAATTTGTCCATAATTTGGCATTTCATTCATAATATGATGCCACTTCGTTACGATTAAATATTGACCATTGTGTAATGTATCCTCCATTGATTCACCAGATACACGTGTTGGTTGAATCAAGAAAATATGGATAACCATAGCAATAATCAACGCTAGTACAATAGCATAAATCCAATCTAATATTTCTTTTACTATTTTATTACTCATATTAACCCCTTAATGACCATTTTTTGTAAATCTACCACCGAATACATCATGTACATCTTGAATAGTAATAAATGCCGATGGATCTACTTCATAAACAGTATTTTTTAACCTCATAATTTCAAGTCTTGTTACTACAGAATATAAAACATGCTTAGGTTGCTTTAAATAGCCCCCTTCACCATACATAATTGTAACACCACGATTGAGGTTCGCATTTAATGCATCTGCAAGATTCTTAGAGTTCTCTGCATCTGTAATAATCATTACCCCTTTAGATTCATCAAGGCCTGTAATTGTAATATCGATCATCTTATAAGCAATAAAATAAGCGATTAAGGAATACATAGCACTATTCCAACTATATACAAAACCTGCGGCACCGAGAATAATGAGATTCATGGCCATTACGATTTCACCAACGGAGAAGGTGGAACGTCTATCAAAGATGATTGCCACAATTTCAGAGCCATCTAAAGAACCACCATTACGTATAATGAGGCCTACCCCAATACCTAAAATGATACCACCAAAGATAGAACCTAAGAATGGATCTGTTGTGATAGGTGTAAAATCATGAGCAAAGGTAGAGAAAATTGCCATCCATACGATAGAAAATAGTGTAGAGAAAGTAAAGTTTTTGCCGTTAGCTCTATAGCCAATATATAAGAAAGGCAAGTTAAAGAGTACGACGAAAATACTAAAAGAAATTCCTGAAAGCTCTGCAGCCATCAAGGAAATACCAACTACACCACCATCGATGATACTATTCGGTACTAAAAATAAATCTAAGCCTATAGTATAAATTAGAGCCCCTAAGATCATCATTAAGCAACGCATAATAAAATTTGACCACTTATGCGTTGAAGCTTCATTTTTCATGCACTTCTCCTTTACCGTACAACTGCTCCATAGCATGTAGTCTCTTTTCTTCCAACTCACTAGAGTCCATCATATTATTTTGTATATCATTAGCAGTTTGGTTTAACTGTTTTGTATAACGTAAACCAATAACAAAAGCAGTCAAATCATCTACAGGCTCTGGTGGAAATTGCATAGACGTAGGGATAATCTTACGCCACCCTGTAGGTGAATTATATTGCCAATATAATTTTCGAGCCTCCTCAGTACTATGCGATTCATCAATTAAACTAGTAGTAATTCTGTGATTTCGTCCAATTTGTTGGAGAGATGGATATAAATATTTATGATTTGTACCATTTCCACATACCATATGAACAACACCATAATATTCAGTTAATATACGTTCAATTTCACCATTGAACTGTTTTGTCATAATAATTTTACGACATACCATAGTACCAGAAGGTGTTACAATTGCTACACCTGTTTTTTCATTGCCTGGATCTACAGCCAAAATGTACGTAGTATCAGTCATATTACTATCCTCATTTCTAATACAGCATTTATATTTTAACACAAAACGAAGGTCTTATGTAAAAATTTACATAAGACCTTCGTTTAAAGTATATAAACCAAAATACTATTCAATTTAATAAGCTGGCATTTTAGCCTTATCATTAAAAACAGGCATTTGAGTAATACGTAATTTAAGATGTACAGGACCAGATGAATATGTATCACCATCAACATACGCTTCCACATGAACCTTGCCATGCATTGTAGCAATACGACGAATAGCAGTAAACAAATCATCCCCTGGTATCGTTCCGATATCACCAGATAAGGAATCCGGAATAATCCCTTTCTCTCTTGCCTTTTCATTTACTTGCTTTAAGAATTGAAGCATAGCAGATTGAGCGTTAGGGCCACCATCCATTACAGCAGAATAGATTACTTCTCCATTTTTATAAATAAATTGTTGTGGGTAAACTTGAATAACTGCTACCGCTGGTTCACCAGCAATAATATTTCCAGCAGCAACCACTTGAACCACCATTGGAGTCTTTGCACTATTAAGCTTTTGTGTAGCTACCTCAATATTTTGACGATCTACATACACAACAGCCTGACCTTGATCTTCTATACCAAGACGACGTAATACCAATTTATTTGTATCATCAATAATATTTTTGATGGCTACATGGCTATCTTCTTCACTTAAACCAGGTCGAACAACAGCTTGAGCCAATAATTGATCAACTTGGAAAAGAATTGTACCTTCACGCAAATGAATAATGCCATTTTGCAACTGTTCCTGCGTTGTCTGTAAATCCTTAATATGAGCTTCCATCTTGGCTCTTGTAGCCTCTAAATCAGCTAATTTTTTAGATACTTCATCATATGAAGCTTGAAGTGTAGCTAACTCAGCTTCAGTCGCATCTTTAGCCGCTTGTGCACTAGCCAACTCAGCCTTAGTTGCATCAACCTCTTTACGAATTTGCTCTATTTCAGCCATTCGTTCTGCTAATTCTTGCTTATTTTGCTCAAGCAATGCTTGTCCTCGAATAAGCTCTTGCGTCTTAGCAGCTACCTCATCATTAAGTTGCTTCATATCTGCTCGTAACTGATCCATCCCAAAGAGCGCTGTTCGTACGCTTTGAGATGTAATAGTTAATACACCTACTGTAGCAGCAGCAACTAACAATCCCGTTACGATAGTAACAATAATCGATGTATGCTTAGGCCTTAATCCAAAGAGGGACATGCGACGCTTACCAACTTTGGTGCCTAACTTATCCCCCATGTAGGCAATAAGTCCACCCATAAGGGCGATAATAACTAATATTTTAACACCTACTAACATCGAGTCCCTCCTTTCATAAGATTACACAATTATTGGATGCGAAAATATGCTATTTCTTAAATCAAATTTATTTATATATCAGGTTACTTAGATACACGCCAATTTAAGTATAGGCCAGCAATAATGCCTAATGTATCTGGAATTAATGCAGCAAATACGGTTGGCAATGCACCACCTTTACCTAATGCACCAGCAAATGTCATCACTCCATAATAAATAAAGATGATTAAAATACTGATACCAAAACCAATCGATGAGCTAGAACGTTGCTTTTGAAGACCTAATGGAGCACCTACAAGAGCAAATACAAAGCTAGCTAATGGAATTGTAAAACGTTGATACATTTCCATTTCTAGTTTATTGGCATTCGTATAAGCCGCCTTATACGCTTTAATTTGATGACGTAATTCTTTGATTGTTAATTCTTCTGGTTTACGTTGATCTTGTTGAATATCCTTTGGTGCAGACTTAATTGGCAAGGATTGCTCCTTGAACTTCATTGTACGTTCTACACCATCGCCAGCGGAAATATCATAAATGATACCATTTTGCATCACCCAATATTGACCATTCCAGATAGCAGTATCCGCATTTTCAACTTGTTGTAGTTTTCCACCTTCTCCAAACTGTTGCACCGTAATCATAGATAACTGTTTAGTTTCAGCATTATAGCTCTTAGCATACATCAATGTACCTAAATCATTACCATTCATTGTTTTCAAAACGATATGATTTTGTGTTTGAGGAGACGCATTTTTCATAATCTGCTCGCGCACAATCGTTTGATACATATTATTTGTACGTGGTACAACAAATTCATTAAATGCGACAGCCCCAATTGAGATGATAAGGGCAATAATGTATACAGGCATCGCTAAGCGTAAAAAGCTAAGACCACCGGCACGCATAACAACAATCTCACTAGTACTACTCAAGCGACTAAAGGTCATAAGAGAAGCCAATAATACTGACATCGGGAATGTTAAGATAACAATACTTGGCAAGGCCAACACAAAAGCTTTCATAACAAGCACAAGCGGTGCCCCATATTCAGTAATATATTGAGCAATTCTAAACAATGTGCCTGTGCCAATAAAAATACTGGTAAAAGCAAATACCCCAAATAGGAACGGACCTACAAAGGCTTTTAATATATATTTATCTAATAATCTCATAGTCCCCTCCTATAATCTAAAGTTATCCCCTAAGTAATGCTCACGAGCGATTGGGTCGTTTGCAATTTCTTCAGGGGTGCCTTCTAGGAGGATCTTACCACTACTTAAAATATAAGCCTTATCTACAATCCCCAATGTTTCACGCACATTGTGATCTGTAATCAAGATACCAATACCGCGATTTTTTACATGCAAAATGATTTGTTGAATGTCAGCAACCGCGATAGGGTCGACGCCAGCAAAAGGTTCATCGAGAAGAATAAAATTCGGTTCTAACGCAAGACAACGAGCGATTTCTACACGACGGCGTTCACCACCAGATAGCTGCATCCCCATACGATCCCGAACATGACCAATATGAAATTCTTCAATGAGGGATTCCACTATAGCTTCAATTTCATCAGATTTCTTCGATGTTGTCTGTAACATTGCTCGAATATTATCCTCAACAGTCATAGAGCGAAAAATTGATGCTTCTTGCGGAAGATACCCAATACCTTCAGCAGCGCGTTTATACATTGGAATATTCGTAATATCCTTGCCATCAACGGTAATGATACCTGAACTAGGTCGTTCAATGCCAACAATCATATAGAATGATGTAGTTTTCCCTGCCCCATTAGGACCTAGGAGCCCAACGACTTGCCCCTTATCAACGCGTAGACTAACCCCGTCTACTACGTTGCGCCCGTTAAAGGTTTTGACTAAGTTTTTGGTTTCTATATACATATTTAATCCTTATTGATTTGGAACAATGATAAGCGTACTACGACCACCTAATGTTTCAGCAGAATCATCAGCAAGGCGAATCTTAAGCTCTGGTGCATTAAGTACATTACCGTTTTGAACAGCATGAGCAGAGCCAGATAAGAGTACAACTCCATCATTTTGATTTGGTGTTTGTGTATAGGTAGCTCGTTCTGCAGAACCAGATACATTTCGTTCTGGATTAGAGAATGTCACATCCCCTTGTGCTACTGCGCGAATTTCTTTTAGCCAACCTTCTACTTGATTACCTGTTAATGTAGTACCTTCTGCAATTAAACGAGCATTGCCAGATACAAGGCCATATTCTGTATCTGTATTATATTCAACTTTATCGCCAAAAATTTGACGATCACTACGTTGTAAATGAACACCGCCATTAGCAGTAAATTTATTATTATTGTAGCTGTGCACTGATTGTGCAGACATAGCCATATCAGAACCAATCAAAGATACACCACCTTCAAGACTTGCTTCTTGAGTTTTTGTGTTGTACCAACCATTGGCACCAGTCATAGTTTTATCAGCTTGAGTAATAACAACATTACCGGTTGCATCAGCACGACCTGTATTGCCATCATAAGACAACGTATCAGCGCTAATAGTCAATGGGTCATTTGCAGCCCAAGCTGTAACAGATGCTGTCATGAGTACAGCCAAAATAGCCATACCAATCTGTTTTTTCTTATTCATCATATTTCCCCTCAATTACTTCTTCGTTAATTTTGCGTTGCCAATGGCTTTAATAATTTTCAAAGCCATATTACCTTCAAGCTTATCGCCTGTAATAGTTACATCCTTACTGTTATAAGTAAAAGCCGTCTTAGATGTCAACATTTTCGTTTTGTTATCAAAGTGAAGGGCTTCTGTTTTAAATTCTGCACCTTCTGTATTGGTAGCTGTAACGCCTTGGTCGATATCAAGAGAATTGCGGTCCCCCGTCAATACAGCATGAGGAGCTGTAATAGTAGTGGTCACATCATCTTGATAGAAAAGACCCTTCAAATTAGTCAAAACGATGGCCTTTGTCCGTGGGTCATATTCAATCTTTTCAGCTGATAAGGCCCACACTAATTTGCCATCCTTTTCCTCTTGTAGGTCAGCACCTTGGAAATTAACGAGTTGACCATTCTGATTTTGAGTGGTACCCACATCACCAGAGTCTTTCATAATATATACGATAAGACCAATTAGAGCCAACACTATAACGGCCACTATGGCAATTAATTTTTTATTATTTTTCATGTGCCCTCTCCCGTGCAGCTATCTTCTTATCATAATCAATAATTTGATCCATCTTAGTCATCCAGCGATGTTGGAACCAAAGCCATTCATCTGGATGCTGGCGAATAAAGTCTTCAGTAACGCGTACACATTCCTCAGTTAGGCGATACATATCTGCATCTTCATCGCCAGTGTCAATATAATGCAATGCTGGTAAAATGTGAACAATATGCCCACCTTCAGCCTTGCGAGATGCAAAAATGGGAACTACGGGAGAACCAAATTTTTTCGCAAATGTAGCTGGCCCAATAACCGCTGAGGAGTCTTGACCTAAAAACGGAACTGGTAAACCATGTATATATCCATCTTGGTCAGCTAAGAAGCCAAGCAGTTTTTTCTTCTTTAAAGCCTTTGCAGCGGAAACGATTTCGTTGCCACCACTAGCAAATACATCAAGTCCTACCATCTCACGATACTCATTCATGAGACGTGTAAATTGAGCATTCGGTTGTTTTTTAACAATTGTGGTAGATGGATATCCATGAGCCGCCATAGCAGCGCCCATCCATTCCCAATTGCCTACATGTCCAGTAAGAACAATAACGCCTTTATCTTCTGCGATGGCTTCTTCTAAATATTCGACACCACGCATTTCAATATGTTTATCGATAAAGGATTTTGTAAGGTTTGGCATGTACAATACTTCCATAACACTACGGCCAAGATTTTTAAACAACTTTTCAATTAATTGTTCTGCCTCTTGATCATTCATGTTCATGCCAATCTTTATGTTTTTTATACCTCTAAGTTTTTGCTTCTTCGCTATTAGCCCATATACTGGTCCTAAACTAGCGCCTATGAGCAAAATGAGCTTATACGGCAGTCGGCAAACGAGCCAGCTAATGCCTTTAACTAAATGGTATTGCCATTCGTTATTCATTCTGCCCACCTCCTTTATTGTCCATGAGCATGGGCCTCTCGTGCATAGTCTGCTACAACAGTTTCCCATAAACCTTGATTTTTCAAGATATATTCTACAGCCTCTCTAACAGCACCATGGCCTCCATTGACAGTAGATATAAATTTAGCTAATTCTTTGACCTCTGGTACCGCATTATTGGGTGCCATCGGTAATCCTACAATTTGAAGAGCCCCTAAATCATTTAGGTCATCCCCCATGTAAGCAATCTCTTCTAAATTGATTTGATGCTCTTTACAAAGGGTTCTTAATGCTTCTGTCTTATTGGCATGCCCCATAAGCAATGCATCAAAATGAAGTTCCTTAGCACGTCGCTCAACCATAGGAGATATCCGTGCTGTGATGATGGCAAGCTTAAGACCTACTTTTCGAGCTGCCGTTAATCCTAGACCATCTTTTACAGAGAAAGACTTAAGCTCTTCCCCACTTGATGTATAGATTAGAGTACCATCAGATAGCACGCCATCAACATCAAGAACAATCCATTGAATATTCATTATACAATGCCTCTACGCAATAAATCCGTAATATGAACAATGCCTAGACATTTATTATCTGTATCTACAACTGGTAACACCGTAATAGGGCGTGGTTGATTTTTCTCCATTAAATGAAGAGCTTCAGCCGCTAATTTGTCCTTTGTAATCGTACGAGGCATAGAGGTCATCATATCCTCTACAGGCCATTCTAAGAAATTACTACCAGAATCTAATCCTCGACGCACATCACCATCGGTAACAAGGCCTAATAAGTGACCTTCTTCATCAATAACATTAGTAGCACCTAAACCTTTTTCGGTCATTACAAAGAGTGCATCTCGTACTGTTGCACCTTTAAATACCGTAGGATTATCTTCACCACCATGCATAATATTTTCTACGGTCAACAATAATTTTCGACCAAGAGAACCACCTGGATGGAATACAGCAAAGTTTTCAGGTGTAAAGTGATGTCGTTCTAATAAGCATACTGCTAAGGCATCACCTAATGCTAAAGCAACAGTAGTACTTGTAGTTGGCGCTAACCCCAATGGACAAGCTTCACGTTCTACTTCAGCTAGCAATACAATATCAGAATTCTTAGCTAATGTAGATTCTGGTTTACCTACAACACAAATTAATTTTGCACCTATGCGACGTAAGGATGGTAAGATACTGATGATTTCGCCTGTTTCACCACTATTGGAAAAAGCTAATACTACATCATCTTCTGTAATCATACCAAGATCGCCATGCACACCTTCACCAGGATGCATGAAAAGTGCCGGTGTACCAGTACTAGCCAAAGTAGCCGCAATTTTGCGACCAATATGACCAGATTTTCCCATACCAGTACATACTACACGACCCTTACAAGCCAAAATCATATTTACAGCATTTACAAAATTGTGATCCAAACGAGAACTTAATTCCTCAATAGCACGTGCTTCCTCATGAAGTACCTGCGCTGCTTGTTCTAAAATAGTCACAAATACCGCCCCTAACCTTTTACGATTTTATCAATAGCTACTAAATCTCGTAGCAAAGCTTCAAAATTATCTAAGTATAACATGTTTGGACCATCGGATAAGGCTTCCTCTGGATTATCATGTACTTCAAAGAATAGACCATCTACACCACTTGCAACAGCGGCACGAGCCAAGTTTGGTACAAATTCACGATTACCACTAGATTTAGTACCTGCGCCACCAGGTAATTGAACGCTATGTGTAGCATCAAATACTACTGGATAATCGAAAGAACGCATAATTGGGAAGGATCTCATGTCTACAACGAGATTGTTATAGCCAAAGCTAAATCCACGCTCTGTAAGCATAAGATTTTCATTGCCTGTTTCTTTCATTTTATTTAGTACATTTTCCATATCCTTAGGCGCCATAAATTGACCTTTTTTCACATTTACGCATTTGCCAGTTTTAGCTGCACCATATACAAGGTCTGTTTGACGACATAAGAAGGCTGGAATTTGTAAAACATCCAATACTTCTGCAGCCGGTTCGATTTGTTCAATGGAGTGAATATCACTTACAACTGGTACATTGAGTTCTTTTTTAATAGAAGCAAGGATTTTTAGACCTTCCTCAAGACCTGGTCCACGGAAAGAACCATAGCTAGAACGGTTAGCCTTATCGAAAGAAGCTTTAAAGATATATGGAACTCCTAAGCGTTCACAAATTTCTTTTGCTCGTTTGCCAATAGCTAATGTACGGTCATAATCTTCAATAACACAAGGTCCCGCAAGGACAAAAAGACCTTTACCGCCACCGACTGTAATATCTTTAATTTGAACTGTTTTCATTTATTTCTCCTCTTGCTCGTAAATTGCATTTACACGAGCTAAGTCTTCCGGTGTGTCTACACCGATAAATCGTTTATCTGTAAGAATAACACGAATAGTATAGCCATTTTCGAGAGCGCGTAATTGCTCTAACGATTCGGTTTGCTCCGCTGGTGTTGGTTCCATCTTTGCATAGTTTAATAAGAAATCTCTACGATATGCATAGATACCAATATGTTTTAACGGCGCACGTACAAAATCATGACGAGGATAGGGAATTAAGGATCTAGAAAAATACATCGCATCATTGCGATTATTTAAAATAACCTTTACCGCTGATGGTTCATCGTATTCATCCTCCAATAAAGGAGTGGCTACAGTTGCCATCTGTAAGTTTGGATCTTCTTCAAAAAGTTGGGCCAATTCATCAATAAGTTTTGGCTCAATCATAGGTTCATCACCTTGAACATTAATAATGACATCTAAGTCTGTATAATGATTAGCAACCTCGGCTAATCGATCAGTTCCTGTAGGGTGATTAGGGTCTGTCATCATAACAGATCCTCCAAAGTTTTGAACTGCAGAATATACACGTTCATCATCTGTAGCAACAATAGTACACTCTGTTTTTGTCGCTTGTGACACTCTTGCATAAACCCGTTCAATCATTGGTTTACCTGCAATATCCGCTAATGGTTTCCCTGGTAATCTTGTAGAACCATAACGAGCAGGAATAACGCATCCAAACTTCACAATAAAACCCCATTTCTGTTATTCGTGTATCTAATTATTATACACTAAATCTCTAAATTTTCTATGAATTCTTGTTTTCCAGAGATGAACTCAATTCCAATAGATAGCACTAGAATCGGTATTTTCAAGTCTTCAATTGCATGCAATTGACTCAGCTTCACCGCATCCTTCTCAGTGATACAAATAGCATCTGCTTGATGCGCAAATGCTTCTTTCCAAATATCTACAACATCATCATTTTCGAAATTATGATGATCACCAAATGGCATTGTATGGACCACATTATATCCGATATCGGTCAATGTTTGTGTAAAGGATTGAGGGTTCCCTATACCACTAACCGCCATGATTCGATGCTTTTCATATGTATCGACTGGAGAACCATTTTCTCCGTTAGCCCACTCATCTAATGTATACATACATTGAGGCTTATGGATTGTTTCATATACAGGTGTATTGGGAAGCATATGAGCTAAACGCTTACGGATGCCTGAAACAACACCTGGTGCCACTTGATCCACCTTGGTAAGAACGATAATACTAGCTCTATGTAAGCCACTAAGCGGTTCTCGTAATAAACCACGAGGTAATACATGGTCATAACCAAATGGGTTAGAAGCATCAATAAGAACGATATCAATATCTCGAGCTAATGCGCGATGTTGAAAGCCGTCATCCATAACTAAACAATCTGCACCGAGCTCATCTATGGCAATTTGTGCAGATTTGGCCCGTTCACGGCCGATAATCACATTAGACTTTTGTAATACTTTTGCCAACAACCAAGCTTCATCACCACTGATAAATGGCTCTACCAACATAGCACCATCTTTAGAAATAATTATATTTTTCTTATTGTCCTCAGCCCGATAGCCACGACTAAGCACAGTAGGATGGAATCCTTTTCGGGTGAGCACATCACATATAAATCTCACCATTGGGGTTTTACCTGTACCACCAGCAGTAATATTACCAACACTGATAACCGGAACGGTAACTTTAGTAACCCCTTTTCCCGCATCAAATCGAGCGTTTCGTATAGATACAGCCTTTTCGTAACCTTTACTCAGAAAGCCCAAGCTGGAACGAGCTATATCACCTAATATGGATTGATTCTCACCACTAACGATGGATTTAAATAATGCTTCCCCACTCATAGGTGACTCCTCCTATTATGTAACATCATAGATGAATGTAATAAATTATATCTAGCTTATGGAATAATATGGTGTTTTTCAAACAACTGACGTAACTCTTGTGTATTGCGTTGTGTAGCACCGCGATTTTCACGAATAATATCAAGACAGTTTTGTCCCATTTTCGTTGATAAATCCTTATCCTTACATAATTGCAATACCATATCAGTTAATTCTTTACCATTCTTTACCTGCTCACAAGCATGACGAGAATGCAATAAAGCGAAAATCTCTTTGAAATTGAACATATACGGTCCTACAAGAATTGGTTTACCATGTGCTGCCGGTTCGAGAATATTATGGCCCCCAGTTTTCACAAGAGAACCACCAACAAAAATAATATCCCCTAAGCTATACAAACGACCGAGTTCGCCAATAGTATCCAAAACAACTACAGGTATTCCTTCATGAACTGGCTCAGTCATATCACTACGACAAATAGCATTTAATTCATAACGGTTCGCTAGATTTTGAACATCATGACCGCGATATATCTCACGAGGCGCAATTAGTAAACGAGCTTGAGGGTATTCTTGCAATACTTGTTTAAAGGTCTCAAATATTGTTTCTTCCTCACCCTTATGTGTACTACCAGCAATAATTATAGGATGATTATTACCAAAGCCAAACTCTTCAAGAAGAGATTGTTTTTCTTCATCTGATACAGTAGCGTACGTTTGGTCGTACTTCATATTCCCTGTTACGGTAATATCTGGTGTATGAGCTCCTAACACTTCAATATGTGCTGCATCAAACTTAGATTGCATACAAAAACGTTCAATAGAACGCAACATTTCTTTTGTGAACGCACTAATATATTTATAGCGTTTCATACTACGATCAGAAATCCGCCCATTAACCATCATAACAGGAATATCTTCTGATTGCGCAATACGCAAGAAATTTGGCCAAATTTCTGTTTCTACAAGCAAGATGGCAATAGGTTTAATAATATGCAAAATCTTACGTGTCAAATAAGGTAAATCAAGAGGGAAGAAAATAATACCTTCTGCCTCAGGAATAATGCGATGTGCCATTGCATGACCTGTAGCCGTTACAACAGATACGACCACAACGGCTTCAGGAAATTCCTTTTTTACCTCTTTTACTAATGGACTAGTAGCTACAATTTCCCCTACAGAAGCAGCATGAATCCAAATAGCACGACGGCCTTCTATTTTCTTTAGTAATGAGGCTGGCATATAGCCTGCACTCTGTTTGATACGCTCATAAAATCCATCTTCAAAGGCGAGACGGTATAAAATAACCGGAATCAAGCCAATCCAATAAAATATGAGCAATACATTATATATCCAGTACATGGTTATCCTTTGTTGGAGAATTGAACGGAATAGAGATGATTGTACAATCCGCCATTAACAGCTAATAGCTCTTGGTGAGTCCCCTGCTCTACCAAGTGACCTTGATTAAGTACAACAATTTGATGAGCATTTTGAACTGTGCTCAATCGATGGGCAATAACAAATGCAGTACGCCCTTTCATGAGGCGATCTAGTGCCTCTTGTACAAGTTTTTCACTCTCTGTATCTAATGCAGATGTGGCTTCATCCAAGATTAGAATACGAGGATCTTTTAAAATAGCACGTGCAATGGCTATCCGTTGACGTTGACCGCCAGATAAGGAGCTACCTCGCTCACCTACAACTGTGTCGAGACCATCAGGCATCTTTTCTACGAACTCAAGAACATTAGCAGCCTTAGCAGCTTCATATACCTCTTCATCAGTAGCATCTAATCGACCATACAAGATATTCTCTTTAATCGTGGCATTAAATAATACTGTTTCTTGTGGTACAAGTCCAATTTGCTCACGTAATGATTTAAAAGTAACATCTTTTACATTATAACCATCAATGGTAAGAGCGCCACCCGTTACATCGTAGAAGCGAGGTAACAAGTTAGCAAGAGTCGTTTTACCTGCTCCAGATGGACCAACAAGGGCTACACTTTCACCAGCCTTAACAGACAAGGTGAAGTTTTCAAGCGCCGTTTTTTCACCATCATAAGAGAAGGAAACATCTTTAAACTCTACATCGCCTTTAATGGATGGCAACGTAGTAGCATCAGCTTTTTCTACAACATCCGTCTTAGTATCTAAGATTTCAAATACACGATCAGCTGCTGCTAAGGCTTTTTGAATATTACCATACACTTGGCTCAAGCGTTTTACCGGGTTGGACAAGTTAATGGCATAAATCAAGAACGCAATTAAAGAACCAGCCGTAATTGCACCAGTTACTACGGAATAGCCGCCGTACCATAGAATAACCGCTACAGCGATAGCCGCAGAGAACTCAACCATTGGGCTTAGTAAGCTAGTCAATTTGGTAGCCTTAATAACAGCTCTAAAGTTACGATCATTTTCATCTTCAAAGCGCTTGCGCTCAAAATCTTCACGAGAAAAAGATTTCACCACTCTAATAGCGCTGATAACCTCTTGTAAAAGTGCCGTAATATCGGCTATACGTCCTTGCACGTCATGACCTGCAACGCGAAGCTTTTTACCAAACACATTAATAATTATCAAGACTACTGGAACTGTAACGAAGGTAACGAGTGTCAATTTCCAATCGATGAGAAGCATAGATACCAAGGAACCGATAAGTGTTACGGATTCAGTAATAAAGGAAATCAAATTATCTACAACGGCAGTTTGCAAGGCAGCAACGTCATTCGTAAGATTACTCATGATGACGCCAGTCTTACGACGGTCAAAATAAGATAAACTTAATTTTTGCAAATGATTAAAAATAGCCTCACGGACATCGATGATGACACGTTGTCCAATGTAGGACATATTATAGGTTTGACCATAGGTAGCAAAGCCACGAATTAAGAATATAAGAATGATAGCCCCTACAATGAGGTTCAACATAAACATATTTTTGTCATCTAATACTTGGTCTACTACATTTTTAATTAGCCAAGGCACTACCAAGTACGCCGCAGCCGCAATAATCATGCAAAATACTGCAAAGATCATGCGTTTATAATAAGGCTTTACAAAGTATAAAAGCCTAGAATAACTATTCATTACATTTCTCCTTACCGAGATCATATACAAGATGTGCTACTCGTTTTACAGCACCAGGCTCACCTAATTTATGATGCACCTCACGTAATTCACTGCGCATAGCTTTATTTTTCTCAACATCAGTTAGAAGAGGTTCCACTAAAGATACAATAGCCTGTGGTGTAACAGAATCTTGTAATAATTCAGGAATTACCTCTTTACCGGCCACAATATTAGGCAAGCCTACATGTGATACATTTACTACCATTTTCCCAATACCATAAGTAATTGGGGATACACGATACAGTAACACGGTCGGTAATTCCATCATTGCCGTTTCCAACGTAGCAGTTCCTGATGCGGCCAGGCATACATCACAAATCTGCATCAAGTCATACGTATGGTCTTCTGTAATCGTAACAGGCACCTTATGAGCATCGATGAAAGTTTCTAGTTCACTACGATCGATGGTATGTGCCCGAGGCAAGAAGAATTGAATATCTTCATGGTTTGCCATCAATTGCTCGCCACTTTTTAACATCGTATCAAGCAAGGATAAAACCTCTTGCTTACGACTACCAGGCATAAGCAATACTTTTTTAGCTTCTTTACGAGCCCCAAAGTATTCTTCAGCCTCCTCTTTAGTCATCGTAGGATGTACGATATCTAATAATGGATGCCCCACGAACTCTACATCGCATTTATATTTGCGATACGCTTCAGCTTCAAAGGGGAATATGGATGCAACCTTTGTTACATACTTACGAATTGTATTACCACGACTGCTATGCCATGCCCAAATTGTAGGAGCAATGTAATATAGAACAGGAATCCCTAATTCATGGGCTACGGCTGCCAGCTTCATATTAAATCCAGGATAGTCTACACATACGAGAATATCTGGTTTTTCCTTCATCATGACGCGTTTTAAATATGTGCGAAGTTTAAAGAATTTTGGTAAGGATTTAACAATCTCTACAATCCCGATAACACCTAAATTTTTAATATCATATACGATGCGAACACCAGCGCGTTCCATCAAGGTGCCACCCATACCAAACATATCGACCGAAGGATCTATTTCTTTTAGTGCATTAGCAACGCTGGCCGCATGAGTATCACCGGATGCTTCTCCGGCGGAAAACATGACTTTCATTATGCATCCTTTCTGGAATTCACAAATTCTTGGTCTACAGCACAGATGACAATACCATGGCGATTCGCCATATCAAGTACGTCTTCTTGCTGAACAAAAATAGTCTTTTCTGCTTCAACAGCTAACACTTTACAGCCACTGTCAATCATAGACATTAATGTTTTAATCCCCACAGCAGGTACATCAAAACGCACGTCTTGATTTGGCTTTTCTGTTTTAACTACAACTGCATCGCCACGACCTAACTCACCACCACGCAAAATGCACTTATCAGTACCCTCAATAGCTTCAATTGCCATCGCCGCTTTATGCTTAACAACAACGGTTTGACCAATATCAAGCCCCCCCATTTGTTTTGCTAATTCAAAGCCAAAGCAAATATCCGCCCATTGTTCATCAGTTGGTTGTGCTTTGGAAAGCACCCCCACCTTCGGCATAAATGGTTTAAGATATACGGTTTGATCTAAAACTTTAAACCCTTCTCTTTCAATTTCATCAACGATGGCAAGCATAATCGTGTCATCCTTACGATTTTTCAAACGTTTAAGCACGCCTAATGTTTTCAAATCTGGGAAAGCAAGGCCCTTAAAAAGAATTTCTTTAGTAACTTTGCCTAACATAGTTAACTCTACAACACCTTCATTTTTCAAGGTTTTGAAGATTTTACCTAGTTTAGCAACACTGATATCATAGAAAGCATCGGCCTCAGTCTTCAAAGCCGGGTCTATATCTGGAACCACGCCGATAACAACTACCTCGTGACCTAATACATGAGCGGCACGCATGAATTCTACAGGTAAAACTCCAATGCCTGCAATCAATCCTACCTTTGCCAAGACTATACCTCCTAGATGACCTACGGCCTATATATCAATTAGTAATTACAAATTTACAATAAATAATGCCTCAAAAAAGACATAATCATATACAATATATTGTACTATAAATGGACACTTTTTACCATTAAAACACCATGTTTTATGCCTATTTCTTCAACATTTTAACAGAATTATTTTAATACCAATTTTACAACTTAGAAACGTAAAATTTATTCAAATATTTTTATCAAAATATTTTATATTAATGAACTACCATTATAAAATTCTTATCCAATTAAAACTCTAAATTTTATAGATCATATAAAAATATTAATATTTATAGATTACACAAAAAGACCTCGTACATTGTACGAGGTCTTTTGAATTAGTCGCGACGTGTACGCATAATACCACGATCGGCATTGCGCAAGAAGCGTAATAAATTTTCAATTTCTACAGAAGAATCAAGCTGCATTTCCATTTCTTCAATAGCCTTAGATAAGCTAAAACCAGAACGATAAATAATACGGAATGCTTGTTTCAAATCTCGGCGTACTTCTTCTGAAATGCCTGCACGAGATAAACCAACAGAGTTAAGGCCGATAACACGCGCCGGTTGACCATCAGCAATAACGTACGGCGGAATATCTTGAACCACCTTAGCCATGCCACCAACCATAGCATTTCGACCGATCTTAACAAATTGATGAATACCTGCAAGGCCACCAATAACTACGCGATCTTCAACGATAGCGTGACCAGCTAAGCCTGCACAGTTACTCATAATTACATTATTACCAACAATACAGTTATGAGCCACATGTGTACATGCTTGAAGCAAGCAGTTATTACCTACACGTGTTTCTTCACCTTCTCCAGTAGCGCGGCTAATAGTAACAAATTCACGGATAACCGTTTCATCGCCAATATTACAATAGCTTTTTTCACCTTTGAATTTTAAATCTTGCGGTTCCAACCCAATAGATGCGTTAGGATAAATCTCACAACGCTTACCAATGGTTGTCCAACCACCAATTACAACATGTGCACCGATTTGTGTACCATCGCCGATTTCGACATGTTCGCCGATTACAGCACCAGGACCTACGATTACATCTTTGCCCAATTTAGCATTTGGATGGACTATGGCTGTACTATGGATGTTGGATTCTGCATTTTCCATGCCTACAACTATCACTACAATCACTCCTCAATCATTATACAAGGGCAAACATGTATTCACCGCTAGCGCACAATTTGTCGCCAACATAGGCACGGCCTTCAACCTTACCCATTTTACCTTTGATTTTTACAATATCAACTTCCATACGTACTTGATCACCAGGTTTTACAGGATGACGGAAACGAACTTTATCAATACCTGTAAACATAGGTGTAAGACCTCGGTTTTCTTCAGGGTATAACAAAGCAATACCACCAACTTGTGCAATAGCCTCAGTCAATAACACGCCTGGCATTACTGGATTACCTGGGAAGTGACCTTGGAAGAACAATTCGTTAAATGTAGCATTTTTAATGCCCACAGCGCGTTTCATAGGTTCTAACTCAACGATGCGATCTACCAAAAGCATAGGATAACGATGAGGTAAAATTTCTAAAATGTCTTCGTGATTAAGAATCATGGCTGTGTCTCCCTTATTTCTTCCATTATACTACGAGCCAATTTTGAGTTTAATTCATGACTCGATTTCATAGCAATTACATGACCTTCGATTCGTCCTAATAAGAATAAGTCGCCTACTACGTCTAATGCCTTATGACGAACTAATTCGTCATCAAAGCGAGGTACAGACAAACACTTCTCATCATCATAAACTAACGCATTATCTAAGGTACCACCTTTTGCAAGGCCCATAGCCTGTAATTGTTCTAATTCTTTCATAAATCCGATAGTTCTAGCAGCACTAATATGCTCTTTAAAGTATTCTGGTGAAACCTCAAAATCGCAATTTTGCGTACCAAGTAACGGATGACTGTTAACCGATGTAAATGTAATGCGATAGCCATCGTATGGCAAAATAACTATAAAACGATCACCATCATAAATAGCATGGGAGCGAGTTATTTTATATACATGACGTGGTGCTGTTTGTTCTTGAATGCCAGCCTCTTCTATAAGGCCTACAAAAATAGCACTACTACCATCACCTACAGCAGGTTCAGGAGAATCCATCTCGATATAACAGTTATCAATATTCATAGCACTGAACGCAGCCATAACATGTTCTACAGTGAAAACCTTCGCTTCACCATTTTCCAATGTAGTAGCGCGCATAGTGTTCGTCACATTATCAATGTGTGCTCGCACAGAAGGATGACCTTCAATGTCCGTGCGGATAAACACAATTCCTGTATTTTCAGGTGCAGGTTTAAAAACCATATTCACTGGTTCACCGCTATGAAGGCCAATCCCTTGATATGAAATAGCCTGTTTAATTGTTTGTTGTGGCTTACTCATAAGAAAGTCCTTTCATAATCTGAATTCACGTTTACTATACACCAATATGTATTATACCCTATTTGCATAGGTGATACAAGAAATTTACCATATATTCAATGATTTTGAAAGCATTTTTCACATAATTAACTTTATATAAATTTAATTATAAATACTACTTTATACACTGCAAAATAAAAAGAGACTTTACTATGCTTTATTCATGCGGTATCTAAATCGATACTGTACAAATAAACATGTAAAATCTCTTTATATTTAATAATTAGCGATATACATCTGGCGGAGTATCAATCTGCTCGCCGTAGAAACGACGTGTCCACTTCCAACGGTTATGAAGCCAGAACCAATCTTCAGGATAACGCCTAATATAATCTTCAATAAACTCATTAAGTAGAGTAGTAGTAACAGCTATATCGCGTTTTTTATCATCTGTACGCTCCACATAAATCGGTGGATGTGCTTCAATCTCATATTTTTCAGAAAATGGACTATAATGTATAGTCACAAAAATGATTGGTACATCTTGCATACGAGCCAGTACAGCCGGACCAGCAGCTGTCAATGTTTCATAACCAAAGAATGGTACAAGAACGCCATCATCACCAGGATCCTGATCCATAATAAGGCCTAAAAAAGCACCTTTTTTTAGTTCATTGATCATTTCCCGCACACCAGTTTTATAAGTCACATGTTGGTGCATAATCCGACGATATTCATTGATAAACTTATCGGCATCACCATTCTGTTTCATTGCTACAGAAATCAACGGATACCCTTCCGAAGCAAGAACCCCCCCAAGGAGTTCCCAGTTGCCACTATGAACAGCCGCCAAAATTGCGCCTCGACCATTTTCTAAAGCATCATCTAAGTACTCTTTGTTAATAAACTCTACCATATCTTTGTATGCACCATCCTTAATTTCAGGATAGCGTAATACATCGATAATCATGCGACCAAAGCGTGTTGTACTAGCTTTCGCAATGCGTCGAGCTTCCTTGGGATCATCGGTAATATTACAGAATAGAATTTGGCCTATCGCTAGGCGCTTGCGTTTAGGCGGCACTACTAGCCACGCAATTTCACCAAGCAATGTACCAATAGCATATTGCAAACCTTTAGGTAATAAGCAAATAAAGGCACTAAAGATTTTCATAAACCTATACATGGATTATTAGCTCTCCTTCAGCTGTGCTTTCAAAGCGTCAATTTCTTTTTGTAATTGTTTTACTGTTTTAACCATATCCGGCAAACGGTTTTCATAAGCGGCCAATTTTAACCATTCTTTATGTGGTCTCATAGGATAGCCCCCCATAATAGAATTAGATGGTACATTACCTGTAATACCAGTCTTTCCAGCAAATTGCACATTATCTCCAATTGTGATATGTCCAGTACAACCAGTTTGACCTGCAAAGATTACATGATTACCACATTTAGTACTACCTGCAATACCAACTTGAGCAATTAAGAAGCAATCTTCACCAATTTCCACATTGTGACCAAGGTGTACAAGGTTATCGATTTTTGTACCACGACGAACTAATGTAGATCCCATTGTAGCATTGTCAATTGTTGTACAAGAGCCAACCTCAACATCATCTTCAAGAATAACATTACCAACTTGTGGAATATGAGTATGTACGCCATTCTCTGTAGCAAAACCGAAGCCTTCGCCACCAATTACTGCTTTAGCACGCAATACAACGCGTTTACCTAAAATACAGTTTTCATGAACAATAGCGCCTGCATAAATATCAGAACCTTCACCAATACGCACATTATGTCCAATATAAACATATGGGCGAATTGTTACATTATCTTCAATGACTGCATTATCATTAATAACACAATAGGCACCAATAGCAACATTTTTTCCAATCGTTACATTTTCGCCAATAATAGCAGTGCTATGCACTTCTCTAGGAACAACAACAGGTGGATGGAAGAGTTCTAACACTTGTGCAAACGTTGCTTTTGCATTATCAACTACAATTTGAGCCATCGGTGCATCTTTCACTTCAGATTCAACGATCACAGCACCCGCTTGGCATAATGCAATATGTTCAACATATTCACCTACTGCAAAAGTTATGGATTGTTTTACAGCTTGTTCAAAGCTACGTGTCTCAGTAATAACAATAGATGCATCGCCTATAACACGACCACCTACTAATGTTGCGAGTTCCTGTAAAGTTTTTTCCAAGGTAAACTCCTCCCCCTGTAATAATCCTTAATTATTGTGCACTTTCCTCAGTATTAACTGCTGTAGTTTGACCTGCTTGTTGAGCATTTTGTTGTGCATCTTGTTGTTCTTGTGCTTTAGCTGCATTTTGAGCTTCTTTAATTTGGTCATCAGAAGCTTTGCCCATCTTCGCAATCAGATCATCAGTCACATCAGTGCCACCACCAACAACAGCACCTTTTTCGATAACAACATCAAGTTTTTTCTCTTTTACAAGTTCACCAACTTTTTGTTCTTGATATTGACGATATTCTTGTGCTTTTGCATTGGCAAAGGCGTTTAATTCTTGATTAGCTTGATTAAATACATTTTGTTTAGAGGCTTCATCAGCGGCTGCAATTTTAGCATCCAACTCAGCTTTTTTAGCATTGATTTCTTTAGTGATTTCAATACCTTTTTCAGTGCTGTTTGCTACTTTCACGCTATCAACATAACCGATATTATTAGAACCACAACCACCTAAAATAGCCATAGAAGCCACTAAGGATGCACCTAATACTAAAGATTTAATACGTTTATTCATAATATAACTCCTTATTGAACTCGATAGGACGCTTTTACAGCATCAGTAATATCAAGCCCCTTAATATTACCACCATCATCGATGATGACTAAATCTAAATGTTGTTCCTCTGCAATAATTGCTACACGCATACGGACATCTTCTAAAATGGCCTCATGAAGTGCACTCACTTCAGCTTCTTTATCTGAAAGCTTTTTAGCCCAAGAATCATTCCAGTCCTGAGCAACAGGTAAGTTATTATTAGCAATAATAGATTGTGCTTGTTGTTGTACCATAGTATCCCGTTTTGCAGCCAATTCCTTTTGTAAAGATGCTGCATATTGGTTAAGCTCTTCTTGCCCTTTTTGTTGCATAGGAGCAAGTTCTGCTTGTACTTTAGCCTTAATAGAGTCTACATCTAGATTAGATGGTTTTCTCTTAGCTAATAACTCCTTCAATCGTTCCTCTTTCTTAGCCTTCTCTGCCATAGCCGCTTCTTTTTGTGCATCATCAATGTATACACGAGCATCATAAGCATATAAATCTAATTGAAGATTTACAATTTCAAGATCATATTCATTAGCACTAACTTTTAACTGGGCTAAATATTTTTGAGTGAGTTCATTTCGTTTCGCATTTAATTGCTGATTCAATTCATTTTCTTTTGTTGCAATACGAGTTTGCAATTCCACCGTAAGAGCATCTGACAAGGTTGAATCTAATGCAAGAGATTTCAACTGTTCCTCTTGTGTCTCTGACTTGGCATTTAGAGCTTGTTGCTCAAGTTCATATTGACGTTGTAAAAGGTCCAATTCATTTTTTGCTTGTTTATAATCCTCATAAGAAGGATTAAACTCTAATACATCATCAATACGTACAACACCTATTGATACCCCATCAGGACTCTGCTGACGATTCGTCACAAATCCATAGGCCCAAACCATAGCACATAATGCAACAACGAGAAATATGGCAAATCCTATATATCGTTTTTTCCCGTTCATTGTCGTTCTCCCTTACATAGAACTACAGTTTATTTTTTCGCATCATTAGCTAATTTTTTCAATACTTGATCTGTAATATCTACACCACCGTATAATACAGTATCTTTAGTCATTACAACGCTAAGGCCTTTTGCATCACCCACAGCTTTTGCTGCTTCCATCGCTTTATCTTGAACGGATTTAGCAATTTCTTGATCTTTTTTTGCTAAGTTTTGACGTGCTTCTTCAGCTAATTTTTGTTTAGTCGCATCATCTTGTGCTGCATCAATTTTTGCTTGTGTTTCTTGTTGTAATTGACTTTGATAACTCATATATTCTTGAGCTGCAGAGATATAAATTGGATTATCTTGAGACATCATACGAGATGTATCGATAACACCAATTGTACTATTACCGCTATTACCACTTGGCGTAGCCATTTGTGTATACGCTAAAGCGCCAATACCAATAATAAAAATAGCAGCAATGACGATAGAAAAAATTTTCACATTCGCCTTGTTGTTCATCATTCGCATCATAATAGAGTGCCCTCATTTCTTTAAATTACTGCATCAAAGGATGCCATATAGAGATATTGGTGAAAGCCTCTTTAGAAACGAGGCCTCCACCATATATATTTACTATATTAGAATTGTGTGCCGAAGCTGAAGTGGAATTTATTTTTGTGTTTACCCACGCCATAATCAAGTTTAACTGGGCCAATTGGTGTAGTAATACGAACACCAGCACCAACGCCATAGTTAAAGGTTTTCTTGCCATTGTACCACGTAACATTTGGTGCATCCCATGCATCACCGATATCAGTGAACAACACACCACTAACCTTTTTAACGATTGGGAAACGGAATTCCAATGTCGCATTATACATATACTTACCACGGAATTGATCATCTTCGTAACCACGTAAGGAATCAGCGCCACCCAATGTAAATAATTGGCTATAAGGTGCATCACCTTGGATAAAACCACCACGTGCGCGGAATGCCAAAACGTTCTTAGCACCTAGTTTTTTATACATACGTGCTTCAGCTGTGAATTTATAGAAGTCGAAATCACCGCCTAAACCATGACCAGCCCATTGAGCTGTATAGGAAATACGACGACCACGTGTCGGATCATAAATATTATCACGGGAATCGTATACCTTTTGCCATGTAATGGAGTTAATACGGCCAAAGTTATTTTTTACGTAATTATTAGAGGCAAAATTCCAACTACCACCAGTATTTGGATTAGTATTATTCCAATCATTACCGCTACCACTTGTATTAGAGATAGCATCTGTGTCATAACGATAACCAGAGCTATCGTCACTATCCCATTTATAAGTATCTTTACGGGATTCTAATGTCAAGTAGTCACGTGTATATTCCCCAGTTTGACGACCGAAGGAGATATTGAAACCACGAGATTTCTTGTTATATTCTGCTACTTCATTACCATCTTCGTTGTAATCTGTATATTCATCTTCACGGTTGAAGAAGGAGAAACCAAGGGATGTACCCTTGCTGTCAATCCAAGGTTTCAAGTAAGAGATTTGGTAGTTTTTGTATTTTTTCTTACCACCGATTTCCCAGTGAACTTTGAATTTATCACCAGTACCGCGGAAGTTATCTTCACCAAATTCAATGATCCCCATCAAGCCATCAGATTTGGAGTAACCAGCACCTAATGTAATAGTGCCTGTTTTATGTTCCAACACATCGATTTCAATGATTACATTGTTAGGATCTTGTTCACCAGGCAACATACGGACATTTACATCGTCAAAGAAGCCTAAGTTGTATACGCGTTCTACAGAACGGCGTACCAAGAACTTATTGAAAGGTTTACCTTTCTTTTGAACGAATTCGCGAGTAATAACTTTGTCACGAGTTTTCTTGTTACCAGCAGGAACGATATCTTCTACAATACCTTCTACGATATGAACATGAAGCACACCTTGGTCATCTACACGAATACCATCTACATGTGCCAACATATAGCCATCACGAGCATATGCTGCGTTGATACCTTGAACTTTTTGGCCTACGTATACAGAGTTAAGAACTTGACCTGGTTGTAAATCCATGAATTTAGTCAACACTTCAGATGTATAAACCGTATTGCCTTCGAAAACTACACCAGTAGTAATTGGGTTTACTGTGACTGCAAAGTCCAATTTAACCCCTTCAGGTACGGTAGTGAATACAGGATTTACTTCAGAGAAGTAACCAGTATTACCTAAGTTAGTCACGTCTTTAAATACACCATCAACAGATACAGCATCGCCGATTTTTTCTGTTAAGATAGGTAATAATTGTGCTTGTTGTTCAGCTGTTACGCCAGAGATAGATAAACCAGTAATCAATTTACCTACATATGGATTAATAGACTCTGCATTTGCAGCTGTAACATATTGAGCCTCTACAGTTGTAACAGCTTGAGTTTGACCATTTTCAGCAGCCTTATCAAGGTCAGTACCACCAGTAGTTTTAGACACCATTTTTACTTGTTTGTCATCTGTTTTCAAAGCAGCATTATTTACTGTAACTGTTCCATCAGAACCTTTAACTACAGTACCATCGCTAGATATAGTTGTATCACCACGAGCAGCTAAGATAGCTGCATCAGTTTCATCTTGTGTACTTGTAGTAGTTGCATCAGCATTGTAAACAGCTTGAGTTGTAGCTGCATCATTAGTAGTAGCAGCATTAGTTGTTGTTGTGCTATTTAAATCTGGAGTATAGCCAGCTTGTACCTCAGCAGCAAATACACTGCCTGTCCCCATGACAGCAGTCAACACGGACGCTGCAAGCATACTTTTATAGGCTTTTGGTTTAAACATAAATTCCTCCTAGAACTCATCCCCATAAAAAGTTTACATCTTATTTTATAAAGACCAATAAATCTTTATTATTATAGCATAAAATACTGGGAATGAGTACTATATTAAACAAATTTTATGAAATTAATATGACTAGAATGTGCATACCTATGGGATTTGCACACTCTAGCCATAAACTTAAAAGCTTCTTGTCCAACGACCGCCTATATAATTGTTCCCTTGCGATGTATGCCATGCAGTGAACTTGAGGTTTCGTTTAACAGAATACTCTATACCATATTTATTTTGTTTATTATTGATACCCTGAGAATAAGTAAGCATAACTTTCGGAACAATATACTTGCCAATTTCAATATTATAATTGCCTGCTGTTTCTCTATTAGTCGGCTCATCAGGATCAATGGACCCAGTCGTAATATTAATCCTATCCAACCCCAATGTGTTTTGTAATGCATCTTGTACATAACCAAAGGCAAACATTTGTAGACCTGCTGTAGCAACAGCATTCACATCCTCATTTGTCAATGTACTACTATTAGAATCCGCACCACGCCCAAAGGTCAACATAGAGATAATTTGATTTCTAGACAAGCTAGGATTAGACGTCAAAGTTAAATCCATATGGTCCACAGTGCCCTTTACACCAAGCATGATATTATAATTGCTTACATTAGTTTCTGCCTCTAATTGCAAATTTGGTAAATAAGAGCCACTTACAAAGTGTGCATCGCCCTTAGTAATATTAAACACATGGTTTAAATACTTAAACGTACCAGACTTAACATCAAACTGCCCACTAGCAGTTGGATTTTGCAACGTGCCACCAAAATGAACATCACCACCAATGAACATGTTATATAAAGTACGATCATATAAACGTACCCCTTTACCAGCATGGACAGTAACATCTACCCCCATATTGGTACTACTTTCACTAGATTGTAAGGAAAGCGGAATCTTGAATTGGATATTTTCCAAGTCCAAATTACCTATCAATGTAGGTAGCCCATCGCGTTCAGCAATATAAAGTTCCCCATTTAATGGTCCCTTAATATACTCACTACCAATTTCTAAGCCATCCAGTTGAACCGCCGCCTTATAATTTGTGAGCTCATGACCAGACCAATTTACTTTAGCAGCTAAACCTGCAGTACCTTTCCCCATTGTAATTCGAGATTGGAAGTCTCCTTGTTGTCCAGAGAATATCAAATCCCCATCAATGTTTGTAATTTCACTATACGCATCAGCAAGCTTCATCGTACCATTTCGAACTGAAACTGTACCATATGCTTCAGGTTGATCTATAGTCCCAGTGAGTCTAATAGCACCTTTCAACGGGCCCGTAGCATCCTTAACACGCGTTGTTACTAAAGGAATAACCGCCATATCAGCTTCGTTAAAGTCAATCGTTACATCCATAGATTTAGCATCACTAGCTTCTAAATAACCAGATGTATAGAGTGCAGCCAATGGAATTTTACCATAAATACTGAGTTTATAACCGCTCTTTGTACCTTGGATGCGTTGAATTTGAATAACATGATCTTGCATTGTAGCTAATGCAAAGCCCTCATCAATACCAATTCCATTGAAAGAACCAGATTCTACCGCACCAGATAGTTCAACCTTTGGATTTTTGGTTTCTCCAGTAACATTCACAACGCCGGTCACCCAACCCGTAGCTTGGATATCCTTACCTATAAGTGGCAAGAATGGTACAATATCAACATCCTTTAATGCAACTTGTAAATCAGCTTGTCCATCAAGATCCAATGTGCCCCCCATTGCAATGAGGCCTTCATCTACAGGTAGCTTTAAGGTAGTAATTTTAAACTTTCGATTAGCTAAGCTAGCATCGATAGTCGCATCGCCTACAATTTTATCGTCAATACTAACATCATTAATCTTACCGTTAACAGTAACACTAGGATTATCCTTTGTCCCACCAACTTCAACGGAACCGTTTAATTTACCATCAAGATGCTCATTTGAGCGATCTAGCAAGTTTAATAAACTGTTTACACTACCATTAGTAACATCTAACACGCCAAATAGCTGTTTACTATCGTCGATCTTCATGCCGCCTTTAGCAACATAACGACCACCATCTTTTTCAGCAAAGGTAAAGTCTTGTACATTCACTACCGTTTTATCTGCATACACATGACCATGAATATCATTTAATAATTCCCCATTAATCGATAGTGCATCAGATAATATGTATCCATTAAATTGAGGGTTATCCATAGAGCCCGTGATAATTCCGCGCCCCGATAATAAACCATCAACGTGATAGTCTGTATTGATGAGCAATCTACCCATATCAATTTTCTTACCTTCAAAGTCTACATTAATGGCATCTTTAGAGATTGTACCGCCACCAGTGATAGTCGCACCATAACCTTCGATATCAAATCGATACAGCTCTAATATGTCATTTTTATAGTTGTATTTTACAAAGGCATTTGTTACGAGCTTGCCATAGGCAGAACCATCCCATAAATGAGCACGACCTTCTATAATAGGATTCGCCGCAGTGCCTGTAATATGATTATCTGATTCAAACCAGCCTGTAATTGGAATATTTGTAACTGTACGGATTAGGTTTTCAATGCGTACTGCTCGAGCTCGTGCATTTAAGTCTAATGCATCAGTATTAATGTTATACCACCCTGTTACATCATAGCCGCCACTAGCATCTCCAACATGTCCACTTGTGATGGTAAGAACATGATTATCCAACTGAATATCCCCATGGATATTATCAAATCGAGCCCCTTTATAGTGAACCTCTTGGCCCCATACAGTGCCGATCACATTTGGATTGTCCAAAACACCTTTTATTGTAATAGACGTATTCAACGTACCATCTACATCTTGTCCGATAATTGGGCTTAACGATGCCAATGGTAATGCATCACCAGAAACTGTAGCATCTACATTGCCGTTTTGGATATAGCCATATCCGCTAAACACACCATCTCCCATATTGCCTACAAGAGTAAGATTTGTTCGATTATCACTATGGGTAAAATTAGCTTTTGCTGCATCAACTACTACACCACGAATGCCAATTTGACGCCCTTCAACTGCGCCCACTACATCCGTAACTTGATTGTTTTTACCTAAGATACGAACCTCACCATCCACATTACCAGTAACCGGAGTGGACATATCTTTTGTAAAAGTATCCAAAGGTAAATTCTGAGCCTTTACGGTAGCATCAAAGTCACCTGTATCAACTACATATTGACCATTGACCTTAGCATTACCTTCGCCAACTGATAGGCGAGTATTTTCAAGACGAACTAATCCATCATCATAAACAATATCGCCTTGCAGGCGATCAACATGATACCCTTTATAAGAAATGCCATCGCTACCTATTGTTGCATCTACTCGAGGCGCTACAGTGGTTCCGCCAATATGCGCGCGACCGCCAACAATACCAGTAACCCCAACATCGGTAATGGCTTCTAAATTCACCTTATCAGCTACAACATTAAGATTTAAATACTCTTCCTCTTTTCCCAATGTAATGAGACCATTCAGCTTTGCTTCCTGATCATTAATACGCCAAGAGCTGTGACTAATAACGATCTGGTCATGATTTAGCATAATGCGGCCTTCACCATCAGTAATAGTATAAAGCGTATTTCCCCGTTTATAAGTACCCGTTAAGCCTTTAAAGCCTACATTGCCACTCATAACATATTGGCCATCTTTACTTTTAACATTAAGATGTAAATCTTGTAATTTCCCACCCGTTACAGATAAATCTTTACGAAGTGGTACAAAACTCATGATACCAGCCGTATCAATTTCATCGGCTTGTACAAACACATCAAAATTAGATACATCATCCATGTCTATGTTGCCATTTACAAGAACAGATGAACCATCCACATCAGCAGTAAAAGCACCTTTAGACATACCACTCATATTGAGTGCAATAGTGCCATCAAGCTTTTCAACATTTCTCTTTATCCCATCTTTAGTACGTAGCGCTACACGACCGTTATTAATGGTAATATCGCCATCAAAACTGCCGGACTGATTCGGATCTGATGGTTTTACTAACTTTTCTACACTCCAAGATCCATCGACCAATTGCCATATGTGAAGATCAGGTGACTCCACTTTGACACTAGATATAGCTGTTGCCCCTGATGTATTACCACCAATTATGCTTGGCAACGCTGATAATTTAACCCCAACAGCTACATCTTGTGCAGTTCCTACTAAATGACCATCCCGATCTTTAATCACCACATCGTTCAGAACTACATCGCCATTCCAATTGATACGAAGAGAATCATAGTCCACCGAGCCGTTTATGGCATTATTTACTTGTTCTTTAACCATAGGTGCTACATAAGTTTGAGCGATAGGATTAATGCTGGCACCAATACCAGATAAACCTAAAATCGCTGCACCTATAAGGCACCACTTTTTACGGGTCATAATGATACTCCCATACACATTATGAATAATATAAATATATATACTAATCTTACCACAGACACAGTAATAACCATAGTGTTTTAGGGGTAAATTTTATAAAACTAATATTATTTCACACTAATCAATTTCTGCTATAAGTACACAGCTAATACAATCGCTCTAATATAAGTACGTTGAGTTATACGACTATACATATATGGGCAATTAATTACTTGTTTACCATACCACAACCAATCTGAGCTAATATGAAATACACATATAAACTACTCAAGTAAATACTGCAATAACAAAAAAGACGACCGAAGTCGTCTTTTTAGGTTACATATTATATTATTGATTGCTACCAAGTTTTGCTAATTGTTCAAGGGCACCACTATTAGCAATAACCTCACCACTTTGGCCAACTGGAGTATTCAATGGAACACCTGTTAATTGCTCAAGCGCTGCAATGCTAATATTGTAGTTATAAAGAGCTTGTACATAATTGTTACGAGCTGTTGTCAATTTAGTTTCTGCATCAAGAACGTCTAGGTTAGTACCAACGCCTGCACGATAACGAAGTGTAGCGATACGGAAGCTTTCTTGACCTTGAGCTACTGCAGTTTGTGTACTTTGAATAGTTTGTTCAGCAGAACGCAAATTCAAGTATGCTTTTTGTACTGCTAATAATACAGCATCTACAGTTGCTAAGTTAGCTTCTTTAGCTTGTTCAAGTTGCGCATTTGCTTTTTTAATGGCATTTTGTGTAGCACCGCCATCCCATAAACTCCAAGATGCACTAGCACCTACGCTCCAGGATTTTGTACTTGTTCCAAAATAACCATCTGGATCAATATAACCACGACCAGCTTTTACTGCTACAGTCGGTAAGTAGCCAGCTTTAGCAGATCTTACAGCTTCTTCTGCAGATTTTACATCAAGGGCAGATTTTACAAGAGCAGAACGATGAAGTAAAGCATATGCCTTAGCTTGTTCCAATGTAACATTATAAGGTTTATATTGTAAATCATGTTCTGCCGTATTAATAGCTGTTTGTACAGGATATGCAATGACTTGATTTAAACTAGCTTCTGCTAAATTTGCAGCATTTTGAGCTTTAACAAGGCTCGTTTCAGAGTCAGCAAGATTTGTTTTAGCAGCCAACACATCAGAACTAGCTACTAAACCAACATTGTATTGAGCTTGCACATTTGTTACATGACCTTGGTAATCTTTAACTGCTTGTTGGGCTACATCAACAAGATTACGGTTCATAATCAATGTATAATAGCCACTAATAGCATCATATTTTGCTTGTTGTAATGCTTCTTCATAGCTAGCACCAGTACCTTCACGTGTATAACGTGCAGAATCAATGCTTGCATCAAGTTGAGGATTAAATACAGGCGCACTTATGGAGAAGTTATGACTACCAGTTTTACCGCGACCAGTATCACCACCTGTTTTTTGAGCTTCCCAACCATATTTAACAGTCGGATTTTTAGCCGCAGCCACCTGGCTAACTGCAGATTTAGCAGCTTCATAACCCCATTTAGTTTGTTTTGCAGTGCGGTTATTCGCTAATGCTAACTCAATCGTACGAGACTCATCAAGGTCCAATTTGCTCTCATAAGTTTTGCTATCTTGCACAGATTTTTCAGCTAATTGCTTTTGTGTTAATTGAATGGCTTCTTTTTGATATTTACTTAATTGATCTCCATTATTAACGGAAGTTGTAACTACATCAGCAGCCATTGCACCTGTAGTAGCCAAGGAGAGCATTACCCCCAAGGATAAAACCTTTTTGTTCATAATATGTACCTCCATATTCACCTAAAGTGAATGTACTAGTCTTTAGAATACTTGTTTAATACCAAAGTAGGTACCACCGTTCGTGGAACTGAACGGTCTGGTCATTTGAATAACCCCATAAGTATCTTTATGTAAACGTATATCACTACGAATACGATATTTACGATTGTTAAGATCATATATAGCTGCGGACAAGGAAATTGGACTACCTAAATTATAATCAACACCTAGACCCAATTCACTTTCAAATATACCACCGCGCACTAACCATTTAGAACTAACGAATCGACCTGCATTCAAGTCAAATTTAGTGCCGTCTCCAATATTGGAAAGACCAAGCTCAGCCATCCCTTTATCATTAAAAGCACGAACACGACCATTGATGCGGAACTCATCATCTGTTGTGTTATACAACAAATCTACAGATGGCTCAATTTTAGTAGACGACTTTTTTTCAACGTTAATTTCGTCTACAATATTTCCATTTGCATCAGTTTGATACGGTTTACCACCCATCAATTTATTGATACGAGCAGAAATTTGTGCCGTATTATGTAATGTTTCCTTAATATTTTCCTGTGCTTTAGGATCTGTTACAGTAGATTCCATGGAACGAGCCATATTATCTACCCGATCCGTAGTTTGTTTTAAGTTAGTCAAAATAGCACGCATATCATTGCCTGCATTACCATCTGCATTAAATTGCTGCGCTGCCTGATTTAACTGTGCTGTTACATCAGCCATATTTTGTGTAATCGCTACAGCATTATCAGCCATCGTTGCAGTAGATTGCAAGGAGTGCTTAAGTGCATTTTGCGTTGTAGGATCACCAATAATATTATTGATAGACTGCAACATTTTCTCTGTGCCATCCATTAATTTCTGAGCACTTTGCATGGCTTTCTCCATAGCATCTGCGCCTTCGCCCTTAACAGTGTCGCCATCTTGTAAAAATACTTTAGATTGACCTGGTGATATTTGAATAAATTTATCACCTAAAAAACCATCTGACCCTAATGTGAAAGTAGAATCACTTGGAATTTGTGTCTTTTCATCAAGCTTCATTTTTACTACAACACCATGCGGTGTAATTTCAATATCGGAAACATTACCGATAGCTACCCCAGAGTATTTAACTTGATTACCATTTTTTAGGCCATTAACTTGAGCAAAATCCCCAGTAATCGTCATTTGCGGTTTAGCCCATATATCAATGCGTCCTACAAACAGTATGCCCGCAATAAATAATGCTATACCTATTATCGTGAAAGCCCCTACCTTGGCCTCCGTCGTCCACTTCATTATACCTCTCCCATCGCAGATACGTTAATTGGTTCTGCTTCGCCATGAATAAACTGTTGTACCTTTTTATTTGTAGAATTCTTAAAGTCTATTGTATCAGAAATTTCCACAAATTTCCCCTTATCAAGTAAAGCTATGCGGTCTGCTACATAAAATGCAGATTGCATATCATGTGTTACCACGATAGATGTACAACCGAGCCGTTGCTGCATTCCCTTAATCAGCATACTAATCGTACCTGATGTAATAGGATCTAACCCAGATGAAGGTTCATCATAGAGAATTAAACTCGGATCTAACGCTATGGCACGAGCTAAGCTAACACGTTTCTTCATGCCCCCAGATAATTCGTTAGGCATATAGGATTCATACCCTTTTAAACCGACCCAATCGAGACGCTCTGCTACAATGCGTTTTATTTCATCATCTCCTAAGTCCGTATGCTGACGTAAGCCAAAGGCTACATTTTCACCTACTGACATAGAATCAAATAATGCAGAGTATTGGAATACCATCCCCATTTTTCTTCGTACTGTATTAAATTCATCTTCAGATAATGTTGTAATATCTGTGCCATCTACTATAATCTGTCCCGATGTAGGACGCTGCAAGCCAATCAATAAGCGAAGTAGTGTACTTTTACCACTACCACTACCACCTAATATGACTAACGTCTCCCCATCATCGATAGTGAGATTAATAGAGTCTAAAATCACACGCGACTCATAGGCAACTACAACATTGCGTAGTTCTATCATAAATCCCTCTAATGTATCTACTAATATAATAAGGTAGATAAAAAATAATTTAATACAAATACTAAAATGATACTAGTCACTACAGAACTAGTTGTGGAGAAGCCTACTGCTTCTGCGCCCATTTTAGTTTCCATCCCCTTATATGCACCTACCAACGCAATGACCGCGCCGAATACACTAGATTTAATTAAACCTAATGTAAAATCAGAAATAGTAGAGAACATTTGAATGGAATCTAAATATGTACTTGGTGCCAAACCTTTAATAGCAGTAGCTACAAAGTAACCACCAGCAATGCCAATTACCACACCGTAAAAAGCCAAGATTGGAACCATTACCATACAAGCCACTACACGAGGTACTACAAGATAACCAACAGGATCAACAGCCATAACACGTAGCGCATCAATTTGTTCTGTCACCTTCATTGTACCAATTTCAGCCGTGATAGCAGCACCAACACGGCCAGCCAATACAACGCCTACCAAAATAGGTCCTAACTCTCGCCCCATAGCAACAGCCATAAGACCACCCACAGTGCTTTGAGCACCATATGTAATCAATACGTCTGTAATCTGTAAGGTCATAACTGCACCAGCAAATAGCAACGTTAAACTGATAATTGGCAATGAATCCACGCCTAGGTGAGCCATCTGCTGAAATACATGCCATAGATTAATCATTTTCAGTTGTTTTATTGTTTGCCACACTAACAATGTAGCACTACCCATCTGTGATAGGCCTTTTATTACAGCTCGGCCTATCGATTCTAGCCAATTCAACAGTCTAGCCCTTTCCCCTTACGCTTTCAGCTTATTCAGCTGTATTAGTATCATTTACTTTAGATTCATCCTTTTTATCAGGTGTTTTTTTGTCTTGTTTATCAGACTTTTTCACATCTTTTTTACTGGATTTATCCTTCTTAGATTGATCTTCCAATTCTAATTTATGTTCCATCTTAACTTGATTTTTAACTTCTCTTACGCGTTTAGCTAATGCTTTATCACGATCAGCTGGTTTCATAACATGAATTGTAAATTGACCATCACCTTGAACGATGTATTCTGTATCAATAGCAGTTTTTTCAATTTGATTATCATCGTCCTTACCAGAGCTCAAATCTTCTTGCCCTGTTTTTTTCTTTACATCCCCTGGCATAGGTTTTGATTCTACATCTTTAAGTTTAGCTTTTTTAACTGATTTAGAACCATCTTCATCAACCAGACTAATGCCATCTTCTAAAAACTCTACAACAATTTGATTATTTGTATCAGTCTTTTGAATTTCATCATAAAGCTCATTAAAATCTTTATGAACTTTTAATCGACGTAAAATTTCATCAGTTAAATTATATTTTTGTTTTTCTAATACATAAGGTAATGGGATTTCGCCTCCCCCACGTACCTCTAAGGTATACTTGCCAACAGCCTGATTCTCAGGAACTTTAAAGAAGATTTGTTTAACAACCTTCTCCCCGCGGAATGGCTCCAATGTTACATCTACAACGATTGTATCCCCAGGAGAAACAATGGTAGAAGATGCAGACGCATCAATAAGCTTCGCAGTTTTCTTATCTTGTGTTACTTCAGTTTCTACAGAGATATCAGAGATTTCATAATTAATGAATCGGTTATTCATAAGAACATCGATAACATTGTAGAACTCATCAACAGCCTTCTCTGATATAGAGTCAGAACTATAGAACATATTAGTTCGTGTCAATGGTTTATGTTCTTTACCTCTTGGTGTAATCGTATAAGAAATTGTAGCTGTACCAGCGCCACTACGATCTAATGTTTTATTCAACATATTATATAGAGATGTAGCCGCTAAGGTTGGTGTCATTTCACTATCTTCAATGACCTTAACAGAGCTAGTCTTATCACGCCCCATATCAAGGTCTTTCAAATGGAAGCGCATAGGAATGCCTGGAGAAATCACTCCAGATACGCCAGCAATACCAGCACCTCTATCTTCAGTTACTGAGCCTACTTCCTTGCCCATAGAACCTAATTTGAAAGCAGCATCATAACTTTTGACTACCGTAAAGATACTTGCATTGTGCATGAAGTAGTTTGAAGAGCCATGTTTCAAGAATGGATGACCAAAGGCTACGATTTTTTCACCATCTACATAAGTAACAGTACCAATAGCCCCTAATTTAAGATCTCCATCAACTAATAATGCTGCTACAGATCCACCAGCCTCTAATGGTTTAGTAATTTCATCACCACTAGCGCTGGCAGTATCATATGTTTCATATTTATATTGTGGCAACTTAGATTTGAAGTAATCCATGGACGCTGCATCAAAGCCATAAGCCATAAGTGGGGTTCCAAGAGGGATCAATTGTTTATCGTCCCATGGTCTAGATAGATTCTTCTCATATGGAATATTCCATAACTTCACCATATCTTCGATAGGAGTAATCATCCCAATCGTACCATCTGCGAAGCCCCATCCATAGGCTACAGCACCAACGAGCTTGCCATTTATATATACAGGACTACCACTCATGCCATGAGCAATGCCTCCAGTTTTTTCCATAACAGGACCAGAGAACTTTGCCAAAATAAGATGACCAGATGGCCCCTTATCCTTCATGACACCCAGTACCTTTACATCAAAGGTTGAAATGGTATCTCCTACAATTACAGTTTTTGCAATACCTTCCATACCTGTAGTTACATCATTGACAGGCATGAAATCAACAGCCTGTGCAGCTGTAATTGAAGTACAGAAGAAAAGCGCCAGTATCGCTTTTCTATACCGACGCCAAGAATGAGAAAACTTCATTCCTTCTCTCCTTTATTTACTTTCTACTGTGACAACGATTTGATCACGAGAAACGTCTGAACCCACTGTAACATTAACCGCCGTTACAGTACCAGTTACAGTAGATTTAGCAGCAGCCATAGGGCCAGCCAATGTCTCTACAGTTACCAATGTTTGACCTTCTGTTACAGCAGAGCCAACAGAAACTGTAGAAGCAACTTTACCTGTTAATACACTTTGGTATGATACAGGGGCCGCCATTACAGAGCTAACACTTAAAATGCCTAAAGCAGCTAAGGCCAACACTACTCTTTTCATAACGATCCCTCCTTTTACAAAATTAGTTATGTATGTATAGTATACTAAATTATTAGTAATTTTTCAAACAAAATTGTATGCAACGAATTCATTTTATAATTACAATATCCTCATAGGTCGTAGGATTTGGAGTAGCTTTATGTACGTACGTATCATTAACCACTAAATCAACGCTACCTTGATTTGATAATTCAGCACCATCTACGACACCTAGATTAGATAACAGTTTGGCCCCTTCTTGTTGTGTGACCCCTACAGATTGAAGGCCCGCTTTATCAACAGTAAGGACCACTAAATTATGATCTTTTGTAGTTCCTATGAAACTACGAGCTTTATTATGGGTCCCATCAGCACCTACATAATTGCCATTCTTCAATACCATAGTACCCGCTTGTAGCGCTGCACCACCAGTAGTGCTAACTTGTGCTAACTCCGGTCTATTTTGAATCGTAATCGGTGTGCCCACTTTTAATTTACGCAGTGCATCTCTTGATTCTCCATGCCCAGATAATACATATTGGTTTTCTCCAATTTTAGAATTTCCTTTTTGACCACTAACGACCTTGCCATTGGCTACAGTCACTTCATAGCCGAAGTCATTAGTTTTTGTAGAAGGCCCATAAGCTGATGTATATAGAGTCAAGGCATTTTCTTTACGTCCTGTATTAACAGATGTAATTAGGAAGGTATCTTTTTGTGTTTTAGCTTGTAATAATGGTCTCTTTTCTTCAATAAAATATCCCCGATTTGGTGTATATCGCAAGGTGCCACGATTAGAAATACGCTCTAAATCAATCGTTCCATCACTAGCTACTGAATAAGGACGATCAAAACTTCCGCCCTTTACTTTTGCTCCAATGATGGCAGTATGTGATTGAATCACAGATGATAAGGTTTTTCCTTCTGGAACATGGGCTACTACCATAGGTGAATCATTATCAACAGATAACGCAAAGGCTTGAATCTTACCTTCTGCTACAGTGTTATTAATCTTGCTATACGTAACGGATTTATTTACATCTTTTGTTGTTTGTTGAGCATAGCTAGAAAATAAATCCACTACAATACGCGATGGCTTTTCCAATGTAAACTCATGGTGTTGTACATCCTTATTAGCCGTCAATGTTACTTGTAAAGCGCCATTAACAGGTTGTAAACCAATACCTTTTAAAACACCTGTTTTCGTGTTATTTTGAGCTACAGGTCCAGTCAATCCATTTGTGGTACCACCTAGGTTAAGGGTAAGAGCATGTGTGGACTCATTATAAGATTTAGTCCAAGATACAGGCATTTCAGACACATCTAATACGATTCGACTTGTACCTTCGTGATTAGATACACGTACGCCGGTTAAATTTCCAGCTTCAACATAAGGTATTGTACTGCCTAAGAAACCTAAAACAGCAAACGTCATATATAAATATCGTTTCATATATAATTCCTCTACAACGATAAACCATATCAATGGTCATATATTTCATATAAATTTTATGCAATATACTTTTACTATAGTATACATCATAAAGATGAAAATTTCAAAAATATAAATCAAAAAAAGAAGTTACTATCTAGAGTTATGCCATTCTTCAATGGCACCTCTATAAATAGTAACTTCCTCAAATTTTACATTATTTCAATAAAATATTTTATTGTAATTCATCCAATGTATCACGCAATTGTGACATTTCATCAAGAGCTTTTGCAACCCCTTTGATAACAGCATATCGCGGAGACTCAACTAAATAAGATGCAATACCAACAGAACGTGTAATAACACGATCTAAACCATCGATGAGAGCACCGCCACCTGTCAGAATGATACCATGATCATTAATGGCTGCTACAAGTTCTGGAGGTGTTTTTTCTAAAATCGATTTAATGCCTTCTAGAATATTCATCACTTGCGCCTCTAAGGCACGTTGAATTTCTAAGGAATTAACAGCAACCATCTTAGGTAGTCCAGAGCTGGCATCACGCCCTCTAACCTCTATAGTTCGTTCTTTAGCACGTCGATCTACGGTACCAACAGAAATCTTTATCTTTTCTGCTGTTAAAGGTCCAATAACAAGTCGCTTTTTACGACGTATATAGCGAATAATAGATTCATTGAAGGAATCTCCTCCAATGCGAAGGGATTCACTCACA
Organism: Veillonella infantium; assembly: GCF_002959895.1. Lineage (GTDB taxonomy): Bacteria > Bacillota > Negativicutes > Veillonellales > Veillonellaceae > Veillonella > Veillonella infantium. The sequence goes on along the minus strand of NZ_PPDD01000014.1, from coordinate 49,221 downwards.
ACAACGCCAGTATCACAAAGAACGGCAATATCAGTAGTACCGCCACCTACATCGACAACCATAGCTCCAACTTGGTCAGCATCATTGAGACCTGTACCCATAGCAGCTGCTAATGGTTCCTCTATAAGAACAGTCTTTTTAGCGCCTGTTCTAAGTAAAGCCTCTAAAATAGCACGTTTTTCAACAGGCGTAATTCCAGATGGCACACATACAATAATACGCGTTTTCATCAATCTAGAAGCAGGCACAACGGAACGAATAAAGTATTTTAACATAAATTCGGTCATATCGTAATCTGCGATAACACCCGCTTGAACAGGACGAATAACAGATATGCCTTTAGGTGTACGTCCTATCATAGTACGTGCAGCTTCGCCTAAGGCAAGAATATCCCCTGTTTTATCATCTTTCGCAATATAAGCTGGCTCATCTAAGACTAGCCCTTTTCCTTTAGCAAAGATAAGAATATTGGCAGTTCCCAAATCTATACCTAAGTCAAAATTCAATGAACGATTCAATCGTCCCATTAAATCGCCTACTTGTTCAGGACGAACTAAACGCTTTAATGTCATAGCAGGTGTAGTTTTCGCTATGGCAACAGTTTCACGATTACGACGCTCAACACGGCGCATCTTCGTCACTTTAACCATGGCCTCCCGCATATTAGAAGCTAAGTGATTCGCTTGTTTAGCTACACCTTCTGAAAGTTTCGTAGACTTACGCTTTGTTCTACGCAAAGGCTTACGAGTCGTGCTCGCCTTAGAGTTTTCAACCTTTGCAGCACCTAGGTTTTGTTGCTCGTTGTATAAAGCCGGCCCTTTTGAGCGCCGGCTTCGTTTCTTTTTATTCTGTTTTGGCTCTGTACTTTTATTCGTCAACCCGAACAATATCAGCACCTAACCTTTGCAATTTACCTACGAAATCTTCATAACCACGATCGATATGATGTAGACGACCAACTTCTGTACTACCTTCTGCAGTCAACGCAGCACAAACAAGAGCTGCACCTGCACGCAAGTCTGTGGCATTAACTACAGCACCATGTAAGCGTGGCATACCTTCTACAATCGCTTGACGATTGTCGATATCGATATGAGCACCCATTTTGCGAAGTTCAGCAACATGCATAAAGCGGTTTTCAAATACAGTTTCTGTTACTGTACTTGTGCCTTCAGCGATTGTAGTAAGCGCCATAAATTGAGCTTGCATATCTGTTGGGAAGCCTGGGTATGGTAACGTTTTGATATCAACAGCTTTGATACCTTTACCAGTGCTGATAACGCGAATGCCATCAATTTCTTCCTCTACAGTAACGCCAGCTTCTTTTAATTTAGCTACTACTGGTTTCAAATGTTCAGGCAATGCATTTTCTACAAATACGTCACCACCAGCCATAGCAGCTGCAATCAAGTATGTACCAGCTTCGATACGGTCAGGAATAACCGTATGAATTGCACCATGTAATTGAGGCACACCTTCAATGCGAATTACATTAGTACCAGCACCGCGGATATTAGCGCCCATTGCATTTAAGAATGTCGCTAAATCAACGATTTCAGGTTCTTCCGCAGCATTTTCGATAACAGTTTTACCTTCCGCCATAGAAGCGGCCATAATTACATTTTCTGTAGCCCCTACACTTGGGAAATCCAAGTAGATTTGAGTGCCTTTAAGGCCTTCTGGAGCATGTGCATATACATAATCTTCAGTAATTTCAATTTTAGCACCTAACGCTTCGAAAGCTTTTAGGTGAAGATCAATAGGACGTGCACCAATCGCACAACCACCTGGCATGGAGATTTTAGCCTCCCCTTTACGCGCCAAAAGTGGACCCATTACGAGGAAAGATGCACGCATTTTGCGTACAAGCTCATAAGGAGCTTCCGTAGCAGTCAATGTAGACGCATCGAAAATAATTTCATCATCTGCTTTATTACGAGTAATTTTAACCCCCAAAGACTCGATAACTTGGCAAATTGTACCTACATCTTCCAAATTTGGAATTTCAAGTAATTTACTAGGTGTTGATGCTAGCAAAGTACCGGCAATAATAGGGAGTACCGCATTTTTAGCACTACTAACACGTACACGGCCTTCCAACCGGTTGCCACCTTGAATGATTAGCTTTTCCAACAGAATTCCTCCTACACTTTATATCGATCATCTTGTATGAACTACAAGACGTTGTATTTATAACGTCATATACTAAATGTTATTATACTATTTTTCGATATATCTCATCAAGAGACTGTGAGAAAATACTGAGAAAAAAAGCCCCTCATTTTTGATATGTACCCCTTTGCTGGACAACCGGTAAAGGGGGTACATATCAAATGAGGGGCTTAATTATTTTTATTTTGCTTTTAAGGATTTTAGTTTCTCATCCATATGCACTGTATCTAAGAAACGAACAGTACCTGTTTTAGAACGCATTACGATAGTATGTGTACGCGCACCACCAGGGAAGTATTGAATAGCATTCAATAAGTTACCGCGAGTAATAGCAGTAGCCGCAAAGATAACATCATCTGTACGAACTAAATCATCCAATGTAAGTACTTGATTTACATCGGTAATACCCATTTCATGACAACGACGAATTTCTTCTTCTGTTTCTGGTTTCAAGCGCGCTTGCATATCGCCACCTACGCATTTTAAAGCTGCTGCAGCCAATACGCCTTCTGGTGCACCACCAGTACCAACAACCATGTGCACACCAGAACCTTCGATACAACATTCCATAGCTGGGTTAACATCGCCATCAGAAATTAACATAATACGTGCGCCAAGATCACGCGCTTCTTTCATCAAACCATGATGACGCTCACGATCAAGCATTACAAGTGTAATTTCATCAACATTGCGATTCATTTTTGCAGCTACATTTTTAATATTTTCTGTTAAAGATTTTGTAATATCGATAGCACCTGCACCACGAGGACCAACACAAAGTTTTTCCATGTACATATCTGGCGCATGTAACAAGCCACCTTTTTCAGCAATAGCCATAACTGCAATCGCACCATTTTGGCCTTTTGCAATCAAGTTTGTGCCTTCAATAGGGTCAACTGCGATGTCTACTTCTGGGCCACCCGCACCTACATGTTCACCAATATAAAGCATAGGTGCTTCATCAATTTCGCCTTCGCCGATAACAACTGTACCAGAAATACGAACAGAGTCAAATGCTTGACGCATTGCGTCTACAGCAAGACCATCCGCTGCATCCTTTTGACCGCGACCAAGTAAACGACCACTGCGCAAAGCAGCCGCTTCAACGACACGAGCAAATTCCAAAGATAATGTACGATCCATAATAGGCCTCCTTATAAGTCCTGTGTGTATTGTAATATGACCCTTACATCGAGCCGAATACTTAACTTATTGATTAGCTTGTTTCCAATCTGCCATAAACTTTTCAAGCCCTGCATCTGTTAGCGGATGTTTCATAGCTTGCATAAGCACTTTAAATGGCACAGTTGCAATATGAGCACCAGCTTTTGCACATTGAATGATATGCAATGGTGTTCTCACACTAGCCGCGATAATTTCAGTTTCAATACCATGAATAGCAAATATATCTGCAATATCTTGAATTAATGTAAGACCATCCATACTGATATCATCAATACGGCCAACAAATGGGCTCACATAGGTAGCACCTGCACGAGCTGCTAATAAGGCTTGGTTGGCAGAGAAGATTAAGGTTACATTAGTTTTAATGCCTTCTTTGCTTAAAACTGCAACAGCTTTAAGACCTTCTGGAGTCATAGGCACTTTAATAACTACATTAGAGCCTAATTTTACAAGCTCATGAGCTTCCCCGATCATACCTTCTGCATCAGAAGCAATAACCTCTGCACTCACAGGGCCCTCTACCAAATTAGCGATTTCAGAAATAACTTGTTTTAAATCGCGTTTAGCTTTCACGATAAGGGATGGATTAGTAGTAACACCATCGATAAAACCAAAAGCATACGCCTCTTTAATCTCATCAAATTCTGCTGTATCAATAAAGAACTTCATAGAATGCCCCCTCTTATTTTCCAGCCTTAATTACTTCTACGCCGCCCATGTAAGGTACAAGTACTTTAGGAATCACAACAGAGCCATCAGCTTGTTGATAGTTTTCCAAGATAGCTGCTACTGTACGACCTACAGCAAGACCAGAGCCATTTAATGTATGAACGAATTCTGGTTTACCTTTAGGACCACGACGGAATTTAATGTTTGCACGACGAGCTTGGAAATCAGTCATATTAGAGCAAGAAGAAATCTCTCTATACTTGCCTTGAGCTGGCATCCATACCTCTACATCATATGTTTTAGCAGAACCAAAGCCAATATCACCTGTACAAAGTGTAATTACACGGAATGGCAACTCCAATAAGCGCAATACTTCTTCTGCATTATCAGTCAATGTTTCTAATTCTTTGTAAGAATCTTCAGGTTTAGCTAATTTAACCATTTCAACTTTGTTAAATTGATGTTGACGGATAAGACCACGAGTATCACGACCTGCAGAACCTGCTTCAGCACGGAAGCATGCAGTAAATGCAGTATAATATTTTGGCAATTCCTCTTCACTCAAAATTTCGCCACTATGATAGTTAGTCAATGTAACCTCTGCGGTAGGAATCAAGAAATATTCAGTATCTTCTACATGGTACATATCTTCAGCAAATTTAGGTAATTGACCAGTACCTGTCAAAGTTTCGCGAGTTACCATGTATGGAGTCATCATTTCAGTGTAGCCTTGTTTATCTACATGAAGATCAACCATGAAATTAATGAGAGCACGTTCTAAACGAGCACCCAAACCTTTATATACAGTGAAACGAGCACCGCTCATTTTACCAGCGCGATTGAAATCAAGAATATCGAGATTTTCACCTAAATCCCAATGAGCTTGTACATCAAAGTCGAATTGACGTGGTTCGCACCATTTGCGTTGTTCTACATTTTCATCTTCATCAGCACCAACAGGAACAGATGCATCACACATGTTTGGCAACATCAATGCCGCATCACGTAATTTTGCTTCTACATCGCGAATACGATTATCAAGCTCAGCAATATCATCGCCTACTTTTTTCATTTCTGCGATTTTATCATCCGCATTTTCTTTATTGCGTTTTAATTGGCTAATTTCTTCAGTTACAGAGTTGCGAAGAGCTTTTAACTCCTCAACTTTACCAATCAACTGACGGCGTTCATCATAAGCGGATACAAAGGTTTCCAAATCGCCTTTTGTGTGACGATTATCTAAGTTTTGTTGCACTAAATCAATATTTTCACGGACAAATTTCAAGTCTAACATACTATGAACCTCATCTTCCAACTATGCTACGAACAATATATTCAATACGTTTAAGTATACCATATATTGGTGTATTTATCATTAAATTATAAGATATCTACTAGTTTTGTCGTTAATTTTTATACTATTCATCATCATCTTCCTCTAGTAAATAATCTTTTGCCATCCATTTTCGGGTGCCGGTGAAAGAAATGGTAACCCATTTTTCCGAAGGGTTTCCTCCGATTTCTTGGTCAATTTCATTGCGAATCGCATCGATTTCAGCAATCGTTTGATAGGGAAAATTCTTGCGAACTAAAATATCAATCTCAATAATTCGAGTGTTGCCATATACTTGTACGCTAGAAACATAATCCTTGAAATTGTACTTTTCCATAAAACGATCCATAATTTCCTGCACTTCATTATGTAATGAAGTTGGTGCCCACCCCAACACTTGTTTTACAGATGGGATGATAATGCGGAACGCAGACGGTATCATTTGCACCGCTAATACAACGAGAACTATCGGGTCAATATAAGATGCCCAATCAGCATATTCAGTTCCTTCTAACATGATAGCTACGACGAAACTGATTAAGATAGCTGCTTCTAACAAAGCATCTACATACCAACTTACATTATCAAATTTGATTAAGTTGGACTGTAGACTCTTATTAATGCGACGCACATATAAGTAATATATTGTGTCCGCCACTGTAAAGAAGATAGCATAGTAAATAGCGGGTCCAAAATCTACATGACGACCACCCGATATAAGATCTGTAATACCACTAGATAAGGCATAAATTACAATTAGTAATATAAAAAATCCTTCTACGGCCAACACTAAAGGTTCAAACTGCCAATACCCAAACTGAAAGCGCTTACTCGTTTCACGCGCTATTAATTTGGCGGTCATTAACATCATGATTTTAATAACAACATCGACAAAGGAAAATACACCATCTAATAAGACCGCACTAGAACCCGTCACAATCCCCATTATAGTACCGCTTACCGCTACTAGAGCCATCAGGCCAACGGATTGCATAAGTAACTTCTGCTCTATAGAGCGCCTTGCCCCTAATATATCCATCAAGTACCCCACTTTCTTAATTTATACATTATTTTATTATACACCAAGGGTATTGATGCGCAACACGAGGCCAAATCAAAACAGGTAGTTTGCCTTATATACAAACTACCTGCTATGGATACTATGTAAATTCTTTTTTTATTGCCAGCTTTAATACAGGTTAACTATTAACCTTAAAAACCTTGAGGATTCGATAATACCTGTCCCGCTACATAGCGCTCAACAATATGGCGGTCATCACCAACATATAACCAACGCTCTAATCGTTCTTCTAAGGTACGTTCATTAGGATCAAATAGTGATGTATCGTTAATGACAAGGGCATCTAGTTCACAACCTTTTTCAAAGCTACCAACCTTACCAAAGAACTTGCCGCCGCCCTTTGTAGCCATATAGAAAGCTTCACTTAATGCAAGGGGCGCATATGTTTGATCAACTTCTACCCATTTCATTTTTGATAATCCAATGGCTTCCGTAAGAACCTTCGCCATCGATACAATATGACCACCAGAGATATCGGAGCCCAAACCAATCGGTATATTCCGTTTCATTAGCTTACGAATCGGTGCAATACCACTTGATAGGTTTACATTGGAATATGGACAATGCGATACCATAGTTTGAGTTTCTGACATACGATCCATTTCTACATCGCTTAAATGAATGCAATGAGCCATCACTGTCGGTACCTGTCCCATTAAGCGGTGTTCATAGTACACATCTGTATAATTTGGTGACTCTGGATGTAATGATGCAACCCAATCAATTTCACCATGATTTTCGGACAAGTGAGATTGAATTGGTACATTATATTTTTCTGCTAATTTCCCTAGTCCACTCATTAATTCACTTGTACAAGATGGTACAAATCTAGGTGTAATAATTGGTTTAACCAATGGACCAAACTGCGATGATGCATCCAGCCATTCTTTTGTATCAATCAAGGACTGTTCTGTTTTCTCAATCAAGAATTCTGGACTATTACGGTCCATATTTACCTTACCTACATAGGCTGATAGTCCTGCTTTTTGTAAAAGCTCCATCAATACTAATGTGCTTTCTTTATGGATGGTACCAAATAGTATACTTCTAGTAGTCCCATTGCGCCATAAATCCTGCACAAAGGCGCCATATACTAACCGTGCATAATCTGAATCACTAAACTTTGCCTCTTCAGGAAATGTATAGGTTTCTAACCACGGCAGCAATTCTTTGTCCATGCCAAGACCACGATTACAATACTGCGGAGCATGAGCATGTGTGTCTACAAAGCCTGGAATGATGAGATTATCACCATAATCAGTAACCTCGCAATCTGCATAGGCTGGTGGAATACTTTCACCACAATATACGACCACGCCATCTACGGCGATGATATAGCCATGTGGAATAGATATAAATTCTGAAGGCCGCGGTGTATATAATATATTTCCTTTTAAAATAAGTGTCGAATTCATATAACCTCCTCGCGTGATGAGAGCCCTAAAACACTATGCTCGAATAACACGCTAGATTTTCTTTAATATTCTTTTTTCAATACATAGCCATAGGCTTGTTTATATCCATTTGATTGTTCAGTAATGTATACACCTTGTATTTCCGGCGCAAAACCAGGCAGTTGATTAATGCCTTCTTCTAAGGCTAAGAAATAGTCACACGCAGTCTTGGACCAACGCTCCCCTGGCTGAACACATATTACACCTGGCGGATACGGAAGAGCCCCTTCAAGAGCAATACGCCCTTTTGCCTCACATAAAGGAACTAATTCTCCTTTGTTACGTTGAAACTCAAAGTTAGCTTCTTGTGGATTCATTACATAGTCAGGGAAGTATTCACCCAAGAATAATCGCTGTTGCAGAAGGCTTACATTTCTAGACTTATAAAAGTCATGCATTTCTTGGCATAACTGACGAATGTGATAGCCTTTATATTTGTCTATATAACTATAGTAAATCGATGGCAATACCTCTTCCATCGGTACATCGCGATCTATGAGTTCTTCAAACCGAACGAGTTCCGCCACCAGCGCATCCATCTTCTGCTTAGATTCTGCTGGTGTCATGAGGAATAAGATTGTATTTAAATCACATTTTTCAGGAATAATTCGATTTTCTCGTAAATAATTAGCAAGAATATTCGCAGGGATACCAAATTCTTCATATTCTCCAGTTCCCACATTGATTCCTGGTGTAATCAGTTGAAATTTACATGGATCAATGAAATACTGTCCTTCACCATAGCCGTTAAAAGAATGCCACTTGGCTTCTGGCTCAAAAGCAAAATATTTTACATCACAAGCCATCTCATGGGTATTTCCCTCTTCCCATGGCTTACCATGAACAATTGGAGGTACTAAGGGGCGTAAATATTTACATTGTTTCAATACGGCTTTACGCGCATCAATAGCTACCTCAACACATTCGCGCCATAATGTTTGTCCCAACTCGCCTTCATGAATTTTCGCATTAACATCAAGCGATGCAAACAATGGATAAAACGGAGATGTAGATGCATGCATCATAAAAGAGTTATTAAAACGTTTATGATCCACATAGCGTTCTTGTCCTTTTATATGACTGTCTTTTTTATGAATTTGGGATGTTTGTGAAAAGCCAGCTTGTTGCTTATGTACTGATTGAGTAACTAAAATACCAGGGTCATTTGGGCCCAATTCTAGCAACAATGGACTGCAGTCTTTCATCATAGGAATAAACTGTTCATACCCAACCCAAGCAGAATCAAAGAAAATATAGTCGCAAAGATGTCCTATTTTATCTACTACTTGCCGTGCATTATAAATCGTACCATCATAGGTTCCTAGTTGAATAACTGCTAATCGAATGGGACGTTTTGCATTTGCTTTTTCAGGTGATTTTTCTGCCACTATTTGACGTATATAACTTTCATCAAAGCAATGATCTAAAATACCGCCAATGGAGCCAAAAGGATTACGTGCTGTTTCAAGATATATAGGCGTAGCACCAGACATAACGAGTCCACCATGGCAGATAGATTTATGATTATTACGATCATATAAAATAATATCCCCTGGTGTTAAAAGAGCATTAAGCACTACCTTATTCGCAGAAGATGTACCATTCAATACAAAATAGGTTTTATCCGCATTGTAGACCTTAGCTGCATGTGCTTGAGCATCATACGCATAGCCTTCATGAATTAAGAGATCCCCTAATTTTACATCTGCATTGCAAAGGTCAGCTCTAAATATATTCTCTCCAAAGAAATTGTAAAAGGCACGACCTGTAGGATGTTTATAGAAGAATTGGCCCCCTTGATGACCTGGACAGTCAAACTGTGAATTTTCATCCCCTACATAATCAGACAAGGCCCTGAAAAATGGTGGTAAAATAGATGCTTCATAGTTTGCTACAACGTTCTCTATCTCTGATGTACAGTCGTCGATACTCATAGATAAGAGCTCTATAATGGACGTGATACGATTTCCGTAAAGAGATATATCTTTAGATGCATCAAGTCTTAAGACAATAACAGGTATACCAAAGGAGCTAATTTGATTATTATTCACAAGATCTAGCTCACCATCGTCGATAACAACGGCACCTACATCTGTAAAATCTGTTTCAAAAACGCCAACACATGTGCGTCCTGCTATGGATTTAATTTTGGATTGCACGGAATCAGATAAAGCAACCTTTAAATGTTTCACAGTCTTCTCCTTTCGTAACTAAATATCATAGTCAACATATACTACAACACCATATATAGAATAAATATAATATTCATAGAATACAATAATCATAAAACATAATATTCATATCATATAACGAATAAAAAGGCTCTCTACTCAAAGAATAGAGAGCCTTTTGGTTTTAGATTATTCAGCCGCTTCTTCTTCAGCTTCAATATGCTTAGGAGCTTCTGGTTTCATCAATGGGAACAACAATACATCGCGGATGGATGCAGAGTCTGTTAAGAACATAACGAGACGGTCAATACCAACACCTAAACCTGCTGTTGGAGGTAAACCGTATTCAAGAGCTGTAACGAAGTCTTCATCCATACGGTGAGCTTCATCATCGCCAGCTTCGCGTTCTTTCAATTGATCCAAGAAACGTTGTTTTTGGTCGATTGGGTCATTTAACTCGGAGAAGCCATTTGCCAATTCACGGCCATAAATGAACGCTTCAAAACGTTCTGTAGCCAATGGATTTTCACGACTTGCTTTCGCAAGTGGAGAAATTTCTTTTGGATGACCATATACGATAGTTGGTTGAATCAAGTTTTCTTCTACATAATCTTCGAAGCAAAGATTTAAGATTTTACCAATACCATCATTTTCTGTATATTCTACATTTAAACGATCTGCAATAGCACGAGCTTCTTCTACAGTAGTAACTGCATCAAAGTCTTCACCAGTGTATTTTTTTACACCTTCAGCCATTGTGATACGATTCCAAGGTGGAGTCAAATTGATTTCTGTACCTTGGTATGTGATTTCTTGTGTACCTAGAACCTCTTGAGCACAGTAGGACACAAGATTTTCTGTTAAGCGAATAGCATCCTCAACATCGCCATAAGCTTGGTAAGATTCGATAGTAGTGAATTCTGGATTATGACGGTTGTCGATACCTTCGTTACGGAAGCAACGGTTCATTTCGAATACGCGGTCCATACCACCAACGATCAAGCGTTTAAGGTATAATTCTGGTGCAATACGCATGTAAATATCGATATCAAGCGCATTGTGGTGAGTGATGAATGGACGAGCTGCAGCACCACCAGGAATAGCATGCATCATTGGTGTTTCTACTTCCATGAAACCATCACGCATCATGTATTCGCGAATTTTAGCAACGATTTGGGAACGTTTTACAAATGTATCACGCACTTCAGGATTTACAATCAAATCAACATAACGTTGACGGTAACGAAGTTCTGTATCCTTTAAACCATGCCATTTTTCTGGCAATGGACGTAAAGATTTAGATAACAAAGTTAATTTGTTAACTTTAATTGTAACTTCACCTGTATGAGTTTTAAATACATGACCTTCTACACCGATGATATCACCGATATCAAGCATTTTTACGTATTTATAAGCATCTTCGCCCAATACATCTTTACGGAAATATACTTGAATATCCCCAGATTTATCACGAATATTGGCAAATGCTGTTTTACCATGGGAACGGATTGTCATCAAACGCCCTGCAATAACTACAGGTTGACCATCATATTTCAAGAAGAAGTCATCTTTAATTTCTTTTGCATTATCTTTTACAACAAAACGTTGACCAAATGGATAGATGCCATCCGCTTCGTATTCAGCCAATTTATCGCGGCGAATTTGCATTTGCTCATTCAGCTCTTCTTGTACATTTTTAATTTCTTCACTCATGTTATCGCCTCTTCGTCAGTAAATGTAAATTATTGGATTGCTAACACTTTGAATGTAACAGGACCATCTGGTGTGGAAACTTCTACTTCATCACCTTTACGTTTGCCCAAAATAGCTTTACCTACAGGAGATTCGTTAGAGATACGATTGTTGAATGGATCCGCTTCAGAGGAACCAACGATAACATATTCTAATTCATCATTGTACATTGTATCTAGTACCGTTACTTTACTACCTACGGATACAACATCACCTTTTACGGATTCGTCGATGATTTTCGCAGTGTTAATTTTATTTTCAAGCTCTACAATATGACCTTCGATGAAAGCTTGTTCATTTTTTGCATCATCATATTCAGAGTTTTCACTAATATCGCCATATTCAATAGCAGTCTTAATACGTTCAGACACTTCAATACGACGTACAGATTTATAATACGTTAATTCTTCTTCTAATTTCTTTAAACCGTCGGCGGTAAGTAATGTTTCTTTTACGTCTGCCATGGGTACCCCACTCTTTCTACATATAAATTAAATAAGAAAAAAGTGCCATAATAAGATGACACCTTATCTTTTATTTCTAAATTATCTCAACCATTATATAAAAATACTGTACATTTGTCAATCTGACTACATTTCAGACAATATTTTACGGTATGATTCTAGCTCATTGTGAAAGCTTGTTACAGTATGAATTGTATTCACACGATTGCGCCAGTATGCTGATTCAGGGAGGCCCTTCATATACCAGCCTGCATGAGTTCGTATTTCCTTAACGGCCATACTTTCACCCTTATATTGACATAAGAGATCAAAATGCTTTAACAACATGTCGAGACGTTCAATATCGCTCGGCGCCGCCAATACTTCACCAGTCGCTAAATAGTGATGAATACGATTAAAGATCCATGGATTTCCCTGTGCACCACGGCCTACCATCACCGCATCACATCCTGTTTCATCGAGCATGCACTTTGCATCCTCTGGTTCCACTATATCCCCATTGCCCATAACGGGTACAGCCACGGCTTCTTTTACAGCCTTAATATAAGACCAATCAGCATGTCCACTGTACATTTGCTCCTTAGTACGGCCATGTACTGCAATAGCCGCCACACCTGTAGATTCGATGCGTTTAGCAAAGTCCACAACATTGATGGAATCACTATCCCAACCGATGCGCATTTTCACGGTTACAGGCACATCCACAGCCTTAACCGCAGCCTCTGCTACGCGCGCGGCTAAGTCAGGATTCTTCATAAGTGCAGAGCCATCACCGGAGGAAACAACTTTTTTAACAGGACAGCCCATATTGATGTCTACAATATCGGCACCTGCATCAGCTACAACCTTTGCACCAATGGCAATAGCCTCTGGATTAGAACCAAAGATTTGCATAGAAACAGGCCGTTCTACCTCTTCAATACGCAACAATTCATGGGTGCGTTCATTTTTATATTTAATGCCCATGGCGCTGACCATTTCGGTGCAAACCAAGGCGGCCCCATGCTCTTTAGCAAGTAAGCGATAAGCAATATCGCTGACCCCTGCCATTGGCGCTAATATGGCTTGTCCGTCAATTTTGACAGCTCCAATTTGCCATTGTTTATTATTCATATATATCCCCTAATAAAAAGGGTACAGCATAAGCTGTACCCGAATGTACACTACTTTGTTACATATTCGTAACTATATTATAGTAGCATTATTTATTTCTTTCGTAAATAAGGCGTAAACCTTCTAATGTAAGCATAGGTTCTACATGGTCAATGCAGTCCGTAGCACTGCTAATGAGTTGTGCTAAACCGCCTGTAGCTACGACAGTTACATTATCACCCATTTCAGCTTTCATACGAGATACAAGGCCTTCCACTTGACCTACATAACCATAGAACATACCAGCCTGCATAGAGGATACGGTATTCCGGCAAATGACTTGACCTGGATCTCTTACATCAATACGTGGTAATTTAGCAGCCCGTTGGAATAGAGCCTCTGCAGAAATGGTAACACCTGGTGAGATAACACCACCCATATAATCGCCATTACCTTTAACAGCACAATAGGTAGTAGCCGTACCAAAGTCGATAATGATTAAATCACCTTTATAACGCTCATGTGCTGCTACAGCATTTACGATACGGTCAGCACCTACTTCACGAGGATTATCATACTTAATGGCGATACCAGTCTTAGTGCCAGGCCCAACAATAAGAGGATTTACATTGAAATAACGTAAACAAACGCGCTCTAATGTAGGCATCAATGGTGGCACAACTGAGGAAATGATGATATCTTTAATATCCTTCACATCAACCTTACGGTCATGGAAGAATAGGTTCATCATCAACATGCCATATTCATCGGTGGTCCGCACGCGATCCGTGGAAATACGCCAGTGACCTACAAGCTCCGTCTTGTCGTATACACCGAGAACAATATTGGTGTTCCCCACATCAATTACTAATAACATGAATGCCTCCTATTTGCGCGGACGAATTGATACGTCCCCTGCCATAACACGTTTAACTGTCCCATCTGGAATTCTTACTAATAAGTTACCATCTTCATCAATATCTGTAGCTACCCCTTCATAGGTATTTCCTGGTGCTCTTACTTCAATTTCCTCACCAAGTGTTACCGATAATTGGCGCCATTCATTGAGAGTTTCCTCAAAACCACTATCGAGGACTTCATAATATTGATGTTCTAGGGATTCTAATATAATTTTAAAAGCTTCCGTCCGTTCAATATCAATGCCTTCCATAGTTAAGGATGTAGCGATCAACTTCAATTCTTCCGGGAGCTCTTCTTGTTTAGTCTTTACATTGACACCTATGCCCATAACAATATAGGAAATTTCCTCCATAGAGCCAGACATTTCGGTCAAGATGCCAACTAGTTTACGACCATTCACTAAAATATCATTAGGCCATTTAATGCCTGCATCGGTGAGTCCCATTTTATGGAACGCTTTTGTTAAGGCTACGGCTGCCATCAATGTACATTTTGGTGCTTCTACAGGTGCAAAGTCAGGGCGCAAAATGAGACTAAACCATAGACCTTTCCCAAATGGAGAATACCAGCCCCGCGATAAACGACCTCGGCCAGCAGCCTGTTCCTCTGTTACAACAACAGTACCTTCTTCTGCACCTTGTTGTGCTAAGCGACGAGCTTCTAGGTTAGTAGATTCGGTAGTGTCCATATAGACATACCGTTTTCCAAATACATCTGTTTTTAAGATTTGCTTCATTGCTAATGGACTCAACAAATCAGGTTCCTCCAATAATCGATACCCCCTCTTGGTATAAGATTCTATTTTGTAGCCTTTTTGACGTAATGCCTTGATATGCTTCCAAATAGCTGTACGCGAAACATGACACGCTTCCGACATATCCTGTCCCGATACGAAACCACCTTGGTTTTGTCTCAAGAATTCTAATACTTCATCACGCATAGTTTAGAGCCCCTTTCTTTGTCAACCTAGGTTTACAATTCGATTGTACAAGTGTACCCTGTAAAATGCAAGGGTTATTTAAAAGAATTAATGGTATAATACATGTAGTATTAAGTTATACCTTATGCAAAAGATAACAATAGTATGGTCTATCATTATCTAGGGAGATATATGCGACAATTTACATTAGAAGAAAAAAATGAGGTTCTAGAGAATCCCTTTATCCATATTCATAGAAAACTTGATGTCCTATTAAACATAGGCAAACTACTCATGGAATGTGGTGCAGATACAAATCGAATTATTGAAGAGATGTTAAAATCAGCCACTTTCATGGGGATACCTCATGATTATTTAAATATACATATTTCCTATACTACGATTATGGTCAATTTACTGCATAAAGAACGATCTATTACCGTATTTAGAAAAACACCTGTCCATGTACCCAATATGGCCATGATCAATGCCGTATCTAAACTAACTTGGCGAGCCTTTGAACGACATTATTCACTTACAACTTATGAACAGTTAATTTCAAAATTAGATTCCACTATTCCAGTATATCCTGATTGGATAAAGGGTATTGCTTGTGCCCTCGGATCAGCAGGCCTTGCCTTTTTGTATAGTGGCGATATGATAGCTTTTATTGTAACTGTTATTTGTTCTCTAATCGGTTATTTTGGTCGTACCTTATCGGTACGCTTTGGTTGCAATGAATATGTAGGCATTGCAATTGGCGGCTTTGCCGCCATGGTTTCTGCCTATGGTTTCTATTCACATATTGAACAAGATTCGTTAGTTTACGTTCTTGTTTGTTGTACCTTATTTATGATACCTGGTGTACCGCTTATAAACTCCGTTATCGATACCATCAACAACCATATTTTATCGGGAATTACAAGAGCTATTAGAACGATCCTTATCGTTGGTAGCATGACCTTAGGCATGGCCATGGCATTATACTTTAGCCCTATGCCGGCCTTTAGCTTTGTAGATATTAAGCCTCATGTATTATCCATTGAGCAAATTATAGGGGCTTTTACAGCAGCCGCATCCTTTGCAGTACTATTTAACGCTCCTGTACGGTTACTAGTATCCATTGGTATTGGTGGTGTATTATGCGTATTTATCCGCAATTTATTAGCTGTTGAATTTGGCTTCTCCATACCAGGTGCTACCTTTGTAGGCGCTGCTGTAATGAGCGTGATCTATGTAAAAGTTTCTACTTGGCTGAGAACATCTAGCACAATTATCATCGTCCCATCTGCTATAGCCTTAATGCCTGGTATTTTATATTACAGATTCCTCTTTGATATACTTCATATCAACGCACTATCAGAGTCTGGCTTACTTCATATGGTCCAAAACGGTGTAACAGGCATCCTCACTATTGTTAGTATTGCGGTTGGTGTAGCAATTCCAAATGTACTGGCTCAAAAATATTTAAAAGCCCGAAAAGAGCGTAGAATTCAACAGTACTTGGCAACACGTCACATTAACGATGGCCAATAGCTAATCCTCACCAACTACATTACGAGCTTCACAATATAGATAGAATACTAAGTACTATAGCTAGTAATAGGTAATTATAATCAAAAGAACATATATAAAAAGAGCTGGCCCTCAACGAGGCCAGCTCTTTTATTTAGATATCTCATTATTTGATTTCATTAGAAGGTGTTTCACTAGGAGCATCCACTGTAGCAGTGTTTTCTTTAGCTTCAACCACCTCTGGTACTACAATACCTGCCGCTTCTAGAGCTTCTTTAGGCTCCTCAACTTCAGGGGCTTTCGTTGTACCATATTTGTAAAGATTATCTACCGCTTTTGCATCGATGGTTTCTTCCTCTAATAAAGCATTTGCCATATCATGTAAGAATTTTTCATTTTCACTGAGAAGTTTTGTTACATCTTTGTACGCTTCTTCTACAATACGATGAATTTCAGAGTCGATTTTTGCAGCAATTTCTTCACTGTAGTTGCGTTCATGGCCAAGGTTTTTACCCAAGAATACTTGTTCTTGTTGTTCACCAAATACGATAGGACCAAGCTCATCACTCATGCCCCAACGCGTTACCATAGCGCGTGCTGTATTCGTTACACTTTGAAGGTCCCCAGAAGCACCTGTGCTGATTTCATCTAAAATCAAAGCCTCTGCAATTCGACCACCAAGGGCTACGCGAATATCCGCTAATAATTGAGATTTTGTTTTGTAGTTTTGTTCCTCTGTAGGAAGCATCATGGTGTAACCACCTGCTGCGCCACGAGGAATGATTGTTACCTTATGAACAGGATCTGCATGAGGCAACAAATGTGCCACGATGGCATGACCAGATTCATGGTACGCTGTTAACTTACGGTCTTTCTCACTCACAATATGACTGCGACGTTCAGGACCCATGCTAACCTTTTCACTAGCTTCTTCCACTTCAGCCATAGTGATAACTTTTTTGTTAAGGCGAGCTGCCAATAAAGCGGCTTCGTTTAACAAGTTGTTCAAGTCAGCACCAGTAAAACCTGGAGTTTTCTTCGCAATTGTTTTCAAGTCTACATCGTCAGCTAATGGCTTGTTACGAGCATGTACTTTTAAGATTGCTTCACGACCGCGTAAGTCTGGACGACCTACGATAACTTGACGGTCAAAACGACCTGGACGCAATAGCGCTGGGTCAAGAATATCTGGGCGGTTTGTGGCAGCGATGGTAATAATACCTTCGTTGGCACCGAAACCATCCATTTCAACGAGCAATTGGTTCAATGTTTGTTCACGTTCATCGTGACCACCACCAAGACCAGCGCCACGTTGGCGACCTACCGCATCAATTTCATCGATAAAGATGATACATGGCGCATTCTTTTTTGCTTGTGTGAAAAGATCACGCACACGAGAAGCACCAACACCTACGAACATTTCTACGAAGTCAGAACCAGAAATCGTAAAGAATGGTACCCCGGCTTCACCAGCAACGGCTTTAGCAAGCAAAGTTTTACCTGTACCTGGAGGTCCTGCTAATAATACACCTTTCGGAATTTTAGCACCGATTGTTGTAAATTTACCTGGATCCTTCAAGAATTCTACTACTTCTTCTAATTCTTGTTTTGCTTCTTCAGCACCTGCTACATCTTTAAAGCTAACCTTTACGTTACCTTCACCCATCAATTTAGCACGGCTTTTACCAAAGTTCATCACTCGGCCACCGCCACCTTGAGTTTGTTGCATGATAAAGAAGAACAACACCACCAAGATGATGATAGGAATAGCAGAACCTAACAGGCTCATCCACCAAGCTGGTTGCTCAGGTGGAGCTGCTGTAATTTCTACGCCATTATCTTGTAATGTTTTAATTAATGTTTCATCACTTGGCGCATAAGAATTGAACTCTGTTCCATTTTTTAGTTTACCTTTAATACCATGATCATTGGTAATCGTTACGGACTCAACCTTTTTCTGTTGTACTTGTTGAATAAATCCTGTGTAACTTAGTTCAGATTTATTCGCACTTTGACCAGAGAAAGCGTCAATGGCGATAACGAAAGCGGCAATGATAAGTAAGTAAAGGACGATATTTTTTGTAAATCGACCCAAAAGATTACCCCTTTCAATAATAATTTACTTGTATAAACGAATTGAGTACATCTCATTAAGAGATGCACTCATATATTATATCATATTTTTAATTTTGATACATTTCTTCCTTTAAAATACCGATATATGGTAAGTGACGATATTTTTCTGCGTAGTCTAAACCATAACCGATAACAAAATAATCAGGAATAATAAAGCCCACATAGTCAACGTCTACGTCCATCTTACGGCGATCTGGTTTATTCAATAATGCAGCGAGGCGTACGCTTTTAGCACCACGAGCATGTAAATTTTCTAATAAGTAATGCAATGTTGTGCCTGTATCTACGATATCTTCCACAACAAGCACATGCTTACCCTCTACAGAGCGATCCAAATCTTTTAGAATTCGAACTACCCCTGTACTAGTTGTGCCACTACCATAGCTAGAGCAAGAAATAAAATCAAAACTTACATCTACGCTATCATCAATAGCGCGAGCTAAGTCTGTAAAGAAAACGATGGCTCCCTTTAACACCCCTACGAGCACTACAGATTCATTTTTATAGTCTTCGCTAATTGCTTTACCTAACTCGGCTACACGAGCCTGTAATTGTTCTGCTGTATATAAAATCTCTTTTGCGTCTTGATGCATCTATATGACCTCCACGATTCATATTAATGTTTGCAATATACCTTTATTGTATCACATTGAGCGATTACTTTTATACTTTTTATAGTGAAAGTTTTCTTTTCCCCTGTGTTAACAATGTCCAGTAATTGCTCTTGATGAGCTGATGTAAGCGTTAGATCAGAGTCAATGGTACTTACTAAACGCTGCCATAATCTCCGCTGTATTGCCAGTGGCTCCTGTCTCAAGGCACGGCGAGAGATTCTCACCTCGTCATCACCAATCGATACTAATTTATCAAAGGTTCTAGACGTTAAATCAGAGATAACCATTACATCTTCATTTACAGAACTTCCTAGTCGAACTATGGCATCTACCACAGCAGGGTTAACGGCTTCCAATTCAGGTATAATGCGATGACGAATCCTATTTCGTTGGTATCGTACATCCTCATTCGTAGAATCTACACAATACGAAATATGTTTTGTCCC
Organism: Veillonella infantium; assembly: GCF_002959895.1. Classification (GTDB taxonomy): domain Bacteria; phylum Bacillota; class Negativicutes; order Veillonellales; family Veillonellaceae; genus Veillonella; species Veillonella infantium. The sequence goes on along the minus strand of NZ_PPDD01000014.1, from coordinate 29,297 downwards.
TATATAGGCTAGTAAGTCTTCTTTTGTTACGTCTAACAGCGGTCTAACTACAGGAATAGCATATTCAGATTGTACTACAGACATGCCAGTTAAACCATTTAGACCAGAACCCCTAATGATATGTGCCAAAATCGATTCTGCTTGATCATCTTTGTGGTGAGCTACTGAAATATAATCATACCCCTCAGACTGGGCAATTTCATTTAACCATTGATAACGTACTTGGCGGCCTATAGTTTCTTCAGATTTTTTATGTTCCTTACTTAGGCGCGGTACATCAAAGGTAGCGGAATAAAATGGCAGACCTAATTCTTCCACTTGATGTTGGAGCCACAAGACCTCCTCCTTACTTTCAGGGCGAATACAGTGATCCACAATGGCTACACCTATTTTGTACGTTGTATGACGATGCGTAGCAATATCTTGTAACAAATACAATAGAGCCATTGAATCGGGGCCACCAGAGCAAGCTACTAGAATTCGACTATTTTCAGGAAATAGATTATGTGATTTTAAGGTGTGATTAATGGTTCGAATAAGTTCTTTCACATTCACGAGCCATCGCCTCCATACCATCTTGGTCGCTCACAAATACATGAGGAACCTCATAAGCATCCATAAAGGACGTCAAAATTTCTGCACCAGCTACGATGATATCGGCACGTCCTGCAGGTAAACCTTTTACGTGTAATCGCTCATCGCGACTCATGTAACGTAAGTTTAGAATGATGCCCTCTACTGTTTCACGACTTAATTTATGACCTTGTACCTTCGTACCATCATAGTTTTCAAGGCCTAAATCAATGGCCGCTAGCGTCGTTAGCGTACCACCGATACCAATGAATTCACCAAATTCACCTTGAATCATCATGGGATCCCAAAGGAATCGAGTTTCTTCCCATACTCGTTGAGGACCTTCATCAGACATAGATTGAAGGCGTACAGCCCCTACAGGATAAGATCGGCTCCAGTAAACGCCGTCCTTATTGCCTAATGCTAGCTCTGTACTACCGCCACCGATATCGATAGTTGTATAGTGACGACCATCATTCAACTGATCTCCTAAGGCACCATTAAAGCCATAAATAGCCTCTTCATCGCCCGTGAGAATACGCCATTCCATCGGACAATGTTCGCTAATGTGCTCCATAAATTCAAGGCCATTATATGCTTCACGAACAGCGCTCGTTGCAAAACCAAAGCAGCATTCCACCCCATATTGGTCTGCTAGTTTTTTTATTTCTGTAAAAGCTTGATAGGATGCTTCCATCGATTCAGTGCGCAATGTACCATCTGAATTACGTTGGCCTAAACGAGTAGTCCACAACTGTTTCGGCTCATAGTACCATATATTATTTTCATAAGTAGCCAATAATAAGCGTACTGAATTTGATCCAATATCAATAATAGCTAACTTCATAATTGCTCCTTACATAATTAGTATGCCTCTAACACTATTATACTGTTAAGGCCTATACATAAGTAAAGAGATGGCTCAATGCCATCTCTCACTATTAATCTCGACGACCGCCTCGGCCTCCGCGTTTACCTTCTGTATTGCGTTTTAAATCGTGTAAGCGTTCATTGCTATCGCGCAAGAATGATTTCATCTTTGCTTCAAAAGCCTCTGTGCTTTGTTTAGATTGAACACGACGAGGACGTCGCTCTTCACTTGTTGTCTCTTTAGGCTGTGTTTGACGAATAGAAAGGCCAATTTTATTACCTTCAATAGATAAAACCTTAACCTTTACTGGATCTTCAACCTTTAATACGGTATTAATATCTTCGACATACCCATGAGCTACTTCAGAAATATGAACTAGACCTGTTTGCTTCTCTCCTAAATCAACAAATACGCCGAATTTTGTAATACCAGATACGGTACCATCAATAATGTTACCAACTTCGATTGCCATGCAACCTCCTAATTAATGCGGAAACCTCAAACTACAAACTGATGCGAATCAAAATTACTACAGTCAAACCTATTTTACATAAGGTACTTCACCAGGTTTTACAAGGCCGAGCTCCTCACGAGCCACCCCCTCAATGGTCTTTGGATCTTGCAACTTAGCCTTTTCCTGTTCTAATTCTTCATTTCGCTGTTTTAATTCTTGCAATTGTTGCTCAATATGTTGTTTTTCTTGATATACAGCCACCAAGCGATAGGCTTGCCCTAATAATAGCAGCACCATAATCCCTATACCAATTCGCTTGATCCACATGAGGATAATACGTTGATCCTGCGCTTTGCGATTAGGTCTAACCCGTTTGCGCGGCTTTTTTGGACGTTGTACTTCCATAGTGTCTTGAGTCATAATCTCCCCCAAAAATATTCATCATCTGTATACTGTCATTTTTTAATTATATCACAGAACCTTATTAGGGACTAAATAAAATTATCTATAGTTTGCATTTAAATATATATTCTCTAGTTTGCATTTAAATATATATTCTCTCTATAAATAGATATTTATTTTTATCATTAATAGACTTATATAACAGATAGCAGCACCTTACAATGACTCTGCTTTATGAGCATATTCACGAATAACTGCGCAAGATTTTTTAAACAAAGCTAATTCATCTTTAGCGAGCTTCAATTCAAATACATCTTCGATACCATCTTTGCCAATAACTGCTGGAGTCGATGCAAAGATTCCTTCTTCACCATATTGACCATCTAGATAACAAGAACATGGCAACACTTTCTTTTCGTCATGGAATACAGCACGAATTAATTCTGTTGTTGCACTAGCAATACCAAATTCTGTGGAGCCTTTACCAGCCAATACATGGTAACCACCAATTTTTACATCATCTAGCACTTGAGTATGATCAAGTGTAGGGAATCTATGAGGCAATTCTTGTTGTAATTGTACTAACGGTTTTCCTTGTACATAAACATGAGACCATGGCACCATAGCACTACCGCCATGTTCACCTAAACAATAGGCTGTAATTGTACGGTTACTAATATTAAAAATGCGCGCCAATTCTTTTTGTAATCGCGCTGAATCTAAAGCTGTACCACTGGAAATAATACGTTTTGGATTCCAATTTAAATGTTTACATAAATAAGTAGCAACAACATCAGCAGGATTAGAAATAGAAATAATAAAACCATCAAAGCCGGACTTTTTAATTCGAGGAATAACATCCTTTAAAACCTCTACTGTATCACCAAGACTTTCTAAACGATCTTGATATAAATTTGGTAAAGGACCAGCGCTAAATACGAGAATATCACAATCCCCACAATCTTCAATAGGACCTGCAGTAGCTGTTACTTTATGAGGAATATAGCTTACAGCATCATTTATATCCATTGCTTGTGCTTTAGCTTTTTTCTCGTCAATATCCATCATATATAGTTCATCTACTTCACCTTGTAGAGCAAGAGAAAATGCTACATGAGAACCTACATGTCCAGTGCCAATAATACCTACTTTACGTAATTTCATAAGGGCCTCCTACGATTCGCACTAAAAGATATACATCTTCTAATACAATTCCACTTAAACCAGCGATTGCCATTATATGAATCGACAATGTTAAGTTATATTAAAACATATTGCTTGTAAAATACATAAACTATTATATACCTATTTTCTCATAGGTATATAAGAAAATAGATTTATAGCGATAAAAAAAGACTATTATAGGAACCCCTATAATAGTCCTTCTATTATATAGTTAGTCTCGTCCAGTAAAGAAGCTTACTACAGCAATCACTATAACTGCACCAACGATGGACGGAATTAATGCCATGCCTGCAAGACTTGGGCCCCAAGTACCAAGCAAAGCTTGACCTACAGAAGCCCCTACTAAACCAGCAATAACACGAAGAATAATCCCCATGCTTTGCGCCTTTTTAGTAATACGACCAGCTACAAAACCAATGAATCCGCCTACAATAATTGACCAAAGCATAATATACCTCCTATAAAGTCATCTCATCAAGATTAAGAGGGAATAAATCCTTATTCTCCATCACTTGTGGTGACTTTTCTAAATATTGTTTTCGCATTGACCATAAAATCTCTAAATCCTTTGGATCTAACTTGGACAATGCATATATCATCGTAAAATCTGAACCATAATGGCCACGCAAGCTATCAGGTACTCCTTTGGGTCCTTCTCCACCTAGACGATTATTAAAGAACCCTTGAATACGACGACTATCTAAATCAATGATAATAAACCCTGACGCATCATATACATACAATGTATGATTTATACGCTTTAAAGCTCGTACCGTATTCGTTATAAAATATTGATCCTTCATGTCAATGAGGGATGACTCATAACCTGAATGGTAAAAGTCCCCATAATAATGAGCTCCTCTATCTGTAGATTCCAACAAATCCTTGAGTACGGATTGTTCTGGCCCACTAAAATCAGAGAAAGTTTTTACCATAGTAATCTCTCGTAAACCACGTTGGTAATTCTCGGTCTTCGGTGGCTCAATATGTTGGCCACGAAAGGTAATAGGCATCAACCGAAGTGTATTATCAGCTAAATTATAAATACCATACCCTTCATAACCTAGAAAGTACACTTGTGAGTCGATAGACTTCATCGCTAATATTCGTTTTGAAATGATGGCATCACTAGAATTTACTAATGTATGCTCTTCTGGGTCTATGCGTACTGTTTTACTGTCGTAATTGCCACCTACTGCAAGCCAATAGGAGAGCCCCACTACAATTAATGCTAGTATGCATAAACCGATACGTTTTATATTCATTTATACTCCCTATGAATCCCCAGGCATAAAACGTAATAATATATTGCCATTACAGTAAGTCCCTATTAATATAATCCCAATTCTAGGTATAACTGTAAATTTTTTTAATATCTTTGTGGACTTCTATGCCAAACTTAATGTAGCTAGTCGCTCGCTAATTGAGATACCCTTATAGGTAAAAGTTGGTAACAACTCATGTAAAGGTTCTAAGACAAAGGTTCTATCCCAAAAATAAGGATGCGGTATAGTTAGAGTTTCAGCACAAATGGAAATCATAGAACCGGCTTCATCAAAAGCCAAAATAATATCTAAATCTAATGTACGTGGTCCCCAGTGAATGAGTCGTTCACGACCAGCCTCTTGTTCTAAGGACTGAAGGACACTTAACATTTCATGAGGATTCAAAGTACTTTTACAAGACCACATGCCATTAATAAATGACGCCTGATCTGTATATCCCCAAGGTTCCGTTTCTATCAAAGAAGAACTAATAACCTCTGAAACGGCCTCATGCCCTTGTAATAGGTGAAAAGCGGAATTAATATAGCCTCTTTTATCACCTATATTTGAACCTACACTGATGTAATAGGTATACATCAAATTTGACCTCTTGTAGTGACAACCTCAACATAATCTAGGATACCAGCAATAGGTACAGATGGTTTGCGCACCGTTACAGATAAGCCAACGATACCTTGATAATGTTGGTATAAAGAGTCGGCAATAAGTGCACCTAAACGCTCTAATAAATTATGTTTTTCTCCAGTCATAACAGATTCTACAAGCTCATATACTTCTACATAATTGATAGAATCCTCTAACTGGTCACTTTGACCGGCCTTTGTAAGATCCGTAGTAATTTCAACATCTACAAAAAAGCGCTGTCCTTGCGCTTGTTCAGATGTCAAATTGCCATGGTATCCATAAAATGCCATGTTTTTTAAAACGATTTTATCCATTATTCACCTCGTAATAGGCCATCTGCTACGGCCAAGGCGCGTTTGTGCATTTTCACATTATGAACACGCACCATATCAACACCTTGGAATACACCCGTAATACAAGCCGCTACCGTGCCTTCATCGCGTTCTTCTGGAGGTAAACCGCCCAACATAGAACCGATAAAACCCTTACGGCTAGGCGCAAGTAAAATAGGGTATTCATAAGCCGTTAATTCGCCTAAACGTTGCATAACTTCAATATTTTGTTCTTCTGTTTTACCAAAAAATCCGATACCTGGATCAAGCCAAATTTGTTGTGGTGTTACACCAACCTTTAAGGCTTTATCTACAGCAAAGAAGAAGTATGCCTTCATATCTTCAATGATGTCACCATAGTTTGTATCATTACTATTGTGCATGATGATTACAGGTACCTTGTATTTTGCGGCTATTGCTGCCATATCAGGATCATAGTGTAAGCCCCAAATATCATTTAAAATATGAGCGCCCTTTGAAAGTGCATAATCAGCAGTTTTAGCATGATAGGTATCGATAGATACAGGTACTGTAGATGCATGTAGTACAGGGTCTATCAATTGGGCTAAGCGTTCAATTTCTTCATCTGCTGTCAATGGTGTGCAACCAGGGCGCGTAGATTCTACGCCTAAATCAATGATATCAGCACCATCTTCAATCATTTGCGTTACATGTGCTGCTGCCGCTTCTGGAGTATTGAATTTACCACCATCAGAGAAAGAGTCAGGCGTACCATTTAGTATCCCCATAATAAGGGTACGATCGCACAAAGATAAACTTTTGCCATCATTCCATGTGTAATTTCTACGTTTAAACATTTGCCTGTCCTCCACCTAACATTGCCAACGCTTCATCTCGTAATGTGCCATTCTCTGCTAGCACACCACGGCTTTCTAATGTAATAACCTTTGAATCTTGCTGCATGGTCCCTTTGATAAGCATACACAACTGAGTTGATGTAATGCGTACGAATACACCATGAGCAGATAAATCATTCATAATTGCATCTGCTAATTCTGATGCTAACCGCTCTTGTAATTGCGGCCTCCGGCTAAGGATATTAACAATATCTTGAAACTTACTAAGCCCTGCCACACACCCATCCTTAGGTTGGTACACAATATCTACGGTTCCAAAGAATGGCAACAAGTGGTGCTCACACATAGAATAAAAAGGAATTCCTGTAACCGCTACAAGACCCTTATAATCAGTACTAAATGTTTCACCCCAGGCTGACTTTGTATCTAATCCTACGCCACTGAATAATTCACTATATAATTCTGTTACACGACTTGGTGTTTTCTCTAGCTCTGGCGCCTCAGTATCAACAGATAAAGCCGCTAAAAATTGCTTTATCCCGTCCTTTGCACGTTGATTCATCGGTCCTCCTAAACGATTTTCGTCGTCCAATCCTCAATATTCCAAATATCCGTAACCCAATCTTTATAAAATTCAGGTTCATGACTTACTAAAACGATAGTTCCTTTGAACTCACGCAAAGCACGACTCAGTTCTTCTTTTGCATAAATGTCCAAGTGATTCGTTGGTTCGTCTAATACGAGTACATTGTACTTATTTTGCATCAGTTTACATAAGCGAACCTTTGCATTCTCACCACCAGATAACACGCGCATTTGCGATGTAATATGCTCGTTAGTAAGGCCACAACGAGCAAGCGCTGCACGCACCTCTGCATTAGTCATTGCCGGATATTCGTTCCAAATATAGTCTAGTGCAGTTTCAGAATTGGATGGTGTATCCTCTTGAGCGAAATAGCCTATTTGTAAGAATTCACCTTTTACCAACTCACCACTTACAGGCTTTAATAAACCTAAAATTGTTTTCAACAATGTTGTCTTACCTAGACCATTAACGCCACGAATAGCGATTTTTTTATTTCTTTCAATTTGAAAATCCACTGGTCGAGTCAACGGTTCATCATAGCCTAATTCCAAACCAAAGGCCTCTACAATAAAACGACTTGGCGTACGGCCTTCTTTAAAACCAAAACTTGGTTTAATGTACTCTTTTGGCTTTTCCAAAATTTCCATTTTCTCTAACCGTTTAGCTCGAGAATTTGCCATACCACGCGTTGCTACACGAGCTTTATTACGTTGAATAAAGTCCTCCATACGCTCAATCTCTTGTTGTTGACGCTCATAAGCCTTGGCAGCTTGTGCCTTTTTCACTTCGTAAGCAGCTTGGAACTGATGATAATCACCAGTATATCGAGTAAGTACTGCTTGCTCAATATGATAAATGACATTAACTACGGAATTTAAGAACTCCATATCATGAGAAATCAAGATGAACGCATTTTCATAGTTCTGCAAATAGTTTTGCAACCATTGAATATGCTCCACATCAAGATAGTTTGTAGGTTCGTCCAACAATAAAATTGTCGGTTTCTCTAGTAACAGTTTAGTAAGTAACACTTTAGTACGTTGACCACCACTGAGCTCTGTAACATCTCGATCTAAGCCGATATCTGTAAGGCCCAAACCAGAAGCTGTACGCTCAATAACCGCGTCAATTTCATAGAACCCACGTTGTTCAAGAATTTCTTGCCATTCCCCAACTTGCTCGAGAAGCTTATTCATTTCATCTTCGGACACATCACCCATGCGATTGTAGGCATCGTTAATATTTTGCTCCATAACGAACAAATCATCGAAAGCCCGTTGTAATACATCGCGAATAGTCATGCCCTTTTCGAGCACTGCATGTTGATCCAAATAACCTACTGTTACTTGGTTGGACCATTCAATTTTACCTTCGTCAGGCGGTATTTTACCTGTAATGATATTTAGGAACGTAGACTTACCTTCACCATTAGCCCCAATAAGGCCTACGTGTTCGCCTTTTAACAAACGAAATGATGCATCATCTAAAATTTGTCGCGCTCCAAAACCATGGGTTACATTTGAAACGGTTAAAACACTCATATCTATCTCCACCGGAATAAAAGCCGTCTTGTTGAAGACGGCTTGTTTCATACTTACTTAAATATTATATCTATTGTACCTTTTTGACCTCTATATGTCAAAAATTGAACATCACTTATGCATCGCATAACGCAAGGCTACAACAGCCATAATCTTAGCGCCCTTAATCGCTTGTGCCAATCCATAGTCAGAACCAGCTGCACATGTAAACTCTGGCGTATGCGCTTCTAAACCTAATCCAATCTGTAATGTAGGTTGCGCTGTTGGTACTTCATAAGATACATTCCCTACATCAGTGCTACCATCTGCCTCATCATCAGGCAAGATACGAGGCGCTTCATCAAACTCGGTCATTACCTCTGTAAAGAGATCTAATAACCGTTTATCTTGACGCATATCCTTAAAGAGTGGCTCATAGTGATGCATTTCAACTTGAGCACCATAAGAAACTGCAATCTCTTGAGCAGCCTCTTTAATAGCAGGCAAAATAATACCTTCTAAATCATCTACCGTTCTACCGCGAACAGTCATACGAATTGTCGCCTTAGGAGTTACTACGTTCGGCGCCGTACCAGCTTCGGTAAAGATGGCACCTACAATAGCCCCCTTAGGGAATGTTTTCTTTAGCTCTTTGATTCTTTGATATAAATCTACCCCGCAGTCTAACGCATTAATACCAGTGTCAGTAAGTGAAGCTATATGACAAGACCGCCCGTGGAAGGTAACCTCTAGGGGATGTGTTGCTAATGATGTGCCACCTACCTCATTTTCACCGCCCGGATGAATGATAAGTGCTGCCTCATAGCCCTTAAAAAGTCCCGCCTCAGCCATATACACCTTACCACCAATGGTCTCCTCTGCAGGGCAGCCAAAGAATGTCACACCCCAATCCTGTGGTGCACTTTGACTAAAAGCAACAGCAGCACCTAAACTCATCATAGCGATGAGATTATGACCACAGCCATGCCCTAGTTCAGGTAATGCATCATACTCGCCTAAAAAGGCCATTTTATGTGGTGCCTCACAATTATAGTCGCTCCGTAATGCAGTTTGTAACTCTGGCAGATCAGTTAAACCCACTTGAGATGTAAAATTATGGTTCTCTAAAAATTGATTAATTACATTAACTGCTTTATGCTCTTCTAACCCCAATTCTGGATTATCGTGTAAATATAATGAAAGCTTACGCAACTCATGTGCCATAGCATCTATAATGGCACAAGCTTGCGCTTCTCGTTCTTGTAATGTCATAACTCCCCTTTATAATATCTAGTCTATACTGTCTATGAAATATTCTATCTATAGTGTTTACTATGTATTCTATTTATTATGTATTCTATCTAAGAAGAGTCCGTCTATTTCGAATAGGGATGAATAATGATAGTGTTTGAAATGTATCTAAAGTTAATCGTTGCACCTAATGGTAGTGTTTGATGCGGCGTTCCATGACCTGTTGGTACATAGCATACAAAAGGTTCTGGTAATTTAGGATCTCGATTATCTTCCATATATCGTAGTGCTTCATAGCCTAAATCATAATCCCGTTCATCTTCGTCACCTTCGCAATCTGTAAATGTACCGATGACCAGTCCTTTTATGCGACTCAACAAACCACTGAGGCGAAATTGTTGTAACATGCGATCTAGCTTATACGGTGCTTCCCCTACATCTTCAATGAATAGTAAGGTATCCTCCCAAGATTTCTCCTCTAAAAAATAAGGTGTTCCGCACAACATTGATAGCATCGTCATATTGCCGCCCTGTAAAATCCCTTCCCCTAGCTCAGTACCAATGGCACCACGCGGCGGTTCAGGTAATGGTTCTATGACTTGTAATTTACCTTCTACAGCTACAAATAAAGCATCTATATCTGCCTTACGTTCTTCTTTAAAGTCGACGCCCATCGGCCCGTGATAGGTAATAAGTCGGCTATATCGATTAATAGCCATATGAAGAGCTGTACAATCACTATACCCTATAAAAGCCTTACGATATTTACGTATGGCCTTATAATCTAACAAATCTAGATAACGCATCGTTCCGTAACCACCGCGCAAAGCTAGCACCGCATCACAAGGTGCGGTGGTCATCATATATTGAAACTCTTGGGCTTGCTCCTCTGGTGTACCACCATAGAGTCCTTTACGATGTGCACTTTCACCAAAGAGCACATTATAGCCCCTGAGGTTACAAATTTCTTCTATTCTATGTAAATCTTCATTGCTTGCACTGGCAGGTGCCATGATTCCTATAGTCAGGCCCGGTGCTAAGCGCTTTGGTTCAATCCAGTTCATATGTCCTCATAAAATACAACAAAAGACGTACACATAGTGTACGTCTTAAGTGTATCTTATTTGTATGCTTTTTTAAAGTCAACAAGGCCCAATGTAGTCCAGAAATAATTTTGAATACTTCCATTTGTTACATATGGTTGTGTTGTGAAATACAATGGCATTACTAGAGATTCATCAAAAATCATCTGTTCTGCTTTATGCATCAACGCATCCCGTTCAGCCCCATTTGGTGTCGTACGAATACGAGCGATTAACTCGTTATAATCATCACTATGGTACTGACTATCATTGTCTTCAGCAGAGAATACTTCTAAGAAGTTTTGTGGATCACTGTAATCCGCAACCCAAGAAGCACGAGCAACTTGGTATTTACCAGCTTCGCGGTCGGCTAAGAATACCTTTGTCTCTTGATTTTGTAAGCGCACATCTGCACCAAATGCATTGACCCAAGCATCTTGTACAGCTTCGGCAATCGCTTTATGTAATTCACTTGTATTATACAAAATCGTAATTGGAGGCAATGGATGATTTTTATCATAGCCAGCGTTTTTCAAGATTTCTTTAGCTTGTTCTACATCTTCATAAACAAGATAGCTACCCGCTTCACGGAAGTCTTCACGTCCATTACTTTCAAGCATGCCGTAAGGAACAAAGGCATAGGCCGCCTCTTTACCACCGCGAACAATATTGTTAACGATGTTAGCACGGTTGATAACCATGGAGAAAGCTTTACGTACCTCAGGATCTGTGAACGGTTCTGCTTTTACATTGAATACGTAATAATAGTTACCAAGCATAGGTCCAATATGTAATAGACCTGCCTCTTCTAAGCGTTTTTGGTCCGCTACAGGAGGCTCAACCGTCATATCTGCTTCGCCACCTTCAACCAATGTAAGGCGTGTGCTTTGGGATTCACTAATAGGCCAATTCATTTTCTCTGTTTTTACAGAATCTGCATCCCAATAGTCAGGATTCTTAATGAAATCCATTTCTCCATTATGCTTCCAGGATAGTAAGCGGTATGGACCATTAGATACAAATGTATCTGCATTGGCAGCCCAGTTTTCATGAGCCTCTACAGCTTTTTGACTCACTGGATAATAGCTATGAGAAGCTAGTAATTTTAAGAAATACGCTGTTGGATTCTCTAAAGTAACTACTAATGTATTATCATCAGTGGCCTTAACGCCAACATCATCAGCTGTAGTATCACCATTATTAAAGGCTTCGCCATTTTTTAATACATATAACATATATGCATTGTCCGCATGGACTTCAGGGTCTAATACGCGTTTCCACGCGTATTCAAAGTCATGAGCCGTCAAAGGCTCTCCATTAGACCATTTCAAATCAGGTCGTAAATGGAAGGTATACTCGCGACCATCATCAGAAATATCCCAGCTTTTAGCAAGTGCTGCCTCTGGTTCACTTTCATCATTTAAACGAACTAAACCGTCAAATAATTGAAGTTGAACTGTATGCTCCGGAGAGGTAGTAGACTTTGCTGGATCCAATGTGGATGGTTCCTGCTCAATAACATATCGAATGGTATGCTCATCAATTGGTTGTTCCCCGCGAGGATAACCAAATACAAATAAGAGCACACTCACCCCAAGAGCAAGGACCATGAGTTTTAACAAATTTCGTTTATCCATCATGGCAATGCTTCCTCTACAAATTCTTTCATGATACGCCCTACTCGAGCGCCTAACTCTTTACCTCGGTCATTATCGATATCGCTCATCAAGAGGATAAAGCAGAAATGACCTCTAAATGTTTCTAATACGCCCCCATCGTGCTCTACACGATCAAGGGATCCTGTTTTATGGTGAAAGCGGGTATCTTCACCCCAATAAAATGGCAAGATATCACGGAATTGTTGGCGACCTAAAATATTCCACATTTCTCGGCCATAAGCATCTCTATCGCGACATTCAAAAATGTGTTTATAAAGGCGAGCTAACGCCATAGCAGTCATACGATTATCACGGCCTTCGGCGAGAGCTTCAAAGTCCATCATCATGCGATTAAGTTCTATCTCATCTACACCAAGCTGTTCTGCACGAGCATTGATATTTTCCATTCCAAGAACTGTAATGAGCAAATTTGTTGCAATATTATCGCTGAGAACCATCATAAGACGGCATAACTCAAGATACGTAAAGCTATGCTTTGCTATCAATTCTTGTAATGCACCACCGCCTTCAACACGCGGTGTTCTAGATAGAGGAACTGTATCATTAAGGTCCAACTGCTCTGTACGAGCTAAATGGAATACATACTCCATAATGAGTACCTTAATCAAACTTGCACTAGAGTGTACCGTATCTTCCCCTTTAGAAGCGATAATAGTCGGTTCCTCTTCGTCGTCAAATTGAAGCACTACATAGGATATGTTCCCCTTTGGTGCTAATTCTTTGATAACTGTATCGAGTTGATGTTCTAAGGACTTGCCAACAAGTAACTTTTCCATACTATTCTCCCATTATATGTGCCAGCATGCGATGCGGCGATCTGCCCAATCACGAAGAGGCGGACGTTCAGTAAAGCAACGCCCCTCTGCCTCTGGGCATCGACCACTAAACAAACAACCTTTTGGTGGATTTAGTGGATTTGGTGGGTCCCCTTTAAGCGGTGCTCCAATTGGAGCATGCGGTATAACAGGACCGTTTAAGGCGGTCAAAGCACGAGTATACGGATGTTGTGGGAATTCGTATAAATCCAACGCTGGACCTTCTTCCATAACAGCACCTAAGTACATAACCACCATGCGATGACTAATGTATCGCACCATATTTAAATCATGAGAAATAAAGAGGTACGAAATACCATGTTGTTCTTGTAATCTCTCAAGCAAGGTCATAATTTGTACTTGAATGGATACATCTAGTGCTGAAATCGGTTCATCACAGATGATACACTGTGGCTGCATAATGAGAGCCCGTGCAATACCGATACGTTGACGTTGGCCACCTGACAATTCATGAGCATAACGCTCACCAAAGGACATGTTCAAACCAACTTGATCAAGCACTTCTTTTACACGAATAACACGATCGCGAGGTGTATATTTTGGATCTAGCTCCAATGGTTCCTCTAGAATCGCATTAACCGTAAGACGTGGATTAAGAGATGCATAAGGGTTTTGGAATACCATTTGCATCACAGGATGAACAGCTTTACGATCCACGTAGGGATCAATTTGGCGCCCATTCATATAAATAGAACCTGATGTAGCTTGATGTAAGCCCATCAACGTGTAGCCAAATGTGGATTTACCACAACCTGACTCACCTACGATACCGAGGGTTTCCCCTGGTGATTGATATAGACTCACGCCTTGTACAGCGTGTACCGTGTGTTTTGGCTTAAATAAACCACCTGACAGAGTGAACTCTTTAACGAGGTTGTCAGTTTCCCATACGTAACTCATTAAAGTCCCTCCAACTTAGCTAACCAACATGTAAATTGATGATTTTCACCAACATTTGTAACCATAGGAATACGATTACCACAGATACGCATAGCCCACTTACACCGTGGATTAAATGCACACCCTCGTGGTAAATCAAACAGATCTGGCGGTTGACCTTCAACGGCTTTTAATTCACCATGCCATTTACCTTGTGGTAAAGCGAGTAACAAGCCCAATGTATACGGATGACGAGGTTCATTAAAGATACCTTCTACCGTAGCAGATTCAACACATTTGCCAGCATACATAACCATAACACGATCGCAGATTTGAGCAATAACGCGGAGGTTATGAGAAATAAAGATAATGCCAATACCAGCTTCTACAGCTAAAGTTTGCATAAGGCGCAAGATTTGAGCCTCTGTTGTAATATCTAGAGCCGTTGTCGGTTCATCACAAATCAAAACCTTTGGACGACCAGCGACAGCCATGGCGATACATACGCGTTGGCGCATACCACCGCTCAACTCATGAGGATATTGAGATAATCGTCTTTCCGGTGTTGAAAGGCCCATCTTCTTTAATAAGTCGATGGCAATCGCTCGTTCATCATAATCGTCACCATACGCATTGGTACGATGGATAACCTCATACATTTGTTCCCCAATCGTCATGATTGGATTCAAAGATGTCATAGGGTCTTGGAATACCATGGCAACAGTAGTACCGCGGAGTTCATTCCAGTCATCTTCAGTAAATTCAAGGCAATCATTGCCATCTATCATAAATGTATCGGCTTTAATTTTTGTTTTACCATATGGTAGCAATCCCATTAAGGAATTAACTAGTACAGATTTACCACAGCCTGATTCACCAACAATACCTAAAATCTCACCTGGCTGTAAGGAGATATCTTGATTGCGAATAACCCGTAAAGGGCCTTGGAAGGTATCGATCGTAATGGACACATTGCGCACATCAACAATTGCGTTATTCATTATCTATCTCCTTCCTTAGGGTCTAACACATTACGTAAGCCATCGCCAAGGAATGCGAAACCAAGCATGGTAACGCTAATGGCAACAGCAGGGAAAATCAATTGGAATGGATAAGAGCGCATGCTACTAATCCCTTCAGAAGCGAGTACACCCCAGCTCGCCATAGGTGCATTAACACCTAAACCGATGAAACTAAGGAATGCTTCTGTAAAAATAGCCTCTGGGATGGCCAATGTCAATGTAATGATGATTGGTCCCACGCAGTTTGGCAAAATATGACGCAATAAAATGCGATATTTGGGAATACCCATCGCTTCAGCAGCAATGATGTATTCTTCATTTTTAACTTTCAAAATTTGGCTACGTACGATACGGGCCATATTGAGCCAGTACGCAATGCCCAATGCTACGAAAATAGACGTTAAACCAGGGCCAAGTACAACCATCAACAAAATTACGTAAAGTAAAAGTGGAATACCGTACAAAACATCCACGATGCCCATCATGATGCGGTCAACCTTGCCACCAAGGTAACCTGCAATACCGCCATAGGTAACACCAATAACAAGATTGATGAAAGCCGCTACAAAACCGATAGTTAAGGAAATGCGAGCGCCGTACATAACGCGCGTATAAATATCGCGGCCCAATGTATCTGTGCCAAACCAATGACTAAAGCTCGGACTTTGGTTCGCATCGATTAGGGATTGATCCGCATAAGTATACGGAGAAATAAGGGGGCCTAAAATAGCCAACACAATCATAACCAAAATGATGGTTGCACCTACTACAGCTAAGCGATTCACCTTAAATCTCGCCCATTTACTAGGACGTTTTATAAAGCTTGTAATTTCTTCTTGAGGAGTTCGTTCAATAGGTAAAAAATCTTCCTTATTCATCTGTCCCCTCCTCTGTCGTAACACGTGGATCAATTAACGGATAAATCATATCCACCAAAATATTAAGAAATACTACAAGAGCACTATAGAAAATCGTAATGCCAAGGATAACCGTATAGTCGCGGTTGTAAATGGACGTTACAAAATACTGTCCAAGGCCCGGAATAGCAAAGATTGTTTCTACGATAAAGCTACCTGTCAAAAGGCTAGCAGCCAATGGTCCCAAGTACGTAATAACTGGCAAAATAGCATTGCCTAATGCATGACGAGTCAAAATAGTCCAAGAACCCAAACCTTTGGCGCGAGCTGTACGGATATATTCTTGTTGGTACACATCTAGCAAGCCACTGCGCGTTAAGCGTGCAATGAATGCCATAGGTTGTGCTGCTAACGTCAACACTGGTAGAACCATATAAGATGGACCACGCCATAAGGCCACTGGGAACCATCCCAGTTCAAAGCCCACCACATATACAAGAACGGCACCTATAATAAATGTAGGCACAGAAATACCAATGGTAGATAATACGGTAACCGCATAATCAACGATACCATTAGGGCGCATAGCACTAATAGCACCCGCTGCAATACCACCTACTACAGCCACCATTAATGATAATAAACCGAGCTGCGCAGAAATTGGGAATGCATCACTGATAATATCGTTCACACTACGACCTTCATACTTATATGATGGTCCCAAATCGCCGGTAATAACACCACCTAAATAATCACCATACTGTTTCCATACAGGATCATCAAGATGATACTTTGCTTCAATACTTGCTTTCACCTGAGGTGGTAATTTCTTTTCAGTCGTAAAAGGTCCCCCCGGTATTGCATGCATTAATGCAAACGTTACGGTAATGATGACCCATAAGATTATGATTGCGCCACCTAGACGTCGAAATACATACCTTGTCATTGTCACTATCCTCCATAAAAAGTCTATCTGTTTTATTATACTACATTATGAAGTTAATTTCATGAATAACATCATTACATTTACAGAACGCCCTACATAACGTACAATAAAATATATAGTATTTTGGAGGTGTCTATGACAGAAGTACCTAGAGTCTTAACAATTCAAGACATGAGCTCCATCGGCCGTTGTGCCCTAACCGTTATGATTCCAATCATCAGCGCTATGCGTTGCCAAGCGGTTCCATTGGCAACAGCTGTATTGAGTAATCACTTAGAATATCCACACTACGAGTTTGTAGATTTATCGGCACATATGAGAGATTTTATGGACTGCTGGGATAAAAACGAAATCGACTTTCACGCTATTGTAAGTGGTTTCTTGGCATCACCAGAACAAATTCATCTCGTGGAAGAAGCCATCGATCGTTTCGGTAATAAGGGACAAATGATTATCGTCGATCCAGCTATGGCGGATGATGGTCGCCTCTATTCTATTTATACACCTGATATGGTAGTAGCTATGCGCCAACTTGTTTCCAAGGCTCATATTGTAAAGCCTAATTACACGGAGGCTTGTTTCTTATTAGATATTCCATTTTCTACAGATCCTATTAGCGATGATGAATTGCGTGATCGTTGCAAAAGGCTGTACCAAATGGGGCCTGACATGGTTATCATGACCAGCGTACCATCGGAAACGCATGCGGTTATCGCTGTCTATGATGGGCCAACTGATTATTTAAAAACTTATGATATTCCTCTTATCCCTGTGAAAGCTACAGGAACTGGGGATATCTTTACTGCTGTATTATCCGGTGCAGTAATGAGGGGATATTCACCTTATGATGCGGCAGAGTTAGCAATGAATTTTACTACCAAGGCGATTCAAGCCACAGTAGATACTGTAAAATCTATGAAACAAGGTGTAGCATTTGAGCTAGTCTTGCCAGAATTAACTCAACTATAAGCTATAAATAAAGGGGAACTTATGGATTTACTCTATGTTGTATTACGAACACTGCTCATATGTACTGTAGGTTTGCTCATCGCATTCCAAGGTCGACGTATGGGCCTATCGATTTTTAATCTAACGGGACGATTAAATCGACTTCAATTTATCATATGTTTTATCGTACTAATGATTTTATTCCACATCGTTCATTACATCGATGATCTATTCTTAGACTTTGTCGTATCCTTACCAGCTTATTGGTTTACACGGGTCATCATATGGATTTTATTAGCAACACTCTTCCCATTGTCCTGCATCTTATTTGGCCGTCGTATTCACGATATCGGCTTTAATGCATGGGCCGGGATTCTCTGGTCAGTAATTATTATTTTCATCAATACTTACTCTGCTGTATCTCCATTCAATTACTTACTGGAGCTTTTCGTATGGCTCATCGGTTTCCTCTTCTGGGTATTGCCGGGACAACCGGAACCAAACCAATACGGAAATCCTCCTTTTATGCCTGTCAATCGACCAACTTACGAGTCAATGCAACAACCAGGATCTGAATCAGAACGAGAAATTAGAAAAACCGTTCGAAAACGTCGTAAAAAACGGTAAAACATAAAACAAACATAATAAAAAACGTATCTCTATTAAGAGATACGTTTTTTATTTATACCATAACATATGCTGTTATTTAATAATCAATGCCTAGTAATTCATGAGCAGCATCAATTCAATTAATGTACAACCAATATAGGCGATAATAAACTTAACCTTCTGCTTGCGCATTCTATCATCATCAGCAATTTTGAGTCGATTTGCAAGGAACCGCTTATCCCGAATTTGCAATAACAAATGCTTAATGCGCTCTTGGCTTTCATTAGCAGTACATTCGTCACAATCAGATGTGAGTGTAGCTTGCTGCATGAAAATACGACGATGTAATTTGCGCATTTGAATCTTAATATTATTATGTACAAAGGCACTTTGCCACTGTTTCCGAGAATCAAAGTACATATACAGATATCTAGGAATATTCATAACCAAGAAGGAAATGATAAAAATCCCTAAAGAAATCAAGAAATATGTAGAGAATGAGAACTCTAACGTTTCTGTAGGTAAGTAGTGATGCAAGATAATAAAGGTAATCCACACGCCGATTGGCAATAAGAGAACTGCCGCAATATCAATAGAGCGAAGCCAGCTAGTACGGGTTGGTACATCTGGTACAGTAAATGTGTCTACTGGATCGTGAAACGCATAGTAATCTAACTGTAAAACGGATTGACTAGTACGAGGGTTCCCCAACAACACAGGGCCATTACTGCCGATATGTCGCTCTGGTAAAGGTATGAATTTCTTTACTTGAGTATTTGGTAATAAATCAAACTGGATAATCCCCTTTTTCTCAAAACGCATAGTAGACCCCTTCTCACCTAGCGCAATAGGATTGAAGAATATACCAAAGAGACTGAGGCACCAGTTACCTAGTAAGTGTAGGATAGAGTTTAAAATAAACCCACCTGTATCTATATTATTTGTATCGAGACGAATCGCAAAGGATGATGAATAATCATCAAACCATAAATCCTCTAAGGTGAATTCCACATTGATCACATTCCCCCATTTCGTAATAATGGATAGGAATATTTGGTTATTTGGTTCAAATTCAAATGTTACAGCGTAAAATAACCAATGATTGCGAAGAGCAGCCCGCAACATACGATTGACTGTATCTTCTTCTATATATAGTAAACGGTGGTCGAATAAATCTTGTTCTACAGGTGCTTTTTCTATAGTAGGCACCTTATCCACCGCTGTATCACGATCAGATAATGCTTCATCCACCAACGCTCGTATTTTGGTGAAGATCTTAGTCATAACCCCTCCAAGGGCAACAAAAAATAGCTTTTGACATACAAATTATACCATATATTGCATGATTTATCGATAAAAGACTACTACATATACTATTAAATATAGGCATACATAAAGTCCCTTTTACATAGTAAAAGGGGCTTTATTACTGTAGTTTAATATTTAGCCTATTATAAGTTAATAGCTATAATAGATAATTTAACTGATATTTATTTTTATTGAATACTTGCCATAGATAGGTAGCAATATTCGTAGAAATGACCACGAAGCGCAATTAACTCTTCATAAGTTCCATCTTCTATAATTTGACCTTTATCCATAAATAAGATACGGTCCATTTGCTCTAATCCTTCTAACTGATGGGTAATGTATAAGCATGTTTTATCCTTTACATATTCCATCAAATCACGATGTAAAGCCTTTCTCGTTACTTGATCTAAACCTTCCAATGGTTCATCCAATAAAACGATTTGTGGATTTCGCAAGAATAATCGAGCTAATGCAACCCTTTGGCGTTCACCACCACTTAAGCCATGACCACCACTACCAACAATCGTATTAAGACCAACCAGCAATCTATCCACTACAGAGCGCAAGGAAGCACGGTCGATAGCACGCTCTAAATCAGTAGCTGAAGCATCCGGCCTTGCTAGTCGAATATTATCCTCAAAGGATGCATGGAAGATATATGTATCTTGCGTAATAGTGCCTAACGCATTACGCCATGTATCGATAGAAATATCCTTTAATTCTACGTCACCTACATAGATGGAACCACCATAATCATATAAACGCTCAAGCATATTGAATAATGTAGTCTTACCAGAGCCACTAGCCCCAACGATGGCAACTGATTGCCCTTGTTTAATGCCTAATCTAAGATGTTCATAAATACAACGATCCTGATTATAACCAAAGGATACATCGGTAAAGGTAATGTCTCGATTAGCATTGAATGGTTTTGGTGCCTTTGGGTCTACCACAGGCATTGGCTCATTGGCGAGTGCCATGAGACGACTCGTAGCTACCTTGCTTTCAGCACCATGGTGAACGGCAGCAATCATAGGTTGTAATGCCTCAAACCAAGCTTGTGTACCAATAGCAGCAACCGCTACCATAACACTAGCCCAAGCACCTGTCAAAGCATTAGCAGCCAATATGGCTACAATAACAACAGTAATTTGCACACCACCTAGGAACAGCGTATTTCCTAAGTTCATGCCGCGCTCAATAACACCCTTATTAGCGTCCACAGTATGCATCATATGTTGAATACGATGATAGACTAAATCTTCATTGCCATAGCTAATGACATCCTCTAAGCTATCCATAGTATCACTTAATAGTGATTTATATTCCCCTTGTTGCGGTCCAATCGCTTTCAACGATTGTTTATTATGAGCATATACAACTAAAGGCAATATCAAACCTAATAGTAAAGCTGCCAAAACTATAGGCGTAACCAAAGTGCTATCAATCGTAGAAACGCCATAGGCTACTAAAACAGTTAAAGCAATGGCTGCTACAGGAGGAATTAATGTGCGCAAATAGAAGAATTGTAATACTTCTATATCCCCCATAATACGGCCTAACATATCCCCCGCACCAAAGCGTTTAAGAATAGCTGGTGCTAATGGTTCCAAATGAGCATAGAACCATACACGCAAACCATATAATCCTTGGAATGCCATCCGATGAGAGGTATAGCGCTCAAAATAGCGACATACGGCACGGCTAACGCCGAAGAATCGAACCCCTACAATGGCAAGGCTCAAATAAGTAAGGCCTGGTTGCAATGCAGCTGAAGCCAATAACCATGCAGACACAGTTAAAAGCCCTACATTCATGAATACCGTTAAAAATGTAAAAATCAAAGCTAATACTAAAGACCACTTTGCAGGACTTAATACAGAGAATAATAAACGCCATCCTTGTAAGCCCATATTAGCCGTTGACACTTCAGATGTATGTGTATCGTTTCCGCGTACATAAGCACCTTTTTTATCAACAGGAATTGAATGATCTAGGTCATCTCTATCTTGAATATCAAATGATTTTCCTGTTTGCAACTGCTCTTCAATAGTTGAAGAAAATTCGCCTAAACCAGAGATGACTAGGTCTTTAAAATATCCATCTACCGCAATAAGCTCTTCATAAGAACCTTGTTGAATAATGCGCCCCTGTTTTAAAACGTATAACGTAGAAGCCCAGTGCATCGTTTGTAGGCGATGGCCAATAATAATAACAATTTTATTCTCCATCAAACGTTGGATAGCACTACTTATGATAGATTCTGTTTTTACATCAAGATGTGCTGTTACCTCATCGAGAATTAACACTTGTCCTTTTCGTAAGAACGCACGTGCTAACGCCACCCGTTGACGTTCGCCACCACTAAGACCTAAGCCACCTTCACCAATAACCGTATCAAGACCTTCTTGTTGTCTATTGATCACATCCAGTAGCTGTACTTCTTTACATGCCGCTATAATCTCTTCATCACTTACATTCATTCCAAAGGATAATACATCACGTAAGGTTCCTTTCATAATATGAGGATGCTGGGATACATAGGTAATTTGGTGGCGCCACCACTCAACATCGATGTCACAAACATCAAGACCATCAATGACAACAGCACCTTTAGGAGCCGTCAAAAAGCCTCCAATAATATGAGCGATTGTAGATTTCCCGGCTCCACTTTCACCAACAAGCATTATCGGAGAATTGCGTTTAGCCTCTAATGAAATATGTTGTACCCCATTTTCACTATCTTCATAGGTAAAGGTTAAATCCTTAATTTCAATATCTTGTATAGGTCCTTGAAGTTTAGATTTCCCACCTACAGGTAACGATGGCTGGCGATTCATAAACTCTTCGTATTTTAAAATGGAGGTCTTCCCTGCCATTCCCGTATGGAATGCAGCCCCCAGTTGTCTAAATGGCGTATAGAACTCTGGTGCTAATAACAAAATAAAGAAGGCGGAAAAGAATGGAATCTCCCCATCCAATAATGTTAAGCCCAGGTATACAGCAATCAAAGCCGTACTAATAGTACTTACAAGTTCAAGAACCAATGCAGATAAGAACGCCACACGCAACACACGCAAAGTAGAGTCTTTAAACTCTTCAGATAAACGACCAATGACCTTGATTTGATCCTTCGCACGGCCAAAAAGTTTTAATGTTGTAATACCTTGCAATACATCAAGAAAATGACCAGATAAGAAACTCATACGCTCCCACTGTTCTTTATTAAGACGATCCGCTTGCTTACCAATTAAGATCATAAAGAATGGAATTAATGGTACGGTGATAATTAGAATGATACCAATAATAGGTAATGTATCTACAATAGCAATACCCATAATAAGAGGAATCATAATAGCATATAGAATTTGAGGAATATAACGAGCTACATAAGCATCTACTTGCTCTAATCCATCAGTAAGCATATGTATCACATCGCCATGGCGTTCCTTATGTTGCACACCAAGTTTAAACATATGCTCTAAGGCCCGTTCTCTAAAGGTTGCTTTTACTGCACTACCTAATCGATTTGCTACGGATTCTTGTATATAATGTGCAAGCAATCTTACAATAATAGCAATTCCTAAATAGATAATAGAATACCTTTCATCATGTAAGGTATTCTCTGAAAATATAAAATTATTAATTAAGGTTCCAAAGAACCAAGCTTGCCCAACAATGGATAGACTTTCAACTAAACAAGTTAAACCTAGTAATAAAAGCTGACCTTTATGTTCTAGCAACGCTTTAAAGGCGGTACGCTGTATCATAGTATCCCCTATGGTAAATATAGTTAATATAAAAAATCATATGAATTTAGAATCCAATATATACGATCAAATGAATCTAAATTTATCAATATTATATTCATCTTACCACAAAAAAGAGGCGTGCCGCTACGACACGCCTCACATTGAGACCTAAATTTTATAACTCACTAGAGTTATAAAGCTATTCTATTAATAGTGTAAGTCTTTTTCAGATACACGATGACGGAATGTCCAGTATACCCAGATTTGGTAAGCCAATACGATTGGCACAAATACGAAGGCTACACAAGTCATCAACGTCAATGTGTAAGTAGAGTTACCTGCATTTGCAATAGTTAAGCTCCAGTCAGGATTCAAAGAAGAAACCATGATGCGAGGGAACAAACCTGCAAAGTAAGCAGCTGTTACAGAAATAACAGTTAAGGAGCTAAATACAAAGCCCCATTTTGTATTACGAGTACGTGCAGCACCCCAAGAAATGAGGAAGAACACGATTGCTAATGCGAAGCACACGATTGCTAATACAGAGTTGAACAAATCTGTACATACATATGTAGCAGCAACCAATACTAAAGCACCGATTGCAGTAGGAACACCAACTACCAAAGAAGCTGCACGAGCGCGTTCAGAAACAGCACCAGCTGTTTTAATAGAAGTGAACAAGCCACCATGATATGTGAATACCAAGATAAACGCAATACCGCAAAGTACTGTGTATGGGCTTAATAAATCAAAGAATGTGCCTACATATGTCATGCTTGCATCGATTGGAGTACCTTGAATCAAGTTACCAACTGTAACGCCCCACAATAATGCAGGAATCAAGGAACCGAAGAAGATGCAGTAGTCAAAAGTTTTACGCCATAACAAGTTAGGGCTCTTGGAGCGGAATTCAAAAGATACACCGCGGATAATAAGAGCCGCAAGCATTAAGAATAACGCTAAATAGAAACCACTAAACAATGTAGCATATACATGAGGGAAGGATGCAAATAATGCACCACCTGCGGTAATCATCCATACCTCGTTACCATCCCAAACAGGACCCAAGGCATTAATCATTTGACGACGTTCAACGTCAGTTTTACCGATGAATGGTAATAAAATACCAGTACCATAGTCAAAACCTTCTAATAAGAAGAAGCCAGCGAATAGTACAGTAATTAAAATAAACCATACCACTTCAAGGTTATTAAAAATTAATTCCATAATCTCGCCTCCTCTTTTTCAACTACATCGTGAGATGGATTGCCATCTGGACCTTTTTTGATGTGTTCTACAGCAAGGTAGAGAGCTGCAATAGCTGCTACGATGTACACAACTGTAAAGCCGATGATAGTAGTCATAATTTCTGGAGCTGTAACGGCTTTAGAAGCACCGTCTGCAGTTAATTGCAAGCCATATACAAGCCATGGTTGACGGCCTGCTTCTGCTACAAACCAACCTGTGGAATGAGCGATAAATGGCAATGGCAATGTCCAGAACATAATTTTCAAGAATGTGCGATTGCCAACTAATTTGTCTTTTGCATTAAGGATAAGACCTACGAATGCAACAAGTAACATAATGGAACCAGCTGCAACCATGATACGGAATGTCCAGAAGATTGCTGGAACATCTGGAATATAGTTACCAGGACCATATTGAGCCTCGGATTTAGCTTGAAGATCTTTGATACCTTCTACTTTACCAGAAGTAAAGGAGTTTTGAGTCAAGAAGGACAAACCACCAGGGATTTCAAGTGCACCAGTGTTCTTTTGAGCTTTAGTATCAATATTAGCTACCAAAGAGAATGGAGCTGGATCTTGTGTTTCCCACAATGCTTCCATAGCAGCCATTTTCATAGGTTGTACTTTTGTAATGTATTGACCTTGATGATGACCTGCCAAAGCACCTAAAGTACCAAATACAAGAGCAATAACCATGCCCCATTTAGCGGAACGACGGTAGAAGTCTGTCGCATTGTTGCGCAATAAGTGCCATGCACTGATAGCCATGATAATTACGCCTGCTGTTAATAAACCATTCAACACGATATGGAAGAATTGACCTGGTACATAGCCGTTTTGAACAATTGTTAAGAAATTGTCCATTTCTGCACGGCCATTGCGAATTACATAACCTACAGGATGTTGCATGAAGGAGTTCGCTACGAGAATCCAGAATGCAGATAGGTTTGTACCTAATGCTACCAACGTAGCTACAAGGGCATGAACAGTTTTATTTAAACGATCCCAGCCGAAGATCCATACACCCATGAATGTAGATTCCAAGAAAAATGCCATTAATGCTTCAAGGGCCAATGGAGCGCCGAAAATGTCACCCATAAAACGAGAATATTCTGCCCAGTTCATACCGAAATGGAATTCCTGAACAATACCAGTTACCACACCCATAGCAAAGTTAATTAGGAACAATTTGCCCCAGAATTTTGCCATTTTTTTGTAAACTTCTTTACCTGTAGACACATATGTCCACTCTAAGATAGCTACAGTCACTGTCATGCCTAGTGTGAACGGCACAAACAACCAGTGATAGATAGATGTTAGCGCAAATTGTAATCGAGCTAAATCTACAGCTTCAAACATGTGTTTTCCTCCTTAGAATTAAATACCTACATCACTTGATGAGCTTTTACTAAAAACCTTGTATCATTGCGCTTGTGAATATGGCAACGCTTCAGCCTCAATCAACTGTTCACGTTGAGCAAGCGTTTTAAAGTTAACCTGCTCCAACTGATTAATTAATTGGTCCTGAATCGTCCCCATAGCCTCATTGATAGCACAATGCCCCATACAAGACTTAGAGCAAGAACCTACATCATATAAACACCGTTGTAAATACGCATCCCCTTCTACCGCTCTAATTACATCGAGCAATGAAATCTCTTGAGGATCTCGATTGAGGGCAAACCCACCATCTACACCGCGAAAGGATTTCATAATCCCAGCTGCAATGAGACTACGCATAATCTTAAGCAAAAATCGTTCTGGAATCAATTCCTGCTCAGCCAATACAGAGCCAGTTATCTTCATTCCCGAAGGTAATAGCGCCATATGCAAGACCATGCGAAATGCATAATCCGTGGCCTGATTTAACTTCATAAGGTCTCCTTTCTCGTGCACTCGGACAAACGTATTACTAAATCTAGTATAATCGAAATAAAACAATACTGCAATGGTATTGTTTTATATATTGAGAATTAGCATATATAGATTTTATACCCATTAATAAGGTATTATCTGAATATTTTTATGTCCCTTAAATAGCATTATGAATTCTATTATCAAAAAAAGACTGCCCACGAATGAGCAGTCTAAATATATTATTTTGTAATTTCTCGAACGAGATGGGCTATTTCAGGAATGATAAGTTTACTCATAGCTAATGTAACGGCACCTACAGAGCCTGGCACAGAGAACATCAAGGTGTTATTGTTGACCCCTGCTTCAGCACGAGACGCCATCGCCTTAGTACCAATATCCTCTGTATAGGACAAATATCTAAAGATTTCACCAAATCCAGGAATATGTTTCTCATAGAGGCTATTCGCAGCTTCAATTGTCACATCTCGCTTAGCAATGCCAGTGCCACCTGTAGAAATGATAACATCAATATTTTCATCATTACACCATGGGATCATAGCATTTCTAATTTCATCGTAATCATCAATAACAATTTTACGATCTGCCACAATATGGTCTGCTTGTTCTAAAAACTCTTGTACTTTATTACCGCCTTTATCGGTTTCAAAGGTACGAGTATCAGAAACTGTTAAAACAGCAACGCGTAAAGGTCTTGCTACAACTTCGTAAGACATAGTTCCTCCTAGAATAACGGAATAATAGATGCTAATCTCGGCCATCCATTATCGCGTAAAAAATCACGTAATCCCCATGTGTAGTGAATAAATGGTGCACAATGTAGGCGCATCCAGAACGATAGATATGGTGTATCACCTTGGAATATAGCCAATCGATTTAAGGCATATAGATTATCTCCTGGCTGTACTGTACCTGGTTGTACTGTGAAAGCCATTTTATAACCAGACTGTTTAGTTACATATTGAACGAGCATATCGTTAAACCCACCAGGATATGCTAAATATTCAATGGGCTCACCTAAAATCCCCTCTAATGAAGTCTTCCCTCCAAGCAGAGCATCTGGCAACTCAGTAGGGTCAATTTTTGTTAAGATCTTATGATGATTAGTATGACCTTGAATATCAAAGCCACCTGCTTCCATTTTATGCATTTGTTCTGTAGAAACAAAACCAGGCGTATTAGCAGCATCACTAATCATAAACAAGGTAGCCTTCATATTGTATTCCTTTAAAATAGGCAATGCATTATTATAGTTATCAACATAGCCATCATCAAAGGTAATAACAATTGGCTTATTCGGTAATTCAGTACCATTTTCTAAATAATCATATAATTGATCTAATGTAATCGTGTTGTATCCCTGATTATGTAAATACTCCATCTGCTCTCTAAACTGATCAACATGAAGAGTCAAAGCTGAATGCTTTTCATCGTTTACTTGATGGTAATTAAGAACTGGTACACCATAGATTTTATAATCAGTAGACAGCCCCCACATAACACCAAAAGAGATAGCTAAAATTGCAATACATATTGCGAGAAAACATAATAATTTTTTAATACAGCTCTTGCCATATTTATACATATAAACTAATCACTCCAATCCACTTAAGCATATAATGAGAATATCACACATACCTAGTATTATCAAGAAAATCCCTCACAAGATATTCATATTAATCTATGAATGAAAATATTTATTAGTAATATGCAAAAATAGACATAAAAAAGCCCTATAAACTTGGAGATCAAGAGTATAGGGATCGTTATTTACATATATTTAAAGTTATACAGCGGCTTTACGGTTCGGTAACATTGGCACGTTGTGCCGCGTTACCGTATGGATAGAGTTGGATACTACCACTAGCCGCGGCTTCCTATCAATCCTCACTGTGGATTTCCCTTCTCTGCTCCGCAGCTCGGTAAATCTTACGTTCGGAAGCACTCATATGGGTCATTTGCGTCGCTTAGTTCTAAGTCCTCTTCGGTTGCCCTACTTGCTTCCTCACTGTGGATTTCCCTTCTCTGCTCCGCAGTTCGGTAAATCTTACGTTCGGAAGAAAGCGATGCAGTGAATCTGTCGTCGTTTCACTCCTCCATCTTCTACTGCCCTGCTTTTCCCAGGGCCGTCTTACATGGACACGTACATAGATACAACCTCTACAACCTTGGCTAGAGACGACTCTAGTAGGGTTAGCTAGTCGAAGACTAGCAAAAAGAAAAAGGCCTACCTTTAGGTAGACCTTTTTCTTTTCGTTAATCAGCGGCTTCCTATCCTCCCAGGCCGTCTCCAGCCAAGTACTTTCGGCGTTTATGAGCTTAACTACTGTGTTCGAGATGGGAACAGGTGGA
>NZ_PPDD01000013.1 GCF_002959895.1 Veillonella infantium | reverse complement strand
AGTTACGGAGGCATTTTGCCGAGTTCCTTAACGAGGGTTTTCCCGCGCACCTTAGGATTCTCTCCCCGCCTACCTGTGTCGGTTTTGGTACGGGCGATGTGTCTCTACCTAGAAGCTTTTCTCGACAGTGTAGGATCAATCACTTCGTTACTATTGCTAGTAACTCGTCATCACATCTCAGCTTTTAGAGCTACGGATTTGCCTATAGCTCAACCTACCTGCTTAAACACGCACTTCCAATCGCGTGCTGACCTACCTTACTGTGTCACTCCATCGATCAAACGATTCACACCGGTACAGGAATTTCAACCTGTTGTCCATCGCCTACGCTTTTCCGCCTCGGCTTAGGTCCCGACTTACCCTGAGACGACGATCGTTGCTCAGGAACCCTTAGGCTTTCGGTGGAATGGATTCTCACCATTCTTTTCGCTACTCATACCGACATTCTCACTTCTCATCAGTCCACAACTCCTTACGGTACTGCTTCAACCCAATGAGAACGCTCCCCTACCCATATACATTGCTGCATATGACACGACTTCGGTTTTACACTTTAGCCCCGGACATTTTCGGCGCAGAGTCTCTCGACCAGTGAGCTATTACGCACTCTTTAAATGGTGGCTGCTTCTAAGCCAACATCCTGGTTGTTTTGGAAATTCCACATCCTTCGCCACTTAGTGTAACATTTGGGACCTTAGTCGGTGTTCTGGGCTGTTTCCCTCTTGACAATGGACCTTATCATTCACTGTCTGACTCCCGAGTATAAGTATAGCCATTCGTAGTTTGACTAGGTTCGGTAACCGGTATGGCCCCTAGCCCGATCAGTGCTCTACCGCCTATACTCTCAACCTCGAGGCTAGCCCTAAAGCTATTTCGGGGAGAACCAGCTATCTCCGTGTTCGATTGGCATTTCACCCCTATCCACAACTCATCCCAAAGCTTTTCAACGCTCACGAGTTCGGTCCTCCACACAATTTTACCTGTGCTTCAACCTGGCCATGGATAGATCACTACGGTTTCGGGTCTACTATTACTAACTGAACGCCCTGTTCAGACTCGCTTTCGCTGCGGCTCCGTGTTTTCCACTTAACCTCGCTAGCAACAGTAACTCGTCGGTTCATTCTTCAATAGGCACGCCGTCGTCCTGATATATATACAGACTTCGACTGTTTGTAGACATACGGTTTCAGGTTCTCTTTCACTCCCCGCCAGGGGTTCTTTTCACCTTTCCCTCACGGTACTATGCGCTATCGGTCGATATCAGTATTTTGGCTTGGAGGGTGGTCCCCCCTGCTTCCCACAAGGTTTCACGTGTCTCGTGGTACTCTGGATACAGTCCCATGTATGCAAGGTTTCGATTACAGGGCTTTCACCTTCTGCGGCTGAGCTTTCCAGCTCGATTCTTCTACCTCATTTACACTTGATGACTGTCCTCAACCCCGGTGCGGTTGCCCGCTCCGGTTTGGCCTCTTTCCCGTTCGCTCGCCGCTACTAAGAAAATCTCGTTTGATTACTTTTCCTCTGGGTAATTAGATGTTTCAGTTCCCCAGGTGCCCTCCTCATACTCAAAGGTATGGGTGACAGTGCATAACCACTGCCGGGTTCCCCCATTCGGAAATCTACGGGTCAAAGGTTGCTTGCACCTCTCCGTAGCTTATCGCAGCTTACCGCGTCCTTCTTCGGCTGATATCGCCAAGGCATCCACCGTACGCCCTTAAAATCTTTACTTAAGATTTCATTGACATGCATTAGATACATTGTCGTTTATTTTGTAGCCGTACATTTTCATGTACGTCACCATTAAGTCAGAGAATTATTTCCTATGTGCTCGGGTCAACCTACTTAGAAATTCTAAGAGATGACCTTACAAATATAATAATTATCTTCTATGCAGTTTTCAAAGAACAATATTCTGACATAAATCTTACGATTCATGCGTCATATGTTGCTATCAATGATAGCTTAGTTATTTTAGTATTAAACAGACTAGCTGTCAAATACTAAATGGTGGAGACGAGGAGATTCGAACTCCTGACCCCCTGCTTGCAAGGCAGGTGCTCTCCCAACTGAGCTACGCCCCCATGTATTAAATGGTGGGCCTAGGTGGACTCGAACCACCGACCTCACGCTTATCAGGCGTGCGCTCTAACCAGCTGAGCTATAGGCCCATTTAATATATGAGAAATTTATTATCTTGTAGATAACAGATCTCTCAAAACCGAACAATGTTAGGTGCCAAAGTGTCGACCTAAGTGACATCTAAGCTCTTGGCCTAGTGTATGTCTCCCTAGAAAGGAGGTGATCCAGCCGCACCTTCCGATACGGCTACCTTGTTACGACTTCACCCCAATCATCGACTTTACCTTAGACGGCTGGCTCCCGAAGGTTACCCCACCGGCTTTGGGCACTTCCGACTTTCGTGGTGTGACGGGCGGTGTGTACAAGGCCCGGGAACGTATTCACCGCAGTATGCTGACCTGCGATTACTAGCGATTCCGACTTCACGTAGGCGAGTTGCAGCCTACGATCCGAACTGAGAGAGTGTTTCTCGGGTTTGCTCCACCTCGCGGTATTGCTTCCGTCTATTAACTCCCATTGTAGTACGTGTGTAGCCCAGGTCATAAGGGGCATGATGATTTGACGTCATCCCCGCCTTCCTCCGCATTGTCTGCGGCAGTCTCTCATGAGTTCCCACCCGAAGTGCTGGCAACATAAGATAGGGGTTGCGCTCGTTGCGGGACTTAACCCAACATCTCACGACACGAGCTGACGACAACCGTGCACCACCTGTTTTCTGGCTTCCGAAGAAGAGGAACTATCTCTAGTTCTGTCCATCAATGTCAAGACCTGGTAAGGTTCTTCGCGTTGCGTCGAATTAAACCACATACTCCACCGCTTGTGCGGGCCCCCGTCAATTCCTTTGAGTTTCAACCTTGCGGTCGTACTCCCCAGGCGGGGTACTTATTGCGTTAACTCCGGCACAGAAGG
>NZ_PPDD01000012.1 GCF_002959895.1 Veillonella infantium | reverse complement strand
AGATGTGTATAAGAGACAGATAAAATACTTTGGAGCAATACAATGAAATCAAAATCACTTATAACCATCTTAATTATTGCTATTGTAGGTGCTTTAGCAGCAGCATGGTATTTCATGTGGTACATTCCCCACACACCAGCCTATACGCTAAAAATTATTCATCAAGCCGTACAAGATAAAGATGCCGATGAAGCCTTACGCCATATAGATACGAAATCTATTGTAAAAAATATATTAGAACGGGAAGGCAATAAATATATAGATACATCCAATCCATTTGGCAAAGCTACTATTGCAGCAGCTAAAACATTTGGTCCATCTTTAATTGAAGATGTGATGCGAAAATATATTGAAGATCCAGATAGCTTTAAATCTCAGCCAACTACAACAGACACTAACAATACGGCTCAAAGTGATGACAACATGTCCATGGTCGATCGCCTTGTAGATGGTCGTCTCTTCAAAGCGCATGATGTAGAGGTTAAAAATATCAAATCTGAAGACGATGGAGATACAGCTACCGTAACAGTAACAATCCAAAACAATAAAAAAAATATGACAAAAGATATACGCGTTTTGATGCGTCATTTAGGTGATGGCACATGGGTTATTTACGATATTCCAGACATGGAAGACTTATATACAGTAACTCGTAAGTAAAAAGTAATTAATAAGACATTCAAAACCATAAAAGGACAGTACATACTGAAATAGTATTTACTGTCCTTTTATCATTTTATATTACTTGTTATCTATTATCGATCAAAGTCCACAATAGCTAGTGTTACGGTTACTTGGGAAATAAGTCGCTCTGCATCGTCTAGCATATCAAAGCGCCACACATGGGACGTTTTCCCTTTTACCAGTAATGTGCCGTGAGCTGTTAAGGCCCCTTCACATCGTACAGGGCGCAAGTGATTGGCTGTTACAGATTGTCCTACACCAAATTTATCTGCCCCAATAAGTTCATTACTTATCATACCTGCAACGATTTCTGCAAAGGCTAAGGTGGCACCACCATTTAGATAGCCTTGAGGCTGTTTGTGGAATTCTCCTAAGTTCATTTTTGCAATGCATGTAGTATCGCTCGTCATACGAGGTGCTTCAATTTGTAAGGATTCTATTAAATTCATAGTGTTCGTTTCTCCACACAATACGCTTCTAATCTATCATCAAAAACAGTTACACCTAAGCCATCCCCATCAGGGACGTGCATAACCCCATCTTTAAATGTTAAATCTGGATAGATGAGATCTCGTTCAAAATATCTAGTAGAATCAGATAAATCTCCTGCCATATAGGAATCACCTAGAGCCGCTAGTTGAGCGTGCAACATTTTAGAAATGCCCGACTCTACCATGCTACCCACCCAATACGGAATATGACACTCTCTACAAAGATTAATAGCTGCTTTAGTAGGTACGAGACCACCCATACGGCCTACTTTTATGTTAAGTACATCAATTAGACCATATTCAATAGCATAGGATAAATCATCATAACCCAATATAGATTCATCTAAACAGATAGGCGTTTCAATATGCCAATCATCGTTGTTGAGGTGTTCCCACTTCCATTCCTTATAGGATTGAAGCGTTGTTATAGCAAAAGGCTCTTCTATGCAAGCTAACTTCAAATCGTTAAATTGACGGACCTTATCAATATCATCATAAGAATAGCTTTGATTTGCATCGGCTGCCAAGACTAAATCGGGGTAATGCTTACGTACTAAGGCTGCCCGTTCGTATCCATCTGTAGGATTCACCTTTAACTTGATGCGCTTACAACCATTTGCCACATGAGCTTCTACGGCAGCTAGCAATTGTTCCATCGGTACATCACCGATAACAACGCCGCTTTCAATGGTATCTTGTAAAGGCCGCCCCATAATATAGGAGACGGAGTTTACACCTAATCGCTCGCAATGAAGGTTAATCAATGCATTTTCTAAGGCCGCAATGGTCATAGGCATATGATCTCGATTTAGCCAAAACTGTAGCTGACGCACATAGGTCATGAGCGGCTTAGGGCGCATCAAACGGAGATTAAAAATATAGTCATCCACTAATTTTCGCCAGCATGTATCTACAGTTTCTGCTGTATAAAAGGGCTCTGTGAAAGCCACGCATTCCCCATAACCTACATAGCCTTGTTGATCCTCAATGCAAATGACGATAGTTTCTCGTTCTTTTACTTCACCTTTGGCAGTTTTAAAGTTAAACTTCAACGGCAGTTTAAGGCGATATGTAGTTATACTTTTAAAGTTTAAAATATCATTCATAGGCGCCTCAATCTTCTAAACACAGTTCATTACGCACAATTTTACCTGTGCCATTACGAGGTAATGCAGGTAAAATTTTTACATATTTAGGGATTTTATACTTTGCCAAAGAATTAGTCATAAAGGATAGAATCTCATCGATTGTCATGCTTTCATCATCGTGAAAAGTCACAAAGAGTGCTGGTACTTGGCCCCATTTAGGATCAGATACAGGTACAACCGCACATTCCTTCACCGCCGGCAATGTATAGACTAAATCCTCTAATTCCTTTGGATAAATATTTTCACCACCAGAAATGATGAGATCCTTGCGACGATTCAAAATATATACAAATCCATCTTCATCGACATAACCGATATCATCAGTATTAAGGTCACCATCGATAGGTTCCTTGCCGATATACCCAGTCATAACCATGGGACCCGTCAAATGGATTCCCCCTACTCCATCCGCATCAGGATTATCAATACGAACCTGCATCCCTGGTAATGGTTTTCCTACGGAATCTCGTTTATGAGGGTAATCCAATACAGAGAAGGTCACGCTTTGACTAAAGGTTTCCGTCATTCCATAGGTCTTGTAAATTGGTAAGGATTTCTTTTCACAAGCATCGATGAGTGCCATAGGGATGAACTCACCACCGAGCAAGATAACACGCAACTTATGATGTGTAATACTTGGCTCTAATTGAGTTAAAATAGTAGGCACTAAGGACATCATATTTATGTTCTCAGACTCTATAAGTTTGAGAACTTCAGCTTCATCATATTTAGGCAATATCGTAACAGCCGTACCATTATAAAGGGACCGCATTAAGATAGATAGACCACTTACATGGAATAATGGCAATACCATGAGCCAATTATCTTGTTCAGTTTTACCTAGCACCTCTTTAGAGGCTTGTACATGAGCTCTAATTTGCCCCCATCGAAGAGGAACAGACTTAAACTGCCCAGTTGTAGCACTGGTGTTCATGATGGCTGCAATTTCTCTATCTGCAAACATCCAGTCAAACGTATCCTCCAGCTTTACATCTGATAAAATACGTTCTAGCGATTCAAAAACAATAGTAGAAATAGATTGAGGCAATTGATCTCGACGCTCAATGCTGTGCAGTACAGTAGTAATATCTAACTGAGCTAATTGGTTTTCTATTTCCTTAGGCTTAAGATGTACATTCAGCAGTAGCACCTCTTTATGCACGAGCATAGTTGCCAATACATAGATTGCCATCGTCACGGAGTTATCAGATAAGATAGCTATACGAGTGGCTTCTAAAGGCTCTAATTTACGAGCTACATAGACTACGCCACGGTATATATCGTTATAGGTATATTCATTTATACATATGCGATTAGGATAGTGCTCAGCACCATAACGTAACCAGTCCATCGTCTCACCTCGTATCTAAACATGATTTCTAAAGATTAATCTCATATCCAAACATTATATCCTAGTGACATTACAAGAAAGGCGCCTCATATAGAGGCGCCCTTATTATTTTAAAATTAGTTAGTCCTCAATCTAGGACTAGTAACTCTCCCTATTAAGGGAATTTAGGGAATTGTTTGAAGTTCGGTTTACGTTTTTCTTTAAACGCATCACGGCCTTCTTTTGCTTCATCGATTGTGTAGTACATCAATGTAGCATCGCCTGCGAATTGTTGTAAGCCTGCAAGACCGTCTGTATCAGCGTTGAATGCACCTTTCAACATACGCAATGCCATTGGGGACAATTCAAGAATTTCGTTACACCATTGAACTGTTTCTTCTTCCAATTTGTCGAATGGTACAACACAGTTAACCATGCCCATTTCATAGGCTTGAGCAGCTGTGTATTGACGGCAAAGGAACCAGACTTCGCGAGCGCGTTTATGACCGATCATGCGAGCCAAGTAACCTGCACCATAACCAGCGTCAAAGGAACCTACGCGAGGGCCTGTTTGACCAAATTTAGCATTTTCAGAAGCGATTGTAAGGTCACATACGATGTGCAATACATGACCGCCACCAATAGCAAAACCGTTAACCATAGCGATAACAGGTTTTGGGATAACGCGAATCAAACGTTGCAAATCAAGAACGTTTAAACGAGGAACATTATCTTCGCCTACATAACCACCATGACCGCGTACACTTTGGTCGCCACCAGAGCAGAATGCTTCTTTATCTTCACCTTGACCGTGGTTAGCACCTGTCAATACGATTACGCCTACTTCGTTATCTTCACGAGCTACTGTGAAAGCATCGATTAACTCCATAACAGTTTTAGGACGGAACGCGTTACGTACCTGTGGGCGATTAATAGTAATCTTTGCAATGCCATTATATGTTTCGTAAATTACATCTTCATAATTACGATCCAATACTTTCCAATCAAATTTGCTCATGGACTTAACCTTTCTTCTGTAAAAAATCTAACACCGCTTGTTCAAATAGTTGCGGTTTTTCTATATGCACATTATGCCCCGCCCCTTCGACGACGACATGCGTAAAGTTTGGCAACTTGCCAAATACATCTCTTCCTATTGTAGTATATTTTGTATCTAATGCGCCACTCACATATAAGCCTTCAACAGAGAATTTTTCTAATTCATCTCCTATATAAGGCATGACACCCTGGCCTGAGCCACGCAAGGTACATGCTAAGGCGTACGTACTATTATTGGAACGACGTAAATAGATTAATTCCTCTACCTCGTCTGAAAGTTGTTTTTGACTTTCAAAAATAGGTGCCTCCGCCCAACGTGTCGCAAACCACGCACCATCATGATTTTCAATGTGAACCGCTAGCTCTTCATCGGCCTTACGACGCTTCGCTCGCTCATCATCAGAAGCGATACCTACAGATCCACTTTCAAGAATAAGCCCTTTGATTTCACTTTCATATTGCAAAGCGTAGGAAAGGGCAATGCGGGCCCCCATGGAGTACCCCATGAGATAATATCTATCTCCCACCATATGATAAATAACGGTATGCAAATCCTCTATCATTTGAGGAATCGTATAGGCCTTATCTTCATCAGGAATATCGGAATCCCCATGACCAATCAAGTCGATACGGACCACGCGATAGCCGGGAAGATTAATAGCATCCCAAGTATAGCTCGATTCAGAGAAGCCATGGAAGCACACAATAGGTTCTCCATCGCCAACCACAGTCAAACCGTAGCGGTATTCTCCTAAATCAAAGTACATGCGTTGAGCTGGATTACACAAAGCATTATCTACAATACTGCAAAAATACTGACTCATAGTAATGCCTCCATATCAACTGAAACCTTCGTATATTTCTTATGCAATTCTCTGCTATATTCCCTATTTGTAGGGATTTCAATGATATGAACGCCTGATTCTGAGCTAACCTTAGCTAGTATAGCACTCAATTCATCGGGACTCGCGATTTTAGTATAACCACAGCCATAAAGTTTAGCGGCCCCGCTATAATCTAAGCCTTGCGATGTAGAGAACAAGTAATCAAAATGCTTTGTCCCCTTTTGAGGTAAGTATTCAAAAATACCGCCTCCATCATTATTATGCAAAATAATTGTCAAATTGAGATTATCCGTTTTGGCTACTGCTAATCCATTTAAATCATGGAACAAAGACAAATCACCAGTTACAAGATATGTAGGCAGACCATTTGTGGCAAGACCTAAAGCAGTAGAAATGGTACCATCAATACCATTTACACCGCGGTTGCCATACAATACGGCGGTAGACTCACCACTAAACCAAAAGTAATCAAAGTCTCGAATACTCATACTATTGGCAACAAGTACTTGTGCATCACTGGAAATATGTTGCTGTAACTCGCGTATCGTACGACCTTCAAAACAACTTGGTTCCTCTAATGCTGTACCTAGTTTCTCTTTTCCTGCTGTTTCTAAATACTGCCATTTACCAAGATATGCTGGGGAATCATTTTGTACACCATACAGATTCATAAATACATCAATACTTGCTTGCATGTACATAGTAGTTTTACCCGTTGGATTCATGGAGTCCATCGTAGGGTTAACCTCAATGTATTCTACATTATTCCAACTCGCCACCATCTGTTGTACTCGTTTAGACACAACGATTTGTCCGAACTGAATTACGCAATCAGGCTTTAGTATAGGCCATAGCTCTTTATCCGCTAAAAATGCATCATATGTAGAAATAACAACCTTACTAGTATCGATACAATCCTTGTCACTATGACTACCAACTGAGTTTAAGCATCGTCTTATATTAGACAATGGATCTGCCAAGATAGGTGCTTGTAGCGTTGTAGCAAAAGAAAGAATATTGTTAGCTTCCACAACATCTACCTGTGGTCCAGCTAGTATAAGAATATTCTTATATTGTCCGAGGAAGCTATCCTTATTGCTACTAGTATTGTTTACATGACTGCTATGACTTGTATTATCATAGTTACAGCCACTATTATAATGTGGCTTAACTACGTTAAAGGGGCTACGTCCCGCTTCAAAGTGTTTACTGTCTAGTTCAGGTACTAAGGGCTCAAAGAGAGGCACATTGATGTGTACTGGCCCTTTTTTAGTATCCATAGCTTTCATATACGCTTTTCGCGCTACTTGGCGTGGATATGTATAGTAATGAGATTCTTGAGGCACAGCTAATTCTTCAAAATAATTGACCGCAGTACCAAAGATTTTG
Organism: Veillonella infantium; assembly: GCF_002959895.1. Lineage (GTDB taxonomy): Bacteria > Bacillota > Negativicutes > Veillonellales > Veillonellaceae > Veillonella > Veillonella infantium. The sequence goes on along the minus strand of NZ_PPDD01000012.1, from coordinate 256,077 downwards.
TGCTGATCTACAGTCTGAGGAGCCCCTACATGCAATAGTGTATGAGGTCTATCAGCAGACAGTACAACGAGTGGAATCCCAGTATATTGAGCTTCTAAAATAGCTGGCAAATAATGGGCCACAGCCGAACCTGAGGTACAAACGAGTACAGTCGGTTCTTTATGAGCCTTTGCAATGCCAAGAGCCATAAAACTAGCAGAGCGCTCATCTATATTCATATAGGTTTCAAATCCTTCATGCTCCTTGAACAGCATGGCCATCGTCGTAGAACGAGAGCCAGGGCTAAACACGGCATGACGGACGCCGAGTTGGTAGAACTCGTCTACCAAGGCAGCAATATATTCATTCATTATATTCCCTTTCAAACACCCCTAAAGGTACGGAAACAATTATAAAGCATCCAAGATGGTGCGCATTTTATTATTAGTTTCAGCATATTCTTCATCCGCATTAGAATCGGCTACAACGCCACATCCTGCATAGGCATATAATACATTATCCATGATAAGAGCAGATCGAATAGCAACCACAACGATGCCGTCCCCCATATCTTTCATAAAGCCAAAAGGTGCTGCATACATACCACGCTCATGGGATTCATACTTTTGTAATAAGGCTAGTGCCTTTTCTCGAGGTTCACCACCAAGGGCTGGTGTAGGGTGTAACAATTTAGCCCATTCCACAAGAGATTTTGTACTATCCTTTGCGGTAATTATGGTTCGCAAATGATAGAGGTGAGATAACTCCATAATGCCTGTTTCCCCAACCATAACATGTGGAGTAATTTGTTTCATCGTATTCACGATACGATTGCGAACGATATTATGTTCTACAAGATTTTTCTTATTAGTTAGTAATTGTTCCTTAGTCCACGCATTAGGACCATCCTTTGGAGCAGTGCCCGCTAAGGCATAGCTTAATATTTCACTGCCACGATGGCGGACTAAAATTTCTGGCGATGCCCCTACAAAGGTACGCCCATCCTTTTCGTAGCCAAAGATAAAGCAATTTGGATTATTATCCACCAAATTAGCCAAGATACTTGCCACATTATATGGTGTATCACTAGTGAATTCTACCTCACGAGAGGAAACGACCTTAGTCATTTCACCGCTGCTAATACCTTTGGCAATAGCATTCATTAAACGGTTCCAATCCGCCTTATCATCACTAGTCTCCTTGTAATTATGGCGAATAAGGGGCACTTCAAAATCCTCGATAGGAACACTTTCACCAGCATGGAGATAGAAGGATTCTCCGTTTTCTACGATGTAGTAATGGGTGAAAGCAATCATTTCATGCCCCATACCAGACCATTTAGGGTCTTTTAGAGTATCAAAAAAAGTATCCCCATAAAATACATACGCATAATTATGGCGATCGTCATCATCTTTAACCGTCGCTAGACGTTTAGCGCCTACAACGATGCGGTCACTTTGGCGATCCACCCAAAACACGCGTTCTTCATTGGGGAAATTCATCCAAAATGATACCGGACTATTCAGTTTTAACGGTTCTTTGTTATATTTCATAGTTGTATGTCGCTATACGAAAAATAGACTATAGTAAAAACACCTAATATGTAGAAGATGTACTTCTACATATTAGGCGCCATCAATAGGTTTCAAAATTTTTGAGATGAGCCTAACGCCATCACACGTCGATGGGCCCTCTTTATATCTACATTATTATAACATAGGTAACCATTAAAAGGTAGAAAATAAAAACCTCTACATCACATGTAATATGCATGAGTGTAGAGGTTTTGCTCTGTTCAAAACGTTTTTTTGCTGTATTTAAAACGCTGTTACTGTATTTAAAACGCTGTTACTGTATTCAAAATACTTTTTCTTTATTTGAAAGCTTTCGCCCCAATATCTGTACGGTATTGCATACCCTCAAAATCAATGTGTTCTATACGGCCATAAGCTCTATCGAGCGCCGTTCTAAGGTCTTTACCAAGACCTACTACGCCAAGAACTCGGCCGCCATTTGTGACATATTCGTCTCCCATAAGTTTTGTACCAGAGTGGAATACGATGGTTGTATCATGTTGTTTAATATCACCATGAATCACATCACCCTTGGAGGATGTTTCAGGATATCCTTTAGAAGCAAGAATGACACAAGCTGCCGAGGAATCTTTCCATTTCACCATATCAGCTGTTAATGTGCCTGTGGCACAAGCCATCATAATTTGACCTAAATCACTATCAAGTAATGGCAATACAACTTGTGTTTCTGGATCGCCAAAGCGTGCATTAAATTCTACAACCTTAGGACCTTGAGGCGTAATCATAAGGCCTGCATAGAGACAACCTACATAAGGCATGCCCTCTTTTTGCATGGCCTCTACCATAGGTTCTAAGATTGTTTTCATCGCTTCATCTCGTAATGCATCAGTAAGAACTGGTGCAGGTGCATAGGTCCCCATACCGCCGGTATTAGGGCCTTTATCGCCATCAAAGATGCGTTTATGATCCTGGGAAGCAATCATGGGAACTACTGTTTTACCATCTACAAAGGCAAGTAAACTCGCCTCTTCACCTTCCATGAACTCTTCGATAACTACGGTACTACCGGCCTCTCCAAAACGGTTTCCACTGAGCATATCTTCTACAGCTGCATTTGCTTCGTCAATAGTCATAGCCACTACAACGCCCTTGCCAGCCGCTAAACCATCAGCTTTCACTACGATAGGAGCACCTGTTTGAGCGATAAATTCTTTTGCTTCATCCACCTTGTGGAATACACCATAGGCAGCAGTCGGTATGTTATATTTTTTCATAAGGTCTTTGGCAAATACCTTTGAGCCCTCTAGTTGAGCAGCTGCTTTAGATGGGCCAAATACAGGAATTCCAGCTGTATTGAGTGCATCTGCTAGTCCTGCTACAAGAGGAGCCTCTGGACCAACAACGACTAAATCAACGTGATTATCTTTCAAAAAACGAATTAAATGATCGCTTTGCTGCCAATCAATGCCGACTAGCTCTGCACAATCTGACATGGCCGCACTGCCAGGAATGGCATATACCTTTGTTACGCTAGGGCTGATGGACAATCGCCATGCTAATGCATGTTCGCGGCCGCCGTTACCGATTACACATACGTTCATAAGTCCTCCATCGACGCCTAAACGCCATCAATACATCATTTATGTAAGCACCTATATCCTCTATAATCATCATTACACATTAATGATTACGAGCTAGTGCTCGACTGTAACCCTCAATTATGCTAGACAAATTAATGTTTAAAGTGACGAATACTTGTAAATACCATGGCAATTCCTGCTTCGTCAGCTGCTTTAATGGATTCTTCATCGCGAATGGATCCACCTGGTTGGATAATGGCTGCAATACCATGCTTTGCCGCCGTTTCTACAGTATCCCCAAATGGGAAGAACGCATCAGATGCTAATACGGCGCCTTTTGCGGCTTCACCAGCTTGTTCAAGGGCAATTTTTGCAGACCCAACGCGGTTCATTTGACCAGCCCCAACACCGAGGGTACGTTTTTCATTGGAGATCAAAATGGCATTGGATTTTACGTGTTTCACGAGCTTCCAAGCAAATTCGAGGGCTTTCCATTGTTCCTCTGTTGGCTGCACCTTTGTAACCACTTTATAGTTAGCCCGGTCTTCTTGAATTTCATCTTCTGTTTGAACTAATAGACCACCAGAAACCTTTTTCACTGTTACTTGGCCAGATTCAGGCTTAGATAACTGGATGAGGCGAATATTTTTCTTTCCTTCAAGGATTTCTAATGCTTCTTTTGTGAAAGCAGGTGCCATAATGACTTCTAAGAAAATTTTGCTCATTTCTTCTGCAGTAGCTGCATCGACTTCACGGTTTAAAGCTACAATACCACCAAAGGCAGATACGGAGTCTGCTTCGTAAGCATTTACATACGCATCATGCAAGGTAGCCGCTGTAGCCGCACCGCAAGGGTTTGTATGCTTAATAATACAAGCTGCAGGATCTGTAAACTCCCACACCATGTTCCAAGCCGCTTCCATATCTACGATATTGTTATAGGAGAGCTCTTTACCATGGAGTTGTTTTAACGCGCCCATACCATGAGCTGTACCAATTTCTTTGTAGAATGCCGCTTTTTGATGCGGATTTTCGCCATAGCGAAGGTCTGTTACCTTTTCATAAGCACTTAAATATTCAGGTGGTGTAGGGCCTTCATTTAAGACACCACTCATATAGTTAGCAATAGCTACGTCATAAGCGGCAGTATGAGCAAAGGCTTCTTTCGCCAAACCAAAGCGATATTCTTTAGTCAATTCGCCATGTTCTTTAAGCATTGCTAAGATTTTATCATAATGGTTTGGATTTACAACGATGCCTACGTACGCATGATTTTTTGCAGCAGAGCGCACCATGGTAGGGCCACCGATATCGATATTTTCAATAGCTTCCTCTAAGGATACATTTGGTTTTGCAATGGTTTCACGGAATGGGTAGAGATTGACTACAACAAGGTCGATTGGTTCAATACCATGATCAGCCATAGCTTGTTGATGCTCCGCATTATCACGGATTGCTAAAATGCCACCATGAACCTTTGGATGCAAGGTCTTAACACGGCCATCCATCATTTCAGGAAAACCTGTTAAAGACTCTACGGCTTTTGCTACAATGCCCGCATCAGTAATCGCTTTAAGCGTACCACCTGTTGAATAAATAGTTACACCTAATTCAACTAAACCTTTCGCAAAATCTACAATACCTGTTTTATCTGAAACACTAAGAAGTGCATTTTTAATCATGTAACGTCTTCCTTTGCTTTCATAAATCAATCTTCAATATAAACAACTCTCCCTTTTATAGTGAGCTTGTCTTCACAAAATAGCCGTAACGCCTCTTTATATGTTTTATGTTCTATAGGTAATAATCTATCACTTAAGGTTTCCTCTGTATCATCGGGTAATACAGGAACCGTATTCTGCATGATAATTGGGCCTGTATCCATTCCTGCATCTACAAAGTGTACCGTACACCCCGTTATCTTTACACCTGCATCGATGGCTTGTTGATGACCATGAAGGCCTGGAAATGATGGTAACAGAGCAGGATGAATATTTAATATACGATGTTCATATCGCTCTATCAAAGGAGCACCTACAATGCGCATATAGCCTGCCAAGACGATACCATCAATCTTATAAGGCTCTAAAGCATCTAGTTGAGCCTGTTCGAAGCTAGCTTTAGAATCATAGTCGCTACGTTCCATAACAATAATTGGAATATTCCAAGATTTGGAACGTTCCACAATTCCGGCTGTACCATGATCTGTAATGATTACAACAAATTCACCATTAATATAGCCTTCTTGCATAGCCTTATACAAGGCTTCCCCATTGGAGCCACGACCACTAGCAAAGAGGGCTAACCGCTTTTTAGAATTACACATCAAACTCAGCCCCTTTAAGGACAACTGGCCCATCACCACTTACGATGCGGCCAATTTCATATACCATTTCACCACGACTAGAAAGGTTTTCTTTAACCGTTTCTACATCCTTTCGATTAACGATAACAATCATACCAATGCCCATGTTGAAAGTACGGTACATTTCAGGCCAAGCAACATTACCCCATTCTTGTAGTTTTGTAAATACAGGTAGTCGTGGCCATGTAGTGACGTCTACCTCTGCAGTAACACCTTTTGGCAATACGCGAGGAATATTTTCATAGAAGCCACCGCCGGTAATATGAACCATGCCTTTTACAAGCTGTTGTTCAATCAATGGCAATACAGCTTTAGGATATAAACGAGTAGGCGTCAATAATTCTTCGCCTAAGGTTTTATCAAACTCTGGAATTTCTGTATCGATAGATAATTGTTTATGGTCGAATACAATTTTACGAACCAAGGAGAAGCCATTGGAATGTACACCAGACGATGGCAAACCTAAAATCACATCGCCAGCTTTGATGCTTTCACCAGTTATCAATTTAGGGCGATCAACGATACCAACGGCAAAACCAGCTACATCGTAGTCATCGTTATCGTAGAACCCAGCCATTTCAGCAGTTTCACCGCCTAGTAAAGCACATCCGGACTCTTCACAAGCTTCAGCCACACCGCGCACAATATCTGCTACTTTAACAGGATCAAGTTTACCAACTGCAATGTAATCGAGAAAGAATAAAGGTGTTGCACCTTGTACAAGAATATCATTAACGCTCATAGCTACGCAGTCTTGGCCAATAGAATCATGTTTATCCATCATAATAGCGAGACGCAATTTTGTACCTACCCCATCCGTACCAGATACGAGCATAGGCTCAGACATAGCGTGACCAGCTAAGGAATAGAGTCCCCCAAAGCCACCTAAATCACCTACAACACCAGGTGTATAGGTGCGTTTTACAGATTCTTTCATCAATTCGACAGCGCGATTACCTGCATCAATATCAACGCCTGCATCGCGATAGGTTAAACTAGTTTTATTCGAGCACATATTTGACCCCTTCCTCTTGTTCCGCAGGAATCTCTACACTGTAATCACCATTAAAGCAAGCAAAACATAAATCATTAGGCGCTATATCAGATACAGCACGACATAAGCCTTCACGAGATAAATAATGTAATTTGTCAGCATGAATATAATCTTTTATTTCATCTACTGTATGTGTAGCAGCAATTAGCTCTTTACGCACCGACGTATCAATACCGTAATGGCAGGAATACTCAATTGTTGGTGAGCTTACACACATGTAAACCTCTTTAGCACCTGCTTCTTTTAGCATCTTAACAATGATACCACTCGTAGTACCGCGAACGATAGAATCATCGATAAGGACAATCCGTTTACCCCCTACAATGTGGGGCAATGCATTAAGCTTCATACGAACAGCTAATTCCCGCTCCTCTTGATTTGGCTTGATAAAGGTACGACCACTATAACGGTTTTTCACTAAGCCTTCTGCAAATGGTATGCCCGATGCACGAGCATAGCCTAGTGCAGCTGTAGTGCCAGAGTCAGGAATAGACATAACAATATCCGCATCGTACTTTGTTTCGTTATATAATTCTCGTCCCATATTAAGACGAGATTGATATACCGATTGACCATCGATATGGCTATCGCCACGAGCAAAATAGATATATTCAAAGACGCAAAGCTTTTTGTCGATTTTTTCTGGTTCTGCGTAGATTGTGCTACGCACACCAGAGTCATCGATAATTACCATTTCACCTGGATCGATGTGACGAATAAACTCGGCTTTTATAGCATCTAAGGCACAGCTTTCACTAGAAAGGACATAGCCATTAGCCGTTTTACCTAAACAAAGAGGTCTAAAGCCTTGGGGATCACGCACACCTACCAAGGAGTCGTTCGTAGTAATAACAAGAGAAAAGGCTCCTTCAATTTGACGTGCTGCATCGGCAATGCGTTCCTCTTGTGTCTCAGCTTTAGATCGAGCAATGAGGTTTACGATAACCTCAGAATCCATAGTCGTTTGGAATATAGATCCATCTGCTTCAAGGCGTTTGCGAATAGCTAAAGCATTCGTTAAATTACCATTGTGAGCTACCGCAATTTGACCACCTTGGTAATGAATTACTAAAGGTTGGATATTGCGTGGATTATTGGACCCTGTTGTGGAGTACCGCACATGACCAGTCCCCATATGGCTTGGTAAGGATGGTAGTTCTTTAATGGCCTCAGTCAACAAGCCCATACCTTTTTTTAGTTCTACATCATGACCATCGGTGACGGCAATGCCCGCGCTTTCTTGACCACGGTGTTGGAGCGCAAAGAGTCCCCAATATACATAGCGTGCTACATCAATGGTTCTATCATAGACACCAAATACACCACACTCTTCATGCCATTTATCAAAAACTGGATCGTAGTTCATTGTGCCCCCTTAGGCGCGTTCGCCAGTAAGACGGAATAACATTTCCTTGTACGCTTCTTCAATATTGCCAAGATCTCGACGGAAACGGTCTTTGTCGAGTTTTTCACCTGTTGTAGCATCCCAGAAACGGCATGTATCAGGAGAGATTTCATCGCCTAATAATACTTCACCATTATGTGTACCAAATTCTAATTTAAAATCTACAAGAGTTACATTTTTAGTAGCCAAGAATTTTTTCAAAATATCGTTTACTTTTAACGTGATAGTAGAGATTACATCAAGTTGTTCTTGCGTAGCCCAGCCAAGTGCTGTGATTTGGGATTCGTTGGCAAATGGGTCACCTAATTCATCATTTTTGTAGCAGAATTCAAGGATTGGATGTTTAAGAGGAGTACCTTCTTCAATACCAAAGCGTTTAGCCATAGAACCAGCTGCAATGTTGCGAACGATAACTTCTAAAGGAATGATATCCAATGTAAGTACTGTTTGATTACGATCATCTTCACGACGAACGAAATGAGTTGGAACGCCTTCTTTTTTCAATAATTCAAAGAAGAAAGAAGAAATCTTATTGTTCAATACGCCTTTGCCAAGGATGGTATCATGTTTTTCACCGTTAAATGCAGTAGCATCATCTTTGTAATGAACGATGTACTCGTCTTTGTTATCTGTTTGATATACTTGTTTTGCTTTACCTTCGTACAATAATGTTAATGTTTCCAAGTCGATGTTAGCCATGATGTGTCTCCTTTTACTCTTATCTATTCAAAGATGTATAAATGATGATGTAAACGCTTCAAACGATTATAGTTTAATGGCACCTTGTAATTCAGAATTGTCCGCTAATACTTTTTCAGCCATATCTTTGCGATACTGTACATATCGGTCTTTCAAGTCTTTGTTGAAAGCTGCTCCAATTTGGACTGCAAAAAGTGCTGCATTTTTAGCACCATCTACAGCCATAGTTGCTACAGGCATACCAGATGGCATCTGAACAATAGCAAGCAAGGAATCGATACCTTTTAAAGCTGTTGCATTAAGAGGAATTCCGATAACAGGCAATGTAGTGAAGCTAGCTACTACACCTGGTAAGTGGGCCGCTGCACCAGCACCAGCTATAAAAGCGATGGCCCCTTCATCTTCAAGTCGTGTAACAAAATCCTTTACAGCTTCAGGTGTACGATGAGCTGAAGCGATTACCATTTCATAAGGAATGTTAAATTCATCAAGTACGGCAGATGCCTTTTTCATTGTGTCTAGGTCAGACTTGCTGCCCATAATAATACCGACCTTCATAGATCCTCCTAATAAAAAAGCCCAGCCTAAACAGACTGGGTCAAATGCGCACAAATAGCCTCCGTAGACTTGCTTTGAGTTTGTTGATTTGCATAGTTCACGGTGCTACCTCCTTCTTGTACACAAATTGTAACACCTAACATTTACAAAATCAACACAATTTTCGAATATTATATAATTAATTATTTTTATTATTCGTTATATTCCGAACTATTTGAAAATATCAATTTTAATTATATCAACTTTATTCAACTTGGTTGATTACAAATCCCCTCTCAACTTGTACAAAAATATCCTTGCAATAAACGCACTATTTCACACCATATATATATTTTCCACAAAAACAAAAGAGGGTATTCTATCTATAAAGATAGAATACCCTCTTTTATTTAATTTCCGAACATTACGCTCATTAATATATATTTGTTATTGATTAGTGAGTACCACTTTCAAAAGCAGCTTTCAACTCACCTACAGCTTCAGGTACATAATCTACAATAGAAGACATCAATGCATACATTAATGCAGGTTCAAACGCATCATCACCACACATATATACGCAGTCCAAATATAGACTAGAATCTTGTTCATCAATATATAGTTTATAGTTTTTGTATGTCGCATTGTCACGGTTAATCAAAGCATTCAAGGCATTCATATTTTGTGCAGTTACCTTTTCAGGGCCCAACACCAAACGAATAACACTGTAAATACTGTTATCAAGAATGACAAATAACGGCATATCCCACAACGGGGATTTAATGTAAGAACGGTATACAACAGTACCGTCTTCATCATCAAAATCCTTACGTTCAAAGGATGTGATTTCTTCGTCTTTTAAAAACTTATCAAATAATAACGCTTTAGGATTCATAACAACCTCTATTAAGCTAAACCAGCTACTTTAAGAATGCCTTTATGCACAGCATCTAAGTGTGGTTGAACAACTTCAAGCAATAAATTAACTACTACTGTAGGATCAAACTGTTCTGTCAAGCCAGGAACAGATACATCCATATAGATGTTATTGTCTTCATTGCTTACATAGTATTTAGATACTTTATAATCTTGATTCAATGTGTTAAGTTCTTTTAACACAGCAGGAATCACTTTTTCATCAATAGATGTGGTTGTGATAGCTATGCGAGCATAGGAGAATGCAGAATCATCCACAACGATGAATACAGGCAAGCTATGCTCATGAACATCCAAACGGCCGTGATAAACGACTGTATGAAGATCGTCTGTCATTTCTTCCTTTGTAAACCAAGAGTTACCACCTTTGTTTAGGTCAGCGATGAGTAAGTCGAATTTTTCTGCTTTTTGATTCATAATTCCCTCTACAAATAATCAGACTATTAGTCTTCGATAAATACACAACCATTGTCTTTAAATTCTTTAATACGAACTAAAGACTCTACACGATAACCTGCATGTTCAAGGCGTTCGCGACCAGGTTGGAAGGATTTTTCGATAGCAATAGCCATACCTACCACTTCATCACCTGCGTCTTCTACCAATTTAGCAAGGCCCATAGCCGCCTCACCAGATGCCAAGAAGTCATCGATGATTAACACTTTTTCACCAGCTGGCAAGAATTTTTTAGAAATAGTAATATCGTAGTTTTCTTCTTTTGTGTAGGAGTACACCACACTATGATATACATCGTCTACCATAAGAATAGATTTTTTCTTACGCGCAAATACTAATGGCACATCAAGTTCAAGCGCAGCCATCAATGCCAATGCAATGCCAGATGCCTCAATAGTAACAATACGTTGTACCCCTGCATCACGGTAACGATCAGCAATTTCTTTACCAATTGCTTTAAACAATTGTGGATCGATTTGATGATTTAAAAAACCATCGACTTTTAGCACGCGATTATTGAGGACAATCCCCTCTTCACGAATGCGTTGTTTTAATAATTCCATGTGCTCTTACCTCCGCAGTATAACTATCTTTAAATTTTAACGTAAATAACCCCTTAGGGTCAACCTATATCAAGTAAAAGCCTTAACAATATGACTAATACAATAACTATCAAAGAGACTTAAAAACTTTCAACTCTGAATTATAAAATTCAACAGGTTTATAACAATATAATATAGCACAGATAAGACTAGCCTAAAATATAAAAAGACACACTTTCTGAAATCTCTCAAAAAGTGTGTCTTATAATTATAAGACCTTATCACGAGTGCTTTCACGATTAATAAGCAAGGATGTGAAGCGCGCCGCCCCTTCAGATTGAGGTACCAAACGAGAACGGACAAGTACAATATCACGGGTTGGTACAGGAATATCTGTATCGATACGCACGATGGAGCCTTCTTGCATCTTTTGTTGCACTACATGGTTAGGCAACATGGAAATGCCCATATTAATTTCTACAAGATCGAGCAATACATCGACGCTACCAAGTTCAAAACGAGGCTTACGGCATGCGCCATGTGTTACTTCATCAAAGAAGGTACGGCTCGCAGAGCCCTTATGTAATAATAAGATAGGCTCGTTAAGTAAGCGACCTTGATCAAAGAAGCCTGCCCCTTTATAGTCAGGGCCACCAACAAATACATCTTGAATTGTAGCCAATGTAGTGACCTCCAATTGAGGATTATCGCGTAAACCTTCATAATCATTGACCACTGCTAGCTGCGCTTCTTTATTAAGTACTAACTCTACGCAATCAGGAGATGGACGATTAATAATATGTAACCCTATTTCACTTTCTTGCAATTGCCATTTATGGAAATAGGGCAATAAAAAATGGCGACATAATGTATCTGTAGCAGCAAGGTTTAAACTTTCATAAGCTTGACTCACCCGTTCTTGTAATTGAGTAACGCCATTATCAAGAATGGAAAAGGCCTTAGCTACCGTATCAAATAACTCCTTACCTTCCGGCGTGAACCCTACAGATTTTGTAGTGCGCACAAAAAGAGGCATATTAAGTTCGCCTTCTAATTGCTTAATACTTTGGCTAATAGCGGATTGAGAAACGCCTAACTCTTTTGCGGCACGAGAAAAGGATAAATATAAGCCTACCCCTAAAAAGGTTCTATATAAATCTGCCGATACTGCCATTTTAGTCACCTCTGTTATATACTAATAGTGCTAATAGTAATGTCTTACTTTTAAATATACATATTATTTACTATATTATAATTATAAACTCTCAATATATAATGAATATGTAGAAATCTTCATGAAAGTTAGGTCTTATGACCTTCATGAACCTTTCATATTTATTAGTATTTCTAATCTTTTCATAAGTAAGATTATCTTTACTTATAAGTCTAGACCGACTATACTTAATTTGTCAATATCCCACAGGGAATTATATACATTACAGGAGGCTACAATGGCTATACAACGATTATTCGTAACAAAACGAGAATCTTTCAAGCAAGAAGCACAACGCATGTTACATACCTTGCAACAGGAATTATCTATGCCTGTTACAGGTGTTACCATTTATGAACGATATGATATTGAAAATTTAGATGCAAAAGATTTAGAAGCTGCAAAAAATCTAATTTTCTCCGAACCTCCTGTAGATACAGTATTAGAAGAAATTCCGGCTGTACAAGGTTTCATATTCGCCGTTGAGTATGTACCAGGGCAATATGATCAACGTGCTGATAGTGCTGAGCAATGTATTTCTATGCTAACCCTTACATCCGGACATGTTGTTCGCTGTGCCCGTGTATTTGCTATCGAAGGTACTTTCACAAAAGAACAAGAAAATGCCATCAAAGCATACTACATTAACCCAGTTGATTCCCGTGAAGCAAGCCTTGAATTACCTAATACTTTGGCTCTCAATTTAGAGGACCCAAAACCAGTGGCAACTATCGATGGCTTTACGACAATGAGCGATGCTGAGTTAGAAGGACTTATCAAAAATTATGGTCTTGCTATGACATTAGCGGACCTTCAAATGATTAGACAACAATATGCAGAGGTAGAACACCGGGATCCTACGATTACAGAAATTCGCCTCTTCGATACATATTGGTCCGACCACTGCCGTCATACCACATTTATGACAGAGTTAACGGATATCTCTATCGAAGCGAGTCGCTTCACAGGCCCTATTGAAGAAGCCCTCGAAGAATACATGGAAGGTCGTGCTGAGCTCTATACAACTAAGAAAAAAGCTCGTTCCCTCATGGACATGGCAACACTAGCCGTAAAAGAATTGCGCCATGCTGGTGGTTTAACAAATCTCGATGAATCTGATGAAATCAATGCATGTACTATCATCGTTCCTGTCGATGTAGACGGAAAAACTGAAGAATGGTTGTTATTATTCAAAAATGAAACCCATAATCACCCTACTGAAATCGAACCATTCGGTGGTGCTGCTACCTGCTTAGGCGGTTGTATCCGCGATCCATTGAGCGGCCGCGCCTATGTATACCAAGCAATGCGCATCACTGGCTCTGGCGACCCACATACGAGCCTTGAAGATACATTAGAGGGTAAATTACCACAGAAAAAAATTACTCAAGAAGCTGCACGTGGTTACTCCTCTTACGGCAACCAAATCGGTCTTGCTACAGGTGAGGTAAAAGAATATTACCATCCTGGCTACGTAGCAAAACGCATGGAAATTGGCGCTGTTATCGGTGCAGCTCCACGCAATCAGGTGCGCCGCGAAGTACCCGTTCCAGGCGATGTTGTAGTATTACTGGGCGGTAAAACTGGTCGTGATGGCTGTGGTGGTGCTACAGGTTCTTCTAAAGAACATACCGTAGAATCCCTTTCTACATGCGGCGCAGAAGTACAAAAAGGCAATGCCCTTACAGAACGTAAAATTCAACGCCTCTTCCGTCGCGGTGAAGTGACTACACTTATCAAACGTTGTAATGACTTTGGTGCAGGCGGTGTCTCTGTTGCTATCGGTGAATTAACAGATGGCGTAACTATTAATCTTGATTTAGTGCCTAAAAAATACGCTGGCCTCGATGGTACAGAACTAGCCATTTCTGAATCTCAAGAGCGCATGGCTTGCGTTATCTCCGCTACCGATGTAGATGCATTCAAAGCTTATTGCGATGAAGAGAACTTAGAATGCACAGTCGTAGCAGATGTAACCGATACAAATCGTCTAATCATGAACTGGAATGGCGAAACAATTGTAGACATTAGCCGCGACTTCTTAAACACAAATGGTGCAAGCCAACAACAAGAGGTAATTGTAAAAGCTCCAGCAGATCGTTCTTACTTCTTACGTGGTTCTTCTACTGCAGATAACTTCAAAGAAAAATGGCTTGCAGCCGTATCCGATTTAAATACAGCCTCTCAACAAGGTTTAGCAGAGCGCTTTGATAGCACTGTGGGTGCTAACACAGTACTCATGCCATTTGGTGGCAAATTCCAAAAGACACCTACTCAAGGTATGGTCGCCAAATTACCTGTATTAAATGGTGAAACTACTACAGCTAGCATCATGACTCACGGCTTTGTACCTGAATTATCCGACTGGAGCCCATACCATGGTGCTCAATATGCAGTGCTATTATCTGTTGCTAAGTTAGTAGCTCTTGGCGGTCGCCGTGAAGATGCATACTTAACATTACAAGAGTACTTTGAACGCCTTAACTCAAAAGAATCTTGGGGTAAACCTGTAGCAGCCCTCCTCGGCGCTTATAAAGCACAAAAAGAACTTGAAATTGGCGCTATTGGTGGCAAAGACTCTATGAGCGGTACATTTATGGACCTTACAGTTCCTCCAACGCTCGTATCCTTTGCGGTTGGTACAGCTCATGTAGACAATATCGTAAGTCAGGACCTTAAAGGCGTAGATCATCGCCTCGTATTCTTCGATGTGCCTCGCATGTACGACGACACTCCAGATTGGGATCGTTTCAAAGAAAATTGCGATACCTTGCAAGAACAAATTGAAAAAGGTCGTGTTTACTCTGCTTATGTAGTTGAACAAGGCGGCATCCCTGAAGCTGTCACAAAAATGGCCCTCGGCAACAACATCGGTGTTAAATTCGATAAATATGCTGAACGAGGTATTTTCCAACCTGCTCTTGGTGCATTTATCGTAGAGGTAGATATTAAAGCTGTTAACTATCTCTTAGAGCTACCAGGTTTAAAAGTAATCGGTGTAACACAAGCAAATCCAGTTATTGAATGGGCGGATCAATCCGTATCACTCAAGGAGATCCAAGCAACTTATGAAGCTCCACTCAACGATATATTCCCTATGCATGCTCCAAATGGCTCTGGAGAAGCAGTAGCGTACATCCATGATCAACACGCTAAACCTCGCAGTACATCCTTAGGTGCCAAACCTAAAGTTCTCATTCCCGTATTCCCTGGTACAAACTGCGAATTTGATGCGGCTCGTGCCTTCGAACGAGCTGGGGCCGAAACAGATATTGTAGTAATTCGAAACCAAACACCAGAACAATTAAAAGAATCTATCGACGTAATCAAAGCTAAATTAGCAGAATCTCAAATTCTTATGTTCCCTGGTGGTTTCAGTGCTGGCGACGAACCAGATGGTTCTGGTAAATTTATGGCTACCCTCTTCCGTAATCCATACCTTGCTGAAGGCCTAGAAAATCTCTTGTACAAACAAGATGGCCTTGTACTTGGTATTTGTAACGGATTCCAAGCACTTATCAAATTAGGCTTGTTGCCAGGTGGTCATATTGAAACCTTAACTGCTGACCATTCTACTTTGACGTACAACACCATTGGTCGTCACTTGTCTCGTATGGTTAACACTAAAGTTATTTCTACAAAATCTCCTTGGATGAGCGATGCTAAAGCAGGCGAAATCTACACTGTACCTATCTCTCACGGTGAAGGTCGCTTCATCGCATCCCCTCAACAAGTATTGGAATTCAATAAAACTGGTCAAATTGCTACACAATATGTAGACTTTGACGGCATCGCATCCATGGATAGCCGCTTCAACCCTAACCAATCTGTAGCTGCTATCGAAGGTATTTATAGTCCTGATGGTCGCGTATTCGGTAAGATGGCTCACTCCGAACGCTGTGGTGTTGGTATTAGCAAAAATATTCCTGGCCAATTAGAAATGCCAATCTTTACATCTGGTGTAAAATACTTCAAATAATTTATGACTATTCTTTCATGTGAAAGCCTACTCCTTGGGGTAGGCTTTTCAATATTGATTTTTTTCGAAAATATTAGTATTATAAGTTGATGATATATTTACGAACATGAGAATTCGTGTAAACCTATACATAACAAATGTGAGTTAAGAAAGGATTTTATTATGCATTGTGCTCAGAAAATGACCCATAATATCTACTGGATTGGTAGTAATGACTGGACTACAGAACGTTTTGAAAACTTATTCCCTATTCCAAATGGTGTTAGCTATAATAGCTATTTCATCGACGATGAAAAAACTTGCGTTGTAGACTCTGTTGATGCAGAAATTCGCGAAGAATACTTTGATAACTTGACTCATCTATTAAATGGTCGCGACCTTGATTACATCATCGTAAATCATATGGAACCAGACCATTGCCAAACATTGTTGGAAACATTGGAACGCTATCCAAACTGTAAAATGGTTGGTAACGCTACAACATTCCGCATGTTTGAACAATTCTACAATTCTCCAAAACCTGATCAATACTACACAGTAAAAGAAGGCGACGAAATCTGCCTAGGTAAACATACACTAGTTTCCTACACTATGCCTATGGTTCACTGGCCAGAAGTAACTTGTACATATGAAAAATCTACTGGTACATTATTCTCTGCAGATGCTTTCGGTACATTCGGTACAGTTAACGGTAACATCTTTGCAGACCAAACTGATTACGTTGCTACCTACGAAGATGAAGCTCGTCGTTACTACACAAATATAGTTGGTAAATACGGTCCTCAAGTACAAAATGCAATCCGTAAAGTTTCTGGTCTTGACATCAAGCGTATTGCTCCACTTCATGGTCCTATCTGGCGTACACCTGAAACTATCGATTATATCTTGCGCAAATACTTGCACTGGTCCAGCTACACAGCTTGTAAAAAAGGTGTTGTTATTGCCTTCGGTTCTATGTATGGTAACACTCGTGCTATTGCACAACAATTGGCTAAGCAATTGTCCAAACGCGGCGTCACAGATATCAAAATCTACGATGTTTCCAAAACTAATGCTTCCTACATCATCGCTGATGCTTGGAAATACACTAACTTGGTAACAATTGCACCTACATACAATTTGAACCTATACCT
Source organism: Veillonella infantium (assembly GCF_002959895.1). Classification (GTDB taxonomy): domain Bacteria; phylum Bacillota; class Negativicutes; order Veillonellales; family Veillonellaceae; genus Veillonella; species Veillonella infantium. The sequence continues at coordinate 238,664 of NZ_PPDD01000012.1, read as the reverse complement.
TACTATGGAAAACTTCATTCATGAATTGAAAGCACTTAACTTCCAAAACCATAAGGTATCCATCATTGGTAACCACTCTTGGGCATCTGCTGCAATGAAAACAATGGTTGCCCACTTTGAAAACGACTTCAAAGATATTGAAATCGTATCCGAACCACTTGATATCAAATCCTCTTTAAAACCAGAAGATCTTCCAAAAATCGAAAAAATGGCAGACGATATCAAAGCATCCATCGATGCAGCTGAAATTAAAGAAGTATTATAATTGAATAGAAAAAGCTAGAGGCTCGTAGACAAGAAAATCTATGAGCCTCTAGCTTTTTTTCTATTTAATTATTTTATAATTGTCCCATTGGTGAAATCGATACCCTACGCCCCATACGGTATCTATATATTGTTCACCATTATATTTCTTATCCACCTTTATACGCAATCGATTCACGTGAACCATAACCGTAGATGTTTCACCAAAAGAATCTGCCTCCCACAGCCTTTCATAAATCTCTTCTTTAGTAAATACACGGCTTGGATGTGTAGCTAAAAGGACTAGAATCTCGTATTCTCTTGGTGTTAAAGGTACAACCTCATCATGAAGTAGTACCATACGGGATGCCAAATTAATTTCAAGGTGCCCTGCTGTAATCTTAGGTTCTTCAACTTTCACAGGAGATGCAGTAGAGGCTAGTATTCTTTCAAAACGTTGAATGTGAGATTTTACACGTGCTACAAGTTCTACAGGGCTAAAAGGTTTGGTTAAATAATCATCTGCTCCTATTCCTAACCCTCTAATTTTATCAATATCTTCACGTTTAGCACTAACCATTAGAATCGGTACTTCCTTCTTCATACGGATATCTTTACATATGGAGAATCCATCCTTTTTAGGAAGCATTATATCTAGGATAATACAGCTATAATCATTTTGTATGGCTTTTTCTACCCCCGTCACGCCATCAGTGGCAATCTCGACTTCAAACCCTTCAATCTCTAAATAATCCCTTTCCAACTCGGAAATTCCTTTATCATCTTCTATGATCAAGATTTTTTTCATGCTTCCTCCAACTCTGTCATAATTGGAAATTCCATAATAATCGATAGACCGGAACCATTCAAACCCTTTTCGGCCCAAATTTCTCCATCCATATCCATTACAATTTGTTTTACAATGGCAAGACCTATCCCATTCCCGTTAGCCACTTCACTACGGGCCTCATCGGTGCGGAAAAATATGTCAAATAGTTGATTTAATGATGCTTCTGGTACACCTATTCCATTATCGGTAATGGTAAGGCGAACCCTATGATTCTGATAGACAGTGCTAACATTAATCTTAAGTGGATCTGTACTCCTATATTTCCAACTATTGGAAAATATATTATCCAGTATTCGTACAAATTGTTTTACATCAGTTCTAACAAGTTGGTCAGATTCACCATAAGACTCTACCAGTATAATCCCTTTATCTTCAAAATCTCCTTTATGTCTTTCTATATATTCAGAAATAACTTGATTCAAACTAACTGGTCTATAATCATACACAATCTGCCCAAGCTCAAGCTTTGAAAAATCAGACAGCATAGATACTAATTTCTCAATATTACCAGCCATAATATATATCATTTGTACATAATGAGTTTGCTTTTCTGGAGTTCGTGCAACACCATCTAAAATACCACTTGCATAGCCCTTAACAGATGTAAGCGGTGTTGCAATATCATGGCAAATGCCTGCAATCATTTGCCTCCGTTTCTCTTCATACTCTTCACGCAATTGCTTTTCTCTGGCTAAGGATCTTTGCATATTATTAAAAGCCTCACAAGTTTCTCCTAACTCATCATGATAGGTCACTTTAATAAGACTAGGTGTAACCCCTTTCTTAATATCTATAGCAGCCCTTTGAAGATATTGTAAAGGTAATAAAATTTGCTTAGACAAGCGATTGGCAATATAAATACCACCAAATACAGCCGATGCCACTACTAAAGCAAGAGCTAGTCCAAATAGAAACTCTACCAGTACCTTCTCATCTGTTTCATGTCCCATCGATTTTGCCATAAAGGGGATGTGTCCCGCTCCAATGACCAACATACCGTCACCATAACGATTAACATATGTCAATCGATCACCATCCCATTCATAGTATCTACTATCATTATCTGTAATCAATCCTATTTTCTTGAAAGTAGACACTATATGCTCACCATCACTGTCAGGTGTCATATATAGTACCGTATCATCTTTCATAATAACAACATCAACGCCTTGCGCTTCTATAACAGATGTATTATTACGTAAGCTAAACACAGTCGTGTCTTTAGATAATAACTTTTTATTTATTTGTTCTAGTTCGAATTGAAGGATTTGAGATTGTATCGTACTAGGTGCTAACATCATCCAAGAGCGCTGCTCTATAGGGTTAGAAAACCGCAACAAACTCCAAATACCACCAACCAGTAGGAATAGTGTAATAAGTGGTATCACTAGCATTAATAAATTACTGAGCAATAATTTATATTGTACCTTTAGGTTTTGAAACCATGTATTCATAAAAACCTCCTTTAATAGCTCCATTATAAGCATAAAAATAACATTATCCTATATCATCTGTACACCTTTCTAATATTGTTATAAGGTCGTAAGATTTTCGTAAGATTTCTCCGATATGATGTATGCATTAAGAAAACCATACTCAACATTAGGAGGAATTATGAACTACGAATTGTTTCAAGTCATTAATAATCTAGCAGGTATAAGCCCAATTTTAGATCAATTCATGATTTATATAGTAAAATTTAGTGCACCAATCATGGCTATACTAGTAGCGACCCTATTAGGGCTTGGCCTTTATACAAAAGATAAAGAGCTTACTATGAATAGCATACATACAATCTTACTATTAGGAATTACGCTTGCTATACATCAAGTAATCGGTTTTTTCTATGTAGAGCCACGACCATTCGTATCTCATACAGTTAATCTCTTGCTAGTACACAGTGCAGATCCAAGTTTTCCAAGTACACATGCTATGGGAATGAGCGCTATAGCTCTATCTCTATTTGCTGTATATAAAAGATTAGGCTCCATTTTAATTGCCCTAACACTTCTTACAGGATTTGCCAAAATATTTGTAGGGCATCATTATCCTATAGATATTATCGGTGGTTTTATTATTACCTATGTGTTATTTCTTTTATATAATAAGTTACTCAAACAAAGAATTACACCATATATCAGTAATTTAAAACATATGCAAAGACACCTTAGCACTATATTTAAACGATCCAGCGTTCTCATTATAGAGTCTCAACGCCCCTTAACTAAGCGTTTCACAAAATAATTTATTTTTCAGACTAATAAGGACTAATAAATATGCCACAAATTTGTAGTAGATGGATCCATGCTAAATACTTTCATATAACAATAATCCTAATAATCTCAGGAATACTATATCTTCTAGGAAATGCGGGCCTTGCCATTACGGATCCTGTAGAGTCCAATTATGCTTTAACAGCAAAGGAAATGTTATTAAATCAAAACTATTTTTCTCCTCAGATTTTTAACCACTATTGGTATGATAAACCTATCTTTTATTATGTAGAGCTTATCATAAGTTACAAACTATTCGGCATTTCTAATTTCGGAGCACGCTTTTTCTCCGCTCTATTAGGAGTGGTGAATATTGGATTGCTCTATAGCTTTGTACATCAGATACGAGGAAAAAAGACGGCTGTTATCGCCGCTATTCTATATGCTACCTGTGCGGAATTCTGGATTATCTCCAAAGCTGTCATTACCGATATGACGCTAGTATTATTCATCAATATTACCTTGATGAGTTTTTATATTGGGTACCGAAAGCATATGTTACATCAAAAATATGCTACGTACTATTATATAGCTTATATAGGGGCCGCTCTAGCAGTATTAACAAAAGGTCCTATTGGATTTTTATTGCCAGGACTCATCATCCTCATATATTTAGCTGTATCACATAATCTCAAGGAATTATTATATCTAAAAATACCACTAGGCTTATTACTACTTACTTTCATAGGTGGGAGTTGGTATATCTATATGTATACAATGCATGGTAGTGATTTCATCAATGTATTTTTGGGAGTCCATAACTGGTTACGTGCTACTGTGTCAGAACATCCCCAATTCAATGTATGGTATTACTACATTATTGTAACACTCATCGCCCTATTCCCATGGTCTTTTATTATATCCTATAAGCTTTATACACAAAGAAAGCGCTTACAAAAACACAATTATATAACCCCCTTCACCATCCTTTTAGGTATATGGGCCTTAACTGTACTTATATTTTTTACTTGTATGGCTACTAAGTATACAACATATACCTTCCCAGCTCTTGCCCCTATGACAATACTTATAGCGATACTATGTAAACCACATTATCGTTTCATTCGGAAAGCAGCAATATTAACTGTAATGTTATATGGTATATTAACCTATACAGTAGCGATGCCACTAATGAATCATGCATCGTCTGTTATTACCAGTCAATACATCCTCAATACTATTTCCGATAATGCAATGATTATCAGTGCGTGTCATGATTATCGTGTATCAACTACGTACTATAGCAATCACACAATTTATAAATTGGAAGCAACCCGAGACGATTCTATAAATCCTATGAGTTTATCATGGGATGCAAAAAAAATCATGCCCTTAGCTTATGCTAACGAATTACCTTCCAATACCGCCATCTATTTATTAACAGATTCTGATCAGTTTCCTAATAGTCTAGATAAATCAGAATGGACATGTATTGAAAGCAATGCAGAAGGAAACATCTATAAACACAATAAATAGCTATCGAAAATACTACACTCCATCAAAAATTTTCTTGACATCTAAACTCCTATCTAATATACTATACAAGTACCTGTTACACAACAGAATACATGGAGAGGTGTCCGAGCGGCTGAAGGAGCATGATTGGAAATCATGTGTGCGGTTATCCCGTACCCAGGGTTCAAATCCCTGTCTCTCCGCCATAGTAAAAGCAGTGCTTATGCACTGCTTTTTTATTTCTCTAAAGAGAGGCAATACTTATCTCCTCTTTTATACTTTCAAAATAATATATTATCTTATATCTTATATCTTATATTTTATATCTTATGTCTCATATCTTAACTCTATATAACAAAAGGCTATTCGAAGATACTTCGAATAGCCTTTTATAGTCTCACTTATTTATGAATTTTCTTTGCAATATCACCGATGATTTCAGGTGTTGTTCTACAGCAGCCACCTATAATATTAGCACCAGCCGCGCGCCATGCATCTACGTAATCAACAAAAGATCCAGGGTCACCATACCAAGTTTTAGTTTCACTATCATAGCTTTCACCAAGATTTGGATATACAGCAATTGGTTTATCGGTAACTGTACGAATATCCTTAACTAGGGACTCTACATATTCTGGCTTGGTGCAATTGATACCAAGGCCAGTTATAGGACGAACCTTATCGATCATTTCCGCACATTTAATGATGGTTTCCCCACTAGAGACATGATGTTCATCCTTACAAGAGAAGGCAATCCAGCCAGGAATCCCCCTTGATGTATATGGATCAGACATGGCTCGAGCAATAGCAATGGCCTCATCATAAGATGGTATCGTCTCAAAGGATAATATATCTGGATTCTCTTCCGCAAACAATGCTAACCGAGGGATATGGAATACCTCAAGGTATTCTGTTTGTACATCAGGATATCCACGGTATTCGGATCCGTCAGCCAAGAAGGCCCCATAAGGACCTACAGAGGCTGCTACCAATGGTTTCGGTAATGCACCTTCGGAAAAGTACTTAACGCCATCTGCTGTTTCTTCTCCCAGCTTAATACCTCTAAGTGTAAGCGCCCCACTCGCTTTGGCTTCCACGAACTCATTACGAGCTTGTACTGCTAGACGAACAGATAGCTTAACGAGTTCTATGGCCTCTTCCGTACCAAGCCCTAATCCTTTAAAACCTGCTACAGTTGCTTGATAGCCAGAGCTTTGAATAATGTCTGCTCCAGCCGCTAGGTAGGAAATATGTATTTTCTTGATGATATCCGGTTGATCCATAAGAACCTTGGCAGACCACAACTTATGTTGAAGATCACAGCCATAACGTTCTAATTCTGACCCTAACCCACCATCTAAAACGAGGGCGCCCTTCTGTTTAATTATATCTAAAAATGCTCTTCGTTTAGCCATCATATCACCCATTCTATACTTTACCTCTTACAACTTGAGGCTTACCAAGCGTATTATATCAAATAATATGCTTGGGTACTATCTACAAACTATTTTAACACCTCTGCTGGTGGCTCCTTACCAAACCATTTTTTATAAATCTCAGCATATTTGCCATTTGCTTTAATCTTAGCTAGGCCATCGTTAATTTTATTGAGAAGCTCTGTATTACCTTTTTTCACAGCAATACCAAGTGGTGCCGCATCATAGTCTTCTCCAGTGACTTTTGCAATACCTTTCCCCTTCCCATTAACATAATATTCGTTTACCGGCGTATCGTTAATAACTACATCGACGCCTTTATTTTGTAGTTCTAAAAAGGCATCAACGATGATATTGAACTGGCGCACATCAGCATTAGGAATCTTGCTAGCAATTTCAGCCCCCGTAGAACCAATAGATACACCGATACGCTTGCCTTCTAGATCCTTAAAGCTATTAATATTTGTGTTATCTATATTAACAACGAGCCCATTACCTGCAATATAGTATGGTTTACTGAAATCTACAGATTTTGCTCGTTCTTCAGAAATGGTCATATCTGAAATAGCAATGTCGATAGTATTACTTTGCAATGCAGGCAACAGTGCATCAAAGTTCAAGTTTTGAATATCCGCTTCGATGCCCTCTTCTTTTGCAATGGCATTGATAATATCGATATCAAAACCTGCTAACTGACCACTATCTTTATCTTTAAAACCAAAAGGTGCATAGGTCGCATCAGTACCAACGCGCCATACCTTTTGACTACTATTTGTATTTCCACAGCCCGCAATAAATAGACTGCTAGCAATTGTAAAAGCTCCCAAAAGAGCTGCAATTTTCTTAAATTTCATAATTGCCCCTACTTAACCCTGTTTACTTAGAAACAGGAGTTCTCTTCAATCAACTATTATATCTATACTTACATTATATGAACATAATAAAAATAATACCTCTAGAGGTATTATAGTATTATGATAACATTCGATATAGTTAAGGTCAATTAATCCGACTATATTAATAGGTATTATATTAATATAGTTTTAAGTTATACCGAAGAAATTATTGATAGACACAGGAATAAGCCTAAAATTAACAATAAAAAGACCGCCTTCACCAAGCACAGATAATACTCGGTAAAGGCGGTCATCCCTAGAGTAGAGAATTCCTAACAATTTTTAATCAAACAAAATACTCACATTCTTAAGGGTATATCTTATTCTTTATTTAGCTTTTTTAGCTTTTACGTACATAGCTACTTTGTACAAGAATATGCAAAGTAATAAGTACATTACGATACTGAGGTATGTTGCTTCTGGTGTTTCAACCCAGTCTTGAGCGAATACATCAACACCTGCAATACGAAGTACGGCACTGAATAAAGAACCAATAGCACCACCAGCTACGAGACCAGATGCAATTGTGCTACCTTTGGAGAAGCGAAGATCTGCCAATTCTTTATCTTTTGTACTATTTTGTACGAAGTATGCAATCAAACCACCGATAAGTAATGGTGTGTTGATTTCCATAGGCAAGTACGTACCAAGTGCAAATGCCAATGGTGGAACTTTTACCATCCACAAGATAATAGCGAATAATGCACCAGCCATGTATAGAGGCCATTGAGCACTACCACCAGTCATCATTGGCTCAATGATAGCAGCCATAGCATTAGCTTGTGGAGCATTTAATGCATGGTCTCCTACGAAGCCATATGCATCGTTCAAGAGGATCATAACGCCTACAGAAAGGACTGCACAAAGAATGGTACCAACGATTTGCCATTGTTCCATTTTCTTAGGTGTCGCACCTGTCATGTGCGCTACTTTGAGTTCAGACATGAAGTTACCAGCCATACCGATGGTTGTACCGATGAAGGATGCCATCATGAGGACTGCAATCATGCCTACCTTACCAGTCATACCTGCAGCTGTTAAACATACAGCGGAAATGATAATCATGAAGATTGTCATACCAGATACTGGTTCTGTACCTGTATAAGCAATGGAGCTGATACCAACTACAGATAATAGGAAGGACATAATTAGAACGATTAAGAATGCTACGATTGTTTGGGAGAAGCTTTCAGCATACATAAAGTGGAAATATGCTGCAAATAAAACTGTACATAATAAGATGCCAGCGCCAATCCAAGATGTAGGAATGTCGCGTTGTGTACGAAGCAAGTTAACATCAACAGTTTTGGAACTGAAAATATCAAGTACTGCATTTTTAACAACACTAGCTACTACCTTGGACATATTGAGCAATCCGATGATACCTGCCATAGCAAGCATACCGATACCAATATGGCGAACATAGTCTAAGAATACTTTACGAATAGGAGCTTCTGCAAGTGGAACTGCATGCCCATTGATTTGCATGATGTGTTCCGGAGCTAAATAGTATACGATTGGAATACATACGAACCAAGAGAAGAAGGAACCAGCTGCGATAATCGCTGCATACCGTAAGCCTGTGAAGTAACCAAGACCAAGCAATGCTGCGTCAGTATCTACAGCTGCAGTCAATTTAGTTTGATCAGCAAGCGCTGTCCCCCATTTAAATGCGGTAGTACGGATAACCTCTTCCCACCAGCCGAGGCTGTTAAGAATAAAATCATATACAAGAGCGATAAGGCCAGAACCAAGCATGAGTTTCGCTTTGCTACCTTCATTACTCATTAGCACTTCAGCAGCAGCACGACCACTTGGGAACGGATACACATAGTGCATTTCCTCAACAAAGTAGCGACGGAACATAACGCATAATAGAACACCAAGTACGCCACCAAGGATAATAGGAATCGCCATTTGTACAAAGGTTACATCTGTAACATTCCAAATGTATAGAGCTGGTAAGAAGAACATGGCACCAGCTAATGTGTTCGTACTAGAACTAGCGATAGCCTGAATGTGAACCGTTTCGGCAAAAGCATTTTGCCGTTTCAAAATAACTGCTGTACCCATAGCAAGTACAGATACTGGAGCAAAGGCATCTACTGTTTGACCAATTTTCAAACATAAATACCCTACAGCCAGTGTGAAAATTGCCGCATAGAATAGGCCCCAGAATACTACATATGAGTTAATCTCTACGTAATCCTTCTTAGGATCTAATACGGGTTCTACGGGCGGAATAGAACGAGTTTCGTCCGACATGGTAAAACCTCCTCACAGAAAATGTACAAACGTATAACTATTCACCTTTATACTAACACGGCACTATATATGGTTCAATGGTTTTCTATGCATTATGCGAATAAAATATCACACCTTCCGTAAATATTTATTTTGCATTTTCATCGCCCCTGTTCTACAATGAAAGTATATTAAGAATCTTTGTTATATACAGCATTTATACCAATATGTATAACACGTATGTTTACTTACGAGGAGGCTCATTATGGAATCAATGGTCGAACGTTTTGTACGCTATACAAGCATAAATACTCGGTCAAACGAAGAAAGCACTACTATTCCGAGTACACAAACACAAGTAGATTTTGCAACTAATGTACTTGTTCCTGATTTAAAAGCAATCGGTTTAGATGAAGTTATTTACAACCGTGAAAATGGTTTTGTTATAGGCACATTAAATGCTAATACAGATGAAAAAGCACCTGCTATTGGCTTTATCGCTCATATGGATACAGCAGACTACAACGCAGAAAATATTAAACCTCGCATTGTAGAAAACTATGATGGTAGCGATATTTGCCTCAACGAAGAGCATCAAATCTACACACGTCGTGCAGATTTCCCTAATTTAAAGAACTATATTGGTAAATCCTTGGTAGTAACCGATGGTCTTACACTACTAGGCGGTGACGACAAAGCTGGCATCTGCGAAATCATGGAAGCTCTCGCCTACCTCGTAGCTCATCCAGAAATCAAGCACGGTAAAATCATGTGTGCCTTTGGCCCAGATGAAGAAATCGGTACCGGTGCAGATCACTTTGATGTAAAACAATTTCCTGTTGATTTTGCTTATACTATTGATGGTGAAAGCCTTGGCCAACTTGAATATGAAACATTTAATGCTGCTGGCGGTACTGTTACATTAAAAGGTGTATCAGTTCATACTGGCACTGCGAAAGGCATTATGATTAACTGTGCTAAATTAGCAATGCAATTCGATGCTCTATTACCAGGTGCTGCTGTTCCAGAACACACATGCGGTCGCCAAGGTTTCTTTATGCTCATGAGCATGGAAACACAAGTAGATACAGGCAAAATGAACTACATCATTCGCGATCATGACAAAGAATTGTTCGAAGCGAAAAAAGCATTCTTCTTACAAGCTGGTCAAACATTAAACGAAATCTATGGCCGCGAAGTATGTGAAGTATCCGTAAAAGATCAATATTACAATATGTACGATATCATCAAAGACAACATGGAATGTGTCAACGTAGCTAAAGCAGCTATGGAAAAAGCAGGTATTACTCCTATTTGCGACCCTATCCGTGGCGGTACAGATGGTTCTAAAATTTCCTTCATGGGCATCCCTACCCCTAATATCTTCACTGGCGTAGAAAACCTACATGGTCGTCACGAATTCGCATGTATTGATGACATGAAAAAAGCCGTAGAAATTATCGTAAACATCGTTAATATTGAGAAATAATAGGTTACGATGTAACTTCTCATGCACCTATACTACTAGATGGCATTTAAACGATATTTAAATACGAAACTAGTAGTATAGAATACAATGGAATACTAAGATACCTGAACAATAAATAAGGACTATACGATATCTCGTATAGTCCTTTCTATATGTTATGTGCTTGTAAGTAATATAGCTAATGTTATGCTAATTTTCCATTACGTTTACGATTTCTGATTTGTTCTTCTTCAGCGCGAGCTTTCAAAGAAAGATCTTTTTCAGTACCTACATAACGGCCATAGAGGAAATAATAAGCAACGAATGCAAGAAGTGCTACTACAACAGTAACATGGAACATACTTGTATAACCGACTACCTCTTTAATAGCACCTAAAATGTATGGACCAAAACCTAGGCCCATATCTAAGGCAATGAAATATGTAGATGTGGCAACACCAATGCGGTGAACAGGAACGATTTTAACAGTTACTGCTTGACCGTTTGACATAAATGTACCGTAACCAAGACCAACAAACACAGCAGATAAGAGTATAAGCCATGTAGAGTGAGCGATGGACAATAAGAAAATACCAAGTGCTAAAGATATGAAGCAAGGGTAAAGAACGAAGTTTTCCCCTTTCATATCAAATACAATACCAAGTAATGGTCTTGTTATCGTAATAACTACAGCATATACGACGAAGAAGAATGTACCTGCTAAGATAAGGTTTAAATCTTTTGTATAAGCTGCCATAAAACCGATAACACCAGAGTATGCAAAACCTACTAGTATAGAAACAATACTAATAGAATTCATACGTGGTTCGATATAATCGGAAATTTTAAAGCCTTTATGTTCTTCAGAATCAATATCGAGCTTAGGTTCATTAAATTTCATGATAACGGAACCGATACCACAAAGGATGATAAGGGCAACACAGAAGGCGATGATAAAGTCATAGCCAAGGCTGTGAAGCATCAAAATACCTAAGAACGGACCTACCGCAGCTGCAAGAGATGTAGACAAACCATAGTAGTTAATCCCTTCACCACGACGTGACATTGGAATAATAGCGGCTATGATTGTACTTGTAGCTGTAGATGTAATACCGTAAGCAAAACCATTTATGAAACGAACACTGTAGAGCATCAATAAATTAGGTGTGTAGAAGTACATAGCTGTTGAAACTAAGTAAATCAATAAACCTAAGTACAACATCTTACGACAGCCTAAAATACTAATAAACCGTCCTGCTAACAAACGAGCAACAACAGTACCAATAATATAAATACCAACAGCCAATCCAGCTTGACTTGCTGTGGCATGAAGATTATCCTTTGCTACTACCGCAATAATAACGATTAATAAATAATAAATCAAAAATACTAGGAAATTAATCAAAGTATCAAGGACAAAGGCTCTTGTCCATAAGGCCTCTTTAGCCTTATCCATAATATCAACTCCATTTTCTTAAACTATTGTCAACCATTTGCAACAACGGTTAATTATAAACCTCTCACTATAAAAATCAAGAATTAAAATGTTATACACCTCATTACTTTTATTTATAACAGGATATATATAACCAATTATAATATAGTTATTGTCGTTATTTTTATTTACATTAATTTTTAATAATAAAAACACCTTTGATCATTATATTGCATCCGTAAGGATACGATATAACATCAAAGGTGTTATTTATAACTATTTAGTTAATGACTTTTCTATATAGCTGATACATCTATATGCTCTACATATCTACCTATATTATTTCGTTTTTAATCCACACGCCTTAAAGAAGTTTTTATAAGCTTCAGCTTTTTTAGCAAGGCTCAACGGATACGCACGAGATGTAGATGGTAATCTTGTTAACGTCAATTCGCGACCATTAAACACAAAAGGAATTGTCTCCCCTGTTTTAGGTAATTTAACCTTTTCTGGTAAAAGGCTCAACAAAATTTCTGTGGCCTTACCACCTGTGGTACCAATGTGTTTACAGTCTGGAATTTGGTCCAATACCTCTGCCAACGGTACAGGTTCAACAACCTTAAGAAATGCATCTGATGCATTCCCCTTTTCGCGTATAGCTTTTAATACAGTAGGACAAGAAGCAATCCCCACTTCAGATAAGAACGCTTTAATCTTATCCGCATCAAAGGCTTTTTCCTCCCCTTTTCTAAAGTGTTCCTTATCGTCAAAGAATACTAAGCCATACACGCGCCACATGTCATTTTGAAAGTTAGGATAATGAAATTCCATAGATCGCTTTTCGGAAGTTGGTGGGAATGTCCCCATCATCATCACCGTCGTATTCTTTGGTAAGAACGGTGGAAATGGTCTCGTTTCAATTGTTTCTGCCACAGAGCATCAACCCCTTTCACAATCTAGTATGAACTCAACTTTCAGCATAATATATGAATTATATCACTAATCATATATAGTCTTTATTGACCGATTGGTTGAGATACTAATGTATTAATATGATCAAAGCCTACTGGTGTAGGAGATACGAGATACAAGCATACAACAGCAGCTACAGCAAAACCAATCGCTAAGAAGGAGAAGCTGCCATGACGTGGAAACTCATACATACCAAAGAGACGAATACCAATAGCCGCACCAATAGCGGTAATCAAGGATGGTATGGAGAAGATATTGTAAATACCAAATACCACCATAAGACCAGCGTATCCACCTACTACGGTAATCATTGGTAACATGCGGTCCATTGGATTTGGAATGGAACGTGTAAGCGCTGCTGGATAATAAGAGGCTTCTACACCAAACATACCCAAGAACAAATTGAAGTCAGCCCAAATTGTTTCCCATGCACCTCTAAAGGCATCTCGATGGTTGCCTACGTACCAAGCAAAGCCCGTAATAATTAAGATGGCTAAACCAGCACAGATGAAATAGTATTCACTAGGAATTTTAGGGCCCGCATAAGCACCTACAGCAGTTACAACAGCACTTAAAACGGATGTAACAATAACGCGATGCAAGCGAGGTCGTTTATTTTCTGGAATGCGTTTGTATACAGTAGCTAACAATTCTAGGACAAAGCAGGCCATAAAGATGGCAATCCCTGCAGCTGGTACAAAGAACGCAGCAACTAAACTCAAAATAAATGGAATACATAAGCGCCATTTAGGGAATAATACAAGGTCTTTATAATCTAATCGAACGTCTTGTGTCTCCATTGTAAAGTTGTTGTACACCACAAATAGCAGCATAAAGGCGATAACATCAATCGCGTTAGCTCCCCAAATCAATAGTGTTGGTACTATGATCATCGACAGTGCCACCCCAGATACACGGGATAAACCAGCGGCCGCTATGCCAAGTAAGAAAAACGGTATTAAAGCAGATATAATTTCAAGCATAATATTCCTCCCATCATTGTATAAATTTAAGTATATAGTATCTACCGCACTACATCAAGGAGAGATATATTTTTTCATGGCTAGTCGTTTTCTTACGGCAGAAGCAGAGCAGCCCATCATCTGTGCAATTTTGGCAACACCATACCCTTGAGCACGTAAGTTTTTTATCCTATTTTCGTCTAATTCTAATATATTTGAACGAATTTCTATACCTTGCTCCCGTAAATACATGGCCACTGTTGACCCTCGTATACCGTAAGCTAAACCTATATCATCCGTACTCATATGATGATGAATATACAAGTAAGCCATCTCGTCCACCTTTCGAGATGGTTTTACTTTAAGCGTTGTACACATTCCCATATGACGCAATACATGATGTACTTTCCATCGGGATATGCCATACATGCGTGCAATTGAGTCTGACGTATTTCCACTTTTATAGGCCCTACAAATACGCACCGGATCGATAGCTACATTCTTGGTCGAACGCTGACAAGCTAGTCCATATTCTTTCATCCGACTTGCCATCGTCGTAATCGATACATCATAACGCTTCGCTAAAGAATGTAATGACCACTTACCTGACTCATATAGAGCTTGTACATGAACCATATTTATATCCTTCTTCAACGGTCTTCGCTCAATATCATATGCCTTCATACGCCGCATAATAGTATCTACACTACACTGAAAATACTCTGCCACCTCGCGAACACTCCACTGTTTCTCTACATATAATTGTTCCAGTAACTGTTTAGGTATAACGCGCACATTACGATACATACTATCACCTTTCCTTGTAGACGAACTCCTTTCCCTATTATTGTGAAAGTTCCATCAAAAAAAGACAATAAAAAAGAGGTTCCTAATAGTCACATAGGTGACCAATAGGAACCTCTTTCCATATGTAATTATATGCACCACATAGGATATGTGCCGTTATAATTGCTATACAACATCTATCCCCGAATAACGATGATCATGAATCACCAATAATCCAGTAGACGTTATGACCAATATTTTGATAGCCATATTTTCTAATGACTAATAAACGTATTGGCTACCCCAACTTAACGATATCTGCGTTCAAGAGCCTTAGGCTTACTCAAGATAATAGACCATTTCATGCCTTCTTTTAGAGCATGATTTGATATACGTTTATGACTTGATGTATGAACACTGGTCGAAGTGATTGGCGAAGTCGTTACCATATTCGTATCAAGGAGTACCTTTCCTTCTTTAGAAGCCTTATCTCGCTTGAATTCGGCCAATCGTTCACTTAAGGTTGGCCCTGTAACAGACTCTCTACTTAAACGAGTTGTACTCGTACTAAAGCCAGTTGATTTACTTGAAGTTTTCTTGGATGAAACATGAGTACCTTGTTGCGTTGTAGACGCTTCATCGTAATGATGCTCGGAAGCTAAAACTGTTTGAGCTTTATCATTACTTGGATGCTCTTCAACATGTTTTTCAGATGTCTCCGAATCATCATATTGAAACAGTCTTCCCCCCTTCGGTCTTAAGGGAGCCTCAGGGTGCTGATTTTCAATCGGTCTATTTTTAAATATTTCTCGATAGAAATCATCATCATACAACAAGTCCTCAGGCGAAGGTTCTACAGGCTTTTTCTCTATAGAGATACCATATTCACGTTCCATATCCTCCCAAGTCTGGCCTGAGCTTTCATTATTGTCATACTCATCAGACTCTTCTGTATTCTTGCTTTTTATAATGGAAAAAGCAATATACGCGATGATACCTAGCACAAATATAGGGTTATGCGAAAAGATGGATAGCACAGAAGACAAAATAGAGTCCATAGCTACTCCTATTCACTATCTGCTAAATTTTCACGCATTTTAGTGTCTGCAATAATATTATTCATATTGTAGTAATCCATAACGCCAAGATTACCATTTCTGAAAGCTTCTGCCAATGCTTTAGGTACTTCAGCTTGTGCTTCCACAACCTTAGCTTGCATGTCTTGTGTTTTAGCACGCATTTCTTGTTCTGTCGCAACAGCCATAGCACGACGTTCTTCGGCGCGAGCTTGCGCGATTTTCTTATCCGCTTCCGCTTGGTCAGTTTGCAATTGAGCACCGATGTTACGTCCTACGTCTACGTCCGCAATATCAATGGACAAGATTTCAAATGCAGTACCCGCATCAAGGCCTTTACCCAATACAGTACGAGAGATGTGATCTGGATTTTCTAATACGTCTGTATGCTCTTCAGAGGAACCTACAGTTGTTACGATGCCTTCACCAACGCGGGCGATAATCGTAGCTTCACCAGCACCACCAACGAGGCGGTCAATATTAGCACGTACAGTTACACGAGCACGAACCTTGAGTTCGATACCATTTTTTGCTACTGCAGAGATAATTGGTGTTTCAATCACCTTAGGATTAACGGACATTTGAACTGCTTCCAATACATCACGACCTGCAAGATCGATAGCTGCAGAACGTTCGAATGTCAAAGGAATAGATGCGCGTTCAGCGGCGATCAAAGCATCTACAACGCGGTCAACGTCACCACCTGCAAGGTAATGTGCTTCAAGCTGATTTACATTAACATCAAGACCTGCTTTATTTGCTTTAATCAAAGGCATTACAATTTGAGATGGATTTACACGACGTAAGCGCATACCTACGAGTGTAAAGATACCAACATTAACGCCTGCTGCAAGAGCAGATACCCAAAGGCCTAATGGCACAACATACAAGAACACCATAATCCCAATCAGTAGAATGGGAATCAAGATTAAAATACTTACATCCATAATAACCTCCATTATATACGACGATGTGGTGAAAGCTTAATCGCGCTTTCTAACTATATTGCGGCCGCCCACAACACGAAGCACCACAATAGGTGAACCGGCATCGATGAAGTCCCCTTCGGTCACAACATCCACCAAATTACCATCAATTTTAGCAATACCTGCAGGGCGTAGTGTAGTATGAGCTACGCCTTCTTTACCGACTAAGTCATCTAATACATCATTAGATACATAACCAGCTTTTGTCGTAGATCGTTGCCCTAAGGTAAACAATTTGCCTATCCAAGTCTTTTCAAAGTGATTAAAGAACACGATGATAAGGACAATCAACAAGGCTGTTAATCCTAGTACGGCATATAGCGCCACCGTACCTTCTCCAAGGGCTACATACACACCCCAAAGGAATGTACAATAACCGATGAGTCCCAAAATACCACCTGGAACAACAAGTTCTACAGCCATTAGGGCAATCCCTATAGCCATCCATACTAAAAACTCCATAGGCCCTCCTCTCTTTAATTAATTTTATACAACTTATATATTCATTATACAATATAAATAATAAATTATAAAGATAACCCTTATCATATAAATCTATTTCATATCAAATAGTCTTACATCCTAAACCTATTCGGTTCACAAGTATTAAACGATGATATGTATAAGATAATAAAAACGACTACTTTCACAGGATCATACCTGATTCAGTAGTCGTTATTTATAAAGTATATTAGTTTAAAGCTTTACTATTGTCAGTCATCATCGTAAGATGCTATTTCATCAATAGGTTTGACTATAATTATACTTCTGTTTTTTTCAATTGGTCATTACCAACGCCTGTTTTTTGAAGAATCAATAGGATGATACTCATTGCCATGCCTACTACAGTCGCAAGGCCCATGCCTTTCAACACAACAGGACCTACAGCAAGTTCAGCACCGCTAAGGCCTACAACAAGGATAACAGATGTTAAGATCATGTTCACAGGATTTGTATAATCTACCTTGCGTTCTACAAGCATGCGCAAACCGGATGCTGCAATGATACCGAACAAGAGAATGGATACACCCCCCATAACCGGTACTGGGATAGCATGGATAAGAGCAGCTACTTTACCTACAAAGGAGATAATCATAGCAAGAACAGCAGCACCGCCGATAACCCATACACTGAAGCAACGGGTGATAGCGAGTACACCGATGTTTTCACCATATGTCGTATTTGGTGTAGCACCAAAGAAACCAGATAAAATATTCGCAAGACCATCACCGAGCAAAGAACGTTGTAAGCCTGGTTCTTTCATCAAGTCTTTGGATACGATGTTACTAGTTACAACCAAGTGACCTACATGTTCTGCAAATACTACAAAGAGTGCTGGCATAATCATGATGATTGCATTGATATCAAATACAGGCATGCCATAGAACTGCGGTAAGGAGAACCAAGGTGCAGCCTCTACGCTAGAGAAATCAACAACACCCATAAAGGCGGATAATATATAGCCGGAAACAACGCCAATCAAAACAGGGATAACTGCTAAGAAACCACGGAACACAACAGTACCAAGCAAGGTAACAACTAAGGAAAACATAGAAATAAATACAGCTTGGCTGTGGCTCATGCCCAAATCTTGATTACCAATAAGGCCAGACATGCTCATCGCTACTGGTGCCAATTCCAAACCAATAATAGCAACGATAGCACCCATGGCAGCCGGTGGGAATAACTTATCAATCCAACGCGTACCAATATAGCGAACTAGAACAGATAAAATCACAAAGGATAAACCAAATACAACGAAGGCACCTTTAGCTGCCTCATAACCGAGGCCGGCAGATAATACACCAGCTACAGGAGCAATGAAAGCAAAGCTAGAACCGAGGTATGCAGGGATTTTACCTTTACATACGAATAGGTATAGCAATGTACCGATACCATTCATAAATAAAGCTGTTGCAGGATCTACCTTTAACAAATATGGTACTAATACAGTAGAGCCAAACATAGCAAATAAATGTTGGAAACTAAGTGGCAACATACGCCCCCAAGACGGGCGCTCTTGAATATCAATATAATCCTTCATTTTTTCCTCTCACCACAATAACAACACTAGGTTCCAACGCTATACCCGGTATGATATAGCATTGGATTTTACACATATATGTTACTCTTATGAAACATAAGAATTACACATCAATTTTTAGGTCTCGGACGTCTACGCGTTGGTCTTCTAGGCTCTCTAGGTCTAAACGGACCAGGCATTTCAGTCTTGTCTGTTTCTTGAGTCGCCTTAGGTTTGAAGCGACTTTGTGTCTCTTCACGCAAGGATGGTAAATCCTCAGCCGTACCAACTTGTTTTACACCTTCTACATTACGGCGACCAACACTGGCTAACAAGCCTATGGCCATAAAGTTCATTAACAATGAAGAACCGCCATAACTAATAAATGGCAAAGGCACACCTGTTACCGGCATAATCCCGCAAACCATGGCAATATTAAATAATGCTTGTCCACTGATGAGCAAGGTTATGCCCATAGCTAACCATCTGCCAAATTCATCACGAGATTTATTAGCAATGCGGAAACCAAAGTATGTAAAGGCCGCTACCAAGAGAACGACAAAGACAGCACCGACAAAGCCCATTTCTTGAGCCCACACGGCAAATGCAAAATCTGTATGAGCCTCTGGCAAGTAAAAGTACTTAGATGTACCTTGCATAAAGCCTTCCCCAAGAATACCACCAGAACCTACGGCCAAAAGACCTTGTACAGTTTGATAGCCCATATCTTGAGCATGCGGCCAAGGATCGAACCATGACTGAATCCGTTCCCAACGATATGGCGACATACGAGCTGCAATGAAGCCGATCACACCAGCTACGGCAAAGGCACCACCAAAGAATCGCCCATCAAAGCCTGCTAAGTAAATTAGTATGAAGGAGAACCCAAAGATTAGTACAGTAGTCCCCATATCTGGTTGCAAGATGGTTAGAACTGCAAAGATTATCGGCCAAACTAACATTGGCAACATATAACCTACCCGCTCACTCACATAACCTTGTAAGTTTGTGAGTGGATTATTATATCTTGATTTACCCCATTTTCTCATGGTACTCAATTTAGCGGATGTCCATATTATAGCAGCTAACTTGGCAAATTCCGACGGCTGTATCGATACGGGACCGATAACGATCCACCGACGCGCACCATTAATGACAGAGCCCGCCACAAGGACTAACACCATACCTATTAGGGTTGCAATCATTATGCGTTGCAACATATGTGGCTTTTGTAGTTGCCTATAATCATACCGATATAAAATAACACCTATTGCCATTGAAAGAAATAGGAAGCCTATATGTTTTGAAAAGTACCCTAAAAGCCCTGTATTTTCGTAAATAGAGTTAATATAAGTGGCACTGAAGATATTCACACTACCTATAATCGTGATAAGCAATATAGGTAAGAGCATACCTTGTAAATCATTTTTAAAGAGTGAGCCCCACCGACTATCCCCCTTATTCGGTGTTTCCATGTTAAGCCTCCTTTTGTACTTTTGGCTTAATTGCTTCTAAGCGGAAAATAGGTTGCCCTTTAGCACTAAACTTTTCTTCATACTCAGTTTTTACATTTGGAAGGTCTGTACTATGTAAATCATAGGTTACATTTTTAAGTTCCCATCCACATTCTTTGAATTCTTCAAGAGAGAACATAAATAAACCTTCATTATCAGTTTTAAAGTGAACCTCACCACCGTCTTTTAAAAGACGAGCATAACGATCAAGGAATGTATGATATGTGAGGCGACGCTTAGCATGTTTTGCCTTAGGCCAAGGATCACAGAAGTTGATATAAAAGCGATCTACTTCACCTGGCGCAACAACCTCTTCAATACCAGCAATATCAAAGAGAGATACCTTAGCATTATCTCGCTCTGCTTCAAAGATTTTTTGTGCTGCGTAATAAATTACCCCAATTTGCACTTCAAATCCTACGAAGTTAGCATCTGGATACGCTTCGGACATACCGGCAATAAAACGACCCTTACCTGTACCAAGTTCCATATATAATGGTCGTTCAGGATGGGCAAATAACTCACGCCATTTGCCCTTGTACTGTTCCTGGCCGGACAAAATAATATGAGAGTCATATTCGTGGATAGCTTCATCAATCCACGGTTTTCTACGAAGGCGCATACTTTCTCCTTACATCTATGTTAACTATTAATTATATCTATTATTACAGATCATATACCTATCTTATTAATTATAGAAAAGGGGGAGTTAAACGTCAATTACATTTCCCTTCTCATATACATAAAAAAGACCTACTTCCAAAGAAGTAGGTCTTTATATTCTTAGAAAATCAAAGATTCAAGATTTTCAATTTGATATTTGCTGAGGCCAAGCTCAGATAAACTCTTTTCAGATGCAGCGAATAGATTATTTTTACCTACACGCGTACCTAAAGCTGCGGCAGCGACCAATTCACGGTCCAACTTACCAAGGCGAGAGCGATTACGATTTTGCGGTTTTGGTTTCTTCATACGGAACGTATTGTATTGAACCGCTTCTTTTGTATCCTCATTTTTAGCCTTAGCCAAAGCAGCCCCATTAGTGCCATTCCCCAATAAAGCACTAAGTCCTGTTTGCTTTGGAACCATTTTTTCGTAATCAGCGCCAAACTCAGGACGCTCCTCACGTAATTGATCAAATGTAGCTAATGCTGCATTCATTTGCTTTAAACCAGCAGCAGAGTAAAGTTGGCGAATCGCAATACTCACCTCTTGCGGTGTCAACGTACCTCGCTCAATAGCAGAGGCGATTGTACTTTTCAATGCACCTTGATCACCGGATGCTGTATAGCGACCGATATCAACCAAGTCTTTTTGACGTGCATTGAGTTCTTTAGGCGTATATATGTTTATCTCAGATATAGACGGTGCCTGCTTAGAAGGCTGTTCTCCCGCCCCATTAGCCTCAGACATATAGCCACCGGCGACGATGGCCACGGCTAATGTTAAGGTTAATACTTTTTTCAACGTCTTACAATCTCCCTTTTCATTAATACTTACTTATATAATACTGTGATATTTTTGTACATTAACAACAAACTTGTTCTACTGTAATACATACTGTAGATAATATTATATAATACTTCATCTAATTTTTATAGTCCTATTCGAAAAAAATCTATAATCTTTTAACAAATTTTATATTTTTATAAAATATAAAACTAGAAATAATGCAGTAGAAACAGGGTAAACCCATATTTCTACTGCATTTATAGATAAAATTATTTATTTAATATTTCATCGAACTAAACGGATAAAATTTGTTTAGCATCCGCTACAATCTGATCTAAAGAAACGCCATTTTCTCGTAACAATTCCGTTGCATCATAGCGATCGTGGAATTCTTTAGCAATACCATAGTTTTTAACACGCACATCAGATGGACCGTAGAAGCTAGCTACACGTTGTCCCCAACCGCCTTCAACTACACCATCTTCCAATGTAAATACTACAGAATGATTTGCTTTCAATTCTTCCAGTAATGCTTCATCAAGACCAGAAGCAAATTTAGGATTTACTACAGTTGCATTGATACCGTCTTTAGCCAATGCATCAGCCACTTGATTTGCCAAATGGTAGAAATTACCAAGGCCTAACAAGGCAATGCGTTCACCACGACGAGTCACCTCAGATTTATTTAAAATGCTGTAATCAGTCGTATCGGCTACACCAGTAGATGTAAATTCACCTACAGGAACACGAATAGCCACAGGATGCTCGTGTTGATGCACTCCATATTCCGTCATAGCCAACAATTCTTCATTATTAGTAGGTGCTAAGTATACTAAGTTAGGAATGCTTGTAAGCATAGGAATATCAAAGAATCCTAAATGCGTAACATCGTTCATGCCATATGATTGATAATAACCGCACTGTTATTATTGACGCAAAGATCTTGAACCAATTGGTCATAAGCGCGTTGTAAGAAGGTACTATCTACACTGAACACTGGCTTACCGCCATTTTTTGCAATACCAGAACTCATCGCAATGGCATGTTCTTCCGCAATGCCTACATCGATATATTGTTTACCAGCTTCGTTACGCCATTCAGAGTTAAAGCCAAAGCCACCTGGTGTCCCTGCATTAATAGCTACCACTGTTGGATCTACTTTAATTTGTTCCATCAAATAGTCCGCAATTGTACCAGCATAGGTCGGACCATGATGTTCCTTTTTGAGTTTACCTGTTTCTAAATCAAATGGCCTTGTCCAGTGGAAGGCCTCTTTATTTTGCTCTGCAATAGCATAACCCTTACCTTTTTGAGTAACAATATGTAAAACTATAGGATGGTTAATATCTTTTACATCCTTAAACACATTGATTAATGTTTCCAAATCATTGCCATCGGCTACAAAACGATAATCCAAACCAAGAGCCTTAAAGATATTGTTAGAGCTTTCACCATTAGACTCGCGTAATTCACGAAGACCACGATACAAGCCACCATGATTTTCTGCAATGGATTGGTCATTATCATTGACAATAATAATCATATTGCTGTCTAATGTGGCCGCATAATCAAAACCTTCAAATGCTTCACCGCCAGACAAAGAACCATCGCCAATGATAGCGATAATATTTTCAGAGTCCCCTTTTAAATTACGAGCTGTTGCTAAACCAGATGCTAAAGAAATAGATGTGGAGGTATGACCAATATTGAAGAAATCGTGCTCACTTTCAGTATGATCTGTATAACCCGTTACGTCATCATAATGATCGTGATCTAAGAACGCCAATGCACGACCTGTGACCATTTTATGTACATAAGACTGATGAGACACGTCATAAACAATCTTATCTACAGGAGAATTAAATACATAGTGCAAGGCCATAATCATTTCCGCTACGCCCATAGGAGGGCCAAAATGACCACCATGCTCAGAAACCTTTGTCATAAGAGCTTGACGAGCTTGTGCTGTTAAGTCTGTTAATTCAGAAATAGATAAGCCTTTTAAATCGGCTGGAGATTTTATATCAATTAAGTTCATATGTGTTCCTTTCATTAGGTGTCATATAACAATACAACCTCTAGAATTTGTATTGTATTACTAACCGTGCTATACTGTATGTCCAGCATGTAATAAGTATAGAACTTAAAGTTAGGTTTAAGTCAAGCGAGAACGTAAAACTTAACTCTAACCTTAAAAATATACGTATATTATACGCTTAATACATTACTCCTGACACTAAATCTTTTACGAATTTAATATGAACCCAAAAGGAGGTCCTATGACATATACTGTTGGCGAAATCGCAAAAAAACTAAATGTGGCACCTTCTACATTGCGTTACTATGATAAAGAAGGTCTATTGCCCTTTGTAGAACGTTCTGCTGGTGGTATCCGTGTATTCCATGACACAGATATGGATTGGTTAGAATTGATTGAATGCATGAAGCATACCGGTATGCCTATTAAGGAAATAAAGCATTTTATCGACTACTGCGTCGAAGGTGATAGTCGCATTAATGAAAGATTATCTATCATTAGAAATCAACGAGATCGCGTATTAGTAGAAATCGAAAACCTACAAGCACGCTTGTCCATGCTAGAATTTAAAACATGGTTTTATGAACAAGCTCAAGCAAATGGAACTACTAGTTTTTATGAAAGCTTAACACCTGATGATGTTCCTGTAGAGTATCATAAATATTTCGAACGCAAATGGCGCGCTGATAAAGAAGCCGCTGAAAAAGGTGAATCACCTAAAAAATATAGAGCTGTATAACAAAGAGGAGCTATCCAACGGATAGCTCCTCTTTTACATTACAAAATGATTATAGAACCGCTTATATTAGCAACGCTAAGAGGCTGTAATGTTTATTTATTGGGACTTTCAAATATAGTTCTATACCCCTTATCAGTGACAGCAACGATTTGCTCAATCTCCTCTGTAGGATCATCTGTAAACGTAAAGCTTTCACCGGCATCAAATGATGCACTTGTACCACAGGAAGAACTCAAATCGCGTGGCACCGGACGAAGTTCTATATTTGTTACCCCTTCAGGAGCCTCTCGTTTAAAACGAATGGCTCCAAAGTGAGAGTAAAACGTAGCAATATATTTCATAGTCACTCATTTCTAACTCAAGCATTGGCACGTTTTGTATTAACTACAGCAATAATAAATGCTACTACAAAACCAACAACTACAGCAATTTCACCATTTAATGTAGGGCCTGCACCAGAAGCGGCTAAGCCAAAATTATGAGCAAATGCTGCACCAGCCCCGAGGCCAAGTACTGTAACAGCAGAATCGGAATTACCTTCACCAGTCATAATTAATTGACGCAACGGACAACCGCCAAGCAATATGCTACAGAAACCAGCAAGCGCCATGCCTAGGAAGTTCCACAATCCATCTGTATGTGCAATCGGTTGGTTTTCAAAGCCAAGATGGAAATTACCAAAGCTAATATTTACAACGAATACACCAACGAGAACAGCTAAATAACCAAAGATAAGGATAGATTTTTTGAACAAGAATAAATCGCGGAAACCACCAACGGTACAAAGACGGCTAACTTGAGATAAGCCACCTACCACGAGGCCTGCCGCCAATGAAATTAACCAAGGTGCATGCATAGCACCAGGACCTTTTTGACTAAAGAAGATAAATGCTGGAGCCGCTACTACTAAAACTAGCAAACCAACTTGGATAGCAGGCATCATAGCGGACTCTAATTTACTCAATGCATAGGTACGCTGTAAAGAATAACCTTTTTTCAAGAATATAGTACCAAAGCCGATACCACCAGCAAAACCAGCAATGCCGAACAACGCATTTAAGTCACCGCCGCCAAGTCTTAAAATCATACGAATCGGACAGCCGAGGAACATCAAAGCACCAATCATAACAAAGAAGCCGAGAATAAATCGAATAATTGGAGAAGAACCACCTTTGCTTTGGTGTTCACCACGAATCATGGATAATAAATAAGCCCCTAAAATAAGACCGATAATTTCTGGGCGAATGTACTGTACCGGCGCAGCACGATGTAGACCTAGGCCACCGACAGTATCGCGAACAAAGCAAGCAATACAGAAGCCCATATTGCCCGGATTGCCAGCCAATACGAGGAAGCCTGCAATAGCGCCAATAATAAGGCCTGCAATAATTAAATTCCTTTTTTCATGAGACCCACTCATAATAAACTCCTTTCAAACAAACTACACTACAAATGTATGAGTATATACTCCTACCCTATCAAGCATATGACTCATGATATAATAACCATAAATACACCTTGTTATTCATGGAGATTACCTATGGACTATATCTATTTAGATAATGCAAGTACCACGTTTCCTAAAGCACCTAATGTGGCTAATGCCATGGCAAACTATATAACGAACTACGGTATTAATATTAACCGTGGATCCTATGCTCTCGCCTACGATGTAGAGGATATTATCTATACAACAAGACAACGACTAAATACCTTATTCAACGGCCATGATCCATCGCATGTCATCTTTACGCAAAATGTGACGATGAGCTTAAATATGGTCATCAAGGGCCTATTGAAAGCAGGTGATCATGTACTCGTTAGCTCTATAGAGCACAATGCAGTTATGAGACCTCTTACCCAACTACTGGATAAGGGCATTACCTTTGATATTATTCCTTGTGATGTTACAGGCTCTATTGAAAAAGATGCCATTAAGTCTCTTATCCGTCCAAATACAGTGGCTATTATTACCAACCACGCATCTAATGTATGTGGTACCATACAGCCTATTGAATCAATAGGTGCTATCTGCAAGGCTCATAATCTACATTTCATTGTAGACGCAGCCCAAACAGCTGGTGTTATCCCTATTGATGTGAAAGCATATCATATAGATGCACTTTGCTTTACGGGTCATAAAGGCTTATTGGGACCACAAGGTATTGGTGGCATTATTTTAACCAAAGAAATGGCTCAAATCTTAACACCTCTTATCGCCGGCGGTACAGGCAGCTTTTCACATTTAGAAACGATGCCTACTAACATGCCCGACGCCTTTGAAGCAGGCACGTTAAATCTACCTGGCATTATCGGCCTCAATGAAGGAGTTTCCTACATCGAATCGATCGGCATGGAGAATATCCACAACCACGAACTAGCTTTGACAAAAGCCTTTCTCGAAGGTTTACACTCAATAACTGGAGTTAACATCATCGGCAAACAAGATATCCAAGATAGAACAGCCGTCGTATCCATCACAATTGATGATATGGATGCTGCCAGTATTGCATATGAACTAGAGTCAAAGTATCACATCATGACACGCGTCGGACTACACTGTGCCCCACGAGCACACCAAACGCTAGGTACCTATCCAGAAGGAACTGTGCGATTCTCCTTTGGCTATGCTAACACATATGAAGATGTGGAAACCGCATTATCTGCGCTACATAGAATCCTTAAAAATACTAAATAATACATAATCGTTAAGGCTATATACTCTGGTATATAGCCTTTTATGCTTCTACGCTTCACACAAACGACCAATAGCATCAGCTCTACAACGTTTACAGTGCGTCATCTGCGGCACATAGTGACCAATAAACTGACGCATATTGTCAATCTCTTCTGCAGTCGGTCCTCGATGGTTTTCAAAGGCTGTATCATGAACTGGAATCATAGCAATACAGTTCATCAAATCTACGCCCCATGCTTCTGCTTGTTTAGCGATAGCTGGTACATGGTCCATATTTACATCAGGTACTACTACAGTATTAATCTTAACGATGATGTTCTTTTCCTTTAATTTACGAATACTTTCAGCCTGACGTTCTAATAAGATACGGGCCCCATCAATCCCCTTATAGATGTTCCCATCATAGCGAACCATGGAATACACATGTTTAGCAATCTCTGGATCAATAGCATTAGCCGTAATCGTTACATGAGTAATCCCTAAATCAGCGATTTCATCGACATAATCAGGCACTGCCAAGCCATTACTAGATAAACAGAGCATGACGTGAGGGAAATCTTTTTTTACAAGACGGAATGTTTCAAGTGTCTTATCCGCATCACACATAGGATCTCCAGGTCCTGCAATGCCCACAACAGAAATATCCTTACGTGCATCAAATACCTTATGCACAAAGACTGCTGCCTCTTGTGGCGTATAAACATGTTGCGTCACGCCCGGTCTATTTTCGTTAGCGCAATCGTACTTGCGATTACAATAATTACATTGAATATTACAATTCGGTGCAACTGGCAAATGTAAACGTCCCCAATTAGCGGCAGCATCCTTGTTGTAACATGGATGATTTTGTAGGAAACTTTGTCCTTGAACTTCTTTCATAATTAACCTTTCCGACCAAATCTAATAGCATCTTTATGGCATACATGCAAACAGTCACCACAGTTGGTGCAATTCATTTCATTTGGTCGTGTACCCATTTCACAAACACGTAGACACGCATCACAATCGTCACAATCACTAGTTTTATATACTTTAAAAATGGAAATTTTCCGTAATAATTCCATTACCCCACCAAATGGACATACAAAGCGACACCAAGCATTGGCGATGATAAGGGAACCAGCAATGATGGACACGACCGTTATAGTGCGAGCCGCCCAATACCATTCGGAGAACTGCATAGATAAAATGACTGCATTAAAATATTCATCGCTCGTCCGAATAGGAATCATAATACGGGGATTACCAAATTTGAAATACACAATAAGACCTAAAATTATAGTAGCTACCATGCCGAGTTGTAGGAATCGCATGTAATGTTTACGATTTCTTAAAGGCCCCATAGATATTTTTCCCAGCATTTGGTTAACCCACCCACTTGGGCAGAACCAACTACAGAATGCTCGACCAAAGAATACGACCATAATTGGCAGAATAATCCACCAAGCATAGAAATATGTCGTAATACGGCCCCAGCAGGTAATCATGGAGCAGCTTTCACAGTTTACAAACGGCACGATATAAGGGCATCGGAATATACCATAATATACCCATTTCCCCATAATAAAGAGGAATATAAACTGTACGATACGACGCCAAAGCGTTAAATTCTTAGGGGCTTGTTTCCCAGATACACCAGAACTACCTTGAGACCCACAGGATGTAGATGACGGACAATGACTACACATCTTTTACACCAAACCTTTCTATCAAATCGAGACCTCTCGCACTATGAACGGATGTAAATCCGTGATTTTCTAAAATTTGTTGTCCTTCTTGGGACCGTGTAAATTCAATATAATCGGCAGCTAGTGCACGATCTTGTACGTATTTCATTGTATTAATGGTGAAAGTAAGTGGTGCAGGCGGCACAAATTGTGCAGGAATGGGGAAGTACTCAATCCGATCCTTGAATCGATCATGTGTAGTAAGGCGCTTTTCAATAATAGATACATCTGCTTTACCTTCTACAAGGTCACACATCATGGAGATTACACAAGCATTTTCGGCTATCATGTTTTTCATAATACCATCGGTTAATCCTGAGAGCTTCATAATCCCTTTTACAGAGGCACTACCAGGAGGTGATGCACCTAATGGCAACATAACGCGCACACCAGGCTCTGCCATATCCTTCAAGTCCCGAATCCCTGCGGGATTCCCCTTAGGAGTAACGATGACGTAATCCGTAAAACATAATGGTTCAAAAGCGATGCTTACGCCCTTTTTGCGCATGTTCTTTGCCAGCTCTAAACCACGAGCACCAAAGACTTCGGTACGGCTCTTTTCAGCCAATAAGGATTTACCAATGGCCCCCGCAAAGGCACCGGTGTACTGAATATTGTGCCCTGTGTGCATCGTGTAGACTTGGTTTAAATCTAGAAATGCTTCCGATAATCCACCACAAGTCCATACTTGCAAGGAATCGGATTGTGTTGGCTTATAGGCACCGCGTATAAATGACGGTACAGCTGACGCAGCTGCTAACGCTAAAGCACCACCAATAAACTGGCGACGGGATATATCCTTTTTCAAAAATCCCATGTACTTACCACCTTTCACTGAACTTTACAGTATTAAGCATATACTCACATTATAGTATAAAAACCATAAGCTTTTCTGATTATATGCATTAGTTTTATTAATTCGGCTATATAGATTAATCATATAGGCTCCGTTTTTAAAGGTATAATTATAAATTTTCATCATATATTTTTATATCTATTATATTGAATATTTATTAAATTTAGTAAATATGATAATCCCTGAGAATCAAAGGAATATAAAAGAGACTATGCGTTTAAAGCATAGTCTCTATTCATAAAAGCAAAAAGGCGATACAACCAAATGGTTGTACCGCCTTGATTCATCAATTATTCAGCAGTGAATGGCAATAAAGCGATTGCACGTGCACGTTTGATAGATGTAGTCAATTTGCGTTGATGTTTTGCGCAAGTACCGGAAATACGACGAGGTAAGATTTTGCCGCGTTCAGTCGTAAAACGACGAAGTTTAGCAACGTCTTTATAGTCGATTTGATCGATATGGTCTGCACAGAAAACGCATACTTTTCTTCTTGGCTTTCTGCCTCTATCTCTTCTCATTGCGAATCCTCCTTTTCGAATTAGTAGGAGTCCCTGACACTAGAACGGGATGTTTTCGTCATCGCCGCCTGTACTGAAACTATCAAAATTGGACCCACCTTCGAAAGAATTAGTATTCATATCAAGGGATTGGCCCACAAAGTTCGCTACTACTTCAGTAACGTACCGTTTTTGACCGTCCTGAGTCTCGTAAGAACGAGTTTGCAAACGACCTTCTACAAAGCAACGACTGCCTTTACGAAGATTGCCTGCCGCTTCACCAAGTTTACCCCAAGCAACGCAGTTGATGAAAGCAGTTTGTTCTTTCGTCTCATTTGTTGTGGAATCAATATAGGTGTTTGTAGCAGCTACTGTGAAAGTTGCTACTGCACGACCAGTTTTGGTATAGCGTACTTCAGGATCACGAGCTAAATTACCTAGAATTTGTACAGAGTTCATGTTTTCCTCCAGGCTTTAATTATGCTTCGTGTTTAACAATTAGATGTCTTAGGACTTCATCGTTGATTTTCAATACACGATCGATTTCTTTGATTTCAGCAGGTGCTGCTTCAAAGTTGATCAATACATAGAAACCGTCAGTGAATTTCTTCACAGCGTAAGCAAGACGACGCTTGCCCCAACGATCTACCTTTTCTACTGTGCCGCCTACACGAGCAATTAAAGCTTCTACTTTTTCAATAACAGCGTTAGTTGCTTCCTCTTCAGCTGGTTTCACAATAAACATGACTTCGTATTTGTTCATACAAAATCACCTCCTCTTTCGGACTAATGCCCCTATCGACACATAGGGGTAGGAAGTGCTTACCATCAATAAGCCTTACTATTATAACCTAAAAAAAGAATGAAAGCAAGAGTTCAATTTTAAACCCTTGCTTTCACTAATATTATATACGATTATATTTTTCATCCTCAGGAAAAGCGATAATGGCGCAAATAATAACAAATAATGTAATAACCCCCATCATAGGATCTGCCGTATCGTTTGGTAAGAAGGTAAGCATCAACGATGATACAATACCACTACCATATTGCATAGCCCCTAATAATGCTGCCCCAGAGCCAGCCATTCTACCTGCTCTATCTAAAGCTAATGCATTCGTTACAGCCGCAATGATGCCGTTCATAGAGAAGAATAAAAAACAACCAATAACGATTAACCACAGCGAATGGTAGCCTAAGACAATCAGGCCCATTACAACGGATACACAAATAGCAGCAAATAAGGTGGCAAATCTCAATAATCTATCGAGACGTATAGCACTTACAATGCGTCGATTGATGGCGCTTAATAACATGACGCCAATAATATTAACAGAAAAGAGATAACCAAAGTACTCTTTTGGTACCTCATAGACATCAATATATACATAAGGCGAACCTGTTAAAAATGCATAGATAGCAATATAAAAGGAACTGACACATAGCGTATACTTCATAAAGCCTTTATTGCGCAATAAAATCCAATAATTATTATAGGTATGAGCTATAGACTTTTTACTACGTTTCTCTACAGGATGTGTTTCAGGAATGACTAATACGGCAACAAGCATTAAAATACCGATGGCAACAAGCAACCAAAATATGGAATGCCATGTATACCATACGAGTAAATGCCCTGCTAACATCGGCCCTGCTATAGGAGCTATGGCCATAACAATGGCTAATGTAGATAACATTTTTGCAGCCTCAGTCCGACCATATAAGTCACGAATCATAGCCCGTGATAACATAGGCCCTACGCAGGCACCAAAGGCTTGAAATACACGCCAAGCTAGTAATTCCAGCATAGACGAACTTAGAGCACAGCCCACAGAGCCTATAATAAATAAGCCTATCCCTATAACCAAAGGCTTCTTACGACCAATTTTATCGCTAACGGCGCCCCAAAACAGCTGTGCCAACGCAAAACCAATTAAGAAGCCCGTCAACGTAAGCTCTGCATCACCATGGAGATCACGCCCCATCTCTGGCATGGCAGGCAAATAAATATCCGTCGACAACGACGTAAACGCCATCAAAGCACTTAATATAGAAGTAAAAAGCCATCCTTTATTGCTAATCGTCAGCATAAAGACACCACTTTCATATAAAATCGCACGATAATATGTATTTATTTAGATTATATCAAAAACAAAGTTAATCCTATATAGTTTTGATATTTTTCAATAAAAAAGCGTAGTAAAACACTACGCAAAAATTGGTATATAACAAAATGTCAATTCTATTTTTCCTAAAATTACATTGATATACTAATGCTAAGAGTCATCACGTGAGTTAGGCTCATCACCGAAAGGTGGTGATACTATGAGCAAATTCGAAAAGTACTACTTAATTCTTTTTGTAATTTCCATAGCAATATCACTCTTTGCACTATTCAAATAGTATAAAGACAAAAGCCTAACGCAACAGAGTATTCAAAATACTCGCACGCTAGGCAATCATAAGAAAACATTTATAAGATGAGCCTAACGCAACCACACGTTGATGGCTCTCTTTTTATTTATTATACATCAAATGCGAAATTTCTTAAAGGAATTATATGATAAATGGCTCATTATCATTAACGATATACACATTTCTATTAGGTACTAATGCCTCTAATCTCTCAGGATTATCAGTGTGAACCGGAATAATAACGTCAGGATTAACTAATTCTATAAACTTAATCAAATTATCTTTAGACACATGACCACTGGCATGACATATATAAGATGGATAGATATTTAGTAGATTTCTTAACGGAAGATTTTCCTCAATATATCCTGTCCACATTGAATATATAATACGTACATCATCTTTAGGGAACTCTTTAATTTTAGAAATAAAATTTTCTGTCCCTCTTACTAAGGATACAAATCCATGTTCCATATAGTATTTAGGATACTTGCCTTTATCAAGAACTAGCGGACTATCATGTCTACGATACAAAGAACTTTCATAATATACATTGTTAATCACAGTATCTAATATTCTTTTCTGATAAGCATCACAAATGAGTACTTTATCAGTTGGCATATTCTGCCAAATCCCCATAATACGGTCAATATTCGTAGAGGAACACATAACAAAAACATATTTCCCATCTTGAATATATGAAGAAATATCGTCTAACACTGTGGCTTCAGATATATAATCACCTGCGTCTCTAGACAATGAGGTGCCCTCTGTAATTAATACATCAACCTCACCTATATAGGTATTAACTAATTTGTCTAATACGTGATGGCGCAACCCATGCATCCGGAAATCACCTGTATATAAGACACGTTTACCTTCTGCTTCAATGACAAACATATAACTATCCGCAGCACTATGATCGATAACTAAAGGTCTGATACGTATATCACCAATAGAAAAGACATCTCCGCCCCGAAATGTATTAGCACCTAATAAGCGCAAGTATAAACCTCTATCTTGATACTCAGCACCTATTAGCGCGATTTCCTTACTTAATTCACCCATATATAATGGAATTTCTGATAGTGCAGAGGTTAGTTGGCCTAAATGATCCATATGATAATGAGAAATCACAATACCGTCACAATCCGGCATTCCTTTTGTAACACCGTCTATATCCAGATTTATAGGTGTGTACTTTTCATCTAAACTTAATTCATTACCAAAATCTAACATAATGTGAGTAGATGCTGTACTAATTTCTATGGCACTACCACCAATCTGATGAGTGCCACGATGGATAATTATATTCATACTTAACCTTTGCTAGGAATAGTTAGCAATGTTTCTGCTCGATATAATCGATCAAATTTTCTAGACCAACCTTTTATATTTGTTGGATAAGAAGATTTACTATCTGTATCAGCACGTAATACAACAAATCGAATTTGTTTCAACTTAGGCTCTTGTTCTAAGATTCTGTCACACAAAGTTCGTAAAGAATTACGTTTATCGGAATTAAGTAAATCTTGACACTCTTTATGCTGCTGGCTTTCAACTGTTTTAGACGGATAATTTGCTTTCTTTGTTTTATCTGCTTTATCTTTATTCGGCAAATCTATCCGTAGCATTAAATTTAAGTTTTCTCCGCCATCGTCTTTAGCCCGAGACTTCTCATCAAATAAAATTACTAATTCAGCGTTCTTAGTATGTTTATAATCCTTTAATGCTCTCAATTCAGTTATACCGTTATGATCTTGAGCAGATTCTATCTGATTCAAATCAAATAATTTGTAATATGTATACGCCTCTAAAACACATCGCAGTAAAGTTTCATCGCTCCCAGATGGACGATATTTCAATTCAATTATTGAATAACATTTATCTTTGGAGTTATAACCTAAAAGATCTATTTTGCCATACGAATCACTTAAACTTGCTTTCAGCGGTGTTTGATAATCAAAAATATAACCTAAATCCTTAACGTCACGTTGATAGAATAATAGTTTTGCTAAGATTTCTTCTTTTCGATTACTGCTCTGCAACTTATTTATATCCACACTTTCAGAATGATTATGACCTGTATCAAAATGTTTAGGTCTTAAAGGTTCTAATTCGAGCCATGTTTTAATGTAACCTTTTGATACAAGTGTATCTGCAATAACTTCGCTATATCGAGTATTATTGACTTTTGATTTACCTGTTACATGCCCTTTGTAGTTAATAATAGGTGCTTTATAAAAGTTTGCCGCAAATTTTTGCACCTCTGTAAGCTTTACGTTCTTGTCTTTAGAGCCTTGTTTAACACTAAATATTGTTTCAAAGTCTTTTAATTTATCGCTCCTACTAATTTCTTTGCAAATATTGTTATAAAACTGCTTACAATCAGACATCTCTATTCTCCCTTATCAATAATTTCCCCAATATTAAGAATAACTAGCTTATATGTGATATCCGTTAGATTTATACTATAAATTAATTATATCAGCAAGAATTTTATGAGTAAATGATGAAACGCCCACCTCAAATCAATAATAACTAAAGTTAATGTAAATTTATTATGCTTTTACTATACTATTCACTACGAGTAATAAATTCCCCATATTATAATCTTTTATATTAAAAGTACTTATACTGTTTAGATTAAAGAAAAATTCTATAGAAAATCCTTGCGTCATTATTCTATATAATTTACTATATATAGAGAAATCTGATTATAAAAAGGAGTCATCATGGCTAATATTAATGAAAACTATTTAAACCTACAAGGTTCTTATTTATTTGCTAATATCGCTAAAAAGGTTGCAGATTACCAAGCAGCGCATCCAGATGCAGACATCATTCGTCTTGGTATTGGCGATGTTACATTGCCGCTTGTTCCTGCAATTATTGATGCTATGAGCAAGGCTGTCCAAGAAATGGGCAAAGCTGAAACATTCCGCGGTTACGGTCCTGAACAAGGTTATGACTTCTTACGTCAAGCTATTGTTGATGGCGACTACAAACCATTAGGTGTAGACATTGCGATTGACGAAGTATTCGTTTCCGATGGTGCAAAATCTGATGTTGGTAACATCCAAGAATTATTCAGCGAAGATAACATCATCGCTATTACTGATCCAGTGTACCCAGTATACTTAGACTCTAACGTTATGGGCGGTCGTACTGGCGAAGCAGTAGATGGTATCTTCCAAAAGGTTGTATACCTCCCTACTTACGCAGAAAACAACTTCTCTCCAGAATTCCCTTCTGAACGTGTAGATATCGTATATCTTTGCTCCCCTAACAATCCAACTGGTACTGTTTTGAGCCGTGCTCGTTTAGCAGAATGGATCAAATGGTGTAAAGATAATGATGCAATTTTGATGTTCGACTCTGCTTATGAAGCTTTCATCAGCACAGAAGACACTGTAAAATCCATCTACGAAATCGAAGGCGCTCGTGAAGTAGCTATCGAGTTCCGTTCCTTCTCCAAAACTGCAGGTTTCACTGGTACTCGTTGTGCTTACGCAGTTGTACCTAAAGAAGTGACTGGTAAAACTAAATCCGGCGAACGCCAAGCACTAAACCCTATGTGGAACCGTCGCCAATGCACTAAATTCAATGGTGTTCCTTACATCATCCAACGCAGTGCTGAAGCAGTATACACAAAAGAAGGCCGCGAACAAACTCGCGCTAACATTGCATACTACAAAGAAAACGCTCGTATTATCAAAGAAGGTCTTGAATCTATCGGCCTTACTGTATACGGCGGCGTTGACGCTCCATACATTTGGCTAAAAACTCCTGGTAATATGACTAGCTGGGAATTATTCGACATCTTGCTCGAACAAGTTCAAATCGTATCTACACCAGGCTCTGGCTTTGGTCCTCACGGCGAAGGCTACCTTCGTTTAACAGCTTTCGGTAGCCGTGAAAATACAATTCGCGCCGTTGAAAGAATTAAAACATTAAAATTCTAATAGGATAATTAGCATACAGCTTATCCCCTATAGAATCTAAAAAGACAACGAGACCGATTGTACACCTATATTAGGAGTATAATCGGTCCTTTTTATGTTAGTTAAACGTTATGATCTATCTCAGCATCAATATGATAGATAGTATTATATATTTAATTTTATTTGATTCTATAGAAAAATATTAATAACTATCATTTTATGCTATAATGATTATGTTAATTATTAAATTTCTCGATTTATATAGGAGGCTAATATGAGCAAAATTCGTATTGGTATCGTTGGCTACGGCAACTTAGGTCGTGGCGTTGAAGCATCCGTAAAATTACAACCTGATATGGAGCTTGTTGGTGTATTCTCTCGCCGTAAAGGTTTAGAAACAGTGTCTGGTGTTCCTACATATACTATGGAAGATCTACCAAACTTCAAAGGTAAAATCGATGTTATGGTTCTTTGCGGTGGTTCTGCAACAGACCTTATCGAACAAACTCCAATGGTAACAAAATACTTCAACTGTATCGATTCCTTCGATACACATGCACGTATCCCTGAGCATTTCGCAAACGTAGACAAAGTAGCTAAAGAAGCTAAAACTGCTACATTGATTTCTTGCGGTTGGGACCCAGGCATGTTCTCTTTACAACGTGTATATGCTGAAAGCATCTTGCCTCAAGGCAAATCTTACACATTCTGGGGCCGTGGTGTTTCCCAAGGTCACTCCGATGCTATCCGCCGTATCGATGGCGTTCTTGATGCTCGTCAATACACTGTTCCTAAAGAACAATACCTTGAAGCAATCCGTAATGGTGAAACTCCAGACGTTGATGGCTATAAAGGTCACCTTCGTGAGTGCTATGTAGTAGCTGCACCTAATGCTGACAAAGCTAAAATTGAAAATGAAATCAAAACTATGGAAAACTACTTCGTAGGTTATGAAACTGTAGTAAACTTCATTTCTCAAGAAGAACTTGATCGCGACCATAAAGGTATTCCACATGGTGGCTTCGTTCTTCGCTCTGGTGAAAGCACTGACGGCACACGTCATGTTGTTGAGTATTCCTTAAAACTTGACTCCAACCCTGAATTCACTGGCTCTGCACTTGTTGCTTATGCACGTGGTATCTACCGCCTTGCTAAACACGGCGGCACAGGTTGCTACACAGTATTCGACATTCCACCAGCTTGGATTTCTACTCATTCTGCTGAAGAATTACGAGCTCACTCTCTATAAGACACAAAATAAAATCCCACACTAGTGTGTGGGATTTTATCTACTTCTATGGTATACTACTTAGAAGAAGTGAGGCGTAGATGTTTTCCGGCGTCAGCTCTCACATCTCTTACTAGTTTGAAAATTTGGCCTGACGACAAAAGGGTCCTTTTCAAAGCCCTGCTACATAAAAGCTAACCTGAGTTAGAAGTCAATTATCTTGCTGCTATGATAATGGTAGCAACTAACATACCAAAAGCTATCATTAAAGATAAAACTTCGTAGGTCTTCATGCTATCACCGCCAATCCTCGAGAAATTGGCAAGACCTGACACATCTAGAGGCCTCGACATCAATATATAATTTGTCGATTTCTATGTAAAGGGATTTAGTGACACTACTAGTCACCAATGTGACTAATGGTGTCACTTTTTTAGTACAAATTTATAGCATCTATATGATATAATATTTATTTGATAGAGTTTCTACGGAAGCTTTCACAAAGAACGAAATCAATTAGTTAATAAAAGGTGGTACCATGAGCACAAATTTAGAAGTAGGCATCGTAGGCCTTCCAAATGTTGGTAAAAGTACATTATTCAACGCCATTACTAAAGCGGGCGCTGAAGCTGCCAACTATCCATTCTGTACAATTGAGCCAAACGTAGGTGTCGTTGATGTTCCAGATAATCGTTTAGCTGTATTGGCTGAAATGTTTGGTTCTAAACGCATCCTTCCTGCTGCTATGCGCTTCGTAGATATTGCAGGCCTTGTAGAAGGTGCGTCCAAAGGCGAAGGTTTAGGTAATAAATTCCTTAGCCATATCCGCCAAGTAGACGCTATTGCTCAAGTCATTCGTTGTTTCGATGACCCTAACATCACTCACGTTTCTGGCTCTATCGATCCAATTCGTGATATTGAAATCATCAACACTGAGCTCTGCCTTGCAGACCTTGAATCCGTGGAAAAACGTAAACAACGTATTGAAAAAATCGCTAAATCTGGTGACAAAGATGCGCGTGCTGAGTTACCATTACTAGAACGCATCATCGAAGGTCTAGGTGAAGCAAAACCAGTTCGTGCACAAGGTCTCGAAGAAGAAGAATTAGAAATGATCAAAGAGTTGACATTGCTTACAGCAAAACCATCTCTTTATGTAGCTAACATTTCTGAAGATGAAGTATCTGATTACTCTTCCAATGAATATGTAAAACGTGTTGAGGAATATGCGAAAAACGAAGGCGCTGGCATCGTTGTTGTTTCTGCTCGCATCGAATCTGAAATTGCTGAATTATCTGAAGAAGAATCTGCTGCATTCCTTGAAGATCTTGGCCTTGAAGAATCTGGCTTAACTAAACTTATCAAAGCAAGTTATGCACTTTTAGGTCTTATCAACTACTTTACAGCAGGCGAAATGGAAGCTCGTGCATGGACAATTGTAAATGGTACCAAAGCTCCACAAGCAGCGGGTAAAATCCACTCCGATATCGAAAAAGGCTTTATCCGTGCTGAAATCGTATCCTTCGATGACTTACAAGCTTGCGGTAGCCAAAATGCGGCTAAAGAAAAAGGACTTGTACGCCTTGAAGGTAAAGACTACGTTATGAAAGACGGCGATGTAACTCACTTCCGCTTCAACGTATAATTAAATTTATAACAATAAAAAACCAGTAAATCGGTCGATTTACTGGTTTTTTTAGGGTTATAGGACAAAAAGTGTGTGTGACTAATCCCAATAAGTTGGAAAATCTGTAGACATATGTAGCTCATTCCAAACAGGAGCATCACCCCATTGAGGGATTGAACGATCTATTTGGCAATAATCAGATAACCGTTTGTAGATAGCAGCAATCGATTCATCTGTAGGCATACAATTTAATATATCTGAAATAGAAAGCGGTCTTGGTGAGTGCATATAGCACCACCAATAGACCGCTTTTAGTCTTCTTTCAAGTGAAAGGCCCCTATGAGCCCGTAACATACTTCTTAGTTGAGCATTTACTCCACCTTCAATACGATTATTTGTTGTAGGTACTGTAATATCAATGCATTCCAAAAATGTAAATAAAGTTTGTTGCCTAATCAGGCGCCATAATGATGATTCAGCTTTAAGCAAACGCTCATGTGTAGAGCGTTTGTTTCCAAATTCATCAATCGTCATTTCTCGTAAAAAATCAGAATATGTCATGCGCCACGCTGAAAGCTCATTAATCCATATAAAGGCTTGATCCATTGTTTTCACATTAAATAAAGCTTTGGCAAGACTATAAAGGTCCTTCCCA
Organism: Veillonella infantium; assembly: GCF_002959895.1. GTDB lineage: Bacteria > Bacillota > Negativicutes > Veillonellales > Veillonellaceae > Veillonella > Veillonella infantium. Next base: position 198,166 of record NZ_PPDD01000012.1, on the reverse strand, counting down.
GCTAACGTTTTAGGTCTACTTGTCGTATATCGTCTAACCTGACAAAAAATATGAAATAGGCATCTTTGGTGGCTACTATGAGGCCAAACTTTTCGTAATGCTTTAGGTAAACCATTAGCACCATCAGACACAACGACTTTAGGTTCAACAATCCGTTCCATTAAGCACTGCCAAGCTCTAGCATGCTCATAACGGCAGACATACCAGCCTAGAACATGAGTATCATTGCAACAAATCAACACACATAAATTCCTAGATAAGTAAATTCCATCAAGATATACCACATCATGTACTTCTTCCACTATTGGTGGCAATGGCCATATGGACCAAAATTTAGCGGTTTTACGCCTAAATGTACGACCTTTACCAGGCATATCAGCTTGAATATCGGTACTGAATAACCAATTCAAGAATAGGTTTAACTCTCTACTTAAATTATTAATTTTAACGGTAAATGCCCCCTTACAATGTTTGCAAAACCAACGCTGAGAACCAGATTTTAAAATACCATGTTTAATACATTTTTCATTACAATCAGGACATTTTATTTGTCGCATAAACTCTTCCTCCATATTTGTTTATATATAGGAAGATATAACCTCATTTTAGTTAGCAATTACAAGGGTTAATTGATGTTTTCACCCACACTTTTTGTCCACCCTCAAACTTCTCCAGAAAAAGATTAAACCCTTATAACACTAGTAAATATCTAGTGTTATAAGGGTTTTTACACACACTTTTTGTCCTATAAGCCTTTTTTTATGCTACATAATAGCTTTATTTACTTTTCTTTGTCATCATCGCTTAATGCATTTTTAAGGCCACTAACCGCACCTTCTACAGCATCTTTAGCATCATCTGCAGCTTTTTTGATATCTTCAGCTACAGTGTTAGCAACATCTTTTACTTTTGCCACTGTATTTTCAATAGTCCCTTCTGCTTCTAATTGTTTATCACCAGTTAATTTACCAGCATTCTCTTTCAATGCACCTTTAGCTTGGTTCAATTTATCTTCTAATGCCATAATAGTGACTCCTTTCATGTAAATCACGTTTAACTATATTAAAACTACTTTTAAAAGTTGATTACTATCCCCTTTTTCCGAAGAAAAATGAGACTACAGCAACAACAATTACTGCACCTAATACAGATGGAATTAAGGACATCCCTGCTAAGCTAGGACCCCATGTACCAAATAGGGACTGACCTATGGACGAGCCAATTAAACCAGCTACAACTTTAGCAATAACGCCCATTGCACCGCCTTTGTTAGTGATGGCACCCGCTAGGAACCCGATAAAACCACCAACAATAATTGACCATAACATACAATCACTCCTTCCTATTTAATCAGACTATTCATAAATTCTATCCAATAACACAGTATTTATAAATATCCTAGAATTCTTATATATTTATAATATAGCATACAATTTTAAAGATTAAATGAAGAATTTCGATTTAGTTCTATATATAACGATCTATTCAACTACTGTTACAATTTCATCTAAAGTACGACGTGTTTTGTTACGATGTGGTTCTTCATCTCGGTAGCCGAAAGCTGCCATTACAGCAATACCAAAGTGTTTAGTATCGAAAAGGCCAAGTTCATCACCTAAGAGTGCTGTCATGTCATCTTGATTGAAGCCTTCTAATGGACAGGAATCTAAGCCTTCATAAGCGGCCATTGTCATCATGTTTGCCATAACGATATATGCTTGTTTTGAAGCCCAGTCAAAGGCAGCACGTTCAGATTCAAAAGTTTTATAGTCACTTGTAGTAAATTGAGCATATTTTTCGCGATATGCTGCATCTATTTCTGCAGGTAATTGCTTAACTGTTTCTTGAATGTAACGTACATAAGGGGAGTCAAACTCTAAGTCCTCTTTTTTACGTGCTAAGAATACCACCAAATGACTTGCTTCAAGGCCTGCATGAATGCCCCAACCATGAGCTTTCATTTTTTCTCGAATTTCTGGATTTTGGATAACTAGCAATTCAAAAGGCTCAAATCCAAGGGATGTAGGTGCCAAGCGAGCTGCTGCTAGAATAGCATTCCAATCTTCTTCAGAAATCTTCTTCGTACTATCAAACTTTTTACATGCATAACGATATGTCATAGCATATTCTAAATCTTTACGATCCAATTTAGGGGCTGTTAATTTTACATTTTCTATTTCGTACTTGCTCATATACACCTCCATAATGATATTAATTCTATCAGTATATACTTATTTTATCATATCACCTTTATAGGTTTTACCCCAATCACACATGGCCATGATAATAGGACGCAACGTTTCTCCAAATTCGGTAATACTATATTCCGTCTTTGGTGGCACCACAGGGTAAATCTCTTTGTGAATGATCCCCTCCGCCTCTAAATCCTTCAGTTGTTGTGAAAGCATTTTAATCGTTGCTTGAGGAATGAACTTTTGAATTTCATTAAATCGCAATATGCCTTCTGTCATTAAGTGATATAGAATAATAGATTTATACTTACCACCTACTACACTGAGGGATGCCTCTACAGGACAATTAAATAGTTTTTCTTCCATAGAAACCTCCTCTTTTAATAGTATCATGAGCGTTGATAAGTAACAAATAATTTCTATTATTTCTTAAAGCTTTTTGCGACACTGACCAAACCATCTAGCCATTCTTGATGTCCGTTAATCATAGGATTTGGTTTTGCTGTATGCAATGTTTTTGCTGGTTCCCCCACTTGTGTTTCTTGTGTCAAAATACGAACCACACCATAGTCTAGTTCCTCTACAAGCCATGCGTGAATTACATCTAACCGTTCAGCTGTACCAACTTCACCAGCCCAACCATGCCAGGAAATACGGCCCGGTTGATTTTCTCTAGGCGCTACATATTCTACAACCTCAGCATCTACAGGGAAGCCAAAGGTTTTAAAGAAGAAACGTGTATTAGATGTAAGATGGGTATCTTCTTGATTAAGCATTTTAATATCACTAGAATTACTGTAATATGAAGACCATGTAGCTACATTTGTTAAGTACTCCCACACAGCCTCTACAGTAATACCTTTTACAATAACCTCATTAGATGCGTAGTTATCAGTTAAACCTGGTAGATATTCTTTTGGCCAGTTAATCGCATTCATTGTTGTATTCATAAATAACTCCTTTTATATTCTTAATTTCAGTAGTTTCTTCAGCTGATAATGTCAGTATAAGCCTTACGATATCTTCCGACAAGAACGCACAAAAAAGTCACATAGTTACTTTTTTGTAACTATGTGACTTTTTTTAATTTTTATATGGTACAGCTAGCTCACCTTTTTCATACCAAAAGAGGCCAGATGTACTAATCTTATGTTCTTTCAAAATAGTCTGAACCTGCTCTACAATACTTGGATCTATTTGCACAGATAAACCACACATATCGTAAAGCTCAGGAGGTGTAGCCATCAATTGATGAGGCACCTCTAATTCTGTTAATACCTTGTCTGCTTTATCGCCAAAATAATAGGACGTAAAGACAACTAGTAATTTTTTATTTTCCAACGCCTCACCTCCTACTTATACCTCAAAATAAAGCGCTAACATTATAACTTAACAATATTATCTCCAAGGATAGCATCAGTAATAGAATACATATTCGTAATACTACCTACGCCAACATTTTCTTTTACCCCATAGAAATCAAGACAAATGCCACATGCTGCAATTTCAACACCTGCATCAGCTAATTTTTTAATATTTTCTAAATGAACCGAATCATTTGTTACCATCTTCACACTGCTGTTGATGAAATAGATCTTAGATGGCTTCACATCTGCTTCAACCATGCACACCCAGAACGTTTTCATTAGGTTACGGCCTAACTCTTCACTACCTTCACCAAGATAGTCCTTTGTCATCAAGATAACACGGTTGCCATAGCTCATTGGTTCACAAATTTCTGCTACTGGATTTGCATTAGGGGTCATAGTGAGGTAAAAATCCTTACCATCTTGTCGGATATCCACCCCATAACCACGAGACTTACCGAATTTTTCTACATTATCGCGACTAACCTCATTATCTACGATAGTAATAATAACATCACTCGGATTCGCATCACTTACCTTCTTAGTTTCAATAACAGGCTTTGGACACAAGCTACCACGTACATCTACAGTTAATTCCTTTGTATTGCTCATCATGCACCTCTATATTATATACATTATATGTTTTATAAAAGTATCAGCTATCAGCTATCAGCTATCAGCTATCAGCTATCAGCTATCAGCTATCAGCTATCAGCTATCAGCTATCAGCTAATGATATTTAATTTAACACCTTAAGGCTATATTATATTCTTCCTAATATCAGCTTGTTACGCGTACAGCCAATCCAGAGAAGCTTTCAACAGTACCTACTATAGTCGCACAGTCTATACCAGCCTTATGTAACGCCTCTACCAGTTGCTCACCTTCATTAGCAGGAACAGAGAACAGCAAACCACCCGAGGTTTGTGGATCAAAGAGAATGTCCGTCCATACAGGATCTAAAGATTCATCTACTTGTACGTCAGTTATAGCCTTGCGGTTACCATAAGACGCAGCTGGTACTAACCCCATTTGAGCCGCTTCGATGACATCATCAAAGAGAGGAATGTCGTAAGCCTTAATGTGTATTGTCACATCAGAGGCACTAGCCATTTCTACAGAGTGCCCCATAAGGCTAAAACCAGTCACATCAGTACAAGCATGCACAGTAAAGTTGTGAGCTACCTCTGCACCGACTCTATTTAAAGTACTCATACTAGTGATAGCTTGCTCTGTACCTACAGGGAATAAATCTGCTTTCAACGCATTGTTCATGATACCTGTTCCAATACGTTTTGTTAGTACCAACACATCCCCTACTTGGGCCCCTTTGTTTTTCCAAATACAATTGGGATTCACTTGCCCAGTCACAGACATACCAAAGATAGGTTCTTTATTTTCTATGCTATGGCCACCTACGATAGCCGCACCAGATTCGGCTACCATTGAGCCTGCACCGTTTAACACGTCTGTTAAGATTCCTTGCTCAACAAGAGGTACTGGGAAGCCTACGATGTTCATGGCAGTCAATGGAGTTCCACCCATAGCATACACATCGCTTAATGCATTCGCAGCGGCAATTTTACCAAACAAAACAGGATCATTAACCATAGGTGTAAAAAAGTCTAATGTTTGAACCAATGCTAATGTATCAGAAATTTTATATACACCTGCATCATCAGAACCGGTCATATCGGCTAAGACTTGATCATTTGTAACAGGTGTCACTGCTTTCAAAACACGATTTAATATATGAGGACCAATCTTACACGCACAGCCCCCATTTGTCACATAGTCGGTAAGTCGTACCATAGGACCTCCTTACTCATTCTCTGGCAATCGAGAAACGATTTTCTTCACAGCCTTTTCAAATTTAGGGCGCGGCATCAGCAGTTGATGACCACAGCCGCTACATACGATGAGAAAATCCGTGCCAATTCGCTTCACTTCCCACTCGTCACTACCGCAAGGATGTGATTTTTTCATTTTCACCACATCGCCTACATAATATCTAACAAATGCCATAGCGCCTCCTTTTTCAACGTTCAGTATTAATATACTTATTATACAAAAAATACAAAGTTCTATAAACATATCATAATTCTATAGTTTATATAGTAGTTTATATAGTAGTTTTTGTAGTTATTTTACGGGTAGTTATTAGTACATTTAACGAAAAGATTATTAATTACTAATCAATAATGATTTTTCATTTAGTTATCATTCTCAATATCAAAATCAGATTATTTTATAAATCCTATACTATCCTGTCTTTAAAAAACCGCATTTTCACTGCATTGATAATATTTATCATTTAGAAAATTTTCGAAATAAATTTTACAAAAACACTTGCATTTCTCATTTAGTATGTTACAATATAGTCAACAATGATTATTCGTTAAGTATACGGATAGCACATTGTATATAAAACTGTTAAGACGGTAAGTGCCGAAAAACACAAACAAGTAAGTACTATTTTAAGAGTTAGGCAAGTGTCTATTTGATTTAAGAATAAGTTTTCTTACTAAGGCGAAGTCGCCCACGAAAATTGTAGAATAAGTATTCTATTATTTGAATTCACAACCAAGTGGTTATGAATATATAAGTTAAGTAACAAATTTGAAAATTATCGTAAGTACAAAGGAGTATTAAAATGGCAGAATTAAAAGGTTCTAACACTGAAAAAAATCTTCAAGCAGCATTCGCTGGCGAATCCCAAGCATTCCAAAAATATACTTTCTACGCAGCAGCAGCTCGTAAAGCTGGCATGAACGAAATCGCTGATTATTTCGAAGAAACAGCTCACAACGAATCCGCACATGCTAAATTGTGGTTCAAAGCTCTTCATGGTGGCGACGTATCTTCCGATATCGAAGCTAACCTTCGTGACGCAGCAGCTGGCGAAAACTACGAACACACTACAATGTACAAAGATTTCGCTGACGAAGCTGAAAAAGAAGGCTTTGCAAAAATCGCTTTCCAAATGCGCGAAGTTGGTAAAATCGAAGCTCGTCATGAAGCTCGTTACCTTGCATTAGCAGCTCAAGTATCCGGTAACAAAGTATTCCACAACGACGAACCAGTTGCTTGGATCTGCGCTAACTGCGGTTATGTACACGTTGGTGAAGAAGCTCCTAAACTTTGCCCAGTATGTGCTCACCCACAAGCTTTCTTCCACCGTTTCGTTGAATCCATCTAATCTGTAAGTACTACACTAACTAAACTAACAACCTGTAAGTACAGATTTAAATTAAACATACCTGTAAGTACAATATAATCTTACAGTAAGTACTAACAACTTCCTTAACAAAAAGACGATGACTTAGGTCATCGTCTTTTTTGTGTTCTATTCGCTATTAAGGTTGTGTTTTGGTTGTGTTTTGTAAGAGCAACTATTTAGTACTATCTACTAAATGCTTAAACTGTTGTACCGCCTCATAAGGGTTATCTGCATGAGCAATAGCAGATATGATGGCAACACCACAAGCTCCTGCTTCCAGTATAGGCTTCGCATTGTCTAAAGTAATTCCCCCAATACCAACACATGGTAAGGTCAAGCCTTCTGCCTGTAGTTCAGCGACACGCTCCGGTCCACATGGCTCTTGTGCATCAGGTTTACTACTTGTAGCATACATAGGACCTACACCTACACAGTCAGCATAGATTATATCAGTCTTATGAAGTTCCTCTACGGAATGAATAGAGATGCCAACCACCTTATGGCCTACAAGATCACGAACTGCTTCTAGGCTCATATCCTCTTGCCCTACGTGAACGCCATCAGCATTAACAGCTACTGCTAAGTCTACATCATCGTTGATAATATAGAGTACGTTGTATTTGGCACAGATTTGTTTTAACTGTTGGGCTAACTCTAGTTTCTGTTGCCCCACTAAGGTACCTACGCCCTTTTCTCTAAATTGGAAACAAGTCACACCGCCGCGACAAGCGTCCTCTACGATAGAGAGCAAACGATGTTCATTCAGTTCCACATTTTGTGTACCACTGATGAAATATACTTCTAATTGATCTGGCACAACTACAGGGCGTATACGATTTTCAGACATAAGCACCGCATCATCCAGTGTATATAAACTATCCATAAAGGCTATACTAAAGCCACCAGGTTGTACGCCACTTACCTGCACGGCACTTTCACCAGCTAAACCATAGTAAGCCAATGCATAGGCGAGAAACTCACCGATAGATAGTCTGTTTTTACATGGATAATAAGCGCTGAAGAAAGCCGCCAATACAGCGCCTAATAGACAACCCGTACCCGTTACAGCCGTCATAATAGAGTGTCCGTGTGGCACTGCAAATACTCGAGTTCCATCGGACACATAATCCTCTTCACCAGTAGCTACAACAGGGCAGTTAATAAGGCGCGCCAGACGATATACGACAACAGCACTATCCTCGACCTGTCCTCCATCTACACCTTTACCGTTAGTGGAAGTATCTGCCTGATTATTAGGACTTAAAGCATCGTAGATAGCTTTAATTTCGCTTTGATTACCTCTCAATAATGAGATGTCACCAGTCTTAATCAAGTCTAACACCACAGATAAACGATAAGCCCCCGCATGACAACCTACAGGATCTAAAACGATAGGAACCTCATGTTTCTTCGCCAGCACTATGGCATCTTTGTAGTAACTAACCTTGTCTGGCGTAAGAGTGCCAATATTGATGAGCAGCGCTGCCGCATGAACGATGAGGTCTTTCAAATCTTCACTACACTCACTCATCACCGGTGATGCGCCAATAGCTAATAAACCATTTGCCGTAAAGGTTCTCACTACATCATTGGTAATACAAATAACGAGAGGGTTTCTCTGGCGCAAAATTTCTAATATATTGAGTTCAGGCCAAATTTGACCGTTCATATATGGATTTTCATAGATCATATCACTATCTCCTCTCGTCGTTTTTCAAGAGCTCATCCATCGTTTCAGGTCCATTAGATAACAGTCCATACGCCATATGATTAACGGGGCCACAGCCATTACCCAGTCCAGGATTATATTTAATAGCAAGGGCTATATAGTCCTTGGCAATACCAATGGCATCCATTACATCACGGCCCTTTGCAAGCTCCGCCGTAATCACTGCGGAGAAAGTACAGCCCGTACCATGTGTATGCATCGTATCGTATTTAGGACTAGTCCAAGTACGGACACTGCCATCTTTGGTGAAAGCATAATCCGTCGCATCTTTACCGATGTGACCGCCTTTAATGATAACGACTTGAGGTCCTAAGTCCTGTAAGATACGATTCGCCGCTGTTGTTATGTCACTTTCACACGTAATAGACATGTCCGCTAAGACCTCAGCCTCGCTGCGATTAGGGGTAATAACAGTTGCGGTAGGAATGAGTTTAGATTTTAAGAAATTCACCGCTTCATCTGATACGAGTCTATCACCGCTAGTAGCAATCATAACGGGATCCATTACATAAGGAATTGCTTTACTCACATAAGGATAGATGAGGTCCATCATCTCCGGCAACGCAATCATACCCGTCTTAACGGCTTGCGGTTCAATATCGGAATACACATCGTGTAATTGTCGGTCAATACTCTCTAGCGATAAATGTTCTACGTGGTGAACGCCCGTTGTATTCTGAGCCACTACAGAGGTCACAACAGCCATGCCGTATACGTGACGACTTTGGAAGGACTTCAAATCGGCCATAATACCAGCACCACCGCTAGGGTCGGTACCAGCAATTGTCAATGCAGTATGTAGTTTCATTATGCCTCCTTATGTAATAAATGACGACGAGATAAAATTTGTAATACTATGAAACCAATGCAAGCACCTGCCACAGAGCTCATGGAGAAAGATGTAATTAAAGTCAACAATGCCAAAGGTTTACCTAGTAGGAAATGGGCTATTGGATAACTCACGAGAGCACCAATAAGTCCGGTACCAATAATTTCACCAAGAGCGGCTGCCCATAGAGCGTTATATTTTTTATACAAATACGCAGATAACCAAGCACCGATCATACTGCCAGGGAAGGCTAGCGGAGAACCTAGTGCCAATACATTCCGTAAACAAGATGTACTAAAGGCAGCACCTACTGAAAATCTTGCGCCTACCACAACGGCTAAGATAACATTAATCATATGTTGAAACGGAAAAATACGAGCTGGTCCAACAGGAATTGATGTAGTAGATAACACTACGCCTAAGGCCACACATATGCTAGCAACAATCAGTTTTTTCATAATACCTCCAAACATATAAAAACAAGACCACTCCAAATGGAATGGTCTCGTAATAGTTTAGTATTATGTTTCACTCCACTTCCCTCCGCCAGTATTATCTGGATCAGGTCTAGGGTTTTGAATGGTCAATCTCAGCTAAAGCACCCCTAGTGGCAATATATTTTTATACTCTAGTTATAACATTATTATACAATCTATGCAACAAAAGAATTGACGGTTTCCTATTATCCGCATATAATGAAGCCATAACGGGGTGCTCACAAGAGTGGGCTGAGAGTAAGCTAACGCTTTAACCCATAACCTGATTTGGATAATGCCAACGTAGGGAACATAGAGGATTAATAGCCGAGTTCCTATGAACTCGGCTTTTTCTATGACTTCCTGGCAAGGAGGACGTATGAAAGATACACACATTACACAACCACAGTTCGCCATGATATGGTTTGGTGCCGCCCTATCTATAGCGGAAATTATGACAGGGACTTACCTGGCCCCCTTAGGGCTCACCCAAGGTCTATATGCCATCATTCTGGGACATATCATCGGCGGTATATTACTCTTTGGAGCTGGCCTCATCGGTGGACGGCTGCGGCAAGGTAGTATGAATACTACCGCCTTCAGCTTTGGTCCACTAGGAGCTAAAGGCTTTGCCTTTTTAAATATGCTACAACTCATCGGCTGGACTAGCATCATGATCTACGATGCTATGCTAGCCTTACAAGAGCTAGCACCCCTATCCCCTATGATTTGGACGATAGCTATCGGAGCGCTTGTCATCCTATGGCTTTTCATCGGCCTCCACAATACGGGCTATATTCAAGCCATCGTTTCTGTGCTATTGCTAGGCCTCACCCTCTACATGGGCGTTCACATGATTTCACAGTGGCCTAGTGAAGCTAGCCTTCTAAGTAGCGGAAACATGAGTTTCATCGCGGCTCTTGAATTATCTATTGCCATGCCACTATCTTGGCTACCGCTCATCAGTGATTATACTCGTGAAAGCAAAAAACCTTTCTCCGCATCACTTACAAGTGCTACAGTCTACACTATAACAAGTATCGTTATGTACACCTTAGGGCTTAGTGCAGCTATCTTTGGCGGTGGCGACTCCATCATTACTATCATGATGAATGCAGGACTTGGCCTTGCGGGCCTCATCGTTATCATCTTTTCTACCGTTACTACAACCTTTATGGACGCTTACTCTGCTGGCGTATCTAGTACGACTATCTATAACGGTGCATCTAGCAAAGGCATCGCCGTCATCGTTACTATCGTAGGCACTATTGCAGCTATTCTATATCCAATGGATGATATTACAGACTTCCTATACCTCATCGGCTCTGTATTTGCACCGATGATTGCCATCTTATTGGCAGACTACTTTATCAATCGCCAACAAGTACAAACATTATCCGCATATCTCGTACGAGGTCTTATTTGGGCCGTATCCGTTGGTTTATACCACTATATGTTACATAGTGAAAGCACAATAGGTGCTACATTACCAGCCTTTACAATGGCATTTGTCGTTACAGCTATCGTTGGATTTATAAGTAAAACAGCACACACATCGGCAGAAATTAAACAGTAACAACAACAAAAACCTAATGTACGTATACTAAATCAATAATAAAGATTATAGTAATGGCATAATAGAGCAATAGCATACTAGAGTAATAGCATACTAGAGCAATAGCATACCAGAGCAATAACATACTAGCAAAAACACCTTCACAAACAGTCATCATAATAAGGACCTATTCAAGTTGAATAGGATATACCATATGATAACGTTTATGAAGGTGTTTTTATGTATCTGTTCTTTAATTTTCGAAATATTTTACCATTACATCAAAATTATATGTTCTTAAGTTTTACTCTTATTTAGGAATTGTAATAATTCCGTTTTCACAGGTCCAATGTCTATCTCCGACGCTTTCTGCTTCACTTTCATCATGGGTAACCCATACGCAAGGTACATCCCATTCACGGATGATAGATACGAGATCCTCACGAACTTGTTTTCTCAAGTTCCAATCTAGTGCAGATAAAGGCTCATCGAGGAGCAAAATAGTCGGTTTAGAGTAAAGGGCCCGCCCCAGCGCAACCCGTTGTTGCTCACCACCAGATAAACTGCCCGCCTTAGTTTTTCGGTATTTCTCTAAACCTAATCGCTGTAATAGCGTATCACACATATCAAGTGTACCGCGTTTACTGTAGGTAATATTATTTTCTACAGATAAGTGAGGAAATACGATATTACCTTGTGGCATATAGCCTACTTGACGGTCTTGCGCAGGTACCCAGATTTTTTTATCTCGATCAACCCACGTTGTATCATCACATTGAATACTGCCAGTTGTGGGTTTTACAAGGCCCGCGATACATTTGATAAAAGTACTTTTACCACTACCGGACTGTCCAGTCAGCACAGTAATACCAGACGGCAGCGTACCATCGGCTTTCACAATCACAGAAGGTCTATCTACAGTAAAGGAAAATGTAATCATAGAACCTCCTAATTAGTATCTGTATGGCGGAACAAGGAACCTTTTGTGATCAGGTGAATCCCGCTCAGTAACGCCAATGTAAGAACACAAATATAAATAACTAGCTCAAAGGCATCCATGTACTGACCAGCCTCTACATAGGAGTAGATAGCCAACGGCATCGTACGTGTTACCTTAGGAATATTACCTGCAATCAAGATGGTAGCACCAAATTCGCCCATAGCACGGCAGAAGGCTAAAATACTACCTGTTACAATGCCTTTCCATGCGAGCGGTACAGATATGGTAAAGAAAATGCGTAACTCTGAAGCACCTAATGTTCGAGCTACATCCTCCATATTATGATCTACGGACTGTAATGCAGAACGAACAGTTTGATAAAACAGTGGAAACGCAATAACAGAAGAGGCTATGACGGCACCGGAAGCAGCAAAGACAACGCTCATACCATGAGCTTCAAGCCAAGCCCCAAAGGCATAGCCCGGTGTAAACACCATAAGCAGCGCAAAACCAACGACTACAGGAGGTAGTACTAGAGGCAATGTAATAAGGGCATCAAGAATAGCAATGCCGCCCCATTTACAGCGTTTCATCCAATAACAAGTTGCTAAGCCACTTAAAATAACTATAATAAGAGCAATACTCGCCACCCATAATGATAACCAAAATGGACTCATGCTATCCCCCCTTTCTATTTAATAATGCTGACATCATATATTTCCAGCTAGGACTAACAACAATAGTAATATATATATTGTATCATAAGAAAACGCTAGCCTCGAAAGCTAGCGTTTAACTCTTATTTAGAAGTAGAAAAACCGTATTTCTCTAACACTTTTTGGCCCTCTGGGCTCATTACGTATTGGTAAAAGTCTTTTGCCAATGCATTGTCATATTTTTTAATGATACCGATTGGATAGATAACTGGATCATGAGAGTCTGCAGGTGTTACTGCGGAAATTTGAACCGCATCACCTGCTGCAATAGCATCAGTTTTGTAGATAAATCCTGCATCACCAGCGCCTTGGCTAATGGATGCGGTTACTGCTTTTACGTCTTTAGCATATACTACATTAGGTTCTACTTGTTCCCAAACGCCTAGTTTTGTTAATACTTGTTTACCATAGTTACCAGCTGGCACTGTTTCAGGGTTACCCAATACAATGCGTTTCGCTGTAGCGATTTGATTTAACTCAATTTTAGGTTGACCTTTTGGAACTACGAGAACGAGTTCATTTGTAACGAATGGTTTTACATCTGTTACAAGGTCTTTATCTTGCAACATTTTCATATTCTTTTCGTCAGCAGAAATGAATAAGCTAGCTGGTGCACCTTGTTCAATTTGTTGACGCAATGTGCCAGAACCAGCAAAGTTAATAGCAATTTGATCATCTGCTAAATTATGGCTTTTCTTGTAAGCATCAGCGAGTTCTGTAAGAGCCCCTTTAAGACTGGCCGCAGCTTGTACTGTAATCTTTTCAGATGTACTCGGTTTAGCAGATTCAGCTTGTTTACTTGCATCATTACCACAGCCTACCAGAAAAGCAAGCATGAAAACGCTCATTAATACTAATAAAATTCGTTTCATAATTCCTCCTGTGCATCCCTCTAACATCCACACTGTGAAAGCTATGGTCAAACCTAGAGACACCTCAACTAACAAAAAACTAAATATACGATATATGCACATTATACTATAATTCTAATAATTAAATTGTATGTAAAAGCTCACATTTTTCATATATATTTCTGATGAATATAATAAGTAATCATAATGTATCAACTTTTAAGCCCTAAAACAATACATACTATGGTATGATAATACTATAGAGGATAAGAAAGTCCTGATCAGATTTTGAAACTTATCCACTATTCATTCATATAATACTAACTGTATATTTACTCTATACGGTTATATAATAAGTTAAAACTATGTCCTATTTTAATAAGAAACTCTAGGTGAGATAATGAATTTACTCGTATTAATAGGCCATATCTTTATGAATTCCATGATTCCTATTTTAATACTTATAGGGGTTGGATTTATATTAGATAGAAAATTTAAACTCGATCTGTATACGCTGAGTAAGCTGAACTTCTACATATTATTACCTACTTTTATATTTAGAGCTATGTATGAAGCAAAACTTAACGCAGGTACGTTAGAAATTGTATTTGTTGCACTCTGTGTACTCATACTAAACTCCATACTAGCTGATGTAGTTGGTCGAATGCAGGGTTATGATGTAGCCAAGATCGCGACCTTAAAAAACTGCGTTATGTTTAACAATGTTGGGAATATGGGCGTTGCCCTTGCTATATTTGTATTTACAAACATACCCTACGTTATTGATGGAACCACTCCCTATGCAAACTTAGGTCTTGTCAGTGTCGTATCCATTATGATTATTCAAACCATCAGCAGTAATACGTATGGGTTCTACCAAGCTGGTGCTGGCAGACTCAGCCCACGAGATGCACTAAAAGTCGTGTTCCACATGCCGATGGTATATGCCATCCCACTGGCTCTACTCTGCCAGTTTCTCCCCTTCGATTTACATGGTCTCTTCTTCTTTGCACCGCTTAATATCTTCGCCAACGCTTTCGTCGGTGTTGCTATGATTGCCTTAGGTGTGCAGATTAATAGAACGCCGTTAAACTTCTTTAAGCTTGATGTTATGCTTGCTTCAACCTTACGTCTTGTTGTAAGTCCGCTCATAGCCGCTGCTATGACCATACTATTTATCAAGTTCTATGGTCCTATGCACCCAATAGCAGCGCAAACTATTATCATAACCTATAGTGTACCAACAGCTATCAATATGTCTCTCATTGCCATTGAAATGAAGAATAGTCCTGAATATGCTACACAAATCGTTATGGGCACCACAATTCTATCGGCAGTAACTATGCCGCTATTTATTACAATCGCCTATTACCTTTTCCCATTATATTGATACTAGTATACCTATACAAAAAGGAGTCCTTTTAAAGGGCTCCTTTTATTTTGCTTTTAAATGTATAAGTCAATATACTTATTGATGAAATACATGTTATATATTCTTATTGATGAGATACGTGTTCCATACCCATTCTTACGAGACCTTCCACATGATCATCGTTAAGAGAGTAGTATGCAGTTTTCCCTTCCTTGCGATAGGTCACAAGGCGTGCTTGACGTAAAACGCGTAGTTGGTGTGAAATAGCGGATTGACCCATTCCCATTGTTTCTGCGATGTGATTTACACACATTTCATTTTCTAATAATAATTCTACTATTTTAAGGCGTGTAGGGTCACCTAAGATTTTAAACAGCTCTGCTAGCTTTAGCAATGATTCTTGTTTGTCGCTCATATAGTCCCCCTCAATTTCATTCATATTCATGCTTATAATCTGTATTTCTTATGTATAACTAATCGATGTTGCTTAAATTAGATTTCTCATATATAGAGCATATATATAAATATTATATCATTTTTATTATATTAAAAAAGAGACTTTGTAAAAACAAAGTCTCTTTTTGTATCATATCAAAACAGGATATGAATTATTTAATGATTAATACAGGGCAAGTGGAGTGGCTAGTTACATAGCTACTTACGCTACCCATGAATAAGCCTTTCAATGGACCAAGGCCACGGCTACCCATTACGATAAGATCAGCATTGTATTTTTTAGCTACTGCCAACAATGCAGGACCAGGGGAGCCAACTTCGAATACGCTTTTAACTTTTACACC
The DNA here is from genome assembly GCF_002959895.1 of Veillonella infantium. GTDB lineage: Bacteria > Bacillota > Negativicutes > Veillonellales > Veillonellaceae > Veillonella > Veillonella infantium. The sequence continues at coordinate 182,119 of NZ_PPDD01000012.1, read as the reverse complement.
TGTAGGAATTTCTTTCACTACATCGTTAAGAATTTCTTTACCAGTTTCTTCCATATCTTCCGCAATTTGTTCAGATACGTAGCCACCGGAAATTGGTGTTTGATCGAAATTGGAAATAGCAGACACAATGTTTGCAACGTGAACAACAATCAATTCAGCATGGTTGCGGTCCGCTACAGCGAGAGCATGTTCCAACGCACGTTTAGCATTTTCAGAACCATCAGTAGGTACGACAATAGTTTTGTAGGTAACCATAATAACCCCTCCTATTTCTAATCCCTCAAAGGGGATATGATCAAAGATCGTTTAGCCTATATTATTATATTCTAGACCATCAAGGAAAACTCCTCTTTTTCTAGAGGATTTCTTTTATTATAGCACAACTTATACAGAATTATACAAATAAAAGAATATTATGTGTATATTATAACACTTGCGAAGATTGGTTCGTATTCAATGTAGTAGTCAACTTGAATCCATCGAGCACATCGATAAGCTCTGGTGTGCTAAGGCTTGTGCCTGCTGGGCCAATCATACGAGCCACAGCCACATTGCCTTCATTACCTAAGATAATAGTAGCTGCGAAGGATACCGGTGCCGCTACGGATGTATCAGCTGTATTAGGATTCTTCATATGACCTGCCAAGTAGAACATAACATTACCATCGATGATATGCGTTTCGTATCGAGTGATGGTTGCCTTATTTACCTCAACCAATTGTTTAAGATAGTAATCACCTAGCATTTGTTTGCCCATCATCGTAGGCATGCCTGTGCTAACTGCTTGTACTGGAATTGTAAAGGATTCAATATCTAGGCGTACATTATGCTTAGTGAAAGCAATTTTCCCCTTTTCATTAAGACGGGTAAATCCTTTTGGATAATTAAATTTGATGCCTTCATCTACGCTAATGTCACTAGTGCCAGAGATAAATTGTTTAACACCTTTAATCGTACTAGAACCAGTTTTATTTAATAATTCAAAGGACGGAATCGTATGTTCCATCAAACCTTGTTCCATAAACTCCCCTTGAATAGGAGCATAAGTACTAGCTAAATTATAGCGATGTGTTGGGTCCTTATCCATGATGAATTCCGCTTCAAATACGGATTGAACAGGCTCTGTAGAGGTCATTTCAGCATACGATTTTGGTGTCGTCTTATCCCAACGCGCTGATATAGCCCCTTTCTTGTTAAAGAAGCCACCAACAATATCATTATTTTCAAAGGCATTACTATGTTGACGCCAAATGCTCAAGTATTCTTCATCAGACATGCCCTTGATTGGCACACCATACCAAGTCGTATTCCATTCTTTTTGAGATACCCCGTCTTGCGGTGTATTATTGCGCTTTGTAAAAGACACTGTATAGGAATCATCTTGAGTTGGACCAGCTAAGTTGAAAGAATAGCCTTGAATATGCTCACTTTCACTACGTACATCCATATCAAGCTTAACACCATCAGCTACACGCCATGGAATCGTAAAGGTATAGCCATTTTTATAGTCTTTAACTACCGTATTCATCGTAGTAGCATAGGATTTATATTGTTCTGGCAAAATAGATGCAGAATCTTTTTGGGAATCTACAATAGCTAATGGAGTTTCAGGTGTTCCCTGCAAACCTTCCGCCATAATAGAGGTCGTGCCCATAGCCATTACAGCTAATGTAGCGGCAATAAAACGTAACTTCATAAGACCTCCTATAACATATTCTCCAAGAACGCTTTCGTTCTATCGTTCTGTGGATTATTGAAAATTTGCTCTGGTGTACCTTCCTCTTGGATGACACCATCGGCCATGAAGATGACACGGTCTGATACTTCACGAGCAAAGTTCATTTCATGAGTAACGATAATCATCGTCATGTGATCATCGGCCAATTGTTTAATAGTCTTTAAAACCTCACCTGTTAACTCTGGGTCAAGAGCGGATGTTGGTTCATCAAAGAGCATAATTTCTGGATTCATCGCCAATGCACGAGCGATGGCCACACGTTGTTGTTGGCCCCCAGATAAACGGGATGGATACATATCGCGCTTTTCCCATAGGCCAACTTTATTAAGTAATCGCTCTGCAATCGGTAAAATCTCATCATCTTTCATGCCTTTTACCATACGCGGTGCGATCATAATATTATCGAGCACTGTCATATGCGGGAATAAATTGAAAGATTGGAACACCATGCCCATGTGTAATAGCAAGTCATGTTGTATTTCTTGGCTTGCATAGTTTACAGTGCCATTAGCATCAGTACTAGCAAGAACAGTGCCATCTACAGTAATAGAGCCCCCGTCGATAGTCTCCAATTGACCTAAACAGCGCAAGAATGTAGATTTACCAGACCCAGAAGGACCGATAATAGAAACGATTTCCCCTCTATTCATTTTGAGCGATACATCGCGCAATACAGTTTGATTGTTAAAGCGTTTTTCAATACGCTCCATATTTACAAATGTCATAAGTACCTCTTAAATCGTCGCATCCTTTTATCTAAACATACTAATCATTAGGTATTAGTTTGCTATATCAACAATAATTGGATGTAAAATACGACAAGCAACTACAGAATAGATTAATCTTCGTATACAGCAAATCTTCTTTCTAAGTAGTTGAAGATATTTGTCAAAATAAAGGTAAAGATCAAGTAGAACAAAGCTGCCACCAAAAAGGCAGAGATGTCAAAGTCACGTTGTACGATAGATTTTGTAATACGCAAGATATCGTTCATAGCCAATACGTACACGAGAGAAGTATCTTTCAACAAGTTAATTGTCTCATTCGCAAGTGGAGGCAATACGCGTTTAAACATTTGTGGCAAGATGATCTTACGCATCGTTTGAGCATAAGTAAAACCAAGAACCTTTGCCCCTTCGTACTGACCACGAGAGATGGATTGAATACCACCGCGGAAAATTTCACATAAATACGCTGCGTAGTTTAATACGAATGTAAGCACCGCTGCTGTAGCATCATCCATTTGGACAGCACCATCTGTAATGATAGGTAATGCATAATACACGAATAAAATTTGAAGCATTAGTGGTGTACCGCGCATCAAATATACGAAGGCTTCAACGATTTTGTCGAGCACTGTAAATTTAGATAAACGTACCAAAGCAAGTAGAATACCGCCAGGAATGGATAGGATCCATACAATACAGAATAGCGATACGGTTACCTTCAAACCATCAGCGATGGTTGGGATAATCTGCAATAAATAATCTAACATGGAATACTCCTTCAAAACACGACTAGAGAAGAGGCATCTGGCCTCTTCTCTAGTGTACATTTCGTTCTTTAATTATCTGTTGTACAAACTGACCATAGTACTATTAGTATATCACGAATTGTACTATTTAGCATCGCTCTTATCTAGGTCTGCGCTAGAGCCCAACCATTTTTCAACAATTTTATCAGCAGTACCATCTTTTTTCATTTCAGCTAAGATACCATTGATTTTATCACGTAATGCAGTGTCATCTTTACGGAAGCCAACAGCGAAGTTATCAACACCGTAATCAGTACCTTCTACGATTTTGTATTTACCAGGTTCTTTTGTCATGAGGTAACGAGCGATAACACCATCAGCGATAACTGCATCAACACGACCAATACCTAGATCCATGAAAGCACTTACGAAATCAGCATAAGATTTAATTTCTTTCACAGTTTTACCGCTTGGATCGTTTTGCAATGCAGATTCACCAGTACTTGCTTGTTGAACACCTACTACTTTGCCTGCAAGATCTGCCTTAGATTTAATGGATTCATCTTCATTACGAACGACGATGTATTGTTTATCCTTCATATATGTGTTGGAGAACAAGATATTTTTCTCACGTTCAGGAGAAACTGTTAAGCCATTCCATAAAGCGTCGATTTTTTTAGATTTCAACTCAGCTTCTTTACTGGACCAGTCGATAGCTTTGAATTCCACATCCATGCCAGCGTGTTTAGCTGCTTCTTTAGCCATATCGATATCAAGACCTACGATTTCGCCTTTATCATCTTTAAAGCCCATTGGAGGGAAGCTATCATCTAAGCCGATAACGATTTTTTTAGGTAATTCTTTATTAGCAGTTTTAGTATCACTACCACAACCCGTTACAAATACCATCATAGATACTGCTGCAAGGCCAACGGCCATCATTTTTTTCCAATTCATAACTATCCTCCACGGTGTATTACACCTTTAACTACTTGCTAATATATGCTGTACAGAACTCATGTCCATACCCGATGATTGTATTATACTTTAGTTCGTTAAAGTTGTAAATAGCTAATTTGATGAATTTTAGAATTTTTTAGTTCTCCTATGGTTCATACAGGATTATAGTACTAAATCCTTTGTATATACGCATACATTATGTATCTGAATGCTTATGAATTGCTTCAATCATGGCCATTTTATCTTTATACCCTACCTGTGCGAGATCTAATGGTATTACATAAATCCCGCCATGACCATTCATGGCCTGCAACTCACGCCAACCTTCAGTAAATCCAATTATATGCTCATAATCGATAAAGACAAAATATTCATCGCCATGAAAGAGACTGTGAAAGTATTCTTTCACAGAAAAAGGCCTTCGTTTTAACACGAGGCCCTTTTCACAGATAAATGCTTGACTTTCACCTAATCTATGAAGGGTCCACAATATGACAATTAACAACAGATAATACCATATACGCTCAGCCCAATAGGAGGGCATATATTTTACAATTAAGGCACAAACCAATAGACCGATGATACGACCGGCCCACTGAATTCCACGATGTATTTCTAAGCTCTGTTGTACGGTACCTGATGAAAAGCGTTCCATCGCCTCTTGTTTCGTCATGGCTTACCTCACAAATTGAAAGTCTACTATATGATTTTATTTACGGCATAAGCCCATAGCTTGCTCTACTTTACGATACATTTGACTTGCTTTAGCATGAGCCTTAGCAGCACCTTCATCGAGAATAACATCGAGTTCAGGGCTTGTAATCAATTCATTGTAACGTTGTTGAATTGGCTCAAGAGTTGCCACTAATAGGTCTGCGATATCGGATTTGAAAACGCCATAACCTTTACCAGCATACATTTCTTCGATAGCTTCATAACTGTCTTTTGTGATAGCACGGTAAATGCCCATCAAGTTAGAAATGCCAGGTTTGTTTTCTTTATCGTAACGCACCGCGTTATCAGAGTCAGTTTGAGCGCGTTTCAATTTTTTTACAATCAAGTCTGGTGCATCCAAAAGACGAATTGTAGCATTTTGGTTATCATCAGATTTACTCATCTTCTTAGTTGGCTCTTGTAAGCTCATAACGCGAGCACCACCTTCGCCTACCTTAATATCAGGTACTACGAAAGTTTCGCCAAATCTACGGTTAAAACGCTCTGCCAAATTACGAGTCAACTCAAGATGTTGTTTTTGGTCCTCCCCTACAGGAACATAGTTAGTACCATATAACAAAATATCTGCCGCCATCAATGGTGGATACGTAAGCAACGCTGTAGGGATAGAGTCACCTTGCTTTTGAGACTTATCTTTGTACTGTGTCATACGCTCTAATTCGCCAACATAGCTGATAGATTGCATAACCCAACCGAGTTTAACGTGTTCAGGCACTTCGGATTGTACAAACAATGTTACCTTTTTTGGATCGAGGCCAACGGCAAGGTACAATGCAGCCAAATTGCGAGTATTTTGGAATAACTCTTTTGGATCTTGCGGTACGGTAATCGCATGTTGGTTAACGATACAATAATAACATTCATCAGTATCTTGATAGTCCAAGAAATTACGTAAAGCCCCCAAATAATTGCCAAGTGTTAATTCCCCACTTGGTTGGATGCCGGAAAATATAACTGCCATAATAGTCTCCCTATATTGAAATAAACCAACAGTGCAGAAGCACTGTTGGTTATATATATTATTCTACGGTTACAGATTTAGCCAAGTTACGTGGTTTATCTACATCTGCGCCGCGTGTAATCGCTGCGTAGTACGCCAATAATTGCAATGGTACAACCGCAAGGATTGGAGCGATGAATTTATTAGCACGAGGCACATAGATTGTGTGATCTACGTGTTTAGATAATTCTTCATCACCTTTCATGCCGATACCGATTACAACAGCTTCACGCGCTTTTACTTCACGAATGTTGCTGATCATCTTGTCGTACACATCTTCTTGTGTAGCCAATGCGATAACAGGTACGCCTTCTTCAATAAGAGCCAATGTACCATGTTTCAACTCGCCACCAGCATATGCTTCAGCATGGATGTAAGAAATTTCTTTCAATTTCAAAGCACCTTCCATCGCTACTGCGTAGTCGATAGCACGACCCAAGAAGAACGCATCAGATTTGAAGCCATAATGTTTTGCAAAAGCTTTCATATCTTCGTCTACTTCAAAGATTTCATGAATCAATGTAGGCAAGTTTTTAACACCGCAAAGGATTTCTTCGCCTAAAGCCGGATCCATTTTACCATTTAATTGGCCAAGGTATACAGCGAACAACAAGCCTGCTACTAATTGAGTAGTATACGCTTTTGTAGACGCTACAGAGATTTCAGGACCTGCCCATGTATACACAGTGTCATCTGCTTCACGGGAAATACTGGAACCTACTACGTTTGTAATTGCCAAGGATTTAGCGCCATGACGTTTAGCCTCTTTCAACGCTGCCAATGTATCGGATGTTTCACCGGATTGGCTGATAACGATACATAATGTTTTATCATCAGTCAACGGATTGCTATAACGGTACTCAGATGCAATTTCCACACTTACAGGAATGCGCGCCAAGTTTTCAATATATTGTTTTGTTACAAGACCTGCATGGTATGCTGTACCACATGCAACGATGAGGATTTTATTGAAAGCTGCTACATCGTCAGCAGTCCAATTCAACTCATCAAAGATTGCTGTTTTACCATCTTCAGAGATATGCGTACCGAATGTATCGCGTACAGCTTTAGGTTGGTCATGAATTTCTTTCAACATGAAGTGTTCATAACCGCCTTTTTCTGCTGCTTCTGCATTCCAGTTAACGTGGAATACTTCTTTATCAACTGGATTACCTTCACGGTCAAATACGGATACAGTATCGCGAGTAACGATAGCCATTTCACCATCGCTCAAGATGTACGTATCACGTGTGTAGTTAATGATTGCTGGAATATCGGATGCTACAAAGTTTTCACCTTTACCAAGACCGATAACCAATGGATTTTCTTTTTTAGTACAAATGATTTTGTCTGGCTCATCAGCACAGATAATTTCAAGAGCATACGCACCGTCAACACGAGCGAGCATGCGGCGTACAGTACCTACAAAATCACCATCGTACATATCCTCTAATAAATGAGCTACTACTTCTGTATCAGTTTCAGATTTGAAATGGTACCCTTTTTCGATGAGCTCTTCTTTTAAAGGCATGTAGTTTTCAATAATACCGTTGTGAACAACAGCAAATTTACCATCTTCAGATGCATGAGGATGGGCGTTCATATCGGATGGACGACCATGAGTAGCCCAACGTGTATGACCAATACCTACAGTGCCTTCATTAGGGTCTGCTTTTACAATAGCCTCAAGATTAGCTAGACGGCCAACCTTTTTTTGAATTTTGATTGCATTTTCAGGGCCGATAACAGCAATACCTGCAGAGTCATAACCACGGTATTCTAATTTCGCCATACCGTCCAATAAAAAATCAGATGCTTGATTAAAGCCAATGTATCCTACGATACCGCACATAAATATATCCTCCTATAACTGGGGGTATTCTAGCCCCAGCCAAAAAACTAAGGCTAACTAATTAATGTTCTAGATTAATGTTCTAGATTAATGTTTCAATTATGTATTAATTATTACTTTAATACAATTCATTCAGATACACTTTGTCTCCATTGTTACCAATGGGCTTTTTAGTATCTGTTACGACATGAATTTGCCGGAAGAGCATCCGCTGATTATTCGATCACTCTTCACCTCGTCTACCCTAACGACTGCCTTCGTGGGTACTTGCGCTATTCGCCTTTACGAATTCGGATCTCCTTTCTATGATATATGGCAGAATTAGTACAAATATGAAATATGTACTGAACACTATTATACTAAAAAAATCGATAAGATGTAAACTATCTCAAACAGGTCATAAGCAATAAAAAAGATTTTTTCTATACTTCATGGTACTTTCATTGCAAGAAATTATACTGCTATCAATCTAAATTTTATACAATTAGATTTTGCTATTTTCTCAAAATTAAATTTATACAATTTAAGGAGAATTATTATGAATAAAACAACTATAAAAAAGAAAAATAAACCACATAAAAATAGTATTCAATACAGAAAATTGCGCCGTTGGGTTCTACCTGCAGTATTAGGTGCAGCTCTTTCCACCTTGGCAATGCTTCCAACCTTTGCAGCAGAAACACAAACGAATGCTAACGTAGCTACTGTAACTACAACAGCACCATCTGCACAAGGAAGCACTCCACAAAACAGTGCTCCTCATGGTAAACCACCTGCAGGGCAACCGCCAACAGCGCCTCCAAGTGGAAATCAAAACGGAGCACCTCTAGCAGATATGCAAAACGGAGCACCTACTGGGATGGCTCCACATCCGGAAGTAGATCCAAGTACTTTCAAGGCCACAACTGTGGTAACAGAAGATAAATCTATTGCCCATGAATTGATTACTAACACAGTAGCTGATCAAAATGCTTTCATCGGTAAAAATAAAGCAGCCATAATTATCGAAAATAGCGTTTTTGATAAAACGGGGAATACCACTAGCGATGACAATAGTAATTTCCGAGGTCAAAACGCCGTAGTATTGGGTATTGAAGGCAGCCAAATCAACATTAAGGGTAGCAATATTACATCTAACTCTAATGGTTCCAATGCGGTCTTTGCTACCGGTGAAGGTTCTGTTATCAACGTAGAGAACACTAATATTCACACCAAAAGCGATTCTTCTCGTGGTCTAGATGCTACATACAAAGGCACAGTAAATGGCAAAAATCTAACAATCACTACTGAAGGTGCTCACTCTGCTACCCTTGCTACTGACCGTGGCGAAGGTACAATTACTGTTGAAGCCGCTAAACTGACAACCTCTGGCGCAGGTAGCCCTGTCATCTATTCAACTGGTAATATTACAGCTAACAACGTCAACGGCGTAGCTAATAACAGTGAAATTGGCGTTGTAGAAGGCAAAAATTCCATTACCCTTACGAACTCAAACGTAACTGGCTACAAAGATAATGGCTTCATGCTCTACCAAAGCTTCTCTGGTGATGCTGAAAGCGGTGTTGCACGCCTTAAAGCAGAAAATAACACGCTCACCACACACGCCACAGGTGCGTTCATCTATGTTAACAACACCACTGCTGAAGTAGATTTGTCTAACAATGCTATTTCTATGCCTAATACAACTACCCTCGTGAAAGCAGCAGCTGACTCTCGTTGGGGTAAAACTGGCGAAAATGGTGGTCATCTCACACTTCACGCATCCAACCAAGCACTAAGTGGTAACATCGTGGCTGACTCCATCAGTACTGTTGCACTAGACATGACAAACGGTTCTAGCCTTGTAGGCGCTGTAAATGCAAACAACTCAGCTAAAGAAGTTACAGTAAAACTCAGCAAAGACTCCACATGGACACTCACTGGCGATAGCTATGTAAAATCCTTAACTAACGAAGACACAACAAGCAGTAACATTCACTTGAATGGATATAAACTCGTTGTAGCTGATAAATAATGATAAAAACACTACTTTGAATCTTACAATTCAAAGTAGTGTTTTCTTTTTGTAATCAAAATTATATAATCCTTCAGAGATAATGCTTTTTAAAATTCATCACATTTAAATTAGCGTAATTCATCGCATTTAAATTAGAGTACTAGAAGTTATGAGTTAGACAATCTATCAAATAACAGCCATATAGGGGCCACAATTTTAGTTTCACCGTAGGTTTGAAGTTTTCATGTTTAATCTTATGTACCATGGTACTTAAAGCTTCTAGATCATCTTCCCAGCTTTGGATATAACTTTGCTTTTCCTCTTCACTATCAAAGTCTTCGTCCGTTTTTGCATCTTCAATACATGCCAATATTTCTGTTCGTTGTTTGTTCACTTCATGATAGAACTGGTCATGTTGATTCATAATCCAAAGACCAAAGTAGTAAGGGCCATCACTTAAACCACAGTACTCTTTAGCCTTTTCACATTCTTCTAAGAATAGACCGTACTCATCTAATATATAATAGGCGTCAATGATATCAAACTCACTAATATCATCGTTATTTAAATGATATGCTGGATCTACTCCAATCTTAATTTGCTTCAAACAATTGAGGGCTTGCTTCTTATTACTTAAATACACATCACAATAAGCTATACACAACAATAACCGCATTCTATTTGGGTAATCTTTTAATAACTCTTCAAAGTTAGTCTTTGCTTTATCATATTCCTTACATTCAAATAAACATACAGCACGACCAAAATTCATTTCATAATCGTTGGCTACGGTTACCCCTTTTTCAAAGGTATGTAAACTTTTAGTTAAAGCCTCTATCGATCCATTATCTTCGTAAGCTGAAAAATGATATAATGCCAAACCTCTATAAGTCTCTATATATGGAGAATGTAACTTTTCAGCTTTTACTAAATAGTTACATGCCTCTATCTCCCCATTATGATAAAAAGCCAAATTAGTGTAAACTCTTGCTTTGTCCGTATCACTCAGTTCATCACTGTACATTTCAAGGAAATCTTCCAATAGTTGAATTGAATTTTCCTCATGCCATAACACCTGTTCAACAGTGGCTAAAGCACAAACAACATCTACGTTATTGGGATACTCACACATTAAAGAAATTAAATACACTCTAAAACGCTCTGCATATTGCTGCAATACATCAGAATTACTAAATATAGACACGTTATATGCAGCTTCATATTCTGTTTTAAGATTTTCCCAATATTCTTTTATAGCAAGCTTCATATTATACCTTTACTATCGAATATATTTTAGATTATATGGCTATAATTATACCAGAAATAACTCTTATGAGTAGAGATGGTTCAGTGTAGAAATATCCGCGCGATAGAGTGGTTCCATTCGGTAATCATCCTAAATAAATATAAAATAAATGCCCTCCTATATATGTTCTTGCAGCGACTTTACGTAGGATGGAGCAAAGGGACATATATAGGAGGGTATACCTTTAATATAAAAGTTGTTAAATAGAATTAGTTCTCACAAGAACAGTAGGTTTAATCTTAGTAAAGATGGTTCCTCGCTGTGGGTTTACTCCTTTTATTCCGCCAATCCTTGTTCTCTACCAATAATATCAGCGATTTCTTGGCATAGTGCTTGTAGTTCTTCTTGGTTAGGACCCTCTGCCATTACGCGAATGAGTGGTTCTGTACCAGATGCCCGTACTAAAACGCGGCCTTCATCACCAAGTTCACCTTCTGCTGTCACAATAGCTGCTTTGATAATATCATTGTCTTCCCAACCTGTTTTTGTAGCAACGCGAACGTTGATAAGAACTTGAGGATACTTAGTCATAATGCTAGCCAACTCAGAAAGTGGTTGATTTTTTTCTTTCATAAGAGCCGCTACTTGAACAGCTGTTAACATGCCATCACCAGTTGTATTGTGATCTAAGAAGATTACGTGACCAGATTGTTCACCACCAACGGAGAGGTCATGTTCACGCATGTATTCCAATACATAGCGGTCACCAACAGCAGTGGAAACTGTTTTCATACCGAGCTCTTCTGCCGCTTTATGGAACCCAATATTACTCATAACAGTACCAACTACTGTATCTCCTTTAAGTTTGCCTTCTTCTTTTAACTTAAGAGCACATAATAGCATGATTTGGTCACCATCAAGAACTTGACCTTTTTCATCTACCAATAAGCAACGGTCCGCATCACCATCGTTAGCTATACCAAGGTCTGCATTGTGTTGTTGTACAGCCACTTGTAAGCCTTCGATATGTGTAGAACCACAGTGATGATTGATATTCAAGCCATCTGGATTTACGTTGATGTTGATTACTTTAGCGCCAAGACCAGATAAAATTTCAGGACCCACGCTAGATGCAGCACCGTTCGCACCATCATATACAATAGTCAAACCTTCAAGGGATGTATCGATTGTGTGGCGCACAAAGTGAGCGTAGAAATGAGCTAAATTGCTATTGTACTCAATGGTACCAATGCCATCACCTGTTGGACGTGGCAATTCATTATCTGCACTTTGACGAACATATTGTTCTAATTGATCCTCTACTTCATCTGGCAATTTATAGCCATCGCCATCAAAGAATTTAATACCATTATCTGGATATGGATTGTGAGATGCAGAAATAACAGCACCTGCATCAAAGCCTTGTTGACGTACAAGATAAGCTACTGCTGGAGTTGGGATAACACCGGCAATTACAACATTACCACCAACAGAGCAAATACCGGATGCTAACGCACTTTCAAGCATGGAGCCAGAAATACGCGTATCACGACCAATCAAGAATGTGGGATGGTCTTTTTCTTTACCAAAATATGTAGCCGCTGCACGGCCTAAATGATAGGCTAATTCAGGTGTTAAAAATTCATTAACAACACCACGTACACCATCTGTACCAAATAAACGAGCCATAATTATCCTCCTCTAGGGATTATGAAAATCACAAGTCCTCATATATTTACTGTTGTGTATTATATCACAATATATACACCACACATATATATAGTATACAGATATACTATTTTACAGTACCAAAATGAACCTATACTGTAGTTTACTTTACCATACATTCTACTACTAACTAGTTAGGTTTTGCATATTTTGCCATGCATATAATGGCAGTTTCTGCCCCATCAAGGGCTGCACTCATAATACCTCCAGCATAGCCTGCACCTTCCCCCATAGGATAAAATCCACCTACAGTTGGAGAAATACGTTCCTCATTACGCCCCATACGAAGCGGCGCAGAGGTGCGTGTTTCAACACCAGTCATACATACCGCAGGATCATCAAATCCATGAATACGTCGTCCCCAATACGGCAATGCCCGTTCTAGCACGGACGTTACGAATGGTGGCAAGCAATCATGTAAATCGCAATTTACTACACCTGGTTCATAGCTATATGTGCTATCTTGTACACCTGTTGCTTGTGAAAGTCCCAAAAACTGACCTACGGTCTGAGCTGGTGCATGGAAGTTAGAGCCACCTAATTCATAAGCTTTACGCTCCCATTCACGTTGGAATGCTACACCATCGAGAGGATGATTACCAAAGTCATCAGGCCCTACATTAACTACGATAGCACTATTCGCAACACCGCTATCACGAGCATATAAACTCATGCCATTAACAACAACGCCCCCATTTTCAGACGCTGATGCTACAACTTGACCACCTGGGCACATACAGAAGCTATACGCTGTACGGCCTGTTTCTTTATCGTGGTACACAAGAGAATATTCCGCTGCACCAAGACCCAAGCTAGATGGTTCTACACCATATTGAGACTCGTCAATGACAGCCTGATTATGTTCAATACGAACACCGATAGCAAATGGTTTTGCCGTCATTTCTACATTACGTTTATGCAACATTTCGTACGTATCGCGCGCACTATGACCTACGCCAGAAAGTACAACCGTCGTATCAATGCGTTCATTACCGTTAACTTCAACACCTACGATATGGTTATTTTCAATAAATAAATCGGTAATCTTAGCACCAAAGCGAACTTCACCACCCCATTCGATGATGCGTTCACGCATAGCTTTTACCATGGTACGCAACTTATCTGTACCTACATGAGGTTTATGTTTATACAAGATTTCTTCTGGAGCACCGAACTCTACAAAATATTTGGAGATTTCATGCAATCTTGGATGTGTAACGCGGGTTGTCAGTTTACCATCAGAGAAGGTACCTGCACCACCCTCGCCAAATTGCACGTTAGATTCAGGCTTGAATACGCCCTCCTTCCAAAACGTTTCTACATCTTGGCTACGAGTATCAACGTCTTGACCTCGTTCAAGAACGATAGGACGGTACCCTTCACGAGCTAAATAAAAGGCAGCTAACATCCCAGCCGGACCAAAGCCCATCACTACAGGACGATGTGCTAAAGGCACATTACCATAAACAATAGGTTCTGGATCCTCTGGAGTAAATACAGATACATCCTTTTGTTTACTTAGTTTTTTCATGATTTGAGCTTCCTTATGAACCTCAACAAACAAGGTATACACAAATACAATATTCGGTTTTTTACGAGCATCTACAGCGCGTCGTACAACGTGAATCGTTTCAATAGCGCCTCGCAATTGGGGATATTTCTTTTCTACAATATCCTTTATATCCGACTTGACCGTAACGGCCACGCGGAGATTTATTATTCTAATCATATCTTTCCTTATTTAAGCTATCCTTTTAGGTTAGCAAATTTCTTTCTTATTTGACCTAAATCCTTCAAATTTAACCTACTAGAAATTGGTCATACAATACTATTATACAATATTACGGTAAAAGCTAATACATAATAAACAGAGTATCCCCATAAAGCATTAAAATAGACCCTAATAGAGTTTAATCTTATCCTCTATTAGGGTCTTATTTTTAATTTAGGTTTTTAGTAATAACAATTTTAAAAACTACTATTATCTCTTTAATCTCATAAACTACGTAGTTTTCTTTTGTATATCTACCTTAACATGTACCGTTGTAACATTACTATTAACACCGCTTGGCAATACTAAGTTGTAATTACCTTGAATGCCCTTCGTTGCACCGGTAAGATCAATGGGTTCTGTTTGAATTTCTGAAACAGAGTCAATCATTTCTTCTCGACCAGTCACAGTTAATTGAGTTGGTGTAACGGATATAGACTTAACTTCATACCCATCAGCTACCGTTCCCGCCGTTGGTACTGTAATAGGAACCGCTTTATCTTTACGCAATAAGTTTAGTTCATATTGCGCTTGGCCTTGGCTCGGATTGATGTGTACATCTAATACATTACCAGATATATCCCAGGCTTCTAACGTACTAACAGCACTAAAGTTCTTGGTTTGACCAGCGATATTGACCTTCATAACAACCTTATTTACGGCGTTAACAAGCTGTTTACGTCCAGATACAGTTACCTCTTTCGGTACAATGGTTACTGACTTGAGAGCGACATCGTCGGAGAACTTACCAATTGGTACAATTTCAACCGGTATTTTCCGCTCTGCATATTCGTCTACATTAATTGTTATAGTATCAGGCTTAACCTCAACAAGGCTCATCCCCGCTGGCGGTGTAAATCCAACGGTTACATTATTTTGACCTGGTTTCACACCAGATGCATCAATATATGCACGAAGATTATCTGCCTTTATAGACATAATCATATCTCGAGGGCCCGAAAGGACAATGCGTGCTACATCAGGTGCATCTTCTATAATATAATGTGAATCAAGATTTTGGACTTGAACAGGTACTGTATAGGTTACCTCCATCACAGGGTTCTGATCTCGCATGATAAAGAACCACATGACGATAGCCGCTAGCAATGATAACAACTTAGCTGGCCAATTGCGTTTCAAATGTATCATCATTTTTTTGCCCCCCATTTCCACATACCAGTAATGGTTTGACGAGGGCGTTCCATAAATGTACGCAACGCTTCTTTAATTTGATCTTCCGGTAAATGGCGATAAATATGACCGCCATAGGCGTAGGAAATTGTCCCCGTTTCCTCACTGACTACAACAACGACAGCATCAGTTTGTTCAGACAAACCGATGGCTGCACGGTGACGCGTACCAAGTTCAGTACTCAATGTACGGTCCTCAGTTAGTGGCAACAAACACCCCGCTGCACGAATACGGCCATCTCGGATGATCAGTGCCCCATCATGAAGTGGTGTACTAGGAACGAAAATATTTTTAATTAGTTCACGGCTCAACACAGCATCAATTAAAATACCTGTATCAACGAAGTCATTGAGGCCCACTTCACGTTCAAAAACGATAAGTGCCCCCGTATGCTCACGAGACATAACGCGAGCCGCCGCCATCACTTCATTGATAGCCATATCCATTTCCTCTTCGTTGACATTCTGTGCCTTACTGAAAATTCGACCACGGCCCAATTGTTCTAACGCACGACGCAATTCCGGTTGGAATACTACAGGTAATGCGAAGAGAAGAACGGTCATACTTTGTTGCAAAATCCAATTGATAACATATAGATTCAGCAAATGACTCAATAAATTTAGAATTGCTAGCATAACGAGACCCTTTAAAAGAGCAACGGCCCGTGTATCTTTAAGCAATTTATATAAGTAATAAATACCTACGGCAACGATTAAGATATCAGCAATATCAAGAAGCCTAAAGGTATGTATAAGTGCGTCAATATGCATAAAATAGCTCCTTATACCAAAAATAAGGTACAGCCAAATCTTTGACTGTACCTTATATTTTAACTCATTTTGAAAGTACTGTAAATTTAGAAACAGCCCCTCCATGAGATTTTTGTCATATTAACCTATATTAATTTATAAATACAGATATCATATATATGCATTTCAATGAAATTTGCTTGAAACCTTAGATATTTTGTGTTTCAATCCACACATCCATTTGACCGCCGCAAACCATACCTTCTTTGACAGCTACATCATCATCGAGTAAAACGTCGATTCGACGGTGTGCTTCTTTTTTATTCAAAGAATCAACTGCACTGAGACGAATTTCATTTTCAGCACGACCACCACCGATAGTGCCAAAGATGGACCCATCAGGGAATACAACCATAGAAGTACCTGCTTTACGTGGTGTAGATCCACGAGTATACAAAATAGTAGCAACAGCTAATGTTTCGTTTTTACGTTCACTAAGATATTCAATAAACTCACGATTCATGGCTCACTCTACCTTTCCGCAATGAGCCGCCTTTTTTACCACGCACCACTGCCAAATATTCACTAACAATAGATAATGCAATCTCTTCTGGTGTTTGTGCACCTAAATCTAGACCGATTGGTGCATATACCATATCTAACTCCTCTTGCGTCCAACCTTGTTCACGCAATACTTCAAATGCATAATGAATGCGCTTTTGACTGCCCATAACACCCATATAGGTTGGCAAATAATTGCGCAGTTGTTCTAAGCATACATTATCATACTCATGAGCACGCGTTACAATGATAAAACCATTATACTCATCAAGAGGTAAATCGTTCTTGAAGTTTTCTAAAGGCAAGCATTTACGTGTAACACGTTCATCAAAAAATTCAGGGACTACATATTCTGGTCGGTCATCTACAACAGTGACACGACATCCAATGAATAATAATAAATCTGTAATCGCTCGGCTCACATGACCAGCGCCCAATACGAGAACGGACGGATCATTTTCTACCGGTTGTACGAAACATTCTATTTCGCCTACCATACATAGAGAATTAAGTTTTGCCTTGTCTACTGTAAAGCCTTCAATAGCTGTACCATACAAAACACTACCATCTTCAGCATAAACCGTCTTATCCCCTTGACGAGGGCCAGACAATACAGTAACCATCAGTGTAGTTTCTGTAAGCTGAAGACGGTCCTTCATCACATCATAGATCGTTTCCATCTTGATTCCTTTCATAATCCCATGCAGTAACAGCTTCTAAAACACCACCACCAACGGCAAGGGATTTATCTGAAATACTATAACAATGAGCTTCTTCACAACGGGCATCTACATCGGCCAATTTAAAATGGTCAGATACGATGAGTCCGCTCTTAAGAATACCTCTAAGAATACCTGTAATTTTTGCCCGCACTGGCTCTTCATCTACATAACCAATGACTTCATTAGCTTGTACAGAATCGCCGATATGGCGCTTAGCTGTAAACAGACCCGCCTTTGGTGAGTGAATAACACGTTCATGAGTATAACCACCTACATTACCGGGAATTCCCGTATTAGGCTGCGCTGGACCATCATAGATGCAACGACCTAAATAGTGACCGCGCATGGTTTCAATAACAACATCCACATCATGCCCTGCAGTAAATCCAGGCCCCACACCAATGACGAGATCTGCATCATCTCGTTTTGTACCTAGATTCTTCTTACTTAAAATACCATCTACTACAATAGCTGGTTTTAATGTATCAAGTAGCTCTTCATATGAACTAGTCACAACAGGAATAATGCCTTGTGCCAACGTATCTACTACTTCGCTAAGGGCTACATGACGTGCTACAAAGCGTTCCAAAATCATTTCTCCACGATGTACAGCATTGCCATAACATACTTCACGGCGAATCATCGTAGGAATCGCAATTTCGCTAATAACCACGGGATAGCCCGCCCGTTTCAATCTATATACAGCGCCGGAAGCGATATCTCCGCCTCCGCGCATGAGCACTAATGGTTTCATAATGCCTCACTTTCACGTTGTTTCAAACGCTCAAAATCATCAGGTGTGTCGATATCGTCACCAATATCGTCACGAATCCATAATTTGATAACATGGTCTTTACCACTACCGCGAATGATAGTTTTACCACCTTGATCCCCTTGGATATGTTGCAATGATTCAAACCAATGTGAACCAAATAAAACAGGATTTCCCGACTGATAATTCGCCCCATAATGCGGGACGACGATAGTTTTCGAATGAAAGTTATCACTAAATGCACTAATAACCTGATGTACAACATTCCCAGTCAATAGTGGTTGATCCCCTACAGAACAAAGAATGCCGTCTAGCGGTATCGGTGAATTTTCTACCAAGTGACGTACTCCTATCGCTATGGACAGGCCTTGTCCACGATTAGGATGTTCATTCTGAACCACTTCAAACCCATAGCTCGTAACTATAGGTTCTAATCTTTCATGATCATCACCAGTAACCGCTACAAAAGGTAGTTTACAGGATTCAGTAGGTCCTACTGAATCATTCCATCCACAATGAAGAGCCCCACAGACCGCATCTAAAACAGTTTTACCACGCCAAGGCAAAAGTTGCTTATTACATCCCATGCGCTTGGATTGACCTCCTACGAGGAGGACAATGCCAATATGCAAAGGACGACGGTCTATGGGGTCTTTCATGGGACTGAAAGCGGTATTAGATTTTGCTTTCACATAAGTCATGAGTACCTACCGACATTGAATAATGCGACGGATTTCACAACTTGCTTTGTATCCATCAGCTAAGATGATAGCGGAAATGTCGCTATCTACAATATGATCAATAAAATCATCAATGATACGATGTTGCACCGTTTCATAACCAGTACAGAACAGAATTTTTTTACCTTTACTGTATTGGAATAAACCTTGTTTATGGAGCACAAGATCAGCCAACATACGTGGCGTTACAATGGCACCCATATCGCGCTTCACAATATCTTGAACGAGCTCGATATTATGTACGTGCTCATCATCAAGCGGCGCGCCTAACATTTGTAAATTCACAAGACCAATCGTAGTCTTTGTAAGGGATGGAATAACAGGCTCAGTCGACTTAGGAGCCTTAAGCCATTTTTCCTTTGCCCCATCTGCTTCCACTACAATTTGCCAGTTCGGATGCAACTTTGCCAAACCATCAATAAAATCACAATCTAAGGAGTCCACTTTTGTTCCTGTAATACCAGAGAACCACGCACCACAATATCCACGCAAAATACGATCAGTACAATATTCATCAGCTTCATTAATATTTCGAGTATAAATCGGTTCATAATGAGCTACTTGAGATTCATAGAGTCGAGTCGTAGTCGTAACTACGATGGGCTGACCTTTCAGCCTTCCATATTCTACTAGTTTTGAAAGCACAGTCGTTTTACCGCCTGCCCCAACAAGGGCCACGATTCCCGGCTGAATCAATCGATTCCAATAGGATGTTTGTGATGTCATAAAACCAGGCCTCCTTAGAAAGGAAAAGTAAATAGAAATCTCTATACTTTATATTTCTCGTCCATAGCCATAAATACCTTCTCAGGTGTCATAGGCAATGTACGAACATCCGCACCAACTGCATTTTTAATAGCATGTTGAATAGCTGGACTAGCCGTATTAATAACAACTTCACCAATAGATTTGGCACCAAATCCGCCTGTTGGTTCATAAGACTCTACAAAGTCTACATGTAACTCACCGATATCTTGACGGGTTGGAATTTTATAAGTCATAAGGTTATTAGTCTCTAAGCGACCATTATTAGAATAGCGTACATCTTCATATAACGCCATGCCGATAGCTTGTACTACGCCGCCTTCAACTTGAACGCGAGCCAATTTAGGGTTGATAACAGTACCGCAGTCAATACAAGAATATGTATGAAGAGGAATAACCTTACCAGTTTGTTTGTCTACTTTTACTTCTGCAATAGTTGCCATAAATGGAGGTGGGGATGTATGACTACCCCAGGTAGCGAAACCAGACAATTGTTCCGCCTTAACGCCCACTAATAGTTTTGGAGCTAATTGATGGATATCCATAGTTTTGGAGCCATCTTTTGTGGTAGCTACAACGCCATCAAACTCAACGTTTTCAACGTCTGTTTCAAAGAACTCTGCAAATTTAGCAATGATCTTAGCGCGCAACTCTTCTGCAGCCATCTTAGCCGCTGTACCAGTTACATATGTCGTACTAGATGCGTAGGAGCCTGGGTCAAACGGTACAATATCTGTATCGGATTCAACAACCGTCATATATTCCATAGGACAACCGATTACTTCGCAGGCCATTTGAGTCAATACGGTATTAGCGCCCATGCCCATATCGGAAGAACCAGTGTACAATGTGTAGTTACCATCATCACCAAGGCGAATTTCTACAGATGCTACGTCGATATTAGCAACGCCAGAACCTTGTAACGCTAATGCCATGCCAAGGCCACCGCGATAACGTTCGTCAATATCCCAAGAGTGAGGACGCTCATCCCAACGAGCCATTTCTTTTACGCGGTTTACTGTATCTTGGAATAGACCAGAGTCAAGGTATTCATCCGGAGCGTATACCAAGCTTTGCTCACCTTGAGCAATCAAGTTCTTTTGACGCAATTCAGCAGGGTCAACGCCCATTTTATCTGCCAAATTATTAACAGCACACTCTAATGGCCATAACGCTTCTGTAGCACCATAACCACGGAATGCACCGCCTGGTGTATGGTTCATGTATACGCCTTCTGTACCGTAGTGGATAGCTGTCGCTTTATTGTATAAAGGAATGGACTTATGCTCACCAGCTGTAGTAGTAGTGAAGCAGTGAGTTGCGTGAGCACCTGCATCAGTAATGGAGTCCATATCAATTACTTTGATAATTCCATCTTTTGTAGCACCTACACGAATTTTCCATTCACGAGCATGACGTGTAGTGGAGCAAGTTTGCGCTTCAGTGCGATCATATAAAAGGTAGCAAGGTTTCTTCAATGTCCACGCCACAAAAGCTGTCATAAGTTCTGTACAAGCCGTTTGTTTAGAACCGAAACCACCGCCGATACGAGGTTTGATTACGCGAACCTTTGTAGCCGGAATTCCTAATGCACGCGCAATATGACGACGTACATGGAATACGATTTGTGTGGAAGACACGATAACTACGCGGCCCAATGCATCAACATAACCATAACTTTGGAATGGTTCCATTGCTGTTTGGCGTGTAGCCTGGTCAAAGTAAGTACCATCTACTACATAATCACATTTGGCAAGTTCAGCTTCAATATCGCCTACGCGCTTATGGTAGGATACACAAATATTGCGTTTGTAATCTTGACCTACAGGGATATTGTTATGAATATCATCTTCAGGGTGGACTACTGTTTCATGGTCGATAGCCGTATGCATATCGAGCACAGGTTTTTGTACTTCGTACTCAACCTTGATAAGAGGCATAGCTTTTAATGCGGTAGCCTCATCTTTAGCTACTACAAGAGCTACCTCATCACCAACATACCGAACTACAGGATCCAAGATAAGCGCATCATAAGCAGATGGCTCTGGATAGGTTTGACCAGCCAATGTAAAACGAGTATTAGGTACATCTTCATGTGTAAAAATCGCTTCTACGCCAGGAATCAATTTAGCTTTAGATGTATCGATTGATTTAATGCGCGCCTGTGCATGAGGGCTACGAAGAACCTTAATAACGAGCGCATCTTTTGGAACAAAATCCCCAGTATAAGACGGTTTACCCGTCAAAATACCTTTAGAGTCAACTTTGTCATAGGATTTACCAATGTGCTTATTCATTATTCCAGGCCTCCTTCTAAGAATTTACGGACCCCTCGAAGTTGTGATTCATAGCCAGTACAACGGCACAAATTACCGATGAGGTATTCACGAATCTCATCATCACTAGCCTTTGGATTTTTGCGTTTCAAATTGATAGCGCTCATCATCATACCCGTCGTACAGAAACCACATTGGTCCCCACCTTCACTGGCAATACAAGCTGCTAGTAATTCGGCCTCTTCTTCTAAGCCTTCTAATGTAGTGATTTTATGACCTGGCGCACGGAACGTAGGGTATGCACAAGATAAAATAATTTCGTCATCTACCCATACAGTACAAAGACCACAGTTTGTAGTATCACAGCCACAACGTACGCTGTAGTAACCAAGATTACGCAATGTATCCAATAACATTTCATCAGTTGGCACATTAACAGTTACATTTTTATTATTAATATTAAGTACGAGTTCCATTATTGTGCCACCTCCTTAGCCAAGCGTTGAACCATAGCTTTTACCATTTCCATGCGATATTCTTTGGACGCATGAGAGTTGGATTGGTAAACTAATTCTTCAGATGCCAATTGACCTGCTTCTTTTACTGCAGACAATCCTTTTTCTGAAAGCAAAGCACTTGCTTTTTCTGCTAATTGAGGCACGCCAGGTCTTGTACCGATGTATACTTCAACGCCTTTGTCATCACGGCGAAGAGCACCCGTCAACACTGGGAAGTCACCACGAGAGATGCGAAGAGCCTCTACAGCTACAGGCACATCTACTTTAGGGATGCGAATTTCCACGAGAATATCACGTTCTCTGTATTTCATATAGTCATGTATGGACATGCGACCGCCTTTAAAAGTAACGATGTCTGCATGAACTGCCATTAATGCAGGAATAATGTCGGAGAAGCCGAAGCGGCTTGCTACAGATCCACCCATAGTAGCAGTGTTGCGGAATTGAATGCCAAGAATTTCTTTAACACCTTTAACAACAGCACCGCCACAGAATTGTTGTAATGGCTCAAAACGTTCCACATCGCCTTGCGTTGCCATAGCACCAATGACAAATTCGTTATCCTCTTCGCGAACATAACGCAAGTCAAGACTAGCCATATCAATCACTGCAGGCCATGTGCGCCGACCTAAACGCAACCAGCAGCCGCCAGCTAGCATTGGGGCAGTTTTGTTTTTTGTGGCTAATTCATAAGCCTCTTCCACCGTCTTCGGTTGTAATACTTTCATAAATGCTAACATAATCTGTCCTCTCAATGGTATACTAATACTAACAGAACTGGATGATAACCATAAAAATAAAGATATCACCGAACTACAAACTTAGCAGGAATCTATAGAATTCCTCACGTTTCTTATACTTTTATTTTACCAATTATTCGCCACTAAATCTATGATGAAAGATATAAATTTACAGGAATTTTGCAAAGAATTACATATTTATGAATTTGGGATTGCCCCTTGGCCTCTACCTGAAAATGCCAAAACCATTTTGTACGAAACTAATCCCTGTCCATTTACAGCGGCAGATGTGGAGGAACGACTACTAGGAACAACTGCGTTCACACCTAAAAGTGCTATTGTCTGTCTCTTTCCTTACTACGTAGAACATAACGGTCCATCCAATCTATCCCGCTATACATGGGGCACAGATTATCACTTGGTCATTCATAAATATTTAGAAAAACTTATTGGAAAATTACAAAAAACGAATACTTCAGCTCAATTTTCTATACATTGTGACACCTCTCCCTTGGCAGATCGTTACATGGCATACTTAGCGGGCCTTGGCTTTTATGGCAAAAACAATTGTTTTATCAGCCCTAAATGGGGATCCTATGTAGTAATAGGAACGATATTAACCACCTTAGAATTTGAGCCGAACATACCACTTGAACAATCTTGCATAGGTTGTAATCGTTGTATTACCGCTTGTCTAGGTCAATGCTTAGGGCACGACGAATTCAAATACGATACTTGTAAAAGCTACTTAACACAGAAAAAAGGCGAACTCACCGACCAAGAACAACATATCATAGCTAAAACTCCATTATTGTTTGGCTGCGATGTATGCCAAGAGGTGTGCCCTCATAATCAAGGTATTCCCACAACACCAATTCCCGAGTTCCAACAAGTAGACCCACACATCGATATTAATGAACTAGAAACGCTTACAAACAAAGAGTTCAAAGCTAAATATGGGCACCGGGCATTCTCGTGGCGTGGAAAGAAAATATTAATGAGGAATCAAGAAATTATAGAAGGTAAATAGATATTATAATTTGTTATGCTTTATAATATCTTTGTAAGCTTTACAGGCTTTGACATCTGTTTAGCAAAAACTTATAATAATATAACAGAGATAGCTAGATGCCTAGGAACGTCCAGCTCATCTCTAAAACTTTATTTGAGATGTAAAATGGCTGTGACGTCTATTAAGATGTTATGGCTATTTTTCGTTTTTACGGCAAATAAGCACTACGAATGCGCCACAAGTGAATAATAAGCTGATGATGCTTACCACTAGGGACAATATTTCAAAATCACTCATAGTCTCACCTCCTCGAACGAGAGAGATGAGCAGAACAACATCTAACTACCTCCTACACTAAAGTATAAATACAAGAAATTACGAAGTATAATGATTAATTGATATACCACTAATAGTCACATACGTAGGAGATTTGGTATTTTTGCAGAATAAAAAGAGACGACCATCCGTCGTCTCTTTTTTAATCATTATTTGATTTCGTAGTAATTTAGCTGATCTAAGCTTTTACCAAGAGCAGGCATATAAGTCTCAAGGAACATATCTACCTCTGGCATGTTGAGTGCTTTCAGTTTAGCCAAAATGGAGTCATGTGCTTCTTTAAACTCATCGTTCCCTGCCTTGAGTTCGTTTACACATTTCATATAGGCCGAAATTGTATCTGCCGCCTTAACGATAGGCCACTCAGGATTATCCTCTGCATCTACTATGAAAGGCTTATAAACAGCTTGTAATCGTTCTGGCAAGGTAGATAACATTTTCTCTTGTGCTAATGTTTCAACTTCACCGTACAGTTCACGAAGTTTTGGATCAAAATATTTAATCGGTGTTGGCATGTCACCTGTGAAGATTTCACTCACCTCATGATACATGGCAATAACAGCCACCTTATTAATGTCCACATTACCATCAAAGTATTCATTTTTGAGAGCTGCTAAATTGTGAGCTACCATCGCTACTTCGAGGCTATGTTCTTGAATATTTTCTGTTTCTGTATTACGCATGAGGCTCCATCGATTAATAAAGCGCATGCGTTTTAAAAATGCAAAGAATGAACTCATATATCCCCCATTACATAATAGGTCCTGCATAGCAGGACCTATTTTAATATCATTAATTTAACTATATAACATAAGTTCTACTAGACGCATTCAAGGAATACTCTAATTAAAAATCAATTAAATTACACCCCGTAGTTTAAAACCATAATCAAGGAATTGCACTGCTTCATCCCAACGGTTATCATCGTTAAGCATAACTACAATCATAGTATGACCATTACGGGTAGCCGATGCAATCAAGCATTCCCCTGCAGCATTCGTAAAGCCAGTTTTTAAACCATTGGCACCGGGATATTTATTGCGAATGAAATGGTTTGTGGTACGAATTGTTTCTGGCGTACGGTTTTGATAAGGCACCTTATAATAATCATTGGCTACTTTATCGCGGAACATTTGGTATTTCATACCATACGCTGCAATCATCGCCAAGTCACGAGCCGTAGAGTGATGGCCCATTTGTGTCAAACCATGAGGATTTAAAAACACACTATTTTTTGCCCCTGCTTTTGCAGCAACGCGATTCATGTCCTTTGCAAAGTTTTCTACAGAGCCACTTACATTTTCTGCTACTACAACGGCCGCATCATTACCGCTGGCAACCATCATGCCTTCAAGAACGCCTTCCAAGGTAATTTGATCACCGACGCGAACCCCCAGATTGGATTCCTCCATACTAGTGGCATAACTACTAATAGTCGCCAGTTCATCAAGTTGTGTACCTTTGAGTTCTAGAGCTGTTAACAATGTAACCATTTTCGTAGTGCTCGCAGGATGCATCCACTTATCAGGATTCTTTGCAAATAGGATTTCTTTTGTATCTGCATCAATGAGAACAACAGCCTCACCTATCGTAGATGGCGGCGCAATATACGCCGCATGAGAAACACTAGTACCGAAAATAATAGCGCCTATACAGGCTATCATCAAAATAAGTCGTTTCCAAACTATACAAGCATTAGTTGTTAAAGATATCATATATCTCACTTTCTGTATCACATATTAACTTTCAGGGTTATCATCAATGGCAACATCCGTTCCACTTGCTTTTTTCTTAGTTCCCTTAATTTCACCAGTAGAGTTATCTACATTTTGAAGATATACAACACGTTGAGGATATGGAATGTCGATACCATATTTATCGAACGCATCTTTTACATCAGACATAATTCCATATTGCACATCTAAGAAGTCTTTCGACTTAACGCGTGCATAGGCAGCAATGCGTACAGAGTTATCTCCAAATTCAGAAATACCAATTTCCATATTTTTAGGATTGAGTACACGTTTATCAGCAGCAAAAATATTTTTTAAGATTTTAATTGCTTCATGATGATTATTGTTATAACCAATATCAAAGACGAACGGGATAACCCTTTCATGGGTATAAGCAATATTAGTTATGGCTTGGGAGGTAAGGATAGAATTTGGTATATACACATTTTTTTGATCTTTAGTAGTGATAATAGTATACATAAATTGAATAGACTTAACACTACCTACAGTATCTCCAACTTGAATAACATGACCTGCTCTAAAAGGCTTAAATATAAGAATTAATAAGCCTGATGCCAAGTTAGATAAGTTGTTTTGTAAGGCCAAACCAATACCTAAACCAAAGGCACCAAAGGCAGCTACAAAGGATGTAGTAGGAACACCAATTTGATTTAAGCAAATCAATATTAGACCTACTAGCAATGCATAATTGATGATCTGCGTAATAAAGCTCATCGCAGCAGAGTCATAAGAGGCCTTAGTCATAATACGGACAGCAAAGGTTTTCACCCATTTAATAGCATAACGACCTACCCAAAATATAATAAGAGCTAATAATATATTGCCCGCTTGAGAAAAGAACCAATCTCGAAATTGAATCAATACATTAGCATCTTTAAACAATATTTCTGATGCAGAATAAAGAATATTGCCCATATTAAACCTCCAATAATATAACTTTATAAATAATTGAGCACATCTATTAATATGGTCATCATAAACATATATGCTATAATTTAATAAATATATTTTACACGATATAGTAAAGTTATTATATCGTTATATTACATATATAACAATCTAAATCTAGGGAGACTTACATGTTCAACAATCCATATGAAGCACCACAAGAGCTTGCAACAGGAGGTCATGTAACGCAAGAATTAAATTCCGTTACAGTACACTTTGACGACATCCATTATTCCTTATCTAGTGGTCAACTCAATGGTGGGTATCACCATACGTTAGCTGTACGAAATCAACAATTAACTTATCAGATTGAAACAGAAAAAGATTTACCTGGTGGATCTGTAGCAAATTATTTAGCCCAAGAATTCGAGCATATCGATACACCAGTTCATTTTAGTACAGCACTGCTCACCTCTGCTACAATGAACCTTCACGCATACGCCAAAGTCGAGGAGCACGATACGATTGTGGAGACCATCGTTACTGCAGGCTATGAAAAAACAGCCCATCGTGCAGGTACAGGCTATTGCTACGAGGAGCGAGATGGTGGTTTCATAGTACCTGGTACCATTAATATTCTTGTCTTTACAAACAAGGCATTAACAGATAGTGCCATGGTGAAAGCCATCATGACAATTACGGAGGCTAAAACCGCAGCCCTCCAAGATTGGGGTGTTGAAAGTGTACGTCTCTATCCATTTATCAACGAAGATATTCCTGAAGCAATTACAAAAGAACACAAGACTTCTGCTACAGGAACCTCCACAGACGGTATCATTCTCACCATAGATACAAATGGTGATGTGTTAACGGACGCCGGCTCCTTCTCCCTATTTGGAGACACATTGGCTAAGGCCGTTTATGTAGGTATACAACGAGCCTTAGAAAATGCTATTGGCGCCGAATAAAAAACCGCACATCCTAGGCGATCGGGATGTGCGGTTCATTGCATATAAAACTGTTACGCATAGTATAATACTTGAAAATGAATATCAAATTAAGATTTGAGAGTTTTTCTCAAATCTTTTTTTGTTTTCTAATTAATATTCATAGAAAAACTGTTGTAACTTTTTAAGATTTTTAGTTTTTGTAAGCCCCAGCATCAATAAGATACGAGCTTTTTGTGGACTCAATGTATCACTTACGAGATAGCCTGCTAGTGCATCTTGTGGTACAGCAGATACCATGCCACTCCCTGTACGAGAGGCACGTACAGTTGGGAATGCTGTATTTTGTGTTATTTGACGTACGTTTTGAGGAATTGTACCATGACCCAATCCAGTCAAGATGAGCCCATCAGGATTAGTGGCAACTACACTCATTGGCACCATGTCATCCATACCGCCATAGCAAGTCAAAATGACTACACGAGGCAATTCCTTTAAGTCATGTACATCAAAGATGGATTCTTTCGTATGACGACGAGTAGAGGCTTTATAATAATGAGCTACACCATCCTGGACGATACCAAGATGACCTACTAATGGACTGTCAAAGGTAGCCACATTAGTTGTATTCCGTTTGGACACATCACGCGCCCCATCAACATAGCCATTTAGAACAACAAGTACACCTTTACCTACAGATGCAGGTGTTCTTGCCACTTGAATCGCTTGTAATAAATTAATAGGACCATCTGCACTGATTGCCCCAGCAGGTCTCATCGAGCCAGTAATAACGATAGGTTTATCTGTATGAACAGTAAGATTAAGAAAATAAGCTGTCTCCTCCATGCTATCTGTTCCATGAGTAATAACAACACCGCCTATATCCTCTTGATTTACTAATTCTTGTACTAACTTAGATAAATCCAACCAATGCTGGACAGTAATATCAGAACTTTCAATATTACTAAACTGAGTATATGTATATGGACCATATGGTTCTGTGCCTGGTACGGAAGCTAAAATTTCATCGAGGCCTAGTACACCTGCAGTATAGCCCGTCAAATCTGTATCAGATGCGCCTTGTCCAGCAATTGTACCGCCCGTACCAATCAACGCAATTTTTGTCTCCATATTACCTCCATCATAAAATACATAAGAAATAGTAAATCTTTTGTTAATCACCATTAGCATGAATTAGACTAGCTAAAACAAGTCCTCTCTCAACATTGTGGATGAAAGGACGGCATCAATTCTAATTTATGCTTATTAATACGATTTAAATAATCAATACGTTCTTTCGTTTCAAGATTTTCTATCTCTCCAGTTCTAATATATCGATCTAATACAGCATAGGTAAATCCTAATTTATCTTCATCAGATAGACCGCTGAGTCCATCACTAGGCGTCTTATCTACAAGATATTTTGGAATATCAAGTAATCGACCTATTTGGCGCACCTCTTCTACAACAAGATTGGCAAGAGGACTAAAATCCCCAGCACTATCGCCATATTTTGTAGAATACCCTACATAATCTTCAGATCCGTTACATGTATTAGCTACGCGTGCCCCATTTGGCAAATTTTGCCCTACTGCATATAGCGTTGTCATGCGAAGACGCGGTGGTGTATTAATTCCTGCATCCTTGGATATATCAGTTCTACCAGTAACAGTTTTATAACCTTCACCTTGAATGATAGCGTTTGTCAAAGCTTCATAGGCAGCTCCAATATTCACTATGATATGTGGAATCCCCAAATGTGCCACTACAGCCTTGGCATCATCGATATCAGACTGAATTCCATTCGGCATAAGAACACCTACTACGCGTTCTGCCCCAAGGGCTTCTTTACATAAAGCAGCTACGATTGTGGAGTCCTTACCACCTGAAATACCTACTACGGCGCTACAGCTAGGCCCATTTTGACTAAAATAATCTCGAATCCATTGAACGAGAGCCTCTTTTGTTGATTCTGGATGGTCTAACATAAGCCCTCCTATTTCTTCCGGAAAATACGATTTAATAAATCCATTTTCATTTGATAGTATCCTGGACTCATATCAAGATAATGGCGATGTGGATTTTCAAAGCGCTGTTCTTCTAACCAAATTTCTTGGTCTAATTGGTCTTTGACGTATTGACGAAGCTCTTCTAGTGTCGGTAATGTTACGATAAGCTTACCATCTTTAATAATGAGTTGTTTCATCTCTTTAAAGGTGCAATTTTCAAAGTACAATTCACGCCATGGTTGTTCTGGATCGATATAACGATATGGTTCTGTCGTATCTGGCACCTCTTCTAACAATGTTAATAAATCTGCAATGGCACGCCCTTTATCATTGTATACGCGATACACCTTTTTAAAGCCTGGGTTCGTAATCTTTTCAACAGATTCAGAAATCTTGATGCGAGGCTCCCACACACCATTTTTTTCAACACCAGCAATCTTGTATACAGCGCCAAATACAGGATCGCTCTTAGAGGTAATCAGTCTTTCACCTACACCAAAGATATCAATGGGACCACCCTGTCCCAATAAAGAGGTTATTGTATATTCATCAAGACTATTGGAAGCCATAATTTTGCAATCTTCTAAGCCTGCCTTGTCAAGCATACGACGCGCTTTTTTAGCTAAGTAAGCAAGGTCACCAGAATCAAGGCGGATACCTTTTAAGCGTTTCCCCATAGGTTCCAATACCTCTTTAGCTACTTTAATAGCATTAGGAACTCCAGAGTTTAATACATCATAGGTATCAACAAGGAATACAGCCCCATCCGGATACACTTCAGCGTAAGCTTTGAAAGCTTCGTATTCAGAATCGTGATACATAACCCAACTATGAGCCATGGTTCCACTCACAGGAATACCAAATTGTTGGCCCGCTAAAACAGTTGCCGTAGACTGTACCCCACCAATGTAAGCTGCTCTCGCACCATATACAGCGGCATCCACATTATGAGCCCGACGAGCCCCAAAATCGGCTACTACACGCCCATCCGCAGCACGAACGATGCGATTAGCCTTTGTAGCGATAAGGGACTGATGGTTCATCATAGTTAGCACTGCAGTTTCTACGATTTGTGCGTCTATGAGAGGGGCTACGACGGTTATAACTGGTTCGTTTGGATAAATAATAGAACCTTCTGGGAATGCATATACATCACCAGTAAAGGAGAAATCTTTAAGATAATTTAGAAATTCCTCACTAAAGATCCCTTGATTCCGTAAAAAATCGATATCACTTTCATCAAAATGTAGATTTAAAATGTACTCAACGATTTGTTCAAGACCACCAAAAATGGCAAAGCCACCCTTATCTGGATTGCGTCTAAAGAATACATCAAAAGCGACGCGATCCGTATTTTCATGTTGTGTAAAATAGCCGTGTGCCATGGTCATCTCATAAAAATCCATAAGCATACTAATATTGCGACTGTCGTGTTGCATCGGTTCACCAACCTTCTAAAATCTAATGGATTTAATTAATCGTTAATCGTATATCCTCATTATACATTATTATTCCTATATAGCTAGTACATACATATACTACAGTTTTCATTAACTATCCTAATAATCATTCTTGTGATATAACTATATATATACTAACTATTTATAGAATGAAAGGAACCATTATGGAATCAATCGTTCAAGCAAAACGCGTATTAGAAATATTTAAAGAAATGAGCCAAATTCCTCGTGAATCAGGAAACGAAAAAGGCATTAGCGATTATATCGTAAACTTCGCTAAAAACTTGGGTCTTGAAGTTCATCAAGACGATCAATATAATGTAGTCATCAAAAAGCCTGCGTCTCCAGGTTATGAAAACCGACCTTCTATCATCTTACAAGGTCATATAGACATGGTTTGTGTAAGAGATCATGACTCCAATCATGACTTCTCCAAGGATCCTATTGCAAACATTATCGAAGGTGAATGGATGCACGCAGACCACACTACACTAGGTGCGGACAACGGTATGGGTGGTGCGATGATGCTTGCTATCCTCGAAGATGATAGTCAACAACATGGACCTATGCAATTATTGTTCACCACAAATGAAGAAACTGGCATGGATGGCGCTTTTGCCATTAAAGAAGGCCAAGTAAGTGGCGATTACCTACTCAATCTTGATACAGAGGTAGAGCACGACTTCACTGTTAGCTGTGCTGGCGGTTGTCATGTTCACGTAAACATTCCATTATTGCGCGAAAACAATCAACCTGGTTATGATGCAGGCTTATCTTTTACCGTAACAGGCCTTAAAGGTGGTCACTCCGGTATTGAAATCTGCGAACAACGTGCTAATGCTAACCAAGTATTAACACGTGTACTCTATGATATTCAACAACAATATCCTGTATGCTTAGCATCCTTTGAAGGTGGCGTAAAACATAATGCCATTCCTTCTAAAGCAGTTGCTGTATTATCCGTACGCGCTGAAGATGTAGCGGCCATTAAAACATTAATTGCATACCAAGAAAAGCAATATCTCCATGAATATGGTATCCAAGATCCAGGTCTTAAATTTGTTGTAGAAGATGTCGCTACTCCTGATGTAGTATATGCAGATGACACAACAGAAGCTCTTATTACTTACATCTATCTTGCACAAGATGGTGTTCATTCTGTAAGCAAATCTATCCCAAATCTTGTAGAAACTTCTAACAACATCGCTATCGTACGCGAAAACGAACATACTATTGAAGTACTCATTTCCATCCGTAGCTCCAATAGCAACAGTCTTGAATTCTTGGCTAAGAAAATGATATTGCTTGCGAAAACACTAGGTGTATCTGCAGAGCGTACTGGTGGTTATCCTGCATGGGAATACGATAAAGGCTCAAAACTTGAAGAACAAGCGATTTCCTTACATAATGAAATGTTTGATACACCAGCTAATGTAAACGCTATTCATGCAGGTCTTGAATGTGGCTTGTTAAAAGGCGTATTACCAAACACCCAAATGATCAGCTTTGGCCCTACAATCGTAAGCCCACATACGCCAATGGAACGTGTTCATTTACCATCAGTTGAAAACGTGTATGTATACCTCAAAGCATTGCTAGCTAAGTTACAATAAAGTTGCAATAAACATACAATATTAAATAATGACTATATACTTTATATATAATTGGGTATACTAAAAGTAATCTAATTAGAGATTTATATAACAAATTCTCTCCCCCCTCCTATAAGGGCTTCAGTCAACTCTCCCTCGACTGAGTCTTCTATAGGAGGGATTTTTTTATATTCTTCTCCCAAAACTTGAAATTAATATTTATTCATAGAGGAGTATCTCTTCATATATATGTAAATCGATATATACAATACTTTTCACAATTAATTATGAATATTAAATACATCTGTCACTATACTCATATATGGTATATAACCAATATATTTAATGAGAATTTTAAGAAAAAGAGAGCTTTCATAACTATGCATATACCCTAGGGTGTATTTTCTGTGTTATCCTATAGGTGTATACTGTGTTTACATTACTCAGGAGGTACGTATGATCCCTATTGTTATCATATCCGGATTTCTAGGGTCTGGAAAAACAACATTTTTACAACACATACTAAAAGAACATAAATCTACAGATAAAATTTTAATTATAGAAAATGATTTTGGTGAAACCAGCCTCGATGCAGCCAATCTTGCAAAAACAGGGGCTACCATTCGTGAAGTTACATCTGGCTGTATTTGCTGTAGCTTGCAAGGAAACTTCCAACAAGCACTACTTGATATTCTTCAAAATTATGATGTAGATACCATCTATATCGAACCATCTGGTGTCAGCAAATTAAGCGAAATCATCCATACATGCGAGGATGAAGAGATTGCAAAATCCGCCTATGTTCATGCATCGGTAACCACCGTAGATGCCATGCAAGCACCTATGTTTATCAAAAACTTTGGCCTCTTCTTTAAAGATCAAATCACAAATAGTGATGCCATCTTCTTAAGTCATACCGAAGATATCCAACAAACAAGCATTACAAAACGTATGATTCACGAGTTAGCACCAAATACTCCAATTCACGAAGAAGCATGGAGCACCATTGCGTTACGAGACTATATCAAACGTCTCTATCATTGTCATGATGACCACTCTCTACATGACGAACATCTATTTATGAGCCATACCTTTAAAGACTTGCGTACACTTACTATATTACAGTGGAAAACGATCTTAGAAGGTATGCCAGACGCTGTGCTCCGTGCTAAAGGTATTGTACCTACCACCGAAGGTCCCCATGAATTACAATATGGTACGCATTACTGCTCCCTAGCACCTAGCGAATCCACTGACTACAGCTTAGTCGTTATTGGTACTGATTTTAATGTGCCAATGGTACATAACGAAGTGTGTCAATCATGATACCTGTTTATATCGTTACCGGATTTATCGGTTCTGGTAAAAGTACATTCATAAATGAACAATTACAATACCGTAAAAAGCTTGGTGGCACAGCATGTATCAGTGCCGAACAAGGCTCTGTATCACTTATTAAAGATGCTTTACAACTTAGCCCTGATAAACTCAGTGCAATCACGCCTAATCAACCTGACACCTATAGTTCTATAGCAGACGAAATCGCAACCTATATCAATAAAACAAATCCCAAAGAAATATGGATTGAATGGAATGGTATGGTCAGCTTTCATCAACTAGAATCCTTGCTATACAGTGATAAGCTGCGTCATATGTTACAAATCGAAAAGGTATTATATATTTGTACGGATCAATTTGTCGCATCGATGTTACCTGGTTTAGGTAATGACGTAACAAGCCAATTATACAGTGCAGATTGCATCATCACAGAGACCGATACACATCATGCCTTATTACGGACCTATAATAGAGAGGCCAAGATTGTAACGGCGCCAACGCCAGAAAAGGTAGAGCAATTATGCCGCAATTCTACGTGGGGCCTCATACCAAATCTATTAGTTATCGGTATTACCGCCTACATACTTTTAGTTACCGCGTTCCGTCATGACATTCCTTACTCCATTCATCAATGCTTCGCCATCATTACAGGGCTCATTGTCGAAGCGATTCCATTCCTTTTATTAGGAACTATTGGCTCAACCGTTATACGCTATTTTGTACCACAGAGCATACTACTAAAACTATTAGGCGATTATTCTTGGAAAAGCTATGGTGCCGCCATGGTTAGTGGCCTAGCCTTACCTGTATGTGACTGTGCTATTATTCCATTATTCAAAGCACTCACAGATAGAGGCGTACCATTATCAGTGGCCCTCCTATTTATGCTCGCCAGCCCAATCATCAATCCTATTACAATTCTCTCCACTTGGTATGCCTTTCCAGATGATCCCATGATTTCTGTATGGCGTATCGTCCTTGGGCTTGGCGTAGCTTTATTGGTATCATTATCATTCCGCTTCTACCCACCTTCAAAAGCACTAACGAAAGCTAGAAATACTCAGAATCTCAGCTATGAAGAGATTTTAATAGAGTCATCTAAGAGTAAATACATCAACAAAAAAAGATTGTTAATTCATATGGAAAAAGAGTTCTCCCAGCTCTTATTCTATTTTTCCATGGCTGCCGGTGTTTTATCAGTAGTCCAAGTATATGGAAAACCTTGGCTCATCAATGCGGGTATCACATTACCTATCGTGTGGGCTATTCCAATCTTGCTAATATTAGCTTTCTTCTTCTCAATCTGTTCTACATCAGATGCTATTATAGGCAAATCCTTGAGCACCCTATTCCCTATAAGCTCAGTTATGGGCTTCCTAATCTTAGGTCCAATGCTCGATATAAAAAATGTATATATTTTAAAACAATATATGCCAACTTCATTTATACTTCGTCTCGGTATAACCATTGTTGTCATATCTTATATAGCTGCCTTAGGTTTTCAATTCTTTGTAGGCTAATTTTTAGTCATTACCATTTCGGCTCTTAATGAATATAAAAGGAGATGATTCTATGAAATTAGGACTGAAAGATCGCTTTTCCATCGTGAAAGGCGCTCTCTATCTCATATTAGGTATCTGCTGTGTATACCTAA
The DNA here is from genome assembly GCF_002959895.1 of Veillonella infantium. GTDB lineage: Bacteria > Bacillota > Negativicutes > Veillonellales > Veillonellaceae > Veillonella > Veillonella infantium. Next base: position 145,595 of record NZ_PPDD01000012.1, on the reverse strand, counting down.
TTCTGACGGGACGTTATTTGAACTATATTGCACCCCGATATGAACTACTGCTCGGCATCAGTAGCATAGCTCTCATAGTAGGTGGATTAGCAACTATCATTTGGGCTCCTTCCCGCTATTACAAGCACAATTGGCGTTCTATCGTGCCTATTATTATCCCCGTAGTTTTGCTCATTGTTCCCCCTGTCCTAGTTCCTAACACTGGTGTTCACGGCGCAGCACGGGTTAATGATGATACGAACAATTTTGACTTTACAAATGATGCTATAGGTGAGGTTATTACCGTTAATAGTGAAAGCAAAGAGCCTGGCATTTCTAAGGACAAAAAAGAAATCGTACTAAACTCCGATAACTTCTATCAAACCATCGTAAAGGTCGGCTCTAATGTAGACCAATACAAGGACTACACTGTATATATGACAGGCTATGTAAATCGTGATGATAATACGCTAAAATCTAATGAGTTTACCATCTCTCGTATGGCCATGTCTTGTTGCATCGCTGACGTAGCACCCATTGGCATGACAGCTCATAAAACAGATGGCGATAGTTTAGCTAATGAACAATGGGTTTCTATCGAAGGCAAAGTATCTACACGAGACTTCCACGGTCGTGCTCAACCATATGTAGAAGTAACCAAAATAAAAACAGCAGAACCTATTTTAGGTTATGTATATCCTTAAAGAAATATTATTAAATCAATAGTCTTAATAAATCTCAAACAGATATCATTAAACAGTCTTAAATAGATCTGTAAACAAATAAAACCGAGGCATAACGCCTCGGTTTTAATAAATATATAGTTTTAATAAATAATAGTATTATATAAAGACTATATTATCGATGTAATTCTTTAACAATTCGTTTGCCAAGAGATGCCGCAACGGCACAAAGGAAGATATCTGGACCTACTGGAATCAAGAAGCATGTAATAATAACGGCCTCTACTCCAATTGGTTTACCTAAATACAAGTTCATAATGAAGTATAGATAGATCATACCGAGGCCATATACGATAAATAGATTTAATATGGAACCTGCTAATAATCGTTTAAAGGAAAGTTTCTCCATAGATTCTGCAATACGACCTACTGCATAAGCACCTACCATAAAACCGATCAAATAGCCAAAGGTAGGTTGTAAAATGTAACCAGGACCACCACCAGATGTAAAAATTGGTACCCCAATTAATCCTAAAACAATATAAATGCCAACGCTAGCAGCCCCCAGTCGACTGCCTAATACAATGCCTGCGAGGGTAGTAAATAAGATTTGTAATGTAAATGGACAATTTGGTAATGGTACCCGTATAAAAGCACCTACGGCAATCAATGCCACAAAGAGTGCTGTCATCGTTAACTGACGGGTAGTGATGCGACCTTGTTTCGACACGGTAGAACTCATGGTATACCTCCATTAATAACACATCAACAAACTACTAACTATCTAAATTAAATCACTTGTATTTTTAATTGTCAACTATATGCATTGACTTTTAGTTAACTATGTAGTCTAATACTATATATACGGCAATTTCAAGTATTTTGTTTTTTTTGACTATACATTATAGTTATTATCAATCATTCATAATAACTAAAAGATATACTCATCTTCATACAAAAAACTTTGAATTTCATTTTGTATTCATGTAACAACATTAAATTATACGTAAGTAGATTGAGTAAAATCTACTTTCACAAAACAGTATATAAAAGTACCTTATATTAGGAGGCATTCATTATGAAAAATGTTAAAAAAGTATCAAAGGTATTATGTGCATTTGGCGTTAGTACAGTATTATTAGCAGGTGTAGTTGGTGCAGCCAGCAACCATGCTTACAACAACAATAGCAACTGGAAAGGCGTTGGTAGCGTAGCTCCATCCGCTCAAGCTAACTATTCTGTTGATTACATGGGCGCTGTTACAGTATTCCAACAAAACTTCCCTGGCGCTACTGTAAAATCCATTTCTTACGATGCTAAACATAACCCTTACTATGAAGTAAAAGGTTACTACAACAATCGTGAAGTAGAACTTAAAGTAGACGAAGCAACTGGTCAAATTGTTGGCAAAGAAGTAAAAGGCTATGCCAAAGCTAACAAAACTATTAATGTTCAAAACATCATCATCCCTGAAGTAGCTGAAACAAAAGCTCTTGAAAAAGTTGGTTCCGACTTCCAAACTATGGAATGGTCTGTTGAACGCGAAAACGGTAAAGTTGTATACGAATTCGATATGACAACTGGTGGCGACAAAAAAGCGGAAGTAAAAGTTGATGCTACATCCGGTAAAGTATTGAGCTCCAAAGTAAAAACTACAAAATACTAAGAAGCTCTTTTCATCTAGTGAACCCCTATCCTAACCCACTAAGATGACATACTACACATATAACACACATACTATACACACAGTATCCCAATGGATACACTCTCTAACACACAAACTAACACACAAACTTAGAGAGCCCTATAACTCACAAAGGGCTCTCCCAAAACCCTATCTCACACAATAGGTAAAGGGTCTGTGCTCACACACCACAGGCCAAACGTTACACACACTATACTCCCTTTAAAAGACCTTGGATCGTTGAATCCAAGGTCTTTTTTTTGTGCACCACAACACAAAAAGACCTCCCTTTTTGGGGAGGTCTCTTGTATAAGTTTTATAGGTCTGATAGTTTGTGTTCTATTTCTTAAGTGAGGTCATACTTAAGAATGTAATTTATGTTCTGAAAGTTTGATCTATAGTATTTCCATAGTGGAAGTACGACAATTACGCTTTATCCAAAGCTTGAGCCAAGTCTTCGATAATATCGTCGATATTTTCAAGGCCAATGGATACACGGATCATATCTGGTGTTACTCCAGCAGATTTTTGTTGTTCTTCGTTAAGTTGTGCATGTGTTGTAGATGCAGGATGAATAACAAGAGATTTAGCATCTGCTACGTTAGCAAGGTTGGAGAAGATTTCCAAAGAGTCAACAAGTTTAATACCTGCTTCTTTACCACCTTTTACGCCGAATGTGAATACAGCACCAACACCTTTAGGGAAGTATTTATCTGCTAAAGCTTTGTATTTGCTGTCTTCTAATTCTGGGTAGCTTACCCATGCTACTTTAGGGTGTTTGCTCAAGAAATCTACTACTTTACGAGCATTTTCTACGTGACGTTCTACGCGCAAGGACAATGTTTCAACGCCTTGCAAGATTTGCCATGCTGCAAGTGGAGTAATGCATGCGCCAGTATCACGAAGCAATTGAGCACGAATTTTTACAGTGAATGGGATTGGCAAATCACCATATACTAAGCCATTGTAGTGTTCGTCACCTTCGGAGAAACCAGGGTATTTACCAGAACCTTTATAGTCGAATTTACCAGATTCTACTACTACGCCAGCCAATGTTGTACCGTGACCACCAAGGTATTTAGTAGCAGAGTGTACAACTACGTCAGCACCATGTTCTAATGGACGGAACAAGTATGGAGATGCAAATGTGTTATCTACGATCAAGATGATATTGTGTTTATGTGCAATATCAGCTACTGCTTGTACGTCGATAAGGTTAATACCAGGGTTACCGATGGATTCGATGTAAACAGCTTTAGTATTTTCATCGATAGCCGCTTCAAATTCTTCCAAATTATCAGGGTTTACGAATTTAGTTTCGATTCCTAAACGTGGCAATGTTGCTGTAAACAAGTTATAAGTACCACCGTATAATGTGGATGCAGCAACGATGTTATCGCCAGCGCTTGCCACGTTCAAGATGGAGTATGTAATCGCTGCGGAACCAGATGCTACAGCGATACCACCTGCACCACCTTCAAGTTGTGCAACACGAGCATCCAATACATCTGTAGTAGGATTGCCAAGGCGGGAGTAAATACCACCAGGATTAGTTAATGCAAAACGACCTGCTGCTTCTTCAGCATCTTTAAATACGAAAGATGTAGTTTGGTAAATAGGTACTGCACGAGAACCTGTTGGATCTACTGTGTGACCCGCATGTAATTGTAATGTTTCAAATCTGTATTGTTTGCTCATTATAACAACTCCTTTATATTAACTGTGAATTGAGTTCGTTCTTTATACCTAGTATACTACTATGTTTTAAAAATTATGTCTACTATTAATTTATACAGTTAGCCATAACTTGAAGCTATAGCAAGCATGTATTTACTCATAAAACAACAATCCGAAAGATGCCAATTACAGCTATATGCAGTTTCTACACATAAACAAGCCCCTAATCACTTTTCTAAAACTATCTCACAATAGGAGACCGTTAAAAGTAATTAGGGGTATTTCTACTAATCATAATTTAGATATAAGCACCTAAATTTTTATCGCGTTCAAATTTCATTTTTTGGATTTGTTCAATGATGTACGGTGTCTCTTGGTATACATAGTAGTTTAACCAGTTTGTAAACAACAATGTACTTACAGAACGCCAACGTACAACAGGGCGTTGTTTTGGATCATCATCAGGGAAGTAATTTTCAGGAACCGCAATGTCCAAGCCTTTTTTAATATCTCGTACGTATTCACGGTTGAGTGTATCCCAATCGTATTCAGCATGGCCAAATACAAAGATGTGTTTATTATCTAAGCTACGAACGATAGCTGCACCGGTTGGTTCAGACCCTGCTAACAATTCTAGATTACGGTTTTCCTTAATTTGTTCCAAAGAAACTGTCGTATGACGGGAGTGCGGCATCCAGAATTTTTCATCAAAGCCACGCAAGAGCACTGGGCGATCGTTATAAATATCGTGTTCGTATACACCAAATAGCTTTTCATCCATAACGGATTTATTAATGCCGAAATGATGATACAAACCCGCCTGTGCACCCCAACAAATATAGAACGTAGAGTATACATGCTCTTCGCCCCAATTCATAATTTCTACTAACTCATCCCAGTAATCGACTTCTTCAAAAGGCATTAATTCTACAGGAGCGCCTGTAATGATCATGCCATCAAAGAACTCATCTTTCACCTCATCGAAGGTGCGGTAGAAGGTATCTAAATATTGCTCATCCGTATTTTTAGCCTTACGAGATGCAGTATGTAAAAGAGTTAAATTGACTTGTAACGGACTATTGCTAAGAGCTCGCAAGATTTGAGTTTCTGTAACTTCTTTAGTAGGCATCAAATTGACTAGCAATATTTGCAAAGGTCGGATTTGTTGTGTCTCCGCCCGTTCTGTATCCATAACGAAAATGTTCTCTTGAGCTAATTTCGTAATGGCCGGTAAATTTTTTATTACTTTAATAGGCATACTATCACCTCTACACACTAAACAATTTGATAACCTAATCTAAACATTCTAACCAATATTATTAAAAGCCTCTAGCCTCGTAGGCACGACGCCAAGCTTCAAGGCCTTCTTCTAATGTTTTACGAGGACATGCTACATTGATGCGTTCAAAGTCTTCCCCATCGACACCGAACATGGAACCAGTATCAAGCCACAACTTAGCTTCATTGATAATCCATTCATCGCGTTCCTTAGGGCTCAATGGCAACTTAGAGCAATCTAGCCACATGAGATATGTCCCTTCCGGACGATATACGTGAATTTTTGGCATATATTTTGCCACATAATCAATAGTGAATTGAATATTGTCTTGAATGTACTCTTTCAACTCGTCGAGCCAAGGTGCACCTACTTTATAGGCCCCTTCACAGCCAACAATACCCATTGTATTTAATTGGCTATAACCAGCGCGGTCGATTTCTTTGATAAAACGACGACGTAAGGAATCATTAGGAATGAAAATATTACTTACTTGTAAGCCAGCAATGTTGAAGGTCTTACTAGGTGCTGTACATACGATGCAGTGTTCTGCATAGCTTTCACCAAGATCAGCAAAGACCTTGTGCGTATGACCTTTCCAAACAAAGTCAGCATGAATTTCGTCGCTCACGATGAGTACGTTATGTTTAATACAAATGTCGCCAAGACGTTTCAACTCGTCCTCAGTCCACACGCGGCCTACAGGATTATGCGGATTGCACAAGAGGAATAATGTTACATTTTCCTCCACGATAGCACGTTCTATACCCTCAAAATCGATGGTATATTTTTCTTCCCCTTTGATTAATGGCACATTGATAAGGCGACGGTCATTGTCATCGATAACCATGCTAAATGGATAGTATACCGGTTGATTGATAAGTACGCCTTCCCCTTCATTGGTGAAAGCACGAACCGCCATAGCCAAGGCAAAGACGATACCAGGTGTTTTAACGAGCCATTTTTGTTCTGGCGTCCAGTTAAAGCGCGTAGTGAACCAGTTTTGTAATACTTCAAAGTATTCATCATCGGATTCGGTATAACCAAATACACCATGGTTCACGCGATCCAATAAGATTTGCTTTAACTCAGGTGGTACCTCAAAGTCCATGTCTGCCACCCAGAATGGCAACACATCCACTGGTTTACCACGCTTCACAGCAAAATCGTATTTCAAAGATTTTGTGTGAGTTCTATCTAAAATTTGATCAAAATTATATTGTCCCATAGGAACTCCTTTATTTATTGAAAGCTTGTTCCAAGTCTGCAATCAAGTCTTCTGTATCTTCAATACCTACAGATAAGCGCAATAAGCGACGTGTAATACCTTTACGCTCTGCATCTTCCGGTTTTAAGTCCGGATGAGTTTGCGTTACAGGGTATGTCAACAAGGACTCAGTACCACCAAGACTTTCAGCAAATTGGATAAGCTTAATACCTTCTAAGATTTGTTTAGCTGTTTCTTCGCTATCTACTTCGAAAGACAACATACCGCCAAAGCCTGTAGTTTGGGCTTTATTGATTTCATAGCCTGGATGTTCAGGAAGGCCTGGGAACAATACTTTAGTAACCTTAGGTTGTTTTTTGAGCCAATCAGCAAGAGCAATGGCATTCTTTTGGTGTTGTTCCATGCGAAGTGCCAATGTTTTTACACCGCGGATAACGAGCCAGCTATCCATAGCAGATAAGCAAGCACCTACCGTTTTATAAGTTAATCGCAACTTCGCAGCCAATTCATCATCATTTACAATGGTGAAACCAGAAATAACGTCATGATGACCACCGATGAATTTAGTACCACTATGAACGACAATATCGGCACCTAAGTTCAATGGTTTTTGGAAATAAGGGCTCAAGAATGTATTGTCGATAATGACTAGTGCATTGCGGTCATGAGCTAAGGCACACAAAGTATGAATATCCGTAATCTCCATCATCGGATTTGTTGGAGTTTCAATATAAACAGCCTTTGTATTTGGTTTGAAAGCTGCTTTCACCGCATCAAGATCAGATGTACCAACATATGTGAACTCAATGCCATTTTGTTCGTAAATATTTGTGAACATGCGGATAGAGCCACCGTACAAATCATCACCTAAAATGATGTGATCTCCAGGGGAGAATAGATGGAATACAGCGTCCACTGCGGCCATACCGGAAGAGAATGCCAATGCATCCTTACCATCTTCAAGACCTGCAATCAATTGTTCCAAACGATCCCGTGTTGGATTAGACTCACGTGTATATTGATATCCTGTTGTATCACCCAACTTTGGATGGGAAAATGTACTAGACATATAAATTGCAGGGGAAATTGCACCAGTGCTATCTGGTCTCCCGCTGCCATGAACGCATTTTGTATTAAATTTCATTCCAATCAACTCCTCATATTTGTATACAATATGTTAATTATAAAAGTAGACAATGACTAAGGTCAACAAAAATGGGCACTCATACTGCCTGAGTGCCCCCAAAAAGTCATATCTATTTTGAATGGGTTGTCATAACTCTAAGTTAAGTTAGACTAAATTTTAGTACGTTTTATAATAAGTAGAGCCAAAATAATGCCTAAAGACGATGTTACCAATTGAGGCCAACTAGATACGAACAACATGGTGTTTACAATCTTCGGTGGGAATTGGAACAGTGAAAAGAACAAAGAATATCCTCCAAAGAGAACACCTGCTTTTACTAAAGCCGCCACTATGATAAGCAATACCTTAGGTTTATGTTGTAACCAGTGTGCTACAAATACATAGGCAGTCGTGCCAAGAGCCGTAATCAAAATAAACGGCGGCAATGGCAACATACCTTGTAAATGTGCCACCACCGGTGCAATCCAAGCAATAACAAGACCATTCCTCCAACCATAGCGCCATGTGGCGAGTACAAAGGTTGCAGACGTAATGGAACCGATGAGGAACATGCTCACCTGATTAGGAATAAATGGGAAAATGAGGCGCAAGCTTTGCGCCAATAAGGCTACAGCCAACAATAGGCCTGTGCCCGTAATAGATTTGGTAGACATAAGAACCTCCTACTATACAATATAGATTTTTAAGAGGTACTTACCTCATATAGTAAAACTAAGCCTCTACAAAATATAGACGTGCCCGATCATATACCCAATTATAAACATAAGTATAACCTAAGATAACCAATGTCATCGTTATATCTGTCACAAAAGCCATCCAAAAACTCATATGCATCATGTACATAATAATCGGTACAGTAGCGAACATAAATAGACCTTCAAACAATACCGCATGAATAGTACGGATTACAGGCCCCCGCTCTAATCGATCACCTGGTACTAGTTTATCAAAAATCCAGTTAAACACAAAATTCCAAACCATAGCTAATATGGAAAAAATAACCATTAATAACAAAGGCTGTCCCTCATGCGGAACAAACTGCATCACGATCCAACCGATTAAAATGCAACCGATTTCATATAAAACTGACTGCACCACACGCTCAGAAGTAGACATAATAATAAAAACCTCCATCAGAAAACCTAGGTAAGAAATTTACTATCACATCACTATTATATTTATTTTTTTAGATTTGTCGAGTTTTGTGGAGTATTGCCATTTTATGATAGAAAAAGCCGCCATATGTCTATCCAGCGACTTGCAGCGAATGGAGCGCAGAGAGACATATGGCGGCGGAAAACTATCCTAAAAGTGGCATTACGAACTGAATCCATGGAATCCCCACCACGATAAAGATCGCGAGGTAGATAATTCCAAAGATAGCACCCAATTTCCAGAATTCAGGGCCTTTATTATAGCCACTAGCAAACCAGATTGGGCTGTGACCAGTACCATACGGTGTGAGGATACCCATAATCCCCATTGGTACTAAAAGAATCAACATAACTTGAGCTGGGTCAACGCCAGGAATTTGAAGAATTAGAGTAGCAAATAAGCCTACCATAGCCGTTACATAAGCAGTACCAGATGCAAAGAAGTAACGAAGCAAGCAGAATGCTAATAATAAACCAAGAACTGCCATAGTTGGATCTAGAGAAACTAAAGAACCACCTGCAGATTTAGCAAGCCAGTCCAAGAAACCCACATTTTTAAGGCCAGAAGCCATAGGTACGAGTGTAGCGAACCAAGTCAAAACATTCCATGCTGGTTTATTAGCAAGGAAGTCTTGCCATGTCATAATCTTAGTGAAAATCATCAAGATAATAACAATTAAAGCTGTTGTAGTTGGGTTCACTTTAAATGTAGAAGCACCAATCCACAATACAAGGGCCAACACGGAAATCAAGGCCATGAAGATTTCACTGCGTGTCATGGATCCTAATTTCTTGTACTCATCCTTTGCCCACGCTGCAATTTCAGGGGAACCTTTCACCTCTGGCTTGCAGAATACATAGGTCAACAATGGAGTGATGATGAACAAAATAAGACCTACTGGCAAGAATGCGAGGAACCATGTGCCCCAGTTTGCCGCCACAATACCAGATTTAGCAGACAATTCAAGAGCCAATGGATTTGGCGCTGCGCCAGTCAAGAAGATGGAGCTAGATACACATGTAGTTGCCAACGCTACCCAGTTTAAATAGGAACCGATTTTACGAGGATTCTTGTCTGGATAGGAATCAAACATTGGACAAATACTAGATACGATTGGGTAAATCGTACCACCAGAACGAGCCGCATTACTTGGGATGAACGGTGCCAATACAAGGTCCGTAATAGCAATAGCATAACCAAGACCTAAAGAGGACTTGCCAAGCTTTGCTACGAGGAACAAGGCAATACGGCGGCCAAGGCCAGAGTTTTCATAACCGATACCAATCATGAAGGCTGCGAAGATCAACCACACGATGGCATTAGAGAAACCGCTGAGGCCCCAACTGATAGCTTGTGCATCAGTAATTGCCTTTGCTACACCAGTTGCTTTATCTACAACAGGGGCAGGACCAACTTTGAATAACATAGACACGGTAACAGCAATGATACCGATGAAAGCTGGTGGGATTGGCTCTAAAATCAACCCTACCACGAGGCCAGCGAAAATACTTACGTAAATCCAAGAATTTGCGCTAAGACCTTCAGGAGCACCGATGAGCCATACGAGAATAGCTACCACGAGCGGTGCGAATAATTTCCAATTCAACTTCATTAGAAACTCTCCTTACTACTTCAAAACAAAAATTGCAAAAAAAATGCTTATTTAGTATATCAAAAATTTTAATAAGATGATATAAACTCAATCATAATACTTATTAATTGATAATAAACTTTTAGTAATAAAATTATCCTACTAGATAATTTTAATTTTATACAATATAATATATGTCTAAAATTGTTAATTCAGCTAATTTCACTAAAAGGATTCAAATGAAACCATTCATACACTATATAAAACCTTTATGGTTTCCTGCTGTCATAGTATCGCTTCTTTCCTTACTCACTGTGGCAGGCACATTATATATACCAACATTGACCGCCACCATCATTAATGATGGCGTCCTCAAAGGTGACCTAGAGATGATTACCAGCTCTAGCATGAACATGCTCGTTGTGGCATTACTAACCGTCCTATCCGCAATTCTAGGCGTTGCTATGAGCGCTCATATTTCAGCATCTGTAGGCAAGGTATTGCGTGACGATCTAGTGAAAGCACTACAATACTTTTCACTCCGGGACTTTACTCACTTTGGTACGGGCACCATATTGATGCGCACAAGTCGGGACGTAGAGAAAATTCAATCCGTTTTGGGAGAAGGGTTAAATATGATTCTCCCTATGCCGCTTATGATATGTGTTGGCCTGGGCCTTACCTTCTACAAAAGTTGGCAATTAGGCCTCGTCATCCTCGCCGTTATGGCCTGTATGATACTTACTATTATCTTTATTGAAAGCCGCGCCTTACCACTTATCAAGGCTATGCAATTAAAGCTAGATGATATCACCGATATGGTTCGAGATCACATCGTAGGTATGCCGGTTATTAGAGCTTTCAACAGAAGAACCTACGAAAACGACAAGGAAATTGCTATTTTTACAGAGTCCGCCCAACTGAACAAAAAATTGCGCCAAACCTTTGCCATCGGTTTACCAACGATACTCATTCTATTTAATATGAGTACCGTTGCTATTCTCTGGCTCGGCGGCTACAACGTCAGCATGGGCTCCCTACAAGTTGGTGATATCATGGCCGTTATCGAGTATGCGAACCTCATCCTATTGAGCATGCTCATGGCCATATTCGTAATCATCGACATCCCGGAAGCAATCGTGTGTTACACTCGTATTCGGGAATTATTAGAACACGAAAATACCGATACATTCCCTGAACCATATACTAGTAGTATTACAAATTCAGTGTCTCAATCGACTAAGCATTCTGATGATACACCTCTTTTGGAATTCCGCAACGTTACGTTCCGTTACGACAATGCCGAGTCCCCTGCCCTTGAAAATATCTCCTTTAAGGTACATCATGGCGAAACCTTAGCGATTATGGGGGATATCGGATCTGGTAAAAGTACAATCACCAATCTTATCCCTCGCCTCTTCGCTATTGAATCTGGCGATATTTTCTTTAAAGGTAAGTCCATCTACGAGTGGAATGTAGATGATTTGCGCACTCATATTGGCTATGTACCACAAAAGGCTTATTTATTTACCGGAACGATCGATATGAACGTTCGATATGGAGCCGCATCAAGCCAAGCACTGTCGGCAGAAGATGTAGAAAATGCATGCCGCTTGTCTAAGGCAGATGAGTTTATCCATCGTCTCGACGGCGGTTACCAATATATGGTTTCCCAAGGTGGTACCAATCTATCTGGTGGTCAACGGCAGCGCCTTGCCATGGCTAGAGCTTTAGTGCGTAAACCTGATTTATTCATATTCGACGATAGCTTTTCCGCTCTCGACGGCACTACAGAGCGTGCTGTTCGTACAGCACTACATGAGGAATTACAAAAGGATAGTCGACCTGCCCTCATTTCTGTGGAGCAAAAGGTAAGCGTCGCAAAAAAAGCAGACCATATTCTAATCATTAACAGAGGTCAAGTGGCAGGATATGGCACACATGATGAGCTAGCAACTACCTCTACTGTATATCAACAGATTTTAGCATCTCAGGAGGTGACAGCATGAGCCCATTACGTCGTTTCCTAGTCGAATCTAAAAGCCAATGGGGCTGGCTAGCGCTCCTCATCTTAGCGCTCATTACTGCGGCTATGTTTGAAGTCTCCGCCCCCATCTTACTCGGTAAAATTGTAGATGCAATCGTCAGCGGTTTAAACGCTGAACAAGACATTTATACGATTATAGCCTCTGTAGATACCATTATTCTTTGGCTCATTGCCATCTATAGCGGTCATGCATTATTTACCTACTTTGGCGAATATATGATGGCATCTATCGGTTCAAAAACAGTCTTAGCCTTACGTACGCGTATGAGTACTCATTTATACTCATTACCAATTGAATACTTTCACGATCACCAGCGAGGCGATTTACTAAGCCGTCTCACCTCTGATTTAGATACTGTGGCAGAAACTATTGGTGAAGGCGTACCCGGCCTCGTGTCCGCCATTATCGGCATTATTGGTGCTACTGCTATGATGCTTTGGATTAGCCCTATTCTAGGAGCATCTATCATCGTCATTATACTAATTGGCATCGTATGCTTAACGTGGCTATCTAAACGAGCACGCCGCGTGTATCTTAGAAACCAAAGCGCTTTAGGTGCTTTCAATAGCGGTATTGAAGAAATCGTTGTAGGAAAACCAATTATTCAAACCTTTGGTCTCGAGGAAACTACGACAAACCAAGTGCAAGCACTGAACGAGAATCTGTTCAAAAGCATGCGAAGCGCTGCTTTTACCAGTCAGCTCGTAGAACCTCTTGTAAAATTTCTAAATCAATTCACCTATTGCCTCGTCGCTATTCAAGGGGGCCTCATGGTGTTGCGTGGTGCTATTTCTATCGGTGATATCCAAGCATTCTTCCTCTATGTTGGGCAAGTATCCGATCCACTCTCTCGCAGTTCTTACATTATGACAAAATTTCAAGAAACTGCCGCCGCTTTAGGCCGTATTTATGAGGTCATAGATACACCGTCTGAAATTGATAATGGAAAACTTGTTTTATCTAATAGTAAATCTGATACCAACATAGATACTATTTCAAACACTATTGTGTCGGATTCATCTATACTAACTAATACATCGAGTCGTATAACGCACACAGGCACAATCGACTTTGAACATGTTGATTTTGGCTATAGCCCATCCAATGTGTTCATGAAAGATATCAATATTCATATTCCTGGTGGCTCCATGGTAGCCATTGTAGGCCCTACAGGAGCCGGCAAATCAACCTTGGTGAACCTCATCATGCGCTTCTATGATATTATGAATGGCCGCATCACCATCGATGGTGTGGACATTCGTGATGTATCTCGTGAAAGCTTACATAATACGGTAGGCATGGTGTTACAAGATGCATGGATTTTCACAGGCACTATTGCTGATAATATTGCCTATGGCAAACCAAATGCAACACGTGAAGAAATTGAATATGTTGCAAGGCTCGCCATGGCGGATCACTTTATCCGTACCTTGCCAGATGGTTATGATACAGTACTCAAACAAGGTGGTGATGACCTATCCCAAGGTCAACGCCAATTGATTACCATCGCTCGTGCCTTCTTGGCAGACCCTAGTATACTCATCCTAGACGAAGCGACGGCTAATGTCGACACTCGCACTGAGGTAGAGGTTCAAAAAGCCATGAACACCCTCCTTAAAGGGCGTACCAGCATCGTCATTGCCCATCGCCTATCCACAATAAAAAATGCCGATTTCCTACTAGTAGTAGAAAACGGCACCATTGTTGAACAAGGAACACACCACGAACTGATTGAACGCGGTGGTCACTATAAAACACTCTATGAAAACTATGCGGCGGGAATGAGTATATAAAATTCATATGTAACGCTATATCGTTATCGGCTAATGTAAAAATCTTATCATGCAATCATTCAAGGCTTTCAATTTGTTGTAGCGTATGTTCCATATTAGCATGATGGATATATTAGTACTAAAATAAAGATACTTTATTACGATGATCCACATCAAGCATTGTTTTTTCATCTTGAATTTCAACTTTAAATAATTGGGGATTTGAACACATATAAATCATATGTTAAACTATGCCATACGGATTGATAGTACTGATAATTATGTTGTTTTCGGAGCTTGTCTAGATCTTTTTCGTTTGGTATAGTATTAATAAATGAACGACTTAGTTTAATCCCCCCAAGCCATGGTGGCTGGTTTTTTGGATTATTACTAAGTCGTTCTTTGTTTATATATATTAAATCCCCACCCAATAACAGGGTTATAGGACAAAAAGAACCACTGATAAGCTGCAACTTATCAGTGGTTCTATTATTTGTGCATATGCATAGCACGTTTCTCTAGTAAAAGTATATCATGAACCTATCTAAAAGATAAGCAGAACATAAAGATACTTTATTACGATTCAGTATCTCCCTTTTTTATTCACCTTTTGGTACAAACCATAGGCCGTTGTTATTTTTTTCCATGTAGTCTTTAAATTCTTGTGAATGGTATGCTGCTACAATGTCTTTTGCCCATTGTGCATCTTTGTTTTTCTCATTAACTACGAGTTGTAATAACCATTGTGGTAATACGTCTTCATTTGCCAATGCAGATTTAGGATCGATTTTTGCATTATAGATAACCGCCCCAGTAATGACAATGTAATCGAAATCAGTACGTACAGAAGGAATTGTAAGGGATTTCATTTCTGTAAATTTAAGATGTTTAGGATTTTCAATAATATCTGCTTGTGTTACTGTCGCTAAATCTTTATTTGGATCAAGTTTAATCCAACCAATTTTTTGCAATAACGCATAAGCACGAGCCATGTTGGATGCATCATTAGGTACTGCAATAGTGTCACCATCTGCCACTTGATCTAGAGATGTTTTAGAACCACTAAAGATACCTGCTGGTACTGTTGGAATTGGAGTTAAGGCTACAAGATGACCATTTTGTTTTTCGTTGAAGTTTTTCATGTATGCTGTATGTTGTTCAACGTTGAAATCTACTTCACCATCGCTCAACACTTGGTCTGCTTGTACCAAGTCAGACATATCTACACCTTTAAAGGTATAGCCTTGTTTTTCCAAAATTGGTTTTACACCTTTTTCAAACAATTCAGAGTAAGGGCCTTGAGATTTACTATAGCTTAATTCTTTTTTAGCGCCATTATCACTACTGTTTGAACCGCAGCCTGCGATAAAAGCTACGCTAAATACTAATGCCACACCAAGGGCAAGAAGTTTTTTTAATTTCATGGTATATTCTCCTATACTTTCACCATCAAAACAACTAGAATCTATTTCATCAAATCAGGAACGACGTGCACGACGTGCAAAGTAGTTGCCTATTGTTTGAATAATTTGAACAAAAATAATTAAAATAACAACGGTAAATAACATCAATGGGAAGTTCAACCGTTCATAACCATAGGTAAGTGCCAAATCACCTACACCACCTGCACCAATGGCACCAGCCATAGCAGTAGCACCGATAAGACCTATGGTACCTGTTGTAATAGATAAAATAAGCGACCCCTTTGCCTCCGGTAAAAGGAAATGCCAAATCACTTCAAAATGAGAGGCTCCCATTGATTGTGCAGCCTCGATAATTCCTTTATTAACCTCTAAAATAGAGTTTTCAAAGAGTCTAGCTAGATAAGGGGCAATAAATATAACAAGCGGTACAATAGCTGCCGTTGTACCCACACGAGTCCCTACAATCATCTTTGTTAATGGTAAGATAAATACCATCAAAATGATAAATGGTACGGAACGCACAATATTAACAATTGTATTTGTAATGGTATAGACAATACTATTTTTAACGATACCATTAGGATTTGTTACTACCAGTGTAACTGCGATAATTAGACCTAACACAGTACCAATGAATAGAGATAGGAACACCATATATAATGTTTGTTCTGCAGCTAGCAATAACTGCGAACCGGGAACACCAAGTTCTTGCATAAAGAAATCCATTATAGTGTCACCTCCTGCCAGTCAATACCTTGTGTCACAAGATATTCTTTTACCTTGCCCACTTCAATATCATCACCAATAAACTGAACAATGAAAATGCCAAGCACTGTATGTTCTAACTCTGTTACCGTAGCAAATAATACGCTCGTTTCTAAATCAAAAGTTTTATTAATATGATATAAAACATTATCGGTCGTATTATTTCCTAAGAAATGCATCTTAAGAATGGTATATGGCCTTTTATCACAGGCCAAGGTATGTTTCACTGTTGATGGAATTTCATCAGGAATGACAGTTCTAACAAATCGTTTCGTTGTTTCATGCTTTGGTTTACTAAACACCTCAAGTACAGATCCACTCTCTATGAGTTTTCCATGTTCCATAACCACAACGCGATTGCAAATCTTTTGAATTACATCAATCTCATGAGTTACGATAACAACTGTTACCCCTAGTTCACGATTAACACGCTCTAATAATTGAAGAATAGACTCTGTCGTATCTGGATCAAGAGCACTTGTTGCTTCATCGCAAAGCAGAATTGATGGATCTGTAGCTAGCGCACGAGCAATACCTACACGCTGCTTTTGACCACCGGATAATTCTCCAGGATATGCATTTGCTTTATCACCTAAATCTACAAAGTCTAGCAAGGTTTTAACCTTATTATCAATCTCTGATTTAGGAACCTTATTTAGAATCAATGGAATCGCCACATTATCATACACAGATTTGGCATTCAATAAATTGAACTGTTGAAACACCATACCTATGCGCTTACGAACCTTTCTGAGTTCATTAAAACTTAAGCCATTTATATTCACACCATCTATTTCAACATGACCAGAGGTAGGTACCTCTAAGGCATTAATCATACGAAGCAGTGTAGATTTACCAGCTCCACTAAAGCCAATAATGCCAAATATATCGCCTTTTTCTATGGTAAAGTTTACATCAGATAATGCAGTAACCTTTTGCTTATTAACGTCAAACTCTTTCGTTACATTTCGTATAGCAATCACTGTACCACCTCTTTCCCTACAAATTAGTAGGAATTAATATTTTTCTAAAACATATCTTTAAGGTATGTTTTAATCGTATACTTAGATTACTACAATTTATAAGGACTGTCAAACACAAAAAAGAACCTCAACGCTAAAAAGGTTGAGGTTCTTTTTATTTATCTATATCGATTAAATAAGAATAGTGATCCTAGTATGATTGGTGCTCCAATATAGAGTCCCAAATTAGGATATTCCCCCAATAAAAAGGCTGCTACTACGGCTGCCACGATTGGCGAAATATACATAAAATTGGTTACATCCGTAACTTTTTCGGCATGTTCAAAGGCATAGCTCCAGAATACGAATCCTAATGCACTAGAAAAGAATGCTAGGTATACCATAGCAAGCTTCGCAGTAATTGGTGCGGCTCCAATCATTTCAATAGCATGATCTGCAAAAGGTAGTGCCATAATGGCACCTGTAAACATGGACCACATAGCGATAGTAATCGAGTCATAACCTTTCAGACTAAGCCCGCGATTTAGAATATTATAAACCGCAAACAGTATCATACCAATCAACGTCCATATGGCCCCCATTGGAATGGTCAGAGTGGAATTCCAAAGAATAATAACGGCCACACCTATAAAAGCGGTTATGGTGAAGAGCCAACCTATAGGGCGTATTCTATCCTTATAGACTACCAATGCCATCAGTGCTGTTGTCATTGGTGTTAAAGCCATAATAATACTAGATGTAGCGGCCGGTATTGTTCGCAATCCCTCATTAAACACAATTTGATAAACGAAGTTACCTGTAGCGCCTAACAAAATGTATATACCCCATTCACGCCAAGATGTAGGGATGTGTAATCCCTTAAATACACCAATAATTAGCATGAGTATAGCACCACCTACAACCCTCGCCACCGAGAGTGTCAATGCATCTACTGATTGCAATGCTACTTTACCAAAAGGAAACGCCGTAGCCCAAACGGCAATGGTGGCAGATGCCCCTAAAATGGCTTTCATACGATTTGTCATTAGCATCTACCTTTCTACGTAATTCCATAATCAATACTATCTAAATATTACCATAATAAGCCCCTACAATTCCAAGAAGATACATCACAACATATCGAACACTCTCTATTTATTGATATAAATTTTCATTATTTAAAGATAATATAATAATTGATTCTTCAAAACCCAAACTCAAATAAATCAAGTAATTAGTTGTACTTTCAATGTATTTATATAGTGTTTTCAATATTATTAAATTACAAATAACATCCATTCTTACGAAAATCGCATAGTATGTATTGAAAATATATATCATTTAAAATTTGTTAAATCGTGACAAACATTGTACACTATAGGCATAGAAATCTATAGTTATATCCTTTTATGGAGGTGCAAAATGCAACATACTGCATGGAAAGAATTTAACACAGGTGTGTGGGATAAAGCCGTTGATGTACGCGACTTTATTCAAAGAAACTATATCCCCTATGAAGGGGACGATTCCTTCCTTGCTGGTCCTACAGAAAGAACGACTAAATTATGGGACCAAGTAATGAAGCTTTATGATGAAGAACGTGAAAAAGGCGGCATGCTCGATGCCGATACTTCCGTGGCCACACACATTACTGCCCATGCGCCAGGATATATCGACAAAGACCTTGAAACGATCGTTGGTTTGCAAACTGACAAACCATTAAAACGCGCTATGTTCCCTTATGGCGGCTTGCGTACTGCAAAATCCGCTATTGAAGAATACGGCTTCAAAATGGATCCCCGAACAGAAGACTTCTTCAAAAAACATCGTAAAACACACAATGATGGCGTATTTCATGTATATACACCAGAAATGCGTGCCGCTCGTACGGCTCATATCGTAACTGGTTTACCAGATGCTTACAGCCGTGGCCGTATCATCGGTGACTATCGCCGTATCGCTTTGTATGGTATCGATTACCTCATTGAAGATAAAAAAGAGCAATTCAGCATTACTATGGGTGATATGCTTGAAGACGTAATTCGCGACCGCGAAGAGATTCAAGAACAAATCCGTTCCTTAAAAGAATTAAAAGAAATGGCTGCATCTTATGGTTACGATATTTCTGGACCAGCTAAAGACGTGAAAGAAGCTATGCAATGGATTTACTTCGGCTACCTTGGTGCTATTAAAGAGCAAAACGGTGCTGCTATGTCCATTGGCCGTAACTCTACATTCCTAGACATCTACGCAGAACGTGACCTTCGCAATGGTACATACACAGAAGAACAAATCCAAGAATTCGTAGATCATTTCATCATGAAATTGCGCATGGTTCGTTTCGCACGTATCCACGAATACAATAACTTGTTCACAGGCGACCCTGTGTGGACAACTGAATCCATCGGTGGTATGGGTACTGACGGCCGTACATTGGTTTCAAAAATGTCCTTCCGTTATCTACATACATTGACTAACCTTGGTCCTGCTCCAGAACCAAACCTCACTGTATTGTGGTCTCCTCGCATGCCGATCGGCTTCCGCCGCTTCTGTGCAAAACTATCCATTGAAACATCTTCCATCCAATACGAAAATGACGACTTGATGCGTCCTAACTCTGGTGATGACTACGCTATCGCATGCTGTGTATCTCCAATGCGTATTGGTAAAGAAATGCAATTCTTCGGCGCTCGTTCCAACTTGGCAAAATGCTTGCTTTATGCAATCAATGGCGGCGTTGACGAAAAATTGAAGAAACAAATTGGTCCTAAATACCGCCCTATTACTTCTGAATACTTAGAATTCGACGAAGTATGGGGAAAATTCGACGACATGATGGAATGGTTAGCAGGCGTATATGTAAACGCATTGAACATCATTCACTACATGCACGACAAATACGCATATGAAAAACTAGAAATGGCATTGCATGACCGCAAGGTAACTCGTTGGTTTGCAACTGGTATTGCTGGTTTATCCGTAGTAGCTGACTCCTTGTCTGCTATTAAATATGCTAAGGTAAAACCTATTCGCGACGAAAACGGCATCGCTGTTGATTTCGAAATCGAAGGTGACTTCCCTAAATATGGTAACGATGACGATCGTGTAGATAGCTTAGCAGCAAAAGTTGTTTCCACATTTATGAATAAAATTCGTAAACATCCTACATACCGTCAATCCGTTCCAACTATGAGCTTGTTAACAATTACTTCCAACGTAGTATATGGTACTGCAACAGGTTCTACGCCAGATGGCCGTAAAGCTGGTGAAGCTTTCGCTCCTGGTGCTAATCCAATGCATGGTCGTGATACTCACGGTGCGATTTCTTCGTTGGCATCCGTAGCAAAAATGCCATGGCGTGATAGCTCCGATGGTATTTCCAATACCTTCTCTATCATTCCTGACGCATTAGGTAAATCTGGTGAAACATTTGTGTCCCTCAGCGATTTTGATATTGAGTTAGATCCATCTCAATTGCCTAACTCCAATACAAACTTCGCATGCAGCGAACCGAATGTTACTATAAAGGAAGATAAATAATATCTTCCATAGTATCGAGTTGCTTTCACCGGCACCGATACGAGTGTTAGTCTTGGTTGAAAGGAGGCAATACCCATGAGCAACCAACAACAAGTTGATAACTTGGTAGAGTTATTGGATGGCTACTCCCAAAAAGGCGGTCATCATTTGAACGTTAACGTGTTCACTCGTGAAACATTGTTAGACGCTCAAAAACATCCTGAGTTGTACCCTCAATTAACTGTTCGTGTATCTGGTTACGCAGTGCACTTCAGCAAATTGACAAAACAACAACAGGACGAAGTTATTTCCCGTACATTCCATCAACAAATCTAATCGAGGTTTACTATGACAGGACGTATTCATTCGGTTGAAACGATGGGTACGGTTGATGGTCCAGGCATGCGCATGGTGGTTTTTCTCCAAGGATGCCCCATGCGTTGTGCTTATTGCCACAATCCCGACACATGGAATGAAAGTAGCGATGATGTTAAATTTATGACTGTTGAGGAGTTGTGGGACCAGTACGAACGTAACCGCCAATTTTATACTAATGGTGGTATCACCGTCACAGGTGGGGAAGCTCTTATGCAAATTGACTTTGTTACTGAGCTTTTCACATATTTCCGTGAAAGAAACGTCCATACCTGTTTAGATACAAGTGGAATTTGTTTTGATCCCCACCAAGAGGTGGCCTACCGTAAGCTACTCAGTGTCACTAGTCTCGTCATCCTAGACCTTAAAGAAATCGATCCTGATAAACATCTGTGGTTAACTGGCAAATCGTTAGAGCCTATTCTCGGCTTTGCACGAATGACAGCAGACGTAGAAGTTCCCATTTGGGTTCGTCACGTTGTAGTTCCTACGATTACAGATAATGCAGATCATCACTATCGTCTAGGCTTTTTCCTAGGATCCCTGAAAAACTTACAAGCCGTTGATTGCTTACCATATCACGTTATGGGTACTGCTAAATATAAGGAGTTAGGTATTACCTATCGCCTAGAGGGCATACCAGCTGCCACAAAAGATATTGCAGCTAAAGCGACAAAAACCGTGGTGGAAGGAATCAAGGCCTATCGACGCCATTGGTGGAGTCCCATCAAAACACAACATCAATCATAATCAAGTTTGAGGATAACTACCTCCCTTGATATATATATACATATATACCAAGACTTGATCTATGATAGCCCTAAACAATAGAGCCGCCCCCACACAACCGGGGACGGCTCTTATTGTATTTATTTAGATACTACGTTAATAGGTTCACCTTTGAAGAAGGCTTGTACATTATCACGAATGATACCTACCAAGCGTTGACGTGTTTCTAGGCCTTTCCAGCCCATATGAGGTGTAATGATAACATTATCTAATGTATATAGAGGGCTATCCTCTGCTGGAGGTTCTACCTCTTGTACATCAAGACCTGCACCTGCAATGCGTTTAGCTGCTAATGCTTCACAAAGCTCAGCTTCGTTAATAAGTGGACCACGACCTGTATTGATGATAACTGCACTAGATTTCATTTTACCGATAGTTTCTTTATTAATCATGTGCTTAGTTTTGTCATTCAATGGGCAATGCAATGTAATATAATCACTATTTTCAAGCAATTCATCAAGACTTACATAACGAATACCGTCACCATCAGCCTTTGGCGTGCGTGTATGGATCAAGATATTCATACCGAGCGCTTTTGCTACTTTGATCACTTCCATACCAATGTGACCAGCACCAACAACACCTAATGTTTTACCATTCACTTCTGTGTGGCTTACTTGTAAATGCTTTGTGAAATTACTGCGATCACCTTTAGCAAGCATGCCAATTTGTTTCTGCATAGTAGACGCAAAATTGAGGATCATCATGATTACCGTATGTGCTACACGTTCTGTACTGTACGCTGGAATATTACACACCGTAATGCCTCTTTCCTTAGCCGCGTTGAGGTCGATATTATTATAACCTGTCCCCGCTTCTACGATGAGTTTTACAGTATCTGGGAGTTGTGAAAGCAAATCAGCCCCTACTGGTAATTCTTTTGTAACTACAACGCGAGCTCCTTGAATGCGTTCAATAAGCTCTGCATTTGTACTATTATCATAAACCTGTACATCACTAGATAATACAGAGAAATCTAATGCTTGGTCGTAATTCATTTTACTTGCATTTACCACTACTACACGTTCGCTCATGAGAACCTCCTACATAGTTATTAAATTCTATAGAGTATACGTAACGCCCAAATCTAGGGGTTACATACACCTATAAAGAAAAATACTTCTACATAAATTATACTATTATTTATATAAATTTATACTATTAATATCACTGAGAACTATATTAATTAGTATACTTTCACGTTTATTGTATATAATATATGTATAAAATCATAAAAACAGAATTTCTGTATAAAACTTTCACAAAAGTATTGTGTAATTCCCCAAAAGTTATAAAATAAAAGTAATGTTATATAGAATTGAGGAATACCATGAGACCCACCTATTTGACCATAAATACAAGTCTCGTTCGTGAGAACTTGCGCAAAATTAAAGATAGTTTACCGGAATGGAGCACATCTACGGCTGTTATCAAGGCCAATGGCTATGGCCACGGCAGTGTTATGATGGGCCGTATTGCCGTTGAAGAAGGTTATGAATCCTTAGCCGTTGCCATTCCTGAAGAGTCAGTTCCACTTCGCAACGCCGGGATTATGGTACCAATTTATCTACTTGGCCTCACAAGACCTCAGTCCTTTGAGCTCGTAGCAGATACTAATTCCATCCCAGCTGTATGCGAATCTACTGATTTAGACGCCCTCGATAAGGTAGCAGAAAATCACGATATGATTATCCGCGTTGCAGTCGCCGTTGATACAGGCATGCATCGTATTGGTATCAAGCCTGAAGATGCTATTGAGTTTATCAAACGCGTTGAGTCCTACGAAAATCTTGAGGTAGACGGTTTCTTCTCTCATATGAGTAACGCCGATGCGGCGGATCAAAGCCACGCTCATGGACAGGCGCAAAAATTCCATAAAATGGTCGATGAAATCCGTGCATTTAGACCTGATGCGGACTATCGCTTCTCTCTTGCCAATAGTGCTGGCTTATTATCCGTAAAAGACAGCTTATTTACCGATGCTCGTCCTGGCATTATTCAATACGGCATTATGCCATCTCTTGATGTGCCAAATCGATTAGGGTTAAAACCGGTCCTCTCCTTCCATAGCGAAGTAGTACATGTACAGCGTCTAGAAGCAGGTGAAGGTATCGGTTATGGTTCTACCTATGTAACACCTGAACCAATGACGATTGCTACCATACCTGTAGGCTATGCAGATGGATACCCTCGTAGTTTATCCAACCGCGGTACAGTTCTCATTCATGGCACACGTTGTCCTGTAGTGGGCCGCATCTGTATGGACCAATTCATGGTGGCCGTTCCAGATACGATTACTGTACAACCAGGTGACAAGGTTGTGCTCCTAGGTTCTCAAGGTCATGAAAGCATCTCTGCACTCGAGATTGCCGCCCTTGCCTCTACAATTCCTTATGAAATCTTCTGTGGATTCTCAGAACGCGTACCTCGACAATACATATAAAAAGCTAACTATTGTTTCTAATAGTAAATGCTCCATATACCAAAAGCGCAGATATACATTGTATCTGTGCTTTTCTAATTTTTACTACGTATTTTCCTTATATGGTACATCATTTATATTGAATGGACATAGAAAAAGCCCGTAATACATGCAGCGGTCTACATGTATTACGGGCTTTCCTGCTCTCCTATACCTAGCGTACTGTAAAGCAGTTACGTTCTTATTGTGAGAGAGAGTATTATATACCAAGTATATAATCTTATGATTGGGAGGGAACCACAATGCATAAGGGGCCCTCTGAACGACAGACGGCATAGGAGAGAGTCAATGTTTGTCTATCCAATCCAGAGGGCTGCGTGTGTGTAATTGTTTATTGTGTGTGTAAGTGTATTGTGTGTGTGTAAGTATGTGTGTATAGTTTTGTGTGTTTAGTGTTCGTGTATTAAAAGGGTTGCTTTACAGTAGGATAGGCTTAGGATTAGCTTATTTTACGGCCATACCTGTTTTAGCATCCAATACGATGGATACAGGTTTGTTTTGTGCATCATGGAACTCTACAGTATATATAGGTTTACCATTTTGGTTCACTACAGACCAAGAGTTAATACCAGTTGCTACATTGCCAGTTTGTGCGAAGGCTGCATTGATCGCCACATGTGGAGGTAACACAGTACCAGCATCAATAGCACTAGCTTCCATGGATGCATCATATGCTTTAGGAGTACCTTCAGTTACATTACCAGCTGCCACATCTAAAGTCATGGAATGGGCACCACTAGCATTGAAACCATCTACTTCATAAATAGCAGTTTTATCGGCAGCTTTGAAGGATACTTTAGTAATCTTAGAGTCGCCATATTTATTTTCAAATTGATCGATTAAATAGTTCGCACCAATTACGAAAATACTATTTTGATCGACTACGCCTGCTTGCTTACTTGTTGTGCTAGGTTGTGATTTTCCACTTTTAGAGTTTTTTTTTCCTCTTTAGTAGTTTCTTTTTTGTCAGCTTTTTTATCTGCTTTTACTTCTTTAGTTTCTTTTACAGCTTTATCAGCTTTAACTGCTTTGTCAGCTTTTACTTTAGGCGCTTTGTGTGCTTGCGCTTTTTTAGTATTTTTTTCGTCTTTATTAGCTTCTACTTTTTTATCTGCTGCACGTACTACTTTAGCTTCGCTAGGAGCTTTTGCTACCGCTGCAGTTTCAATTGTAGGAGTTGCTGCTGCTGGATTAGCTGCTGCTGGAACTACAGTGGCTTGAGCAACTGGAGCTTTTACATCTTGAGTTGCTGTTGGAACTGGTGTAGTATCTTTAGCTGCTGGTGTAGCTGGAGTCACTTCAACTTTAGCTGCTGTAGGTACTACTTTAGCTGTTGTAGGAGCTACTTCTGTTTTAGTTGCTGGAGCTACTTCTGTTTTAGCTGCTGGAGTCACTTGAATAGTAGGAACTACTTGATGAGTAGCAGGTTGTGCTACAGGAGCTGCAGTAGCTGCTACCTCTTGAGTTACAGGAACTGGTGTGGCTTGTTCAGCTGCTGTTACTGCTACAGTAGCACCAAATACGCCAGCTACTGCTAAAGCAATACTGCTTTTCAAAATAGATTTTTTCATAATATCCTCCTTGATAATTTATATATATGCAATCTTACGCATATATATTTTAACCAACTCGGTGTCATCGTTATAGTTCCAAAACATATATCTAGTGTGGACTGTAGATATATAGTCTGGAAACTCCCGATATATTTGAGTTCTGTCTTTTGACTGGACACATATTATCGATAATCTATGAAATAAAAATGTAGAATTCACCGGTCTAGCTTATTTTGGGGTGAGAATAAAATGAATTTATATGTAATTTCAATGAAATTCTATAGTATTCGATTTACAACTAAGTATTCCATGAACTAACTTCAAAAAGCCATTTTTCCCATAAATAAAGGAACAGAAGACACTCATTGTAATTCTCATAATGTAAACATCCCCTTTCATGAGCAAATGTTCACAAAAAAACTCCTTAAAACTATCCTTTTCTACAAAAAAAGATAATTTTAAGGAGTTTATTCTTATATTTAAAATAATAAACCTTCTACTATTAAGTTATATTTACTAGTCACAGTAATGTTTAGTCGTCAAATTTAACAGACAACAACGTACCATTCATAGCATCAATGCGAACATTGACCTCTTTATCACCTTCTGTACCGAAGCTAACTTTGTATACTATTTTACCTTTATCATAGTGTACAGACCACTCATTAAGGCTTGTCGCTTTGCCTTGTGTTTGAGCATAAGCAAAGTTAACTACCGCTGCTGGCGGTAAGATTTCACGAGGATCAAAGGATTTTTTCTTTAAGGATTTATGGAAGTCACCTTCACGTTTTTCAAAGATTTGATTTGTTGCATAGATATAAGTGAGCTCATATTTGCCACTTTCATCAACACCTTCTACATCATATCTAATTTGACCACCATCCGCATCAAAAGCGATTTCAGTGATAGCTGCATTTGGATGATTTTGAATAAACGCATTCAATAAACCATTTGCACCTACAATCGCTGCATGGTTTCCATCAACAACTGCAATAGTTGGTTCTACTGCTACTAAAGGCGCCGCACTTGCATTTGGCATACCAAACACTGCTGCCAAGGCTAATACAAGGCTACCTTTTATAAATAAGGATTTCATAGGCTCCTCCATCTCTCAAACAGGACCATAGTGTATATATACAATTATACACTAAACCGATACGATTTATTAATCTTTATTTATAATATTAATGCATAGACCACTGCCCTATGATACAATGCACGTAGAATATTTTTTACTACAAGTGAGACCATTATGATTTCAATATATCCTACTATATATCACACATTTCAATGCAAAGCAGATCGATGTGAAAATACATGCTGCCAACTGTGGACCATCGATATTGACGAGACCACTGCTGAACGCTATCATGCCATGACAGGACCTCTTGGTGAAAGCTTACGACAAGCCATTACTGTCGATGGCGAAGGTAGCCATTTCGTGTTTTCTAAAGAACAACCTATGTGTCCGTTACTCAATGAAAATGGCCTCTGTAAGGTGGTGCTTGAACTAGGCGAAGAAGGCCTATGCGATACATGTCACATGCATCCGCGATTTTATAAATATATTGAGGACCTCGAGCTATGTGGGGTTGGTTTATCCTGTGAAGCATCGGTTGAACTACTGGCAGAAGACATGCAGTCTAATCAAGTAATCTTTACTATTGAAGACGATAACGGCGAATTTAGTCCTGATGAACGTTTAACTATTCAGAATATATTTGAACTATTAGCCTTTGATATAGATCCAGCACTATTTCAATATATTCCATCCCCTAATGCACAGTATTATACAAGACTATTAGATCTATATGGTACAACAGAGCCTATCGATGAAGAATGGACTGCACAAATCAGTGCATTATCTCATGATATAGATAAACTCACTACCTCTGTTCAAACCTATGTTGCCACCCACGATATGGGGCTATTCAACAAGGTATTCCAATACATCTTATATCGTCAAATTGATATGCTGTCAGATTATTCTTTAGAAGCCATCCTTTCCTATGCTAAGGATGGTGTGGAATACATACTTATGACAAGTGCCCTCGAAGGCTCTCCACTTAAACAAGTGGCAAGATGGTCCCAACAAATCGAATACGACGAAGACAATGTAGAACTGCTATTACAACATTACGAACAACAAAAAACCTCCTAGTATAAACTAGGAGGTTTTTATATAGTTACGCAAATAGTATGCGCATAATCCAGTTATATAAAAGATTTATAATAAATAATACCACATAAACAGCCCCTACTGTAAGAGGCTCTATGTTCATAATACGAGATAAAAGCATGACCGCCACATAGATAACGGCACAAACATAGGCTAGTGCTAAAGGAACTAATAGAATCATCAAAAATGGCGTAATATAAATGCAAATAATAGATACCAAAATTAATGCTAATCCCAGTGCGCCTGTATAGCCTTCCACATAAGCAGTGCCCATTAATACATGCTTGAAATCAAACTCACGCTCTAAAAGAACGCTCAGTAATTTCCACAATATAAAGCTACCTACAAACCAATATATACCAAGACCTAATATCTCTCTCAATATAGAAAATATGCCATATACAGCAGGAATAAAGCCAAATAAAAAACCACCAAAGGTCATGGCCAAAGGTAACAGAACAATACCTAAAGCAAAGCCTAAAATATGAGTGGCACACCAACCGGCAAGGCCAGCTTTAATACCCTTTTCTAAGGTACCAAACCAGAAGATTTCATCTATTCCCTTCTTCGGTGAACGCACCAGCAGGGATATTTCTTGTAAAAATGTCGTATCCATAACTAACTCCGCTCTCAACTATACTATAAGTTTAATTATATCATAAATTCCAAGATTTAAATTATATATAATTAATTTTAATATAAATTAAACGATAAAAAAACCACAAGACTTTCATCTTGCGGTTATACTCGATTTTATGTCTTATATTATTTAACTAATGTATGTACAAAGCGAATCCATTGAGGCAATACCGACACTGATAGCAATGCTACAACAAACATAACAATATAGGTTTTAACAATTCCTAGATTAACATAGCGGCGCATGAGTTGAGCCCCAATAAAGACAGCGTAATACTGACTAAACATGGTAACAAGATAGGCCATATCGCCTACATATTTTGGCATAGATACATAGAATAATATTTTGAAAGGATTGTTCACTTAATTTCGTGAATAAATGCAATATATCCTTATACCAAGTCATAATGCTCCTTATCTGTTATCGAGTTAATGTATATAGCACTTCACACAACAAAGCCACTAGAATGGCAAGCAACATAATGCTTAGACCTTCATAAGCACTACCATCAATACAAGCCCCTGCAATACGCCCCATGGTCTGTAGTAACAATACAGTACTAAGAATGCATAATACAATCATACAAAAGCCAATAATGGCTTGTAGCAGAATTGGTATGGTCGTAAGAATCAACATAATACCTGCCGTAAGAGTGATCATAGCTACTACGAGTTGAGCAAAGGCCATCATATGTAAAACCCCAGTGACTACGCCGCGGATATAGAACTTACGTTTTTGTAGTATCGCATAGCCTATAACAATGCCAGACACGAGGACCGCTTTTAAAATTACCCACCCGAACCGACCGATATTCCAAAACTCACGCGGTTTACTTAAGTATTCAAAAAAAACTTGTATTTCATGTTGACCTACGGGAAGCGAAAACATTTGCCACTTTACTAATAGTGATGAATTGCGTATCAAAGCACGTATAGCATCTAGATATACACTTTCACCGACGATGGTAAATTGATAGCATATGAGCGTCAATACGAGCATCCAAGTAAGCTGTCCATAGGTAACATCATAGTGGTACATTCGTGGATTTTTTTCTTCAATGGGGTTTAATAAGCGATATACGAACTCTACTAAACCTGCCATCATACCTCTCACCACCTTTTACTCAACAAGAATAGCACCATTCTATATAGAATGATGCAGCACACAACACAAGATTACGAATTTCTAACAATAATTTTATTTTTAATTCATACTCTGTTCATTATTATAGCACAAAAGCAAGGTATATACATACCTTGCTTTCATTATTTTCATAACTATTTCATTACATACGAACAGCAAGCATAACTAGGCCCACTAATATACCAATGAAGACTATTGGTACAAGACTCGCTAAAAGGCCGATACCAAAAGTCGAAAGACGTCCTTTTTCTATTTGACGTGCCATAAGTGTCAAACTCACCCAGAAACACCAAATATAGGCTACTACTTGGAGTATCCAATAAGAGAACCCAATAATATATAAGATAATATCAGGCGCATAAACATCTAAATTAAAGCCATAAACAATAAGGACCAAAATTGCTTCAACAATAGATAGAACAAGGGATATAACCATAGAATATGCACTTTGGTACCAACAAATCTTTAATATAGACTCATAATTGGTATGAGCCCCAAATTTATTAGCTATTAGACTAAAAATAACTGAGTAAATAGCTAATATAGCAAATGTTAATAATGCATATAATACTAATACAAAAAATCCGGCCCCAGCAAGAGCCCCCAACGCAGCTCCTAGCTGTGGAGCTGAAGCCCCTAAGGAATAAGCCATTCCAGCTTGTATAATCCAACTCACAAGCAGACTAATAGCAAGCATCCCCATGGCACATGCAAAACCGCGTTGAATTGTACCAAATTCAACAATCTCCGGAATACCACATTTAAAAGGCTCTCTAATAAGAGCCCAAAGATCAAAATACCATTTTCTTTCCATATGTTCCCCTCCAAAACATCTAAAGCACATATTTCTATCATTTTATCACAATATATATTTAAAATAAATATAAATTTATTTTAAATCAATTTGCAACCAGGTTTAACAAACAAAAAAGGTTGGCAGCTGCCTTAACAGAATCTACCAACCTTTCAATTACATATGTATTTAAGTTGTCATGAATAACATAATACCGCCAGCACCAAAGATGAAGGATACTATATAAAAGGAAATCCCCGTGATCCAAGGACTTACTCCAAATTGCTTAGACATAAGCTGGGCCATAACAAAGACATTAAAGAGCTCCATCGTACTTAATCCGCCCGTACCACCTCGAATACGTAAGTCTAACAAGAGATAAGTAGGCGCAGCAACAAGTGCAAATATCAAATGAATCCAGCTGGCAATACAGCTACTTAAAAGCAAGTCCGCCACTAGTTGCTTATAGGTAACTTGCCCCTTAAACACCTTAAAAACACCATATAAAATACAAGAGGTTACAAGAATAAAGACTGCAATTCCAAGTACATAGCCAATAATAGAAACTACCTCAAGTTCTACAGGACTGATAACCTCCCAAATAAGAGTTTTAAAAAATGGACTCTTTGGGAAAAGCAACATCAATATGTATAAACCCAAATCAGTTATAATTAGAGATCCAATAGCTAGTAATAACATGTTTTTAATGGTCACTAAATGCATCCATTTTTCTATATAAGCACCAAACAAACCCTTCATAATACTATACCTTATAAATCCTCACTCTTAAATAATTGATACCCCTCAAAGTAATAACTATGATCAAGCCCCTTCATAAATAGTTCCCGATTATTGATATCGTCAGTAAGCGCCGCTGCTAATACAGCTTTAATTTCTAAATCATTTACAGGGCTGCGCTCCATAGCAGATAAATATTTTTCCTTATCAATTTGACTCCAATCAATAGTTTTTTGTAGTTCAACACAAAGCATATGATCAAGCCACAAACGCATACTACGTCCATTACCCTCTCTAAAAGGATGAGCTACATTCATTTCTACATACTTCTCTACAATTTCATCAAATGAATTTTGTGGCATGCTTTCAATAGTTTTAATCGCTTCAGATAGATACATAACAGGAACAAAACGAAAGTTCCCTTTAGAAATATTTACAGTACGTAGCTCACCAGCAAAATCATATATATCTTGAAATAATACCTTATGGATGTCTTGTAATGTAGTCCAAGTACCACTAGACATGTTATTAAGTAGGTTCTGCTCAAATAATCTAGTCGCAGATTTTTTACTTATTCGTTCTTCTTCTCTAGCCAAAGTTGGAGAATCAGTAATGCCTAATTTATTAGTGATAACCATATTGGACCTCCTTTTTATTTTATCTCGTAATATATATTATACTATATTCATAAAACTTTAGTTGAAACTAACATGGCATACAAAATAAAAAGCAGCCCTTTGATTTGTACCCCCTTTACTGGTTGTCCAGTAAAGGGGATGCAGTTAATTTAGGGCTGCTTTTCGTTCATCTTACATCAAAGATGCTGCAATTTTTGTAAGGTTTTCATCCATACGTTCTAAGTATGTCTTGTTATCTTCATTGCTTTCGATTGTGTAAATAGTTTCTACCTTAGCACCAACTTCATTTGCCAATGTTTTAGAAACTTCTGGGCTAGCCATTTCTTCTGCAAAGATAGTAGTGATATTGTTTTCTTTACAATACTTAATGAGCTCTGCCAATTGTGCTGCGTTTGGTTCGCCTTCAGCAAATACATCTTCTACGCTATTTTGCTCTAAACCAAAGTCACGGCATAGGTACGCAAATGCGGCATGGCCTGTAACGAAGTTTTTATGAGGAGCTTTAGCGAATTGCTCTTCATATTTTTTAATCATAGCATCTAATTTTGCTACGTATTCAGTGTAGTTCTTTTCGTAGTAGTCCTTGTTAGCTGGGTCAGCTTTTACAAGAGCATCTTTAATGTTTTTCACTTCAATTTTAGCATTTTTCAAAGATAACCATGCGTGAGGATCTTCTGCGCCATGTTCCTTAATTTCTTCAGGATCAGTATTTTTAATAGGTTCTATACCATCTGTAGCAACAACAGTGATGAGTTTACTATTTTTAGCTGCATCAATCGCTTGTTGTGCCCAAGGCTCCATGCCAAAACCGTTATAAACAAATACTTGAGCTGTTGCCAATTGTTTCATATTTTCTGGTTTCAACTCGAAATCATGTGGCTCTACGCCATCTGGAATAATAGTAGACACCTCTACCTTGTCACCGCCAATAGCCTTTGCAAATTCAGCCATTGCATTAAAACTTGTTACCACTTGGATCTTCTTACTTGCTTGTTCCTTCGGTGCATCATTACCACAGCCTGCAAATAGAGCGGCCATCATGATGCCTACAACTAACAAAACCAGTTTCTTGACCATCGTAGTCCTCCTTTTGTTAATCCTGAACGCTATGCCTTCATAGAATACTGTTTATTCTTTTATTGCAGTTGCGACTCAGTTGCATTTGTAATATAGTTATAGTATAAACTTACTCAAGATTTTGTCAATTAGAAAAGTGGTTTTTTATATGTTATCTATTGAACATCTTTATTTTTCCTATCAAGGTCAGCCACCTTATGTGTTGAATGACCTTAACTTACATATTCACAGTGGTGATTATATATCCATCGTTGGAGACAATGGGTCTGGTAAAAGTACCCTTCTACGTCTCATCTTAGGGTTCTTGACACCTGTAAAAGGCTCTATCAAGCGAGATACAAACAACATTCGCTACGTATCTCAAAAGAATGATTTCTCTCATGCAGGCTTTCCTATTACAGTAAAAGAAATTCTTGATTCCTACCGTAAGCTATTAAAAATTAAAGATAAACATGAAGTAGATCGTGTCTTAGAACTCACCAATATGACGGAATTCAAAAACCGTTTAATTAGCAAACTATCTGGTGGTCAAGCACAACGCGTATCTATCGCTCGCGCCCTCATCGGTAATCCTGATCTTATCATCCTTGACGAGCCATCTACAGGTATCGATAGAAAGAGTCAAGAAGGTATTTATGGCCTCCTTCGAGAGTTAAATCAAGTACATCATATTACAATTATATCTGTAGAACATAACCTTGAAATGGCCCTTGCTAATTCAACCAATATCTACCACATCGCAAATGGCAAAGGCCACCTTTGTTCCCCTGAACAATACGCTAGTGAAATTATGCACAGCACAGGACGCAATCCTATGGATCACGAAAACTGTGCTTGCTTCACAGATGTAACAACTCAGGCTCAGGCTCAGGCTCAGGCTCAGGCTCAGGCTCAGGCTCAGGCTCAGGCTCAGGCTCAGGCTCAGGCCGATGATACTACAACCGAGGAGGTGCGCCATGTTTAGTTATGATTTTATGCAAAACGCCTTCTTCGTAGCCATCTGCATTTCCCTCTTATGCCCCTGTATCGGTATCTTTATGGTACTACGCCGTTCTAGTATGATTGGCGATACCATGAGCCATGCCTCACTAGCAGGTATTACATTAGGCTTATTAACAAATACGAATCCTATCTTAGGAGCATTCATCTTTACCGCTATCTGCGGTGCACTTATAGAGTTCTTGCGGAAATACTTCTCTCACCATCTCGATTTGATTCTTACTATTATTTTATCTCTTAGCATCGGTACAGCTATTACTCTTATTAGTTCAGGTAAATTAAAAGCTAATGCCAATGTATTCTTCTTTGGCAGTATCTTAACTGTGAACGCTACGGATATGATTAGTATTGCAGTGCTAACAGTTTTATCTGTTCTTACATTGTATTTCTTGTACAATTCACTCCTTTACATCGCTTATGATGAAGAGGCGGCCCGCGTAGCAGGCGTTAAAGTAGACTTTATTAACTATATTTTTGCTATCTTAATGGCTGCTGCCGTATCTATTTCTATTAAGATTGTCGGTGTCCTCGTATTAAGTGCTATGATTGCCTTACCGGTAGCATCGGCATTGCAGTTGGAAAAAGGATTTAGAACAACATTACTCTGTTCTATTG
Source organism: Veillonella infantium (assembly GCF_002959895.1). GTDB lineage: Bacteria > Bacillota > Negativicutes > Veillonellales > Veillonellaceae > Veillonella > Veillonella infantium. The sequence goes on along the minus strand of NZ_PPDD01000012.1, from coordinate 110,664 downwards.
GATTTAGTTTACTAGCCATGGTTATTGGCCTATTTGGATCCTACTATCTCAATGTAGCACCAGGTGGTTTTGTGTCTCTTACATCGGTGGCAATTCTCCTAGTAGTATTAATCATTAAAAACATCCGTACAATCCTACGTCGTATGCAATTTAGTAGATAAACCCCAATAATAATCAATATGTATCTAGATATTCAATTAGCACTATTAGTTACCTATATAAGTGTATAGCATATTAGTATTAACACAGAATCGAAAGAGAGTTATGAAAACAACAACTTGGCCTGAAGGCATAAAAAAGACCAAACAGCGCGAAGCCATTTGGTCCGTATTAACAACTACAGATAAACCCATTACCGCCATCGAAATTGCAGAGAGATTAGGCACCGGCAGCACTACATGGATGTCTACTATTTACCGCACTCTTGAGCTGTTAGAAACAAAGGAAATCGTTACCCGTACAACACTCATGGGTAGCGATATGGCATATTATGAAATTACACCACATACACACCGCCACTATGCAGTGTGTACAAAATGTGGAGCCATGATACCTCTGCACACCTGCCCTGTAGTAGAAATGCCACAGGAATTAATTGATGCAGGCTTTACGGTGACGGAGCATCATTTGGAAATTTCAGGAACATGTAAGGATTGTAAGAATAAAGGTTAATAAAAACTCTCTAAATAAATCAAACAAAAAGGACGTAACTTTTGAAAGTTACGTCCTTTTCTTATTTGAATATATTTGAATTAGCCTTATTTAGCTTTTACCAACTATAGCATCAATGGAGCCACAACGAAGCCAAGTGCTACTGCGATAGCGATGGCAAGCACACCAGGGATGAAGAACGGATGGTTAAATACGAGTTTACCGATTCGTGTAGATCCGGTGTCATCCATTTGTACAGCCCCCAAAAGTGTTGGGTATGTAGGCAATACGAAGAGTGCAGATACAGCTGCGAAGGATGCGATAATAATATATACGGATCCTGGGTTCTCTGGAGTAATACCAAGAGCTAAAATTACAGCAGGTACCAATGCCTGTGTAGTTGCCGCTTGGCTGTACAACAATGTACTTGCAAAGAAGAATGCTACGGCTAACAAGAACGGATATGCCGTTACCATGCTAGAAGCAAGCGCTTTGATTTCAGGAATATGACCTTTTACGAAAGTATCGCCCAACCATGCTACACCTAGTACGCAGACACATGCGGATAAACCGGATTTGAATGTGCTAGTATTAACAAGTTGTGCTGTATCAATCTTACAGAAGTAAGTGATTGCTGCTGCAATAATCATCATGAAGCCGATGATAGCGTCATTTCGACCAAAGATAACTGGTTTAACAAGACCAATGTTTTTGGAGATTGCAGTTGCATAGAATACAATACAAATAATACCAATTAAGAAAATCAATACAGAAGTTTTTGCGCCTGGTTTCAAATGGAAATCGGCATTTTTTTCACGAGGTGGTGCCACGTGACCTGCTGCCAAACGTTCTTGGTATACTGGATCAGAAGACAAATCATTATTCGCAAATGTAGACATAACAAAGGCAGTAATCATAACTGCTACAAATGTTGTAGAAATACAAATAGCGAGCAATGTTGGATAGTTTACGCCAAATGGTTCAAGAAAACCACTCATAGCAACAACTGCTGCAGATACTGGGCTCGCTGTAATAGCGATTTGGCTCGCTACAACGGCGATAGATAAAGGTACAGATGGCTTGATGTTTTCACTTTTTGCCACCTCTACGATTACCGGAATCATAGAGAATGCTGTATGACCAGTACCAGCCAATAGAGTTAAGAAATACGTTACTGTTGGTGCTAAATAGTTGATGTGTTTAGGGTTTTTACGTAAAATATTTTCCGCAATACGCACCAAATAATCAAGACCGCCGGCTAACTGTAAGGCACAGATGGCAGCGATAGCAGACATGATGATGAGAATTACATCCCAAGGAATCTGTCCAGGGAACATACCCATACCAAGGCTTAACAATACTACCCCAAGGCCGCCAGCGTAACCGATGCCCATACCACCGAGGCGAACACCAAGGAAGATGGCACCAAATAAAATAATAACTTGCATAATTACATAAATGTCCATACGATGACCTCCTTTATACATATATAGTATCATAGATATGCAGAAATATCATCGAATTTTCACAATGTATAGTCTATAGTTTAAAGACATAACTAAAACATCATAATAAATAAATATAAAAAGCTATATATGTCGACGACTCTACTCACGTAGCATCATGACATATATAGCTTTTCCTTTTAGCCTAACTCTTTATAAAATACTTAGGCATAAATCGTTATAGAATAATTGGCCGTAAATCTTCGAGAATCCCCTCTTCTTCGGTAGCTCGTTGGATACTTTCACCAACGATGCGAACCATATCCTCTAATTGTTCCACAGTAGACGCCAATGGAGGCATGAGAATTACTACATCGCCGATAGGACGGCAAATAAGGCCTTGTTCACGGGCAAGAATAGCCACCTTAGCCCCTACCGCATCATTTGGACGATATGCTTCATGAGTGGCCACGTCTTTTTCAAGTTCAATACCTACGATGAGGCCTCGTTGACGAACCTCTTTCACATGTTTTAATTTTTCAATAGGTTTTAATGCATTGGTGAAAGCCTCGATTTTTTTAGGCAATCCTTCGATGACCTTCTCTTCGCGGAAAACTTTCAACGAAGCCAATGCAACCGCACAAGCTAAGGCGTTACCTGTGTAGGAGTGACCATGATAGAATGTTTTCTTTTCTTCAAAGGTGCCAAGGAATGCATCAAATATACGTTGTGTAGTCAATGTTGCAGCAAGAGGCATGTAGCCGCCAGTAATTCCTTTAGACAAGGTCATAAAATCTGGGGCCACCCCTTCATGTTCGCAGGCAAAGAATTTACCAGTACGACCAAATCCTGTAGCAACTTCATCAACAATGAGGAATACATCGTGTTTTGCAGTTAATTCACGAACGCGTTTCAAGTATCCATGAGGCATGACGAGCATGCCTGCTGCAGCTTGTACTAGTGGTTCCATAACGAGAGCTGTGATTTCATCACCCTCTTCATTGAGGATGCGTTCTAGTTCAGCCAAAGACTCTTCAAAGGCCTTTTCTCGATCTGCTACGTCACGATATACGCCAGGGCTTGGCAATGTCAAAGGTTTAAATAATAGATTATGGAATACTTGGTGGAATAATTGAATACCACCTACAGATACAGTACCTAATGTATCCCCATGGTAGCCTGCATTAAGGGCGATAAATTTAGTTTTTTTCGTTTGTCCCACTAGTTGGCGGTATTGGTAGGCCATCTTAATAGCAACTTCAATAGCTGTACTACCATCATCAGACAAAAATACTTTATTTAAACCTTCTGGAGCGAGCTCTACTAATTCTTTACACAATTGTGCAGATGGCGGGCTTACAAGACCGAGCAATGTGCTATGAGCAATTTTATCCACTTGTTCCTTCAATGCTTGGTTTAATACAGGATGGTTATGACCATGAATGTTAACCCATAAGGAGGACACGCCGTCATAATACTTTTTACCGTTCTCATCGATGAGGTATACCCCCTCACCACGTTCGATTACGACTGGTTCTTGTGCCAACCAATCTTGCATTTGTGTAAATGGATGCCATACAAACTCATGATCCCATTGTGCTGCTTGTGAAAGCTGTTTCTCTGCCATTTCGTCACCTCATACGTACAATTTTACAAACTATAATTCCCTATCCCTATAATGCTCTACTACCATAACAATCTATTAATATAAATGATTAGGCCAGATTAAATTACAATATCTAACTACTATATGCCTAGTACTGTATTCCATACCTTCTTAGAATCCACAAAGGACCGAGCCCAACCTAGCTGAACCTTTTGGATATCTGGGCCTTGGTATGGCGGTACTACAGCCACTACAGGAATACCTGTATATCGTTCCATGTCTTCCACATTTGTTTTCAACAAGAACGGATCCACTGCAGTCGTATCATTAACAATGATAGCTTTCACTTCAATACCATGCATCTTCGCGTATTCACAAGTTAAAATAGCGCGGTTAATGGAGCCCAACCGTCCATCAGCTACAACGATGGCTGGTAATTTAATATCTTTCATTAAATCCGTGAATGTTTTATCACCGTAAAGAGGTGTTGTAATACCACCAGCACCTTCTACAAAGGTTAGATCATAGCGATTAACAACATCTAATGTATGAGCTACTACACCATCATAATCGATTTCTATACCAGCTAATTCTGCTGCTAGACGAGGAGAAAAATCTCCAGCAATAGCATATGGATTAACCTCGTGACGGCGCGACTCAGGAATGCCCGCGGAACGCATCAAATGTGTAGCATCCTTGCTTTCAAGATCCACATTATAATTATCCTCATCCATCGTTACACATTCAGGAAAAGGTACCGCACTAGAGGACACTGGTTTAACCATACCAACCGCAAAACCATCATCTACAGCCATGGCCCCTAACAGCCCTGTCACAAATGTCTTGCCTACATCTGTATCTGTACCAATTATAGAAATACCTAACTGCTTCATACATGTCTCCTCTCAGCGATACTTAACGCCGCATAGGTTAACTAATTTATGTGAGTAAGTTTACAATCTAATTACAATATACAGCTAAACGGAATATATAGTCAACCTATTATTCCGCTTAAGGTTTACCGTAATAGGACTATATGGGGCCCCCATACATTAGTGCAAGCCTTGTTAAAAATCACAGAACCTAGCTCATCGCTCCAAAGCGAGCTAAGTCGCTCTTTACTAGGTTCTGTGATTTTTATGGCTGTACTTATGTAACAGTCCCATATAGTCCTATCTACAACCATAAATGCGAGAATAGTAGGTTGGCTATATATGGAGAAAAGAGAAAAAGAGTGATGACTAACCGATTAGCGACTTAGCTCGCTTTGGAGCGTAGAGATTAGTCATCACTCTTTTTTATCTAAATGTAGCTATGTAGAGGGGCCCCATTAATTTCCCCTCTCTCGATACAGCGAAATTACGCTAACTCGTTAATGGCATTCAGATTTGATGGGACTAATTCATAGGTACAGTAGGAAAAAGGACGAGAACTTCTCCCTCTTACTTATTTGATACAGTGAATTTCGTTTTATTGATATATGAATAGACTCGATGGGACTAGTTCATAAATACAGTTATAAAAAGAGTGATGACTAACCGATTAGCGACTTAGCTCGCTTTGGAGCGTAGAGGTTAGTCATCACTCTTTTTTACCTAAATGTAGTTATGTAAAGGGGCCCCATCGAGGCCACTACTAAATCTCAATATAACGGAATTCGCCTGTATCAGGATCCATCATCCCTCCATAGAATCCCATTCCTTTTGGGAATAGTGGGTGGTTACGCAAGAAGTTAACGGTATAGATTACATTGTCTTCGGATATGTGGAAACGATCCATCCAATCAATAAGTCCTGGTTCGATCATGCGAATCGCATCTTCACTGATACCTTTTTCTTTCATGGACTCCATAAAAGTTGTAGCAGAGAAATCAATCATGCCGCAGTTCTCATGGCCGATGACTAATACATCTTCAATTTCCATACCATACGTAGCAACTAGCAAGCTTTGTACAATATTATCGATAGGTTGCGTTACACTATTACCAGCTGTTTTTATAACGATGATTTCACCACGGTTAAAACCTAATGCATCTTCTAGCATGCAGACTAAACGCGTATCCATACATGTGACAATACCTAGTTTTTTAGTAGGATGGCTTGTTAATCCTGCTTTTGGTAATTCTGGGTGGTTTTTCACATACTCTTTATTGGTTTCAATTATTTGTTTAATATCAATCATAAGGTACCTCTTTTACATTTCTATCTTTAAAATAGATGCTATTCATTATATACAATATATTCACTACAAAACAAGTGATTTTTATCACTCATAAATATTAGTTATGGTCCATAACTTTCACAAGAATCCGATAATTCTCATATTAATTCTATATTTATAATTAATATTCATTTATTATACTTTTCAACCTTATACATTCACAAAAATAAATATACCGTATTTTTCTTACATTACTAGTAGATTTTAATTCCCCCAATGTGGTACTATTAAAACCATAGAAAAAAACGCCACATGATACCAAATATGACGTGAACTGTATGTACAGTAAGGAGGTTTTTATAATGGGTATTAATCAAAAAACACTGCCAGGCATTTTGCTCTGTGCGGTCCTCGCTATTCCTTGTTGGCTATTAGGTCTTGAATTTCATCTAATCGGTAGTCCAATCTTTGCTATTATCCTAGGTATAATTATTGGCTCTGTATTCACATCTTGGAAGCGCGAAAAAACTGGTGCCGGCATTGGATTTACATCCAAGAAGATTTTACAATGGGCTGTTATTTTATTGGGCTTTGGCTTAAATATTACACAAATATTACATGTAGGTTGGATTTCATTACCTGTCATTATTTCAACCATCGCTACATCTTTAATCGTGTCCTATATTATTTATCGCCTTACTCATATGGACTCTAATACAGCCGTACTTATCGGCGTAGGTTCATCCATTTGTGGTGGTTCTGCTATCGCTGCAGCTGCACCAGTCATCAAGGCAGAGGATCAAGATATTGCCCAAGCAATCTCCGTTGTATTCTTCTTCAATGTAGTAGCAGCTTTTGTATTCCCGCCATTTGGCGACGCTATTAGCCTTTCCAATATGGGATTCGGTCTATTTGCCGGTACTGCAGTAAACGATACATCCTCTGTAACAGCTACTGCTGCCGTATGGGATAGCATGAAAGGCACTGGTACACAAGTTCTAGAATATGCAACAATCGTTAAATTAACACGTACCCTTGCAATTATTCCAATTTGTTTAGGCCTTGCTAGTTACCAAGTATATAAAGCAAAACAAAATGCTGCTCAAACTGATGGTGGTAGTGTTAGTATCGCTAAAATTTTCCCTAAGTTTGTTCTATACTTTGTAATTTGTTCTTTAATTACTACTGCATTATCCTATGCAAATATAGATATTCAATTCTTAAGCGTGTTCAAAACTATTTCCAAATACTTTATCACCATGGCTATGGTTGCTATCGGTCTTAACACAAACATCGTAAAATTGATTAAATCTGGTGGCTCTGCTCTTGCATTAGGTGCTTGCTGCTGGATTGCCATTACGGCTGTCAGCCTTGTAACACAACATATGATTGGTTTATGGTAAAAAATATACACGCCTATTTTAATATGATATAATTGTATATAGTTAGAATAGTAATAACCCCTCCAGCAATGGAGGGGTTTCGTGCTACTATTCACCTTATTAGTACTTTATCATACCATAGTTAGGAGGGTTAACATGTACTTCTTACAAGGACTTCTTGTCGGTCTCGCAACATTTGCCCCTGTTGGCATGCAAAACCTCTTCATCATCAACACAGCATTGGTACAGCCTATACGTCGTATCATATTGACCCTTATCATATTGGCACTATTTGATATGAGCCTCAGTACGGCAGCCTTCTTTGGTATCGGCGCCATTCTTGAAATGTGGCCTCTTACAAAGCTTATCGTACTCCTTTTTGGGGGCCTACTGATTGTATACATGGGCTTTAATATATTCAGAACTGAACCAGATATACGCAATGTAAATACGAATATTCCAATTCGTAAAATTATCCTATCCGCTATCGCTGTATCCTGGGGGAATCCTCAAGCCGTTCTTGATGCAACTATGATGCTCGGCGCCTTTCAAGCTAATATACCTGAAGAAGGTATTTATTATTTCTTTGGAGGCTTCCTAGCTATGACCCCAATGTGGTTTGGAGCCTTGGCTGCCACCATGCATTTATTAGCTAAAAAAATCAAAATTACCCATATGGCTTGGATCAATCGCTTCTGTGGTGCAGTACTCGTCATTTATGGTATAAAATTATTCATCGATGGTGTTACAATGCTCTTGGAATATGTTTAATTAAACGATCCTCAATAAAGCAATATTCAAACAATAAAGCCGTTAGCATATGCTAACGGCTTTTATATTGTAATTGTTTATTTGTTATATGACGATTAAATTTATTTTACATAATCCGTCTTTGATACATTAAAACTCTGCTAAAACTTGTTTAAACATTTCTCTAAAGGCTTCTACATAGGTGTTACTTTGATTTTGTTGCGATACAAAGTAGTAATTGCGCTCCATCGATTTACCATGGTTAGTCAATACCTTGCGCTCAATACCTGGCATGGAGTCGGTTAAATATTTAAAACGATCAAGCAGCAATAGTCCTTGTTGACCTGCTACTAAATAGCGAGCCTCCTCTAATGTACGAGCATATGCAAAGGCACCAGCATAACCAATGGCCTTACGATAATGTTCTTCCTCAGCTAGCGTATACTTACCGCGACATACTAAGATAAGTGGTAAATCATCAATAGTTTTAATTTCGACGCTACCTTCCTTTGTATAACCTTGTGGCACTTCAATTACAGTGGTCGCCTTATCAATCAAATGACTTTCATAATCATCAGATAAAATCTGCCACTGATCATTAAATATTACATCTACGCGACGATCATCTAACATGCCATATAGTTCCTCATGGCTGCCACTATACATGCGGATATCTAGGTTTTTATAGCGTTTAGCCATACGAATGACCGTTTGCTGCATAGCCATCCCACTATAGCGATTTAAATAGCCAATTCGTAAGCTAACACGTGCATCTGTACCAATCCGGGTTGTTTCTACCTTAATATCGTGAAAGCGTTCTAGTAATTTTTTACCAGATCGATATAAATATTGCCCTGCTGGTGTTAGGTGAAAGCTTCGTTTTTCTCGTACCATCAGCTCCACGCCTAAACTTATTTCAAGGGCTTTAATTTGTTGTGAAATAGCAGATTGAGACACATACTGCTCTGTCGCAGCTTGAGTAAAACTATTATTATCAACTACACACACAAAATACTCTAATTGTTTCAACAACATAACGATACACTCTCATCTCTCTTATAATTAGTAGCCTTACTCTATCTACTAGCCCACTACACAACATACACCGACCCCTCTCATTGGTATTTGCTACTCACATAATATTTTTCTCTACAACTACAACTACAACTACAACTACAACTACAACTACAACTACAACTACAACTACAACTACAACTACAACTACAATTATTATATTTCATTGAAAGTAGATTCACTATGATGAACTGCTTTCACGAGACATAACTAAATTACGATATACAAACCAGGACGCCACAAAGAATATTGTCGCCGTAGACCAAAACACAGCACCATATCCAAAGGCACGCGCAATAATACCACTAATAACAGGGCCTAAAACATTACCCATCATGGCTACGCTAGATACGGCACCAAAGACAATGCCGCGTCGCTCAACAGGGACGGCCTTGGATATCAGCGTATTTGCAATTGGCGTAATAAAGCCCATAAAGAATCCGGCTATAGCACGGAATACGCCAAGTCCCCATATACTAGGCATCAAGTATTGCAAAATAAATAAGGAGCCCACCGCCCATGTAGCAGTAAAGATAATACGAGGCATGGTCAATCGTTGTGTTACCTTACCGATTGAAATGGATGCTAAGGCGCTAAACAAACCAGCCCCAAAGATAATAATCCCTACAATGGTAGCAACAAATTCATCATTCACGGCCATATAGTGTTTGATATAAAGCGGTAAGATGGGACCAATACCAGTAATACCAAAGTTACATAAAAACTGCATCGCCACTAATAGACGAACTCGGGGTATCATTAAAAATGATTTAATCAAAGAAATCTGTGATTCTTGAGCATCTACCTTATGCTTAAACTGTAAATTAGGCATTAAGAAATAAATACCTAATAAGCAAATTCCAGTCAATCCAGAAAATACAAAAAATGGTGCTCTATAGCCTAATAAATCGGCCACTAATCCCCCCATAAGAGGACCAAAGACGAGTCCCATTACCATAGAGGCCTGATACAGCCCCATCGCCCATGGAACCTTTTCCTCAGGTGTTATGAGCACAATAATAGCCAGTCCTATCGGTACGTAGCCACCAACTACACCTTGCAAAATTCTTAGAACCAACAGCTGAGACGGGGTTTGTGTGAAAGCACAGGCCCCCACCGTAACCATTAAAGTGAATAAGATAAACATCATTACCTTACGTGGCCCAAGCTGGTTTGCCTTGCGCGACCAATACGGTGCACTAAGCGCTACCATACACGGCGTTACACCGGATACAATACCTGCCCACATAGCAGCTTCACCTGGATTATGTAGACCTAATTCTATAAGAAATAAGGGTAGGAATGATAGTACCCCTATAATTGTTATTCCCCCACCGATCTGTATAATACAGATTAAATAGATAATTCGTTTCCAAGAAGAATCCATAGTGACCTTCTTTCTTATTAGTATATACTTACACAAAATAATAGAATATACTCACAATAATATTGTATCGTAAACTACAAAAAAAGACCATCTCTTCCACATATAAAGGGTAGAGATGGTCTCTTTTTAGTTCTATGATTATACGACTTTTATAAGAATAAAAGTACGTATACATCATTTATTTTTGTTTAAACATCCAATAGATGTAGTAAATAACAAGTGCATACGTCACTACATCAAATACAGGCAAGAATGGTACCATTTTAGACAAACGTCCAAAACCATGAACATGAATATTTGCTGCAATGATAGCAATAAGGTTCAAACGATGAATCCAGATTGCTTTTTTACAAGATACAGATTTTGCCATATTGCCTACCCAAGGCGTTAAGTACAATACGGCAAAGATAAGAGCAATAAACATGGCTCCAAGGGAGATATAACCGCCCCAGAATCCTAAGAAGGACTTCAATGCTTTCAAGAAGTATACATACCAATGTGCACATACAAGAACAACACTAACGATACCTACGATGCGATGAACTTCAAACATTTCTTTTGGATTATATCGTTTGATAAACCATTTTGGTCTTGTTGCAATATATGTTAATACAAGCCATGCAACATAAGGAATAAGACCTAAGTGAACCTTCCAGTTACCAAATGATCTACCGCTTGTTACATAACCATATTCTACCATTCCCATAAATATTAGGGATAAAACCGCAATCCATATTAAAATATGGTATTTACTCTTAAACTGTTTTTTTACTACTTCTGCCATATAAACCTCACTATTTCTTATACAAACTACCAGTATATATCTAGTTGGCCTAATGTAGCATGCTAACAATTTCAATTCACATAGCATTCTACTTAGAACTTAAAACTAATTAGTTATTAAATCCAGATCCATCCTAAAATTAGAACTAGAATTTGAAGTTGAGGTCTGCACGGTAGTAATCATTTACACGGTTACCATCTTGTGTTTTCGCATGGAAGCCATAGTAGGCATTAATACCAATATTTTTCTCTGGTGCGTAAGATGCACCTAATTGCCATGCTTTATAACCTTCATACCGTGTTTTCTTTAATAAGTCATTAGATTCATATTTTTGCGTTTTAAATACTGGGGCATTTTTAGCTTGATCGTAGTAATCTAAGCGGATATCCCAAGAATTCTTCTTGTTAATTTTATAATCGCCCCATTTAACGCCTACGTTCCAAATATCGGAATCACTCAAGCCAGATGCTTTTACCCACTCGCCATCAATACCGAATTTACCAACATTATATTTAGCATTAAAGCCATATACATTATCGAATTCGTTATTTTTCTTGCCATTACCCATACGTACATTTGTTGTACCTACATGAGCAAACATACCGCCAAAGCTAAAGTGATCATTAACAGCTACATGGGCATTAATAAGACCTACATCACCATTATCTTCTCTGCTAGTCTTAGCAAAACGGCCTGCTGTCATATAACCATATGCACCATTTAATGTAACTTTATCACCTAGCTTCGCTGTAGCGCCTACACCATCAAAGTTAGAGCTATAAATCAAGCCACCACCAAATTTTTGGGTATAACGACCAGCATCAACGACAACATTTTTACCGAATTTATGCTCTACATATGCTAAATCCCAATTAGCTTGAGCCTCTTTAGAGCTATCACCTAACTCAATAGAGCCTGTTGTAATACGCGCTTTCACAGATGTATTTTTATTAACCTTTGCATCTAAGCCTAAACGTACACGGGCTGTAATTTTATCTTCGTAATCATAACCATCGATACCATCTTTACCGATGTAGTTGATACGAGCATCACCAGTTACTTTAACATTGCCTACGCGGTCTTCCAATTTAGCTACACGCACACCGAGTGTATTCAATTCATTGGAGAACTCGTCAGCCAAGCGGTTCAACATAGCTTGTTGTTCTGCATTAGCACGATCTTGATTAGCCATGCCTTTCGCAATCATTTGAGCCATTTCGTAACGAGTAATGTTATTTTGACCTTTAAAAGTACCATCAGGATAACCATTGATAATACCAGCTGTAGCCAATTGATCTACTGCTTGGTATGCCCAACTATCGGACGGAACATCGGAAAATGGATTAACAGCAAACGCTGTAGCCACACCCATCATGGCTGCCACTGCAAAAGCACTAGTCATTTTACGTTTAATCATAATAAACCTCACACAATAAATAATGATTAATAAAAAATGAATAAATAATGAATTATATGACTATAATTATCATTATCATATTTAACATACAAATAATAGCAATTTTCATTATGTGAGTAAAGGGAGAATGTATATCAATCTCATAATCAATTATGCATTAAACTGATAATATAGAATATTTTATTTCTTAGAAAATAAAAATATAACGAAAAAATCCCTTCTGTATAATACAGAAGGGATTTGTATGTATCTTATTATTTCTTTTTAAACATCAAGTAGATACAATAAATCACAAGACCATATGTAATGATATCAAACACTTGAAGGAATGGTACCATTTTGGAAATACGATTAAAACCATGAATATGGATATCCGCAGCAACTAATGCTACGAGATTTAAACGATGAAGCCAAATACCAACATTACGACCAGATGGTGTAACTTTTCTAAGTTTTGGCGTCAAGAACGCAAGGCCAGAAATAGTACCAATACCGAAGGAAGTAAGGGCTACATAGCCACCCCACCAACCGAGAACGGATTTAGCAGCTTTACCGAAATAGAGATACAAATGGAATGCAATAACAGCTACAGATGCAATACCTAATGCACGGTGAACCTTGAACATTTCACATAAATTATAACGACTTGTAAACCATTTAGGACGAGTTGCCAAATAAGTCATCACAATCCACGTACACCAAGGTACAAGGCCTGTATAGACTTTATAGTTCCCGAAGGCACGACCACCTACGATATAGCCCCACTCTAGCAAACCGATCATAATTAAGGAGAATACTGCAATCCATATAAAGATATGGTAAATACTCTTATACTGTTTCGTTTCCACTTGATTCATCATAAACCTCTCTAACATAATTCCTGAAATATCAATTTTACTTAACATATTTTATCATTTAAATCGAAATTTGCAGATTACTTATATTAGATAGGTAGCATTCATTATAAGAATAATTCTAATTTAGTCTTTCACTTTAACTATATAAACAACTCAAAAGTGTTTCGGTAAAAGCTAGGTAATTAAATCAGAAATAGTGTTATGTTATGTTATCTAAACTACTCTAACAAAAATTAATAAATAAAAGCCCCTTGTAGTAGTGAGCATCAGCTTTCACTATTACAAGGGGCTAAGATTAATTTGTCATATCATGAAGGGCATACAAATCAATCATCATCCTAATTATTTTTCGTCACGTTTACGATATACAATGAACGGACGTGTTAAGTAGTTGAGTGGAACACTCAAGCAGTGTACCAAACGGCTGAATGGGAAGATAATAGCTACCACCATCCACGCTAACATATGGAATTTAAACATGAATGGTACGCCTTCCATCAAGGATGGATCAGGCATAAAGGATAGTAAGCTACGGAACCAAGGACCGATAGATACGCGGTAATCAAAGAAACCAGATGCATTAAGCAATGTACCAGCCATACCGCTGAAAATGGCTAATGTTAAGAACAAATATAACCATTTATCAAGACCAGATGTATTAACTTTCATAGCAGGCACAGTAAAGCGACGTTTCATCAAAAGCAAGAAGCCTACGATAAAGATAATACCAGCTACAGCACCCATGTATAAAGCACCTTCATGGTACAAATGGTCATTAATACCGATTGCAGCAGTCCAAGTTTTAGGGATTAACACACCTACTACGTGACCACCGATAACGCAAAGCAAGCCAAAGTGGAACAATGGATTGGCAATGCGCAATTGTTTTTTCTCTAAAAATTCACTCGATTTTGTAGTCCAGTTTCTTTCAAAGTAGAAGAAACGAACCAAAGTACCTACGATTAAGAAGGTGAAAGCGATGTAAGGCAAAGCGCCCCAAAGGAATAGATTCATCGTGCACCGTCCTCCAATCCATTTGCAACAGACAAGATAATATCAAACAAGAATGCATAAGGCAATTTAGCCTCAATGAAGCGTTCTCTAATGTATTCCAATTTTGGCTTACAATAGTCGTAAATTTCTTTTGCTTTTTCATCATCGATAACGGCACATAATTCAAGAAGTGCTGGAATATAGTCTGGCATTTCTTTTGGCAAATCATAGTCGTTTTCTAGGAAGAAAGCTTTAAATTTAACGAGTTCTTCTGCTTGTTCCCCAGTACCTTGTAATTCATAAGTCGACAAATACATTGTTGTATTTTGACTAAAATCAAAGGTACGAACATATTGGTCTTCAAATTCTTTTTTATCGGATTCCTCTACATAGTCGAAGAATTCTAATAAACCTTGGCGAAGTTGAGGATGCCCAACAGATTGGGCGTCCTCTCTCCATTCAGGTAATTCGTTATACCATTGTTCATCAGGATAGCGTAGAAGAAATGACGCAATAAGAGCGATTTTCTGAGCATCCTTCATTATTGACATCCCCCTGTAGGGCAAGCAAAGCCGCGATTATGTTGCATTTCAAGGCGACCTTCGCGAGATACTTTTACATCAGATGGAATAACAAAGCGATCATTGTATTTGGACAATGCCAACAATTTGTACATACCGTACATTTGATCCTCTGTTAAATCAACTTTATGTTCAATAGGACCGTCACCGGTTTCACGACGGCGCATGTATTCACGCATGTCGAGAACACGTTGCAATGTACGAGCTAAAATTTCTGTATTACCTGCTGTAAACAAGTTAGCAAGGTATTGTACAGGTACGCGCATTTCATGTGCATCTGGCAAGTATACATCAGATGTTACACGTTGCAAGATTGGGCTGAGTGGTGGTACATACCAAACCATTGGCAATGTGCGATACTCAGGATGCAATGGCAATGCCACGCCCCATTCTTTTACAAGTTTGTATACAGGAGATTTTTGAGCTGCTTTAATCCATGCTTCGGAGATGCCTTCTGCACGAGCCGCTTTGATAACCTCTGGATCATGAGGATCCAAAATCAAATCTAATGTATTTTCGTAAATATCTTGTTCATTTTTTGTAGCCGCCATAGCTTCTACTTTGTCCATGTCGTAGAATACAACGCCAACATAGCGCATACGACCTACACAAGTTTCAGCACAGATTTGAGGCAAACCATTTTCTAAACGCGGGTAACAGAATACGCATTTTTCAGCTTTATTAGTTTCCCAGTTATAGAAGATTTTTTTGTATGGACAAGATGGAACACAATGTCTCCAACCGCGGCATACATCTTGAGATACGAGAACTACACCATCTTCGTCGCGTTTATAAATTGCGCCGGATGGACATGCAGCTACGCACGCAGGGTTCAAGCAGTGGTTGCAAAGACGTGGCAAATAGCGCATGAATACTTCTTCGTAATCAAATACGATATCTTGACCCATCTTAGTTAAATTCACATCAGATCGAGCATGTTGACCACCAGCCAAATCGTCATCCCAGTTAGGGCCCCAAGTAACTTCCATTTTTTGTTTCGTTACAAGAGAGCGAGGACGAGCAACTGGTTGGTTATTTTTACGACCACCATGAATCAATGTTTCATAGTCGTAAGTCCAAGGTTCGAAATAATCCTTCAACTCTGGTTGTTCAGGATGGAAGAATAATTTCATCAAACGATTTGTTTTAGAACCTGTAGAAAGAGCTAATTTACCAGAGTTATCAAGCGTCCAGCCGCCCTTCCATTTTTCTTGGTCTTCCCAATTACGTGGATAGCCTACACCTGGGCGAGTTTCCACGTTATTAAAGTACATATATTCCGCGCCTTCGCGGTTCGTCCATGTATTTTTACAAGTGATAGAGCATGTATGACAGCCTAAACACTTATCCAAATTTAGGACCATGGATACTTGAGCTTTAATCTTCAAGCCAATCCACCTCCTTCAACTTACGAGCCACAATTGTCATATCACGTTGGTTACCAGTTGGGCCATAGTAGTTAAAGCCATAGCTCAATTGACCATAACCGCCAATCATGTGTGTCGGTTTCATGTGAATATGAGTTGGTGCGTTGTGTGTACCACCGCGACGGTCTTTCTTAACTTGCGTACCAGGAACGTTGATGTGACGATCTTGAGAGTGATGCATATAGGAAATGCCACGAGGAATACGTGGAGATACAACTGCACGAGCTGCAACTACACCATTTTTATTGAAAGCTTCTACCCAGTCATTATCTTTAACGCCAATTTCTGCTGCATCATCTTCGTTGAGCCAAATAGTTTGACCACCACGGAACAATGTCAACATTTGTTGGCTATCGAAGTACATACTATGAGTAGACCACTTATTATGTGGTGTTAAGTATTTCAATGTAATTTCTGGAATACCTTCTTGTTTGTAGTCACCTTGTACTGGTTTGTAGGACAATACAGGTTTGTACAACGCCATAGCTTCACCGTAATCGCGCATCATTTCATGATCGCAATAGAAGGATTGACGACCTGTTACGGTACGGAATGGTACTTTATCTTCTGTAGATGTTGTGAATGGGGAATAACGACGGTTTTTATCGTTTTTACCAGTACTTGTTACAGAGCTAATAATGAAGCGTGGTTGGCGAACCATGTCATCAAAGGTAATTTTTTCTTGTTCACGACCTTTTGCATTCTTTTCAAGATCAGAAAGACCTGTTTTTTCTTCCATTGCCTTCCAAGAACGAACAGCCAATTTACCATTTGTACAAGAAGACAATGTCAATACAGCATTACAAGCTTCTTTACATTCGTAAATGCTTGGACGGCCATGAGAAATGAATTCCGGATTATCAATTGTACCATTTTGTGCATACAATGTTTGATATTCATCAGATACATCCCAAGCTAAGCCATGAGCCCCCATTTTATTTTCGATGTTAGGTCCCAAAGCAATGAATTTTTCAAAGATTTGGCTATAGTCACGTTTTACATGAACGAGGTTAGGCATTGTTTTACCAGGAATTGGTTCACATTCGCCTTTGCTCCAGTCAAGAACCTTACCTTCTGGTTGAGCCACTTCACCTGGGCTGTCATGACCAAGAGGCAATGCTACGATGTCTTCGTATTCTGTGAAGCCAGACTCTTTTGCTACGCGAGATACTGTTTCTGCAAGGGTACGGAATGTATCCCAGTCAGATTTAGTTTCCCATGCGCAATCAACAGCAGCTTGGAATACGTGTACATATGGATGCATATCTGTAGAAGACAAGTCTTCTTTTTCATACCATGTAGCTGCAGGGAATACGATATCAGAGTACAAGCCTGTAGAAGCCATACGGAAGTCGATGTCGATTAAGAGGTCAAGTTTACCTGCCCCATCAGCTTCACGCCATTTGATTTCTTCTGGACGTGTAGGTGCATCGTCATCTTCTAATACCGCATTTTTAGTACCTAATAAATGTTTCAAGAAGTATTCATGACCTTTAGAAGAGGAACCGATGAGGTTCGCACGCCATACGAATAAGTTACGTGGATGGTTTTCTTTAGCCGCTGGATCTTCTACGCAGAATTGTAAATCTTTATTTTTCAACGCTTGCGCCACATATTGGTTAATTTCTGCTTCTGTACCAGCACCAGCTGCACGAGCATCATTAATCAATTCTTGGCTGCCTTTATTGAAAGTAGGATACGATGGTAACCAACCTAAACGAGCCGCTAATACGTTGTAATCGCCAGGGTGACGATAACGAGGCTTAGCTAATTTAGATACGCGGTCTGCCAAGTCGATGCAATCAGAACGATATTGTTCTGTAGCAAAGTAGAACCAAGATGTACCGTTTTGCAAACGAGGAGCTTTACTCCAGTCGTTAGCTGTCATGATACCGCCCCAACCTTCAACAGGACGAAGTTTTTCTTGACCTACGTAGTGAGCCCAGCCACCACCATTAACACCTTCTGTACCACAGAACATGATAAGGTTCAAAATTGTACGGTAAATCACGTCAGCATGGTACCAGTGGTTGATACCACCGCCCATGATAATCATGGAACGACCTTTAGTTTTTTCTGCATTATCAGCAAACTCACGAGCTGTAGCAATAGCGATATCTGCTTTTACGCCAGTAATTTTTTCTTGCCATGTAGGTGTGTAAGGAGTGTCATCTGTATAAGATGTTGCCACTTCACCACCGATACCACGGTCGATACCATAGTTAGCAAGAATAAGGTCATATACAGTAGTTACTTTTACAGGACCATCTACAGTTTGTACTGTAATTGTAGGAATAGCACGTTCAATAACGCCTTCATGTTCTTCATCGCCAAAGTATGGCAACTTAACAACAGTCACATCTTCACGTTGATCAAACACGGATAAGCGAGGATCGATTTTAGCCCCTGTATCGCGGTTTTCAAGGCGTAAGTTCCATTTTTGTGGATTTGTGTGACGTTCGCCCATTGTACCATTAGGGATAACGATTTCATTAGTTGTATCATCGATTAATACCATTTGGAAGTTAGCGCCTTCCTCTTGGCGACCCAAATCCTTAGCATTTAAGAAGCGGCCTGGTTGTACAGTGCCGTTGATTTCTTCAACGCGTACAAGGAATGGCATATCTGTGAACTCTTTAGCATACTCTTTGAAGTATGGAGTCTCTTTATCGATGTAGTATTCTTTTAAGATTACGTGGCCCATTGCCATAGCAAGAGCCGCATCAGTACCGGCTTTTACATTGAGCCAAGCATCGGAAGAAGTTGTAGATTCCGCATAGTCAGGGGATACGGATACTACTTTAGTACCTTTGTAACGAACCTCTGTTAAGAAGTGAGCGTCTGGCGTACGAGTCAATGGTACGTTAGAACCCCAAGTCATGATGTAACCAGCATTGTACCAGTCACCAGATTCAGGTGTATCAGTTTGTTCACCCCAAACTTGAGGGCTAGAAGGTGGTAAATCGGCATACCAGTCATAGAAGGACAATGGTGAACCACCCATTAAGTTAAGGAAACGAGCACCTGCTGCATAGGATAACATGGACATCGCTGGAATTACAGAGAAGCCTGCGTTGCGGTCAGGGCCGTATGTTTTTGCAGTATATAATAAGGATGCAGCAGTAATTTCTGTCGCTTCATCCCATGTGGAGCGCACAAAGCCACCCATACCACGGGCAGATTTGTATTTTTTCGCTTTTTCAGGATCTTCTACGATAGATTTCCAAGCTTCGATTGGGTTCTTAGCATGCTTTTTAGCTTCTCTCCAAAGCTCAGCCAATTCGCCGCGCACATATGGATATTTTACGCGCAATGGGCTATAGAGATACCAAGAGAATGTTGCACCACGAGGGCACCCACGTGGTTCGTAATCCGGCATATCATCTGGTGTTTCAGGGTAATCAGTAGCCTGATTTTCCCACGCTACAACACCATTCTTAACGTAGATATTCCAGCTACAAGAACCAGTACAGTTTACGCCATGCGTTGTGCGGACAACTTTATCGTAAGACCAACGGTCACGATAAAAATTTTCCCACTCGCGACCGCCATCTTCAGTTATTTGATGGCCGCTTGGAGATACGTTCTTCTTGCGAAGAAACTTAAACTTTTGAGACAACAAGCTCATCTCGTGTCCTCCTTCAAAACTACAAAAAAATCCTTTGTGCTAGCTGAGCTAACACAAAGGAGAAAATACTGTTATTCGATATTACTAATATTAGGGTCTATATTATCAACCTCTAAATCAAGCAATCCGATTAAAGCATCAAAATCACAGATTACTAGATGGTGTTTGTCATAGGCTACATAGCCCAACTTACGCAACTCACTTAGCATGCGATTTAAACTTTCTCTTGATGTGGCAGCAAATTCAGCCAACTCTTGATTTGTTAGGGCGATATCGATAAAGATACCATCCTCGCGCTCTACACCATAACTATTGGCTAAGCGCAACAAGGTAGAATAAAATGCTCCCTTCTTGCCATATAGTAGCAAGTCTCGGTATTTTGCCTGTTGACGACGCATATGTAATGTGTAGATTTGCATCATCGCAATAGCCAATGAATGATCTTTTGCAATAGCTGGCTCTAACACATCATAGCGAATGGAATAAACAGAGCAATCCTCCCGAGCGATGGCGTTGAACACATAAGTTCTTGTGTTCTCCTCATACAACGGAACCTCACCAATTACATTATTCGGACCTACTAGACGCAACGCAAAAATGTGCCCACTAGATTCGAATTTCTTAATGCTCATTCTACCTTTTAACACTACGTAAAAGTGTTCTGCCTTGTCCCCCTCGTGGAAGAGAAAATCACCTTTTTTAAGATGGAGTTCCTCGCCCGGCAAAGCAAGTAATTGGTTAATTAAATTTTTATCCATACCTTCACCACTCCATTGTACTTTTAAAATAAAATCCATTAGTTATACTAATCTATTTATAGTAAAAGCACATGTATTATATACTTTTTTGTATATATAAGATTATTATAACTTATTAATTTCAGAATATGTGTGTTTTATGTCACATTCACAAAAAAAATTACAATATATAATATATTTGTGATATAAGACATTGCAAATTTTGTTGATACAATAATTATAACTCAGTTCTCTAAGTAATTCGAATATTTTCTATAGAAATTCTATAAATTGCAATATTCATATACATTGACTGATAATTGTATCTTCCATGTCTTCATTGCATGTATAGTTTTTTAGTAAGGAGAAGTTCAAAATGAGCGAACTAAAAATGCCTCAAGTAGGGGCAAGCCGTAGCGAAATTGTGGCTAATTGGCAACCAGAAAATCCAGAATTTTGGGAAAAGTTTGGTAAAAAAATTGCTAAACAAAACTTGGTTATATCCACAATTGCATTAACCCTTTCATTCTGTGTATGGTATTTATGGGCAACCATTGCAGCACAACTAAATGGCGCTGGCTTTAACTTTACAACAGATCAATTATTTACATTAGCCGCATTACCAGGTCTTGTTGGTGCTACATTACGTTTTGTATATACCTACATGCCAGCATTAATCGGTGGTAAAAACTGGACATTTATTTCCACACTTATTTTATTAGTTCCTGTTGTATGGCTTGGCTTTGCCGTTCAAGATACAACAACTTCTTATACGACATTCATGATCTTAACAGCCCTTATCGGTTTAGCGGGCGCCAACTTCTCGTCCTCCATGGCGTACATTGGCAACTTCTTCCCTAAATCTGAAAAAGGTACAGCCCTTGGTATCAACGGCGGCGTTGGTAACCTTGGTATCTCCGTAATCTACTTCTTAGCTCCATTCGCTATGGGCTCTGCCGCACTAGGTAGCGTATTTGGTGTAACACCTGCTATTATTAAAGGCAACGCCGTATATCTTGCCAATGCAGCTTTCATGTGGGTCGTACCACTCGTTGTTATCCTTGCATTGATGACTCGCTTCATGGATAACCTACCTCTAGAAAAACCAAATCCTAAAAACCTTGTACAAATCTTTGGTAACAAACACACTTGGGCACTTACATTGTTATATACATGTTCCTTCGGTGCTTTCTCCGGTTATGCTGCAGCACTTGGCTTATTAGTAGGTAAAGAATTCCCTGAAGTACCATTTGCATCCATCGCATTCGTAGGTCCCCTTGTAGCAGGTGCTCTTCGTCCTGTAGGTGGTTGGTTATCCGACAAAATTAACAGCGGTACAAAAGTTACTTTTGTTAGCCTCATTGGCTTATGTGCTACCACTGCATTGATCGCAGTTGGTGTAGATATGCACAACTTCCCATTCTTCTTTGCTATGTCCGTGTTGACATTCGTATGCTGTGGTTTCGCAACAGGTGCAACATTCCGTATGATTCCACACGTATTTGGCAATCCGTTGTTATCCTCTTTAATTACTGGCTTCGTTGCTGCTGTAGCTGCATACGGTGCCTTCATTACACCTAAAATCTTTGGCTTTGTATATTCCACATTCGGTAATATTCATCCAGCCTTTGCTGTATTGTTAGCCTTCAACCTTGTAACTGTAGCTGTGTGCTTCTGGTTCTATGTACGTAAAAGTGCAAATATGAATGCATAAGGTGTAACAGAAACTATAATTCACAACAAAATAAGGTAATAAAAGACTCCCTCAACAATCCTCCATGCGAATTAGTTCTGCGGCCATAGGCCTTGAACCCGCAAGTCGGATTTTATGAGGGAGTTCTTTTATTAAAAAATAGATATGAACCAGCATTTTAGCGTAATGTGAATTATAGTTTCTGTTTACAATTATAGCCTTCATGTTAGTGGGAAGGAAAAAGGGACTGCTTGGCAGTCCCTTTTATTATCCAAAGATTTCTTCTAGTAGTGCATCGTCGATGATGGTACCAACGTAGAAGTCGCTGAAGATGCCGTATTTTGCACTAGCTACTTCAAAGCGCATGTCGTATACGATTTTTTTGAATTGGATGTCATCATTACTGAAGATTGTAATGCCCCATTCCCAGTCGTCTAGGCCACAGCCGCCTGTTGTAAATTCGGATAAAACGTCTAAGTATGTTTTACCAAGTTCACCGTGAGATTTCATCAACATGCCTCGTTCTTGTGGTGGTAGCATGAACCAGTTGTCATCACCTTCACGTTTTTTACTCATGTTATAGAAGCAGATGTATTTGTCACGAGGTACATGAGGATATAATTTTTGGTTAACTTCTTCTGTATCGAGTTTAGCTTTAACGTAAGCACTTACTTCTGTTACAGATGTATAAGAATATGTTTGAACTAATACGCTTGCAATCGCAAGACGACGGAATTTGCGTTCTACTTGTGCCAAGTATTCAAGGGATGGACCAAGGATCCATAGAATCAAATCCCCTTTTGCGCCATTGCAATCATAGAATGCATAGCTACCTTCTTTAGCTTGATGTTTAGCTTCAAGATCTGCTAAAAATGCTTTTAATTCGTTGCGTGCTTCTGCTTTTTCTTCATCTGTAAAGCAGTTCCATGCACTGAAATCCATAGCGAATACCATGTGTTGGCTATGCCAACCTTCTACTGTAGGGATTGCTTTTCCCATTGTGATCACTCCTATCTATAGTGATTATATTAAAATGATATATCTTTTACTTTAAGAATCGAAAAGACTCCATATACTATTATAGCATATGGAGCCTTTTCTTATAATTATTTATTAATATTAATTTTCATTACTATCCACAATAGACTGTACTAATTCTTTCGCTTGCTTCACACCATCAGGAATACCGATGCCATCAAATGGTGTACCAATGAGATGTAAATTTGGATAGTGTTTTGCCACATGTTCACGCACTGCTGTGATCCCTGCGCGATGGCCCACATTATATTGCGGCATACAGTGAATAAGACGATTGATACGCACCCATTCTGGTTGCGTGGAGAAACTCATAATGCGTTGAATTTCTTTTACTGCTAATTCTGAAAGTTCTTCATCACTATATTGTTCTACCACATCATTGCCTGGTTTACCGATAAAGACGCGCAATACAATTTTATCATCAGGCGTTGTTTGAGGCCATTTTTGATTAAGAATAGTACACGCCGTAAGAGGCGTATCTGTGTTGCGTGTAATCAAGAGGCCCGAACCTTTTAATTCACCATCAAATGTACTTTTGTCAAAGGCCATAATGGCAATAGCACAACTAGACTGTTCCATGGAGCGCAGGAAATCAAAGCCGTCATCATCTTTAAACCATTGATTATACGTCGCCGGCGGTGTAGATATAATCACATGATCCGCCATAGCAGGAGCTTTATCAAGAAGTACCTCTGTAGCTGAATCTGTAGCTAAATCTGTAGTAGAATTGCTAGTTTCAACCCTATTATCAGCGTTAATAGAATCAGTTTTAATGGAATTGGAATTGGATTTGAAATTAGAATTAAAATTAGCATTAGCACTAGCATTAGCTTCACAGCCACAAGCATCGTTTCCAGACTTCACCACATCGATAGCATACATACCTTCAACATAGCGAATATTAGAAACTAGTGTCCCTGTATGCAAGTGCACATTACTAGGCATAGCATCAACAATAGCGGTAATCACGCTTTCAAGACCACCTGTTAACTGGCGGAACATACCAGATTGAGCTGCTGTCCCCTTTCGGCTCGCCATATCTGCTTGTGCTTTAGTAGACTTAGCTTCATGACTTTCGAATTGACGGTCTGTCATAGTCCCTTTACCAGCACGCGGTACGTCGCCTTCAGCTACGGCGCCTTTAGCCGCTTTAGTAACCCCCGCTTTAGAGTGGCCCATCTTAGCAGCCATCATGCCTTTTACCATATTCCCATATTTTTGTTCTACTTGAATAAAATGAGGGAATGTAGATAACAAGCTAATTTTATAAATGTCGCCGCCATAGATACCTGCCAATAAAGGCTCGATGAGTTTATCCATCATTTCTTGACCTAAATGGTATTGAAAGAAATGACCAATGGATACGTCACCATTTTTATCGAGCTGATACGGCTTTTTAAAGTAATCTAAACCAGCTCGCAATTTGCCAGGCCAAGAAATAAGCGTTGCTTTCACAAAAGGCATCATTTCCGTAGGGATGCCCATGATAGAGCCCCCTGGAATAGGATGAATAGAACCTTTGTCATACACAAAGGCTTGCCCTGTTTCATTCGATACAAGGGTGTCCCCTAAGCCGAGATCATAGACGAGATCCGTCATTTCCGTTTTACGGCCTAAGTAAGAATCAGGTCCCAGCTCTACTACGAAGTCATCGACGCGTTGTGTTTGTATTTTCCCACCAAATCGTGGTGCTTGTTCATAAAGAGTAATGGTCCAGTCCGGCTTTGCACGGCCTAAATAATAAGCCGCTGTCAATCCTGTTAGGCCACCGCCCACTATTGTTACATTCACGAATGAATCCTTTCTATTATTGCACTCGCCATCGCTTGCAAGAATGTTTCATCACAATTCGGCATTTCTGCACGCATATATACAGCGCCGCCAGCATCAACGAGTTCTTTGCACTCTACATCATTATCGTACAACACCTCTACATGATTGCTTACAAAGCCAAATGGTACAAAGGCTATATGTATCGCACCACTACGCAAAGCTTGATTGATTGCTTCCGCTACGGTTGGCCCTAACCATTGCCCATGAGGGGCTGCGCTCTGCCAAGCTACAGACCACTGTTCTAAATCGCAACGTTGAGCGATTTCTTTTGCACTTTCCTCTAAGGCCAAAGCATAAGAGTCTGCATTATGACTATTAATAAGAGGTATGCTATGAGCACTAAAAATGACAAATACATCTTTAGTGTCATTGATGCAGTCTGAAACTGCTTTTACCCAATACTCGATAAAGGAAGGTTGATCCCACCAAGCACGAATAACATCAAAGGTTACACCTTGAAGGTCACCAATTGCAGCCTGTACTTGTTTCTCATAAGCGCCAGTACCAAGAGACGTAAAGAATGGAGCCGTTACAATAGCGATAATATGCTCTACACCTTGTTTGACTAATGCATCTACCGCATCAGCAATGGACGGCTTCATATGAAGATATCCAATAGCCGATGGTATGGATGGCAACAAAATAAGCAGTCTATTATATTGACATTCTGCCATCGTTTGTAATTCTACGTTGGACCACTGACCAATGACATCATAACGATGGGTAAGATTTGCAACTTCAGCATCGGTCGGTACGCGACCATGACGAATACTCGTCATGTATGGCACTAAATCATCCTTACTTGAAGGGCTACCATAGGATAAGAATAATAATCCTTTTTTCTCGATGTTCACTAGCTTACCCCTCTTGTGCCCATAATTCACGACTGCGTTCATGTACATAGTCTGTAAGCCAATGAAGCTTTTTAGGATCTGCCTCGGGGAATACGCCATGACCTAAGTTAAAGATATGACGGCCATAACGAACACCATCAAGTAAGATGCGATCCACTTCGTGAGCTAATGTTTTTTCATCAGCGAATAAGTAGGCTGGATCGAGATTACCTTGTACCGTTTGTGTTACGCCTCGTTCATTAGCCATAACGATGGAGCTACGCCAATCAAGAGCGATTACATTCAATGGCAAATGAGACCAAATAGATACGAGATGATCCGTACCAACACCATTCATGGCCATAGGCAAGTGAGGGTATCTCTCCTTTACAGTCTTAATAATGCGTTCCATATGAGGATAAATACCTTGTTTATATTGGTCCGCATTCACTGCACCAACCCAAGAGTCGAAGATTTGTAGTGCGTTCGCACCGGCTTCAGCTTGCATAGACAAATATTCAATGGACATATCTGCTAACTTTGTCATCAATGCATTCCACACATCTGGTGCACCGATGAGCATGCCACGGGTCTTATTATAATTCTTTGTTGGTCCCCCTTCGATGAGGTAAGACGCAATCGTAAATGGTGCGCCACAGAACCCAATGAGCGGTACATCGAGCATACCAGATGTTAATAGAGTAATCGTTTTTCCAATATAATCTACCTTTGTAGGATCAAAGGTAGCTAATTTATCTACATCAGCCATGGAGCGAATTGGTGTATTAAACACAGGGCCTACACCAGCCTTGAGCTCTACGTTTACATTCATGCCTACCATAGGGCTCATAATGTCCTTATAAAGGATAGCTGCATCTACGCCGTATTCTTTTACAGGTAGCTCTGTAACACGAGCACACAACTCAGGCTCTTTTGTAATTTCAAAGAGCGTATATTTTTCTTTGATTTTGCGGTATTCCGCTTGGCTACGCCCAGCTTGGCGCATATACCACACAGGTGTTACACCAGGGTTCTTACCTTGGATCATATCTAAATATGCTGTATTCAAGTACTCAACCCCTTTCTTTCTAATTTATACTAACACACTATGATAACTAAAACAGTTACTTTAGTTACATCACATATATCATCACTATGAATATTCCCTGTGAAAGCTAAACACCTTCACAGGGGTTCAATTTAGTTATGACTTAATCAGTGGCAATCAATATTTAATTACGACTCAATCTATGGCAATCAATGCCTGTAATAGATTGAGCCATATCAAATACAGAACGTTGGCACGTGAATAGCCAGATTTGTTGGTTCTTTCCGATTTCAGCTAATAATTCTAACGCGCTACGTTGACGGTTTTCATCAAAGCGCACAAGAATATCATCTAATATGATTGGCAAGGATTCAACTTGGTAAGAAAATACCTTCGCTAGTGCTAATCGCAATGCCAAGTATACTTGGTCAGCCAAGCCGCTAGACCAGTACTTAAGCTCTAATCGCTCTCCATTGCCATTAACCAAGGCTACGCCTTCGTTGATACCAAGAACATCAAAGGTATACATACCACCAGTTAACCGTTCTATATAAGAAGATGCAAGTTCTAGCATATGAGGCTGTTTTTCTTGCTCGTACGATTGTTGAGCCTTATCCATGCAGTGACTCATCAACACTTGTGTAGCCCAATCCTCAAGAGCAGCTTCTAGTTCATTTTGTAATGCTTCACGTTCTTGAAGCATTTGGTGTTGCTCTTGGTCAGAACCTAGGGCACGCATAGACTCCACAATTTGACCACGGCGCTCATATAAGATTGCCAACTTATCTTCAATGGATGCTATTTCTCGTTCAGAATGAGCTAATTCATCAAGCCAATTATCCTTATTGCCTTCACGCAAGCGGCGATAGAATAAATCTCTATTCTCCGCATCAGGAGCTAATAAATCTAACTGAACCTGACTTTGTTTGTAAATGGTTTGCCATTGCTTGTATTGGTCTTCATCAATAAGATGTTGACGATACTCGTTGGAGCTTTCCATACCCGCCTTGTGCAAGAGCTCTTGTTGACGAAGTAGTAATTCTTTTTCTTTGCGGTGCCAATTATCGTACTCATTGCGGAAGCTTTTACGTTGTGCTTCCTTTTGTTCCCATACAATTTTATTTTGTTGGAAGTTTTTGTATTGGTTATAAATACGTTTTAACTCTGTAGGAGATACAGGCGCCTCCACACCAAGGTTATACCACAATGTCATCGCTTGGTCTTCAATAACGCGCAACCCTTCTTTATGCTCAGCTAATCGCTTTTCATAGCCTTCAATGGTGCGTAATTGTTCATGATATTGATCATACTCTTGTTTGAGACCAAAGAAATCATCTTCGTTAAGGCTCTTCGCCGCACCTTGAGGCAACCAATTCTGCCAAGCTGCAAGGGCTTCATCATAAATAGCTTGCAACGTATGACCTTCTTGGACCCAACGATCAAGATGTGCTGCACCCTCTATGGATGGAATTGGGCTCGCTACAGGTGTTGCGGCTTTAATGATTGCCTCTAGCTGATGCTCTACATCAGATTTACGAGATGACAAGATTTGTAACTCATAATTCAGTTTAGACACATCAGAATTGCCGTTATGACGTCTCCATGTAGCATACCAGAACAATGCCATAGATAGGATTAATAGTATAAAGCCGCCAATCGTATAGAGTACAGACTCTAATACTAATAAGCCTGCTAATACGAGCAAAACGCCAATCACTGCAGCTACGCCACTAATGCGTTGTAACCACTTTGGCAAATTGGTCGGTTGTGCATCAGGACCATAGCTATCCCGTTTCTCTGTAACTCGATCAATATCCATCAAGATAAGCTCTAGTTCACGTTCGAGATGCTCTTTTTTCGCCAAATCCTCTTCGCTGTAATTTGGTAACGATGCTCCGTCGAGATTGGCTACTGGCAAATCATCAGAAGCCTCAGCAGGCTTGCGATCTTGCCAATGTAATAATTGATCTTTAGCAGTGCGCAAGCGACTTGCTAAGCGCTCTCCTTCAAACCAATTCACATCATCAGCCATCGGCTCATCATCACGCCACGCAGAATGCATAGAACGAGAAAACTCTAATTGTTCTCGTACCTTAAAGATATACGCATCCCCTTCTTCACACTCCCGGCGCAATTGTTCCCACTTGGCGCCTTGTTGAATAAGGTCTTCAATATCTTGACCATACGTACCAAATGGACTATCTGGGCTAAAGTTAGCTGGCATCAAGGCCGCTTCCTTTTCCTGCCACAACTGCATATTATCTCGAGCTCGTTTGATTTCCTCATCGATACGAAGGAACTCATCACGACTCAAGGCAAGCTCACTATTGTACTGTTGCATATGCATACGCGCTTCTTCGCTACGGCGATACGTATCCCATGCGCGCAATACGACGTCTATACCATCGCGGTATTCCTTCCACTCTTGCAACTGACCTTGTAATTCTGCTTCAGTCTGTTCCGTACTGTGAAAGGCTTTTTGCAATTCTACATATTGCGTTTCATGTTCGGCTAAATGGCTTAACTTTTGACGATTTTCTTTAAGCTCATCCATCAATACATTGATGCGGCGTTTACCATTCGAGGAAGCTACTAATAGATCAGTAGCGCCTTTTTCCACATCTTTTACGACAGAGCCTAAATGCTCGCCCCCTTCAGCGCCGAAGAAACGAGACCTAACCTCTACCTCTTGTAGAACATCGAGGCCTTGTAAATCATCAAGGGTCAATGCAAAAATGCGGTTATATGTCTTTTTGTCGATACCATGCCACCAGTGTTGAGCT
This sequence comes from Veillonella infantium, assembly GCF_002959895.1. Lineage (GTDB taxonomy): Bacteria > Bacillota > Negativicutes > Veillonellales > Veillonellaceae > Veillonella > Veillonella infantium. The sequence continues at coordinate 80,557 of NZ_PPDD01000012.1, read as the reverse complement.
GGCTCCTCATGAATGGCTGGATTTCCTGGACTGTAAAAGTCTAGTTGTTTACCCTTACGACCAATGTAGTAGCTTTCACCATTACGCTCTACATCGAGGGCACCCGTCATAGGACCATAAGCCTTATGAGTACCACCAAATAGAAGTGTGCGCATCCCTTCAAGCAAAGAGGTTTTGCCACTTTCATTAGGTCCATACATGAGCTGAACACCATGATTTCCCGTAGTGAAAGACCAGTTGCGATACGGGCCAAATTCATCAAATCGTATGCGTTTAATGTTCATCGTTAGCCCCCATCAATACAGTAACACCTTCAATTTCACAGCGCTTCAAGGCGCGAAGCAATAATTCATCACTCAACAAATCGGCATATACACCTAAGCGTTTAAACTCAGGTCGTTCTGCCAAAATTTGACGTACCGTCTGTACCGCATTGCCATCAACCATACCATCATAGGCGCGTAAATAATCCCCTACTACATCGGATAACAATCTACGTTCAGCCAAATTAATGCTAGGTCGCGTATTACACATCATGCGATAAGGCATAACAAATATAGACTTGCTTTTCTCTTCACTTTGAGACTCTTGCAACCATAATTTGCGCACACCTTCTTGTGTACATAAACGATGCAATGGACCTGTGCCTACGAGAACAATGGAAAGCAAAATATTTTTCTTATACTGTTTACGCAAGTTTTCTTTTTTATGGCGTAAAATTTCTAAGAATTCTGCTTCAGTTTTCATGCCTGCAATATCAATTTTGATTTCTTCAAAACGGATAGCACTGGTCTCAATAAATCGAGGTTCGCAATGACCATTATGGGATACAGAGACGAGATAGCACCCCTTAGGGCCTATTTCTTTGCGGTGTAAACCTTGGGGATTACCGGAATAAACAACAAGAGGTTCCTCGCTAAGAACTTGAGATTTGTGAATATGTCCTAACGCCCAATAATCCATAGCCGCTTCTGCAAGATCAGTTAAACTGCACGGGCCGGTCACATTATGGTTTTCAGAGCCTGCACTAGAACCGACTGTGCCGTGCATGACAGCCAAAGAAAACTCATCACGTTCAAAGGCACGGTATTGGCGCGCATAATTGTCGCTTTCATTACCATGGCCACAGCTAATGCCGTAAACGCCACCAATTTCTATATTGTTAACAATTAATGGAAAACGTTGTACTTGTTCACTAGAGAATACATGCACATTATCTGGCATTTGCAGTTGCGCCTTCCAGCTTTCAGCAGGGTCATGATTACCTTGCACCATATATACTGCAATGCGATGTTCCGCCAAACGATACATGGCGCGCACAAAGCGCACCTGTGCTTCTAGATTATGATCTTCGCTATTATAAATATCACCAGCGATGACAACAGCATGAACATGCTCATCAATAGCAGTGTCAATAATTGTATCAAAGGCTACATAGGTAGCTTCGCTCACGGCACGATCAACGGCGCGGCTAATACCTGTAGCGTATTGAAAGGGTGCCCCTAAATGCAGGTCACCACAGTGTATAAATCGAAATGGCTGCATCTATATCCACTCCTTGTATTAGTACTTTTATTATAGTTATATATAGTAATTACAATATTTTATTATACTACAAAACCGTAAAGATTACTTAAAAATAACTATCAATCAATCTATCTAAATAGATACTAAAATATAGTATCTCCCATTAGATTCAAACTATAGGCCTTACCTGTATTTAAAATGGTCTAAAACCTACTGCGACATTTTTGTTAACTTAAAAATACATTAAGTTGACAATTTATACACGAACGTTTACAATCAAATTGTCAATATTTTATGTTTTTATTAAGTTAACAATTCTTGGAGGCTATTATGGCTTTGCCTACAGATCAACAATCAACCCAAGTGGGTACATACGAAAAAATCCTTACTATTGCCAACCGCATTATGAACGGCGGCGAAATCACTAAGAAAGAAGCAATCGAGCTGATTCATACTTCAGATGATGACACTATGATTTTACTTGCTATGGCCGATAAAATTCGCCAGCATTTCAATGACAACTCCGTGGATGTATGCGCCATTGTAAATGCACGTTCTGGCAAATGTCCTGAAAACTGTAAATTCTGTGCCCAATCTGCCCATCACGAAACAGGTGTTCAAGAATATCCGTTCATGGATGATGAAAGCATCCTCGATGCGGCGCGCAAAGCTAAAGAAGCAGGCGCTATTCGTTTTTCTATCGTAACGAGTGGTCGTAATACTAATAACCCAAATGAATTTAACCAAATCATTCGCGTATTAGACCGTATTAAAAATGAAGTAGGTCTCGAAATTTGCTGTTCTCTTGGTTTGTTAACTTACGAACAAGCTCTCAAATTAAAAGAAGTGGGTGTAACTCGATACCACTCCAATATCGAAACAGCGCCTAGTCACTTCCCAGATATTTGTACAACCCATTCCTACGAAGATAAAATGTCTACTATCGATAATGCTCAAAAAGCAGGTATTCGAGTTTGCTCTGGCGGCATCTTCGGTCTTAATGAAACATTAGAACAACGCGTAGAGATGGCATTCGAGCTTAAACGTTTGCATATTGACTCTGTACCACTCAACATTTTAAATCCTGTTAAAGGTACACCATTTGAAAATAATAAAGCATTACGTCCTCTAGATATTTTACGTACCTTCGCTGTGTTCCGTTTCATCTTGCCAAACGCATTGATTCGTACAGCTGGCGGTCGTGAAGTAAATCTTCGTGACTTACAAGCTTATGCTTTAAAAGGTGGTCTTAACGGCATCATGGTTGGTGGATACTTAACAACTGGTGGTCGCTCTCCACAAGACGATCTCCAAATGATTCAAGACTTGGAGCTAAGTCGCAATTCTGCCCAAGTTTAAATTTTCGTATATACCATTCTCGTTTGAGAATGTTGTATATAAAAAATATTCCTAAGATTTATAAATTTTTTACACATATAAAAAAGAACCATCTAGTTTGCTGTGCTAGATGGTTCTTTTATTGCCACAATAAATTATAAATGGCTTGACCATTTGTATTGCCTTCAATAGGTTCTGGGTTTTCATTATACTCTACATTTTCATAAGGTGTACCGTCTGCCATGTACGCATCTACCTTTAACGTTTCCATGGTACGATTATATCTACTTATATACACTTTATATCGCAATTCGTCGCCACCCAGTTCATTGACCCGCAGCCACAAAAGCGCATCATAATCACTTTTTTGAACACTGTCATTGTCAATAAATAATTGGTTTCCTGACGCATCTGGTCCAACATAATACCAGTCCGTTGCGTTAGCGGTCCCCCCTATACTGAGTAGCCACAAAAGGGACAATATGGTTAATATTTTCCTCATATGACTGCTCCTCTCATGCCTAAGAGCTGTATACTTTATAAAACTTTAATAGCCATTAAACCTTTATAAAATATACAACTTCTCCTTTATATATAATACCAAAATTGTCCCATATTTATCAACAATAATTAAACTTAATTATTATCTTTTTTAGAATTTCAAGAAATTAAAAGAAATTTCTTAAAAAATTTCATTTTCAACTCATTTTTTGTTCTTATAATGACAATGTCAAATGATAAATAGAGGTAACAATTCCCTGGTTACCATACGTGTATTTATCTCCCGACAAGTATTACTAACCCCAAACCTACTACTTGTTTAAATACATGGTTCATTTGATATTAATACTAACACTCCCCTTACATGAAAAAAGGACTCCAGTTGGAGTCCTTTTTTCGTTGTATAAAACTTTAATGAATCTCAAAATATAAACGTGTATAAATTCTATCTACTTTGTAATCCACGATAAACTAGTTCAAAAATAATTTTCTGAGCTTCTAACCACTCATCGCTCTGAGACCACTTATATTGTTTATTAACAGCATATAGACCGTGTACTAAAAATACAAAAACGGATACCCCCACATCAAACGAAACGCCAAGAGATTCTGCCATAACGAGCCCTTGCCGATCTTTTTCACGTTCTATAATGCGTTGTAATACATATTCTGAAATTTGTTCATCTAAAAATAAAGGTAAATACTTTTTATGTCGTATAATACGCTGACATAAAGGCAATCTATCAAAAATAGAATCGTATGCTTCTCTCAACGAAACAGAATTAGAAGCAGCTGATAAGGTGTTAGCTATGGTTTGTAAATTGTTGTTATCTACCATTCCTGGCTTTGAATAAGCGATTGCATCATCCACTAAATCATCAACAATTTCCATGATATTACTATAGTGTAAATAAAAAGTAGAACGAGTTATACCCGAAGCTTTACACAACGATGTTACTGTTACAGTCTCAAAAGAATTGTTTGCTAAACAACTAAGCAAGCCTTCTTTTAACAACATACGTGTCATTTCTTTTCGAGTTATCATATAACCTCCAATATAGACACTTTTATACAATGTGTCTATTAATAAACATAGTGTTAATTATTGTTGAGACTAGTATAACAAAACAAGGTACACTAGTTCTAGAGATTAGAAATAATAATCTATTCAATTAAATCGACAATAATTTAATTAAGGAGATAACTATGACACAATATACTCACATTCGAAATGCTACAGGAAAATTAACAATAAAAAATACAACATTCCTTATTGATCCATTTTTAGCACCAAAAGATACTTATCCTGGTTTTGAAGGAACATTTAACTATCAACAAAGAATGCCTATGGTTGATTTACCTCTATCAATGGACAATCTATTAAGCAATGTAACTGCAGTGGTAGTTACACACACACATCTTGACCATTGGGATGAAACGGCAATTAATGCTATTCCAAAATCACTTCCTATTTTTGTACAAAATACAGCGGACAAAGAACTTATTACTTCACAAGGCTTTAATGATGTACGCATCATTTTTGAAAGTCTGGAGTTTAATGGTATCACATTAAGAAAAACAGGTGGCTCCCACGGCACGGTAGAAATGTATGCAAATCCAGTTCTCGCACCATTAGCAGGCGATGCGATGGGCGTTATTTTTGAAGCAGCAGACGAACCAACTGTGTACCTTGTAGGCGATACAGTTTGGACAAGTGATGTAGAGAAGGCCCTCCTTCGCTTCGACCCTAACGTTATTATTATGAACACTGGATATGCTCAAGTTTTAGGCTTTGAAGATAGTATTATTATGGGTACAAAAGATATTGGCCGCATGGTGGTACGCAAACCAGAGGCAAAAATTATTGCGGTTCACATGGATACAGTTAATCACACAGCAACAAGCCGTGAGGATGTGCGCAAATTTATCAAAGGCAACAACATTGAAAGCCATGTAGCAGTGCCTGAAGATGGTGAAACCATCACACTTTAGTAGGTCTAAAACAATTAGTACATTATACTACGGCTAATACAAGACTAGTAAAAAATCTATCCACAAACAATAAAAAACACCCTCTTAATTCTAATAGTCATAATAACTATAAGATCTATAGAGGGTGTTTTTATACTTAACTACAAATTATTATCTATCAAAAGATAAACTATTTTACTTCAGCCCAACCTAAAGCAGCGCGTTTAGCATCGATATCAGCTAAGATTTTTTCAGCTACTTTAGCAGGATCAGTATTTACATACATAACAGAACCTAAGATATCCTTAGTGTCTTCTTTAAGCCATTTTGTAACAGCATCAGAGCCTTGTGTAGGTGGCTCAACGCAGTGGTAAGAGTTGATACCCATCAAGCGGAAGCCAAGGGATGCATCGATACCTTTTTCGTTAGACCATTCAGGGCTAGACATTGCAAATGGCATTTGTGGTAAGTTAAGACCTAATTCACCGGCAATACCAGCAAAGATACCGGAAGAACGAGCATTATCTACACATTCGCCAACATGCCATACTGGTGGTTGATCATCGCCCAAGAACTCTTGCAATGCAGGGCTACATTTCTTAATAGCATCTGTATTACAGTAACCAAGTTTCATCAATGGGAAGGATGCACAACCATTTGTTAAGATGATACAGCCGTTTTTGATAAGTGTATCAACGATATCTACAGTTGCTTTTTCGTAGATAACGCGAGGGTTGGAACAACCTACTACGTTTACGATACCACGAACTTTACCAGATTTTAAAGCCTCTGCCAATGGTTTGAAGGAACCATAATGTTTAACAGTGGATTCTGGAGAGAAACCAACTTCAGCAGTGATTTCGTATGGCGGAATGAATACAGGCATACCTTTACGCAATTCATGAGCTTCAAGAGCGCGATCCAAGATTTTGCGAGCCAATGCTTTTGTTTCAGACAAGTTAGTGTGATGGTGATCGTAACCGATGTGTTCTGCACCTGGTAAACGAGCTGCATCAGATGTAGTAATAACTTTTGTGTTGAAGCAACGTGCTACGTCCATGATAGCAGGGTAAACGTCTTGAACGTCAGCTACCCAGCAATCAAGAGCGCCTGTACCAAGTACAAGTTCCGCACCGATAGCATTACACAATGGAATAACGTTTTCGTAGCGGTACATGCTGGACAAACCAGAGCAGCAGATACCGTAGAATTGGATACCTTTAGCACCGATAGCTTTTGCTTTTTCTAAGTACTCTTCAGAAGCACCAATTTTACAAATTTGGGATACTAATGTTGGCAAGTGACCATGAACAGCGATGTTAACATAACCTTTTTTCAAGGCACCGATGTTAACTTTGGATGTACGACGACCACCAAGACCGAACAAGGCATCTGTTGCGATGTCCGCTGCTACTACGCCAGTGAATGTGAAAGCAAGGCCACAACGCAAGAATTGTTTCATATTGCTTTCCCAATCGCCATCTGTACCTACGCAAGTACGATGATATGCATCAAATGCTTCATTATACGCAGAAATAGGCAAGATATCCAAGTTTTTCCATACTTCACGACGTTCAGCTGGAGCTAACGCTGTAATTGTTTTATATTCGCCAGGCAATGCACGGCTCAAATCTTCGAGCAATACATCTGCCAAGTCATTAGCCACTTCTTTTAAGGAACGGCCTTCTTCAGGGATGTTGAAAGCTTTACATACAGTACGAATTTTTTCTTCACCCATAATTGGAATATCCAATTGGTCATTAGCGGCAGCTTTCAAAGAAATCAAGATTTCACGAGCATGTGCACCATGTTGAGTCAAGCCACCTGCAGCAGCACGTGTCATATTACGAGCTACGATAAGGTCAGCATCAGCACCGCAGACACCGCGAGGGCTCTTAGGTGTAATTTTACATGGACCCATGAAGCAGATACGGCAACATACGCCAGCAATACCGAAAGTACATTGTGGTTGTTGTTTATCGAAACGGTCAAATACTGTATCGCAACCAATTTGCTCCATGCGAAGAATCATTTCGCGTACAGCTGGATCTGGTGTTTGTTCGATAACATCTTGTTTTGTAGGCCAAGTTTTACGATATTCTGCAACGGCTTTCATGTAGTCGTTTACGCCATGTTCATGAGGTACCCCTGGTTCATGAGTGTGTGGCACCCATTTATCCGTAGGCAACGCTTTGCCATGACTATGGTCATGGTCATGATGGTGATCATGGTCGTGATCGTGATGGTGACCGCCACAATGGCAGTGATCATGGTCATGATGATGGTCATGATCATGATGGTGATGATGTTCGCCATGGCTGTGATCATGGGTATTTTTATTTTCCACATCTTTACTCATAATAATCCTCCTAGGGGCCTACGTAGGCCAACTAATACTAATAAGAAAACATATTCTACTTTTATGCAAGTTAATTCCACCTCAACGATGGGTTTTAAATCCTATCTCCAAAATATGTTTTAAACTACTATAAGTATATTTTCTGAAAGGACATTTGTCAATTAAATTTTGAGAAATTTTTGACCCATTTATACTTATAAATCATTATAATAACTACATTTATCAAATTCGATACTTTCAGATTTTCTTCATAAAACAAAGAAGGCTAATTCCTAAATTTTATAGGAATTAGTCTTCTTTATCTATATAATACTATAGTTGATATTGTTTTATATGAATTATTATTTGCAAACAGTACTTAACACTCTAACATTCCATCTGTGTAATTTATAAGAATTGTTGCATAATTTGAGCCACTTCAGGCAAATGGAATCGCTTTGCTCTATCTGATCTCGCTACAAGAACTAATTGACGGAAACATAGTTTTGATGCTAAAGGATAGAATTTAACTTTATCATCATCGCCCTTCCTATTTAATGTGCTTGGCAAGAATGTAATACCATAGTCATCCTCCACCAAGGATCTACAAGTATCCAGATTTTCAGAGCCAATAACTGCTTTAGGTACAAAGGATTCAGCCTGACACAAACGGTTCACCAACGTCCGTAACTTAAGACCTTCTCGGAGCAGAATAAACGGAAACGCGCCAAATGGTGCTATATCATGTATACCATCTAGTGTCATAAGCGAATCAGCAATGGCTATCGCCTTTTTATTCTCTACACTAATGGCCAATAAAATTTGTTCATCTAATACAGGATAACTTTCAAGATCTTGAGAGTAAATAGGCGTTGGAAATAGCCCTACGTCTACTAAACCATCACAAATTTGTTGTTCCAAAAAATGAGACTCCCCCTCTACCACATGGAATTCCCAAGACGGTTCAATTTGTTGAAAGCTCTTCAATGTTTTGCCCAACATATGATGACCATAGAATTGAGACAAGCCAATACGCACATGATAAGCCGCATCAGACCCTTGATTAATGATAGACTGCGTTAAAGCCTCTACCTTTCGAACTAAAGGCATCCCCTCTTTAGCAATTTGTAACGCTGCAGCTGTTGGTATAACCTTTGTACGATCTCGAGCAAATAACGGCACCCCTAATTCAGCCTCAATGCGACGAATACTTTGACTCAATGCAGGCTGAGAAATATATAGTTTTTTAGATGCCTTTGAAAATGATACCATCTCGACGATAGTACTTATATATTTAATATCCTTTATATCCATATAAACACCTTATAACAAAACATTATTGATTTATCATAAGTATATATTACCACAAAATAAAAAGCCCTCCACAAGGAGGGCCTTTTATTTGAGCAGTTAGACAGTCTCAATATTATATTGAGGATTTAATAAATTTTGAGACTACATTAGAGTTTTCAATACATCCAATACTTCTCGGGGCAATTCGTTTTTATGACCAATAAGTTTTTCTACATAGTCATAGCGGAACTCGAAAGCTTTGTGTAATTGGTGATGGTATTCACGCACTTGGAATGGTGGTTCAAAACCAGGAACCTCAACATAAGAGAGGTTTTCATATTTATAGAATGGTTTGAAGTCCAATGTACCTTCTACCAAACGTTCTAATAAATCAAGAGTTACCTCTTTAGGAATTTTGTCTTCCAAGAAGAAGCCTGTGTTCATAATGTAGCATTGTACACCACATTCAGAGAATAATTTTTTGTAGCTTTCATAGTCACGAACCAATGGATATGTACGGAATGGATTTGCATATGGTTCGATAACAAGTGCATTTGGATCAACGTGAGCATCCAGCTTTTCAGCAGTAGAGCGACGTGTAGCTAGTGTTGCACCCATTGTAGATGCCAAAACAGGGTCATCAATTTTAAGGATTGGTGGTAATGTTTTATCCTTCATAAGCCATACAATAGCATTAACTGGTTGATCTACGTAGTTTACACGATTATCTGTCCAGAATTGAGATTTAATAGCGCGACCATTGTTATTACGCACATCTTCAGCCAACACAACCTTACGGCCATCCTCATCCATAGTTACGCCTACGTTTTGTAGTGTTAACAAGAATTCATTAGCCGGATGTTCCACAGGGTAATCTTGCATTTTGTCGAAATATGTAGGTTCAAGAGCAATAGAACTCAAGTCATTAGTATTGATGATATACGCATCGTCATGCAAGATAGAAATATCATAACGACCATCATGCTTTTCATGAGTTAATGTGGATTTACCAGAACCGGACAAGCCAAATACACCGATTGTATAGCTTTTACCATTGTCAAGATTGTAACGTTTCATACCACCGTGGCATGCTACATAGTCGAAGCGGTTCGCCAAGGACCACGCCAATGTAAGGGTACCTTTTTTATGTTCACCGAAGTAGCGCATACCAAGAATCATAGCGCAGTTATGAGCTGGGTCAAAAATAGCAAGCCCACCTGGATGGCCTGGTACCACATAGTCAGGATCAGAATAGATATAAATGTCGCCTTCTGGAATTTCTACGCTATCATTGTAGAATTCTTTTACAGCTGCATCAAAGAACTTAAAGTTCATGATCCAAGAATACAAAATAGATGCGTGATCTTTTGGAATCATCAAATGAGCACGAGCAGTAAATTTTTTATCAAGACCTACGATAGTATCAGCAGAAATCCATTCTTTACCGCGGCTATCATAGACTGCATCACGTGCAATATTAGCGAGTTCCACTTCGTCAATGCCTTCATCGCCAATAATGCGACGAGCTTTTGCATAGCGACCTGTAGTTTTACCATCGTTTGTAACAAGTACCTTTGCATCAGCTGGCAAACCTTGCTCGCATGGCTTATATACAGGCATATCGAGGACGATAACGCCAGGTTCTTCAGTGGCAAATTGATACGCTTGTGCCACAGATGTAATAGGCGTTACATTGTTTCCATAAAATGCAGTTTCAATAGTACTGCGCATCTTAGAAAATAATGGGTTTGTTTTAATTTCACTTTGCTTCCAAACGCGTCTTGTCGACATAGTATCCAGATCCTCACCTTTAATATATACGTAATTTCTCTTGTAAAAGTAATTTAAGATAAGAAAATACTGCCTCGGCAAATACTTTCATTATATTTTATTGTACCCTTTTCAAACAAATTTGTATACATAAAATAGATGAATAATAGTAAATTATTGTATGTTTATTTCAAATTAGTGCAACACATTTATGATAACAAAAATTGATAACCAATCATTGCTTAATGCTACAACCAAAGCAAACAACATATGATTCAATGTTCATAGTCACTGCATAATACTAATAACAAAATAAAATGAGGCAAGGTCATGCGACCCCGCCTCTTTCATATGTATAAGTTTAATTATTTCTTATTTTTGTTAATAAATGCGTCGATTTTACCAATCAAATCATCTATATCAAAATCACCGCGCTCCGCAATCATCTTGATGGTTGCCACCTTAGCCATAACCTTTACCATCGGAGTTTTCAATTTCTCAAACTTAGGGTTCAAAGAAATTAAATAATCTACCACTTCAGGACTTTGTTTGATTAAGTTAGATAGCGTAGTCTTCGCATCGATATGGAATCGACCATCTGCATCAGCTGTTAATGGTTCTTCCTCTACCTCTTCTGCAGCCTCTTGAGCTAAAGATTTTTCTTTACTACTATCGCCTACAAAATCAGTTTTATCCCAAGTCAACAATGTACGGGACCCTTCAAGCTCACGGATATGCGTACAATCTTGCATCATTTCCAATACGCCTCGGAATTTACCATTTTCATCGCGCACAGCCGTATAGATAACATAGATGAACAAGCCTGGTTTATTGATCCAAAATTCTGCTTGGCTTTGTTCACCAGAGCGGAATTTCTCTACGATTTCTTCTACTACATGAACAGACTTCGCAGGATGACAGTTTTTCACCTCACGGCCAATAACGTTAGCACTGCGAGGGAAAATGCGATGTGGCGTATCACTGTAGAACTTAACAAGTTCATTTTCATCTACATAGGATAAATCTACTGGAAGATGACGGAATAACAAATTGATCTGCTCCAATGTTAATTTGCCAGTGGCTACATCTAGAACAGCATCCTTATTTACAGCTGCACCGCCTACAGGACCCACATATTTGGATAATAGTCCTGCTAAATCGTTTAGGAACTCGTTAGATACAGCACCGTTTTGACCGGAGTTATTGGCATTTAGTTGCGCTGCAGAATCATTGATGCCTGGCACTACATATAGACCTGGCGGATTAATGATAGCGTAACCAATTTCATGGTCATTTTTGCTCATGCGCACAAACTCTTCATCGCTTAACAATTTATACGATGTCGGCAATAGTACTTCCAACTCTTTAGAGTTCAAATCGCGTAACTTCTCTAACGTTTCTGGTACAGACGCTAAGAATTCTTCGTATTTATCCTCCCGTAGCAAAGCATAGGATGCAGAGATAGCATCGCGTACGCCGTCATCAAAGGTCCACATAATACGTGTTGGACGATCAAAACCATGATCCTCTAGCATTGGATACAGTTGATTTTGCTTACGAGACAAATGCGTTCTCCATTGCGCTAAAGAATCAAAGATACCAAGCCAAGGGTTCTTGATAAACTTCTCTTGCTTTAATAGTCCGTCTGCTTCAAAAGCGACCTTTTCAACAGCATTGATTTCTTCTAAGTACACCCACAATGGATGATTTTCAGGATACTCATTTTCTGCGCGAACTAATACGCCATCAAACAAGTTCAATAGGTCATCCATCTTATCTAGGATTTCTTCATCCTTATAAACACCTTTTAAACTTTGCTCAGCATAGGCAAACTCATCAGGCGTACAAGTGCCTAGTTTTTCTTTTAAAATACGATTGCCCTCTTCCAAGGACAATTTGCCGTCTAAATAATCTTCTTTAATGGACACAATAATTCTGTAACGTTCATTGTTAATGTCTAGCTTTTGTTTTAATGGATTCATATGTGTATACCTCCAAGGGCTAATTGATGATTATGTTTCTATTATATCATTTTGAAAGTAATTTTCAGTTGCTATGGATACACATTTAAATATATTTGAAAAATTCTACATATATAACTCCAAAATAAGCGATGATATTTAATATTTCTCCATTCAACTTTTAGCTCGACTTACCCGATATAATTGAGCCATAAAATACTTTCACCAGCACATAAAAAGGCACCCATACAATGAATGAGTGCCTTCTATTAATTTCTAAAATCAATATATTCAGTTTTAGAAGATGCTACTGGATTACCATTGGAATCTGTAGCAGGGGTAAAACGCCATGTAGAAATTTTTTCAACAAGGGCTTCATCAAGAGCACTAACGCCACTAGATTTTACGACCTCTATATCCCCTACAGAACCATCTTCATTAATGGTAAAACGCACATCTGCACTATGAATCGAATCGCCATAACCAGCAATATTAATTTGATCTACAGATGGTGTAGATATGGCTACAGGCAATTGGAATGGAGCCGCCAACACAGAGGCTACCATACTAGTTACAAACAATGCGCTTAACACAGTACAACGCAACACTTTATTCATCATTATCTCCTTATTTAGCTGTTACAGCATTCTTAGGTAGAGTAATTGTCATTCCAATAATAGATTCATGAGCCTTTTGGTCTACACCAATAGCAGGTGTAAATTTCCATTGTAAAATAGCTTTTTTTACTGCTTCATCAACTGGTGCATAACCAGAGGAACGTTCTACGAATACGTTTTTTACATTCCCTTTTTTATCAATCAAAAAGCGTACGCGCATATTAGGTGCTACGGTAGCTGTTTGAGGAACCTCAGGTAACTCAGGTTTTACAATTTCCACTTCGCGCGGAGATTCTAAGAACTTAGCTGCATCAGCTGTATAATTACCTAATACGCCAAAAGATGCAACAAGTAAAGCCGCCGCAGTGAATCGGAATAATTTATTCATAATAAGCCTCCTAAAATAATTATTTTGAGTCTATGAATAATATCATACTAAATAAAGATGAATATTTAAAGAACATTTTCTTATTGATAAAATTTCTCATTTATGATATATTGAATACAAGATAACTGTTCGGACTGACAACATATCAGGTAGATATGACAAAAACTACACAAAGGAGGTTTATCATGAGACGTAGAAAGCGTATTCAAATGAAGGTCATGATGGTACTTGGTATCGTTGCCCTCGTTGGGCCTAACCATCTACAAGCTCTCATCCACTAATGGATCATGACCCTAGCAGACGAACGTATAACTGCCAATAGCCGCTACGTTAGTAGCGGCTAGTTTTCTGTTTAAATCAGGGTAGTAAATCACCTTTTCAAAGCATTTTATCTGTTAATTATGTATTCTTAATTATTTATATTGGTTTTTCTACATTATCATTACATCATTTTTGTATTAACAAGATAACTAAAGTTTTTAAATTCACTAACTATAAAAAGGAGTTTTATTATGAAATTCAATCGAGTCGTATTAGTTGTCTTATCATTAGTACTTATGTTATTAGCCCTTGCAGGCTGTGGTAAAGACACCGCTCCAGATAGTCAGAAAAAATTAAACGTCGTTGCCACAACCACAATGTTAACGGATTTAGTAAAAGAAATTGGCGGCGACCATGTATCTGTACAAGGTCTTATGGGCCCAGGTGTAGACCCACACCTCTACCAAGCTAGCGCCGGCGATGTAACAACTATGTCTAAGGCAGATGTTGTGGTGTACAACGGCATCCACTTAGAAGGTAAAATGGGTTCTATTTTCGACAATTTAACAAAACAAAATAAAGCTACCATCCGCGTATCTGACGCTATTGATCCAGCCACTCTACTCGATTTTGACGAAGAAGATGGGGTAAAAACAAAAGATCCTCACATTTGGTTCGATGTAGCTAACTGGAAACTAGCTGCCAAAGCTGTATATGAAGGTCTTGCGAAAGCAGATCCAGCTCATAAAGAAGATTTCAAAAAAAGATATGATGCATATCTTACAAAATTAGATGAAACTGATGCGTATATCAAAGCACAAGCAGAATCCATTCCAAAAGAATCCCGCGTACTTGTAACAGCTCACGATGCATTCCAATATTTTGCTCGCGCTTATGGCTTTGAAGTAAAAGGTTTGCAAGGTGTAAGTACTGCTACAGAGGCAGGCACACAAGATGTAAATGAACTTGTGCAATACATCGTAGATCATAAAATTAAAGCTATCTTCGTAGAATCTTCCGTACCACACAAAACAATTGAAGCCGTTCAAGAAGCAGCTAAGGCTAAAGGCTGGAATGTTGCCATTGGTGGCGAATTATACTCTGACTCCCTCGGCTCTGAAGGCACTGAAGGCGGCACATATATCGGCATGGTAAAAGCCAATATCGATACAATTGTTAAAGCACTTAAATAAAGGAGGTCTCCATGGAATGGGCCGTTGAAGTTGAAGATATGACCGTAGCCTATACGACAAAACCCGTATTATGGGACGTAGATATGAAGGTACCCATCGGCTCTTTAGCGGCCATCGTCGGCCCTAATGGAGCCGGTAAATCTACATTATTAAAGGCCATGTTAGGCCTATTAACAGTTATCTCAGGTAGTGTTAAATTTTATATCGACCACCACTTAGCGATGGACAAAACAGATTACAAGAAAATTGCCTATGTTCCTCAAAGCGGCAGCGTAGACTGGGACTTTCCTACTACCGTATTAGACGTTGTACTGATGGGCCGCTATGGTCATCTAGGTTGGTTCAAACGACCAAGTAAAAAGGATAAGGAGCTCGCCCTCTCCATGATTGAAAAAATGGGCATGAGCGACTATGTAAATAGGCAAATCCGTCAGCTTTCAGGGGGCCAACAACAACGTGTATTCCTCGCGAGAGCCCTCGTACAAGAGGCAGATATTTACCTCATGGACGAGCCCTTCAAGGGCGTCGATAAGACGACGGAGCACGCTATTATCTCCCTTTTACAAGAAATGAAAGCGCGGGGCAAAACGGTCATCGTCGTTCACCACGATTTAAATACGGTGCCTCAGTATTTCGACTGGGTAACGATGGTCAATAAGCAAACTGTTGCTTACGGGCCTGTGGCAGAGACCTTTACAGACGAAGCCATCGAGCGCACCTACGGCAAGAGGAGGATTGTATGACTATACTCCAATCCTACACGACGCAGATGGTATTGCTCGGCACAGCGCTCTTAGGCCTTGCCAGTGGTATTGCAGGCACCTTTGCAGTACTGCGCAAGGAAAGCCTCATTGGTGATGGCCTCTCCCACGCGGCACTACCTGGTATAGTCATCGCGTTCTTGCTGACCGGCATAAAAGACATTGAAGTACTGATTATAGGTGCCGCCCTGTCCTCTATCACTGCGGCGTGGCTCATTACCATCACCGTAGAAAACAGCAAAATCAAATTCGATGGCGCTCTGGCTACTATACTATCTGCTTTCTTTGGTCTTGGTATGGTTCTACTCACCTACCTTCAAAGTCTAAACAATGCAGGTCAGGCGGGGCTTTCAAAATTTATATTTGGACAGGCCGCCACCATATTAGCCCGCGATGTGTACATTACATCGGCGGCAGCACTCATCATTATCGTTTTAACAGCTTTATTTTGGAAAGAACTAAAACTCATCTCTTTCGATGTAGAATACGCGAAAACATTGCAAATTCCCGTCACCTTTACACTCATTTTATATCGTTCACTATTGATCATGACCATCATCATCGGCATTCAATCAGTAGGTGCTATCTTAATCAGTTCTCTCCTCATTGCCCCAGCCGTAGGGGCCCGTCAGTGGACAAACAAGCTAAGTACCATGTGCACCTTAGCAGGATGTTTCGGCATGGTGTCTGCCATGGGCGGTACCCTTTGGAGCACAACAGTGCAAAAACTGCCTACAGGACCTGCGATCATCGTCATTCTGTCGGCTATCGTACTATTGAGCCTCATGTTTGCACCTAATAGAGGCATGTTGTGGCAATTCCGGAAAAGAGGTGCCCCATGACAGTACATACAGAGATTTTACTCATCGCCATTGCAGTATCCATCGCGTGCGCTATCCCTGGTGTATTCCTCGTGTTGCGCCGCATGTCTATGATGGCCGACGCCATTACGCACACAGTATTCCTGGGCATCGTGCTCGCTTTCTTTGTAACAGAAGACTTAAACTCACCTTTGCTTCTAGTAGGGGCAACCTTAGTCGGCGTAGGAACGGTATGGCTTACAGAGATGGTTCATAACACGGGCCTCGTCAACGAAGACGCGTCCATTGGTATCATCTTTCCGCTCCTCTTTTCCATTGCCATCATCCTCGTCAGTCTCTATAGCGGCAACGCACACCTTGACGTAGATACGGCACTTCTAGGGGAAATCGCGTTCGCTCCATTCGACAGATGGATTGTAAACGGCATCGACTTAGGTCCTATATCACTATGGATTTCCCTTGGGGTAGCGGTCATCAACCTCGTATTAGTTATGCTCTTCTACAAGGAATTGCAGCTCTCTACCTTCGATCCACTATTGGCAGGGCTTTTCGGCTTCATGCCCGCCCTCATCCACTACGTGCTCATGACCATGGTATCCCTTACCGTTGTGGCCTCCTTCCAAGCGGTAGGCGCCATCCTCGTTATTGGCCTCATGATTGGGCCTGCGGTTATCGCTTATTTATGGACGGACTCTGTGAAAGCCATGCTAACTAGCAGTATCATCATCGGCATTATCTGTGCCGTCATCGGTACGGAAGTCGCTTTCACCCTAGACGTATCCATTGCAGGCGCTATCGCAACGACGATTGGTGTCGCTTTATTAATTGCCGTGATTTGTACGCCAAAGACGGGCTATATCGCAACCTATCTTCGCCAACGCCACTTGCGTCGTCACTATCGAGAAACGATGATGCTCTGCCACATCTATACCCATATGAATACACCTGTGGCGGCCATCGAAAACGGTATCGGCACCATTCACGAACACTTGAACTGGAAGCCAGACTATACACACCAAGCCGCATTACACCTTAAGAAACAAGGCTTGTTGTATGTAACAAATGGATACTATATGCTGACCGATAAAGGCGTGGCACAAGTTAAAGAAATCATTTAATGAACCATATGGATTTTGGAATACATAAAGATAAGCAAATCCGTATAGTCTAATTAAATGAATTGTAGAAACTTAATATTTTTCCCAACAAAATAAGCTGAAATCAATGCACTGCAAAGATTTCAGCTTCTTTTTATGGGAACTATTATATTCAGTTTTATTGTAAAACCATAAATAGTTAATCCCTACTCATTTCTACGCACCTAAAATACAATCCGCATTTGATACCATTTGGCACCACCATGATCAGACTCAGACTCGCCTTCATTTAGAAAACCAAACTTGGCGTAATAGGGAATCTTTTCTTCCTTGCAGGTTAGAATTACACCCTTACGGTTTTCCTCTCTCGCAAGGTCGATAAATGCCTCAATTAACTGACCACCTACACCACGATTGCGGTATTCTGGCATCGTATTTAAACCAAATATCATCTGCCATGCGCCGTTAGGGTTATGCAAAGAAGCATCAGCGAACATCTCATCCGTTAAGATTTCATCATCCGTTACAAATCCATCGATAAAACCAATCGGTGTATCGCCGTCAAAGGCAATTAAAAACTGACCTGCATAATGGTCTAAGCGCTCCTTAAATGCCTCACGAGGTGCCGCTTCAGCAGGAGGAAAGCAAGTTGCTTCTATACGTGTCACTAAATCTAAATCAGCAGTTGTCGCTTTTCGTATTAATATATTCATATCTTTCTCCATCGTATCTACATATCTGTTTTAGTATATACTGTTTATAAAACAAAGGCTACACATTCCATGAGTGATGTGTAGCCTTATATTAATAATCTCACAAATTACGTTCCATATAGATTATCTAACAATTATTTTTCCGTATATTTAGGCACATTACGATATTGCATCGGCAAGGAATTCTCTTTCACCTTAAAGCCGTGCTTTTCGTAAAATGGTGCATTCTTGCTATCGCCAATCATAACATTGATGTACAAGTAAGACTTGTAAGCGTCTTTCACCATTTCTAGCAAATGACCTGCAATACCTCGGCCATGATAATCGGGATGAACTAGCACATAATTGATGAAGCATACCAGCTCGCTGTCATCCATGACGCGAATAAGACCAACTAAACGATCGCCATCCCATGCAGAAATCACACGAGATGAATTCATAAGAGCCTTATGTAATCGGTCAGGATACTTACCTACTACCCAACGGACAGATAGAAATAGATTTGCTACTTGCTGGGATGTAAAATTTCGCTCCTCAGTATATGTAATCTCCATAAAAGCTCCTCCAATGAATCCCAAGATAGCTCTATCAATCGAGTTCCTTGCTCATATAGATAACATCATCCATGGGGTTATGATAGTACGGTTCACACTCAACAAAACCATGCTTCTTATACAAATGAATCGCTGCTTTCAACGGTTCAATTGTATCTAGCACCATTTCTTTATATCCAGATGCCTTAGCATGGTCCATGATACTTTCAATGAGACGATCACTGAGCGCATGACCACGCCCTTCGGGACGTACATAGAGGCGTTTCATTTCACAACGGGTATTGCTATGCTGATAATACGCCACCATGCCGAGCACCACATCATTATCATCAATAGCAACCAATAATTCACCATTTGGTGCCGTATATTTTTCTGCTATATCTGCTAATTCCTTATCTAAATTCTGAAAGGACAAATCGCGACCAAGCCAATGAGTGTACTCTTGAATTAACTCTTTTACTTGATCTAAATACGGTTTGCCATCAACTATGTTAATCATATAAACTCCAATGGATACAATCCTCTACAATCATCTTTTCCCATGTGGTTTATGTTGAAAAATTTCTTTTACAACCCCTTCTCCAACAATAGCACTGCTCTCCATAATAAGAAACTCCGTACCTACTTGTAGTGCAGAATAATCTATATCTTCGTTTACTGGCAACGCATTGGCACGTATGGGTTTATTAAAGATGACATCCTCACCATCAATAAAGTTTACACCTAACAGCTGATCAGAGCCCTTTACAACAAGATGAGGGCAATACTTTCCATTATTCAGATTCGGTGGAGTTCTCCTCTTCTTAGTAAAGAAAGTAACTGTACAGCAAATAGTAAAATCTAAATCGCTCATTTCAGGCCTCATTCAACTACATATACCATATCACCTTTAAAGTATATGTTCATTATACAGTGTACGGGATTTCCTTCGGTCCATAACCAACCTTGCAGCACAGCTCGTCCCCAGTTATAGGTCTCTGTAATAACCTCGAATTCACTTTCACCATATTCCTGCTGATACTGAGGCAGCTCAATTCTTTTACCTGTGAAAGTATCTAATATTGTACTATTAAAGACGAGAATTTCTAAATCATCTATATCGCACGTCTCAAACACAACTTGAGCCTTATGAGTTTGTTCAACACCATTCTCATAAGAGAAAATGTACTCAAAAGTAAGAATCAAATTATCATCTTTATGTTCTATTTTTTGAACCCTTGCATCGTGGAGAGAATATTTGGGATACTCGCCAAAAGATTTTGTTGTTTTCATAGTTCCTCACTTTCACAATCTAAAAGCTGAAACATAATATTTATTAACCTAAAATCAGTATACCAATTTTTTCATATTACATAAAAGCCAATAGATTGTATAATCTATTGGCTTAATTATTACGTTAGGCACTAACAATTTCCTTTGTGTTCCACCAGATTATAGCAGCCCGAGAGGAAATCAAGCATTTATTACGGCAAAATCAAGTGATTGTTGTGCCAGAGGAAACCTCCTGATTTAATATATCTAAATATCTTAGCTAAAAATCTCGTTATATAATACTATCACTTCTCTTGCATATTTCGCAGCCCTAGGAATACGCAATCTTTTATAATAATCAGCTAATATTTCTTGATGATTCTTCAAAATATCAAATTCAATGATATACATAGCAACACTTGTTTTAGAATAGTTGCCTACTTCAATTGTAGTTGATACATCCTCTTCAGATATTTCCTCTCCTTTTGGGAATTCGCCATCAGGATATTCCTCAATAGCATCGTCGTTACATTGCCAAAACTTCTTAGTCCAAAGGATAATATCGCTTCCATAATCTTCTATCATTTGCTTGTAAAACTGAACCGTCTCTTTGTCTGAAAGCACCTTGCAATTAAAGCCTTCAAGTAAGAACTGCCTT
The DNA here is from genome assembly GCF_002959895.1 of Veillonella infantium. Taxonomy (GTDB): domain Bacteria; phylum Bacillota; class Negativicutes; order Veillonellales; family Veillonellaceae; genus Veillonella; species Veillonella infantium. The sequence goes on along the minus strand of NZ_PPDD01000012.1, from coordinate 59,544 downwards.
TGTTTCAATCGATTTTTTAGCTCTTCTATTTCAACACTTTGTACGTCTTGATTAAAGTTGTCGCAACCTAGTTCTTTTATAATATCTAAATATATGTCACTATCTAAAAATTCTTTTATAGTTTCCATACCATTATTTCCTTAAAGATATCTACTAGTAACAAGAAAATAGTAAAAATAAATTAGAGCAACTACTACTTTTACAAAAGGCCTCTCACCATAACGATGAAAGGCCTTTATACATGTATTCTTTAAATACTATATTTTATAATTCTTATTCCCACTCAATTGTAGCAGGTGGTTTAGATGTAATATCGTACACAATACGGTTGATGTGTTGTACTTCGTTTACGATACGACGGGAGATTGTGTCCAATACGTCGTAAGGAATGCGCGCCCAGTCAGCAGTCATGAAGTCTGTTGTTGTTACGCCACGCAATGCCAATGTGTAATCGTATGTACGGAAGTCACCCATAACGCCTACAGTACGTGTAGATGTTAATACTGCAAAGTATTGGTTGATGCTACGATCTAGACCAGCTTTTGCAATTTCATCACGGAAGATGTAGTCCGCATCACGCAAGATATCGAGTTTTTCTTTAGTGATTTCGCCCATTACGCGAATTGCAAGACCAGGACCTGGGAATGGTTGACGCCATACGAGGTAGTCAGCCAAACCTAATTCAGAACCAAGTTCACGTACTTCGTCTTTGAAGAGATTGCGCAATGGTTCGATAAGGCCTTTGAAGTCTACAACTGCAGGCAAGCCGCCTACGTTGTGGTGAGATTTGATAACTTCTGCTTCACCAGTACCGGACTCAATAACGTCAGGGTAAATTGTACCTTGAGCCAAGAAGTCAACAGAGCCGATTTTACGGCCTTCATCTTCGAATACGCGGATGAATTCTTCACCGATAGCTTTACGTTTAGCTTCTGGATCTTCAAGACCAGCCAATTTATCTAAGAAACGTTTTTCTGCATCGACGCGGATGAAATGCATGCCGGAATCTTTGAAAGCAGCTTCGACTTCATCGCCTTCGTTTTTACGCATTAAACCATGATCAACGAAGATACAAGTCAATTGGTCGCCTACAGCTTTAGAAATAAGAGCTGCCGCAACGGAGCTGTCTACACCGCCGGACAATGCTAACAATACTTTGCCATCGCCTACAGTGTTACGGATTTCATCAATAGCAGTTTTTGCATAGTTTGCCATTGTCCATGTGCCTGTGAAGCCACATACTTCATACAAGAAGTTGTGAAGCATTTCTTTACCATGTTCAGTGTGCAATACTTCTGCATGATATTGCATAGCGTATAATTTGCGTTCTTTATTTTGCATAGATGCAACAGGGCAGTCTTTTGTATGTGCAATAATTTCGAACCCTTCAGGAACTTTTGCTACATAGTCAACGTGGGACATCCACACAACTTGGTCTTCGCCCAAGCCTTTGAACAATGGAGATGTAGTGTCCACTTTAGTAGGTGTTTTACCAAACTCACGGTTGTCCGCAGATTTAACTTCGCCACCCAATGTATGCGCCATAAATTGCATACCATAGCACATGCCAAGAACTGGAATACCAAGTTCAAAAATCTCTTTTTCGATTTTTGGAGAGTTTTCTTCATACACGCTGTTAGGGCCACCTGTGAAGATGATACCTTGCGGTTTTAATTCTTTAATTTTGTCCAGCGCTTTGTTGTATGGATATACTTCGCAGTATACGTGATTTTCACGAACACGGCGCGCGATCAATTGATTATATTGACCACCAAAGTCAACAACAATAACAAATTCCTTGTTTTCCATGCCTTCCTCCATATGCATCTATTTGTGAAAGTATATTCACTATTTTTTAATGCCCATACATTTCTGTACTGGGGGTGCGTTTTTTCGAAGCAAACGCTAATTTTCATTACATTCCATTATACCATACGAAGTATATGGACTCCATATATCCCGTATGAAATTTATAGAAAAGATTTTAATGTTCGGATTTTACTATATACAAAACTTAATATGAGGAAATAATCTTTAAGAGGCGCTAGCCTTTCGACGGACTATGCTTTATGATCCTCGCCTTTAGACATTTTAACGGCCCCTACAGGACAGATTGAATAACAATCGCCACAGCCGATACAGCCTTTGCCAATATTAAATCGAGTCTCCCCTTTGGTGATGCATTGAACAGGACAATCTACGGCACACGCACCACACTTAACACAAGTATCATCTATATTAAACTTTAGATTTCCCATTCCACATCACCTCCTATGGGTTTAATAAAACTAACTTAGCATTCGCTCTAACATCAGCTAAAGCAATGTATTACCTGTAATACACTTTCGAGCAATGCCTCACTATAAAACCGACTGGAATACAAACCGACAAACAAATATATATAGTTTTTTCAGATACTACCAGTTAAAAGTATTTATTTTTAACTGGTAGTATCTCAAATTTACACATATCGAGCACAATCCAGATCAGAAAGATTTACTTTTAACTGGTAGTATCTCAGATTTGCACATATCGAGCACAATCCAAATTAGAAAGATTTACTTTTAACTGGTAGTATCTCAGATTTACACATATCGAACACAATCCAAATTAGAAAAATTTACTTTTAACTGGTAGTATCTCTAATTTGAGATATGATTACTGTTTTTTTAGTAATTCATTGTTATACGCAATGGCGGAATAGATTGCTTTAGCCACGCCATGATGGTTATTATCCGTCGTCACATAACGCGCTGCCTCTTTAATATTTGGCTTCCCATTGCCCATAGCTACGCTAGCACCTGCAAAACGCAGCATGGATAGGTCGTTTTCACTATCCCCTAAGGTCATGACTTCATCGGGACTAAATTGCCAGTGATTTGCCAAGGCCTCAACAGCTGTTCCCTTCGTAGTATGTGGTAATACAAATTCTAAGTTACCTTCACTAGAGAGTAGTACATCATAAAAACGTTCACGGCCTGTACCATCGTGAGACATACCTTGGTATTCATCGCGTAAGTCTTGTAAGATGCGTTGGCGCATAGGCTCGTCACCGTAAAAGATTTGCATCTTTTCAGGGCCTTCGTCTAAGGCTTCCATATGAGCTAGTAAATCAGGCACCATCGTACGTGTTGCCAAGATAAATGGACGAATATTAGGTCTAAAGAAGAAATTAGACTGTTCGACTTCACACTCAGACATATTTATAGTCGCTGCTTCATCACCTTCCGCTAAGGCATAGTGATCATGGGTTTCACCAGGTAGATGTCCCTCAGGTACATCAAGTTGAGGATGATTCATTAAGCTAGGTAGATGATTATCCATGAGTCCAACCGAACCTTTTGTATCAGTCGATTTACGATCACTAGCATATGCGCTTAATCGTTCAGGCGTAATGCATCTGGACGGTGGATACATACCAAAGATTTTATCTTTCACATAGGCCTCTACATAAACGCCATAGGTTAAGAGTTTACGCAATAAATATAAGGCCTGTACTTTATCAAATGTTACATGGAATAAAGTGCGTTTTTCATCTTTATCCATTACATAGGCACCATTGGTACACATAAAATAGCGTAAGCATGGCAACTTCTCGATGACATCGTTCATTTCATTCCAAGCACGACCAGAAGCGATGGCTACACGAATGCCACTTTCACGAGCGGCACGAATCGCCTCGATAGCCTCATTAGGAATTGCTTTCGCATCATTAACCAAGGTACCATCTACATCAGATGCAATGAATCGAATGGGTTTATCACCGGTGAGACCTATATAATTTTTAATTTGTAATGTTTCAGTTGAGGACATAAAGCCTCCTTTAATACGGTATATAAATGGATAGATATTATTTTCAATCAGTAGTACAGTAATAGTTACAAATATATCTGTTAAAAGAATACACAGATAGTATGTAAGACATAGATAGTATATAAGGCATAGATAGGAAGTGAAATCATATGCGTATCATAATTGATCGAGATGCAGTTTGTGCAGGCGATGATATGAATCATCATCGGGAGGAATTTGTCATTCCAGATGATATCACTATCGCTGGTTTATTTGAATTCCTTGAGTTTAAGTACATTCCAGTCATCGCGGGAAATAACGTGGTCTGGACGCTCTATTATCACGAACGTGAGTTAGGTGCCTATTTCACCAAAATTCAGAGCTTCATAAATGGAAACATCTCATTATCATCCATAATTAATAGATCTGAAAAAGACCACGAATTCTACCTACACTATTACAGCCATCCTGATAGATATAGAAAACGCTTTATTTAGTTGCATTAAATTCAGCAACGATTTCTTCTAATACAGCTGGATTTTCTACCAATCGTAACAAGGTGTGGCCTATAATATTAGCTCCGTCCACAATTGTTTGTTCAATGGTGGATTCTAACATAGCCGCAGCGAATTCTTTAGAGTGGCACACCTTGTCTTCCCCAGCGAGTCGCAATTTTGGATGGAATGCAGCGCATTGATAGCTAACATTACCGATGTCTGAGCTGCCCCCAATATCTGCTGGGCCTGGCTTGAAATCAATGCCCATATCAGACATTACGTCTTCGATTAGAACGGTGCCTCTATGGTTTTGGTTCATATCATCATAAGGATTACCGTAGAACTCTACATCTACAGTAGTGCCTGTACAGAGGGCGGCACCTTCAAAGATTTTTTTGATTTGTTCAGATAGACCATTCAAATATTCACGTTCAGTATGACGCACGGTCACCTCTAATTCGCCGAAGTCAGGAATGACATTAGATGCAGTACCACCGGCAATGATCCATGTGCCAATACGACTTTCAGGACGTACTTGTTGACGCATCATATCTATTGCATGAATAGCGAGTTGCACACCATTTACCGCGTTGATACCGTTCCACGGTTCCCCTGCAGCGTGGGCGGGTTTACCGTGATAACGAGCGCGGAAACAGTCTAGCGCCAAGAATTGTGAATTAGGTCGTGTTTCTTCACCATCGAGGTGAACCATGATAGCCAAATCATAGTCTTTGAACACGCCTGCATTACACATATCCACCTTGCAACCTGTGGCTTCTTCATCTGGTGTACCGATGATATCGATGTCCATATTGAAAACAACGCCGTCTTGTTGCATTTTGCGGAGCGTTAATGCGGCAAGAACACTCATAGAACCACTGGCAGAGTGACCACATGCATGACCTACTTCAGGCAATGCATCATATTCACATAGGATAGCCAAACGACCTTTTGGGTTATCTACTTTTACAGCAGACGCCTTAAAGGCTGTAGGTAAGTTACAGAAATTATAAGTTACATCCATGCCATGTTTTTCAAGAACCGCGCCAATCGTTTTGACGGATTCAAATTCATGACTGGAAAGTTCAGGGTTTTTAGCTAATGTATAATTAATGACAAACGCATCAGATGTGAAGCTTTTACAAAGATCTGAAAAGGTATTAGTAAGGGACATATTACCTCCATGTATATATCCTAATTATTGTAAAAATTATAATACTCTACAATAAAGAATAGAAAACTCATTTACTCTTAATTATACAATGTTATTGCCTATTATTGTAAAATTCCGTACAATATAAACAGAATTTGATAAACCATGTATATGGATGTTTGAGGAGGTTTCTATGTTTAAGTTCAAAAAGTTGACAGCCATCGCCCTCGTAGCGGTAGCAGCAATGGGTTTATTGGCTGGTTGTGGCAATGACAAACCAAAAATGACACAACAAGAAGGTGTATTGCGTGTAGGTTCTGAAACTACATTCCCACCATTCGAATTTACTGAAGGCGACAAATACGTTGGTTTCGACGTTGATTTGTCCGAAGCAATTGCTAAAAAATTAGGTTTAAAAATGGAATTCAAATCCATGGGCTTCGATGCTTTGATTCCAGCAGTTCAATCTGGCGATATCGACATGATCGCAGCAGGTATCAATGCTACACCTGAACGTGAAAAAGCATTGGACTTCTCCGATGTATACTTCGACCAAGGTGGTTTCATCACAGTTGTTCGTAAAGACAACACAACAATCCATAACATGGATGAATTAGCAGGTCATACTGTAGGTGCTCAAATCGGTACTATCCCTGTTGAAATGGCTCAAAAAATCCCTAATACAACAGTAAAACAAATTGATTCCAATGCTAATATCTTCATGGAATTGAAAGCTGGTACAATCGACGGTGCTATCATCGATAACGCAGTGGCTATGTACTACCTTAAACAAGGTGCTGACAAAGACCTTAAACTCGTAGGCGAACCTACTAAAGCTGAAGGTACAGTTCTTGGCATGAAAAAAGGCAACAAAGCTTTACAAGAAGCTGTTAATAAAGCTCTTAAAGAACTTAAAGAAGACGGCACTTACCAAAAAATCTACGACAAATGGTTCGGCGATTACAACAAAAAATAATATCTATCTCTATGAACTAGGATAAATATGACCCCTCTGAAAGACTTCAGAGGGGTTTTTTCCTCTTTTGCGGTCTCTTACGTTCGTTATATAATAAATATGTATTCTATAGTAAATGTAATTAATATAAAGGAGGCCTTATGGCACAGTACTTTACGGAACGCCTACAAAAGGTCTTCCACATGATTTTTAAATCCTACAATCAAGAAATGGCCCAAGAAGGTTTGCGCCAATTAGAACTGATTGTAAATAATCAGCAAAGCCCGGAGCAAACGAATCATCAAGCCTTGCGCAACGATATGACTACCTCTCTGGAAAACGAAATTGACACTAAAGAGGACGCATTAAAAATAGCAAACGATCCAGAGTCTCGAGAGATAGCTGATGCATATGCTTTATTGGCTCGTATCTACGCAGGTCCACGCTTTACGTGGGAGGAATCTAATTTCCCTGAAAACAATATGCGTACCTATCAATGCTTGCACGATAGCATTCGCCGCTGTAGTCCTATCGGCACCTTACAAGCATTGCGTATCAACGGAACCATTACACCTACGGTTGAAAAGGATATGTTAATATCCTTTAATGATGCATTTCGTATAGTCTACGACTACGCTGAACAAGGCGATGCATTTTGTCAGTACATTATAGGTAATGTCTTTTTCTGGCGCGATGATGACCGCATCAGCTTAGCCAAGGATATGATTACACCGCCTCGCCTAAGTTGGTCCAAACGGATTCAACAGATTTTACAAAAAGGTTCTATTCAAGAACGTATTGGAGCCTTACAAGGCACTGTTTCAGACGAAACATTACAGGAAAATGCTACTACATTTGCCAAAGAATGGTTTAACAAGGCCCTCAACAATGGACTTGCCATGTTCCAAGGCAATTTACGTAACATCTATATCGACGAAGGTGATTTTGATAATGCGCGCCGTGTAGCTTTAACTGCTGCTGAGCTAGGCAATCCAACTATGATGCTCTACACTGGCCTAGACTGTCATGAACATGGAAAATTTGAGGATGCTTTCACATGGTTTACGAAAGGTGCCTCCTTGGGTCAAGCTGAAAGCACCGCCGAATTAGCGGATTATTACTATCACTTTTATGATACGAAAGAGCTACGCCGCCTAATTCCGTATAATCCCGTAAAAGCAATCGGCCTCTACCGTCGCGCAGCTACTAAGCATTTTAGCGACGCCGGCTATGCTGCATTGCAAGCCGCCTTCGGCTATATTTTCCACATAGGCCACCTTCCTCTCGACTGGGGTCTCATTGCAGACTTAACACACATGGCAGCCACTAAAGAACGCTTTATGTTCTCCTTGCCATACATCGGTTACATGCGAATCCATGGCTTAGGGGTAACAAAAAATATACGTTTCGGTGTACAATCGTTAACACGTGTACTGGATGAAGAAAGGCGCGCACTAGAAGAGGAAGATCGTGTTCTCTTCTATGATATTACACGAGCTTTAACAAGAGTTGCCTTAGGGTATGCCTACGAAAAAGGCTATGTTACAGGCAAACCTGATTTAGATGCCGCTGTAGCCTATTACGAAGAGTCTCATCAATATATGTTATCTCACAAGGCAAACCTTGATGAAGAGCTGAAGGATATCCCTATTGATGATGAAGCAGAAGAGCGCTTAGCGGTCTTCGAGGAAATAGACGGTCATTGGCACTATAAAGAGGGCTTTACAGAGTCTACCTCAACAGTACGCCCTAGTCATACGAAATGGCCTCAAAATGCGGCTCGCTTATCTGTAAATATGGATGACTTCTTATGGGATACCACCTTATATGATTGGCAAACCATTGAGCATGCTTTAGAATCACAAGAAGAAATGAAACTGAGCTTTTACAATCATTTCCTATCCGTTCCAGATAAGTTGCGCAACATTTTTAAGTTAGATGTAAAACGCATGCCACGTGATACGTACCAAGTCAGAATACATGGATATGACTCCACAGAAGGTCAAGAGGTTATCTATCGAGCACTATTCAAGAAAGAGGATGCTATACATCTGTTAAAAGACCTCTATGATAATCATCAATTACCTGTATTTGGTGATAACTGGTCTATTGAAAAGAATGAAGAAAAACCAACTTGGCACTATGTACTCGACGTAGATCAACAAGCTTTCTTGCTTGAAGAATACGACGATGCGAATGCCATGATACAAACCGCATTACAAGGCTTAAAAGACAAAAAGTACGAACAAATTAATGTCCGTACCCATGACTTTATCGGTCCATCCTATTTTATTTTCAGAGGCAATCACGCAAATCCATTTAGAGTGCAACTCTATTTGAAAGAATCTATGCGCCACTCCATCGATAAGGATGGTAACCCTCTCGATACACCAGGCAATACCTATTTATTTGAACAACAGTTAGGTAACGAAGTATCCTTAAACTACTGGATTCAAAAAACGATTAATACCTTGGAAATACCTGAGCTAGACAATTGGAAAAAACTCAGTGTGCCTAAGGCATTACAATAAAAATGACCCAAAACATAAAAGGAGCTAGTACAGAAAGTACTAGCTCCTTTTTATAAGCTATAAATAGACTAAACTATTATAAATGATCATGAGGGTAATGAACACGGAAATTCCTATAAACCAACATCGACAAACTGCTGTTCATAAGTATTTTCCACAATTTCTTGTACAACCATATCGCTACGATGTACCTTATCAAGCATCTTGGAACGAGCCGTTGTAATCGCGCTTTCACTATGTTTACCACCACGCCAAGCAAACTTAGATGTGCCGATGGTATATTTCAAAGTCGCATAAGGACCACTCAAATGATGAGATGCCGTTTGGTAACCCGCATCGAGGGTAAGATGCGGTGTGATATGGAATTCTGCACCCACTTTAAAACCTTTTATGGCATCACGTTTTTTTAATTTATAATACCCTACTCTTACAGCCTCTCTACCACGCCAATTATAATAGTCCGCATAAGCACGAGCCCAGCGAGCATTTTTGAAAGTTCGTGAGTATCCTACATCAAACCCACTGGCAGCAACCTTTTCTGATAGCATCCAATGATTTTCATAAGCAGCAATACCATAATTATAAAGACTTTGATCAGGATCCATACCATATGGATACAATCCTGCAGGATCACCCAATACAACACTACGCCCATGGAGACCTATATATTTTCTATCATCAGTCCCTAGATTTCGGTACAGATTAGCATGAAATTCATTAAGGCCTGCCACATATTCTAAGCCGCCACTAACGCGCTTATAACCGCCTTTAAACACATGGTCATAGAACGCATTAACACCAACATAAGCATGTTCACCTTTGCTAAGGCGACGATAGCCAATGCCAATATTAGCATTCATTCCTAATGATTCTTTCGTATCTGTTTGCTTATCATGTGTTATAAACGTCCCTGCAGGTCTGGCTGGCTCCAAATAACTATCTAATTTATAAGATGAAATTTTTTCTCCACTGCGCCCAATACGACCTTGTACAAAGACAACGCTTTTAGCGTTTTCATCATAATGGGTTATAGGTTGCAAGGTCTCAATATACAATTTATTGATTTCAGTAGATTTTGAATTTTTCGAAGTTACAGTATTTAGATCATCATGTCTCATCGATGATGCACCAACAGCATGGTGCTGACTATGCGTCTCTTTCGAATCTTTCATACCAACGCCGACTACCACATCTGTGCGATCCATCCAATTAGAACGAACAGCTTCATGTTTAGCCTCATTCACTTCTGTAGTAGAATCTGCAATACCTTGTCCATGCCCATCGGCTGCCAGTCCTGTAATAGTGAAAGCACAACTTATAGCACCTAAAACAAAAGCCTTAATAATCAAATTTCTTCTCATGTCTTGTACGCTCCCCTCGTTTTACATAAGAAATAAAACCACACAAACTGTACGCTCTTCACGTTCACTTCATGGTTCATTCATCTTAATTATAGGTATGCTATTTTCCATAGTCAATATAAAGCCTTATAGTTAAACGATAGTTAAAGATTCTCTAAATCATTATGTTACAAATTGATTTCTATTTTCAGGTAAAAGAAAAAGACCACCTGCAAGCTAGGTGGTCTTTTTTCTGGGGAATGAAATTGTTATTTGAATAAAGGCAAGATTGCGTTTGCTAAACCAGTAAGTGCAGCCAAAATTGCTTTAATGATAGTTGCTACCATTGCTGTTCCTCCTTCTCATATAAGCACAATAACTAAACTAACTATAAACATCTTAAACCAGTATATTAAATTTAATGTGAAATGAGTAAAAATTTACACATTAAGTTTTCATGAGGAAAATAACAAGTTAGCAATTATTATAGATAGTTTTATGAGAAAGATAGCATGCAACGAATTCATAAATTTCTATAAAATTTTAATAATTAACAGACTAAGGGATATTAATTTTCATAAACGTACTTACAGGACAGATACATATAACAAAAACCCTTCTCTCACTAGCTTAGCCAAGAATAACTAAGTGTAGTATAGAGAAGGGTTTCCTATTTAGAAGTTAATACATAATAGACAACTCATAGTATGTATTATGTTCTTTGGATTATAGAGATTCAACAACCTCTGCACAACGATGGCAAAGTGTAGGATGTTCGATGTCTTGACCTAAATTTATTTTTTATCCGAATTAGGTTTTATCCCTAATGCCTCTTCTTGTACATACAACCGTTCTGTCTTTTTTTCCAATAATCGATCATAGAGCTTATTACCGGTTTCCACATTCACTTTAACGTCGGAATCGTCTTTTTTATCCATATGTAACTCATCTAATAATTCTTTAGTGCGCTTTTCTTCTTTATCCAATAATTTTTTCTCTATTTTTTTTGTTATGGACATAATATAGCCCTCCATTCAATAATAATGAAACCTCTATATATAATCATTATACCTTAAAACGGCCAATATTATAATCAGATAAAATTAATAAAGTCACTATAACCGATATATCAGATAAATATAATCATTTTTCACATTATATTCATTAAATGTTATATACTTCTTACTACCTCTGCACAACGATGGCAAAGTGTAGGATGTTCGCTATCTTGACCGACTGTATCACGGTGGATCCAGCAACGTTCACATTTTTCAAGTTCAGATGGAGCCACTACTGTCGCTACGCCTGTTTCTTCATCTTTAACAGCCTCTGCTGGTGCAGCGCCATTAACGATGTGAGCTTCGGATACGATTACGAGTTTAGCCAAGCCTTCTTCACCAAGAGCGCTCAATGCGTCGAATGCAGCGCCTTCAGCGTATACTGTAACGGATGCATCCAATGGATGACCGATTGTTTTGTCTTGACGAGCAAGTTCCAATGCTTTTTGTACGGATGTACGCAAGTCTAACAATTGGTTCCATTTATCAGCCAATTCTTGGTTGAAGTGTTCAGGATGACCTTGTGGCCAATCTTGAAGCATAACGGATTCAGGCATACCTTCTTCTTTAGGCATGTATTTCCAAACTTCTTCCGCTGTGAAAGAAAGTACTGGAGATACCATTGCTACCAATGTTTTCAAGATTTCGTACATCGCTGTTTGAGCAGAACGACGAGCTACGTTGTTTTTGCTTTCAGCATACATAGTATCTTTCATTACATCAAGGTAGATGGAGCTCAAGTCTACTGTACAGAAGTTATGAATTGCATGATATAACATGTGGAATTCATAGTTTTCGTATGCTTCAGTAACCTTTTGACGTACTTCTTCTAAGCGCAACAATGCCCATTTATCAAATTCGGACATATCTGCGTAAGCCACTTTATCAGTATTTGGATTGAAGTCATCCAAGTTACCAAGCAAGAAGCGGAATGTATTACGGATCTTACGGTATACTTCAGATAATTGTTTTACAATGTCTTTGGACAAACGTACGTCTGCCTGGTAATCCGCAGAAGATACCCACAAACGCATAACGTCAGCGCCGTATACGTCGATAATGTCGCTAGGTGCTACTGTATTACCTACGGATTTAGACATTTTGCGGCCTTCGCCGTCCACAACAAAACCGTGAGTCAATACGGAGTTGTATGGTGCTTTACCTGTTGTTGCTACTGCAGTTAACAAGGAAGAGTTGAACCAGCCGCGATGTTGGTCAGAACCTTCAAGGTACATAGCACATGGTACATCTAAGCCATTAACTTCAAGTACACCTGCCCAAGAGGAACCAGAGTCGAACCATACGTCCATGATATCTGTTTCTTTTTTGAACTCATCATGACCGCAATGAGGACATTTGAAACCTTCTGGTAACAATTCTTTTGCACTGTGAGCCCACCAAGCATCGGAGCCTTCTACGGCTACTTTTTCTTGTAATGCTTTGATCGTATCATCGTTGATGATGTGCTCGCCGCAGCTTTCACAATAGTAAATAGGAATTGGCACGCCCCAAATACGTTGACGAGAGATTACCCAGTCACCGCGATCGCGAACCATGTTGAAGATACGATCATGGCCCCATTTAGGAATCCATTGTACTTGGTTATCGATAGCATCAAGTGCTTGTTGACGATATCCATCTACAGAGGAGAACCATTGTTCTGTAGCACGGTAGATGACAGGGTTTTTACAACGCCAGCAGTGTGCGTATTGGTGACGCAAGCTAGATTTATGAAGCAATGCATTATTGTGCGCCAAAATTTTAATAACAGGCACCTCTGCATCATGAATTTCTACGCCAGCCAATGGGAATTCAGTATCGCCATAACGGTTGTCGTCCACTTGTTTAGTATAGTTACCAGTTTCGTTAACAAGGGATACGATAGGAAGCTCTGTTTTACCGTCCTTGTTATAACGCATAACGATGTTAAAGTCATCTTCACCGTGTGCAGGAGCTGTATGTACGCAACCAGTACCTGCTTCGAGTGTTACATGGTCACCACACAATACTGTAGCATTACGTTCAACAAATGGATGTTTGAATTCAGCCAATTCTAAATCTGCACCAGAGAAGCGATTTACGATTTCGTAGTCTTCGATACCGATATCTTTCATAGCCGCATCAACAAGTTCAGTAGCCATCAAGTAGTATTCGTCTCCTACTTTTACCCAACCATATTCAAGCTCTGGGTTAACAGAGATTGCTACGTTGGCAGGCATTGTCCAAGGAGTAGTTGTCCAAATAACGGAGTATGCTTGTTTTGGATCTACGCCAGCTGGCAAAGTTACCTTTTTCTCGGATACGTAAGGGAATTTTACGTAAATAGAGAAGGATTTTTTCTCAGCGTATTCGATTTCTGCTTCTGCTAATGCAGTTTCACAGTGAGTACACCAGTATACAGTTTTAAGACCTTTGTAGATATGGCCGCGTTTTGCCATTTCGCCAAAAATACCAAGTTGTTTAACTTCGAACTCAGGACGCAATGTCAAATAAGGGCGATCCCATTCGCCTAATACACCAAAGCGAATAAAATCTTGTTTTTGAGTTTCTACGCATTCTAATGCATATTCCTTACATTTATTGCGCAAGTCCAATGGCGCCATTTCATGACGGTTAAGACCTGTGTTTTTAATAACCGCATGCTCGATTGGCAAACCGTGCGTATCCCAACCAGGAATGTAGCGAGTATAATGACCAGTCATAGTCTTGTATTTCATGATGATGTCCTTCAACGTTTTGTTGAGGGCATGACCGATGTGCAATTTACCATTTGCGTATGGAGGGCCATCATGCAAGATGAAAGGTTTTGCGTCTTTACGCAATTCCAAACGTTTTTGATAAATTTTGTTGTCTTCCCAGAACTTTAAGATTTCTGGTTCGCGCTTAGGCAAATTGCCGCGCATTGGGAATTCTGTTTCAGGCAAATGTAACGTCTTACCGTAATCCATGATGTGCTCCTTTTACATAAAAAAATCGCCCGCCCCCGAAGGGACGGACGTAATATCCGTGGTACCACCCTACTGACCTTCTGTGAAAGCTAGAATATTCCGAGCATACGAAATAACTAGGCTTCATTTTGTGAAAGCCACTTAAACATATAACGGTGTTCACCGGCGGCGTTACCGCTTGCTCCAAAGTGATCCGCAAATCTCTAGATTTCCAAACCTTTCAGCCCATGAGTTTGGTCTCTACTAAATCCGTCTGAGATATGCCGTCTTTTTCAACGCAATCTTCATATAATAGATAATTATAGGACTCACGAGGGTAGATTGTCAAATATTTCATCACCTAATTTTACAAAGATTTTAAAGTCCTAATAACTAAAAAAGCCTGCATAAGCAGGCGTTTTCTTATATTGATAAAAAAGATATCCAAATATTAAGAACCCAAAGGCAGAGGCACACAATCATTGCTTTTTGGTCCATGCTTTCAGATGGTGTTTCTTTAAGGCCCGTACGAGCAGATTCGTCAGCTGTGATTGTTTCATAACTTACTGGGGAACCATATTGGTTATCGCCTGCATCACCTGGTTTAGCCAATAAATAAATAACATATATAAGACCGATAATTGGAATAAATGGAAGTAGCAAAAACCATCCAGATTTATTAATATCATGTAAACGACGAACTGCAATACCAAGAGACGGCAAGAATATTGCACAAGTGTATGCAAAGGATAATAAATTAAAGAGGGATTCCAAGAATGTATTGCCAAAAATAAATCTTAATAGACTAAATACAAAACCTATGACAACTGTAACTGCTGTAAATCGCCAATATTCACTGCGACTAGCTCTAGTACTAAAGTTTACAAAATTACCGACTACAGAATGCTTGAAATTATCAATATACGCCAAGTTTTTAATGTTTAAATCAGTCATAATTCTCTCCTATCAAATGACAAATTGAAATTAATTTATTATACAACAAAACAGCCTATTGCACCATGCAAGAGGCTGTTCTTTGTATATATATTTTATTTTTTATATCACACTTGTCGTTAGCAATCGATCCACCAAGAACCACAGCACAAAGATTGCACATAGTAATCCTGCTGTAAGGCCTGTGGTAGGTGTAGCATCAATCAAACCAATTTCATGAGCCATTTGTTTTGTTAAGATCACTTGCCCAGTAGGAGAGCCAAAGCGATTTGCGTGGCTTTCACCAGGAAGAGCCATTAACACTAGTAATATAATTGTACCAATGACAGGAACGAGTCCCACAAAGACAAGTCCGCCAGAGCGGCCTTGATCGTGCAAGCGTCGTACTGCAACAGCTACACCAGGGATGACCATAACGACGGACATAAGTACAAGAATGACTAGCCCGAAGCCAACGCCAACCACACTAGAGAGCGGACTGATATAGCTCAAGAATGCACAGGTGAATAGAATGGCTACAAATAGCAATTGATACACCAAAAAGAAATTCCAATATTCACTACGACTAGCACGCCCTTCAAAGTCAGCATATTTGTAAATCAAACATTGTTTAAAGTTTTCAATCAATCCCAAGTTATATTTATCTAACGAAATAGGTGCTTTACGAATACGTCCACAGTTTGGACAGTATCGTTCATTTTTTAACACCTCATGCCCACAATAGGGACAAGGTCTCATACTAAACTCCTTCCATTCACAGCAGGAAACAGTGAAGCTCATAAAGTCCTGTTGTTCTTAACACATATAGTAACTTAGATATGTTGTAACGTAACCATATCTATATTTTTAAATTCATCTTGATTTCATTTTACTACAAAGTGTTATATTGTCTATAAAGGAGTTGTTAAACTTTTATAAAATAAAATAATAAGTATGCTATTTGATGCAGGTTAATACTATATGTAGCCATTGGCATTAATGCCATACCATAATATATCACCTATGGTATTTCCAAATATTATGGACTGAATAATAAAAATGGTGATCCCCATAATCCAATCCTGACGACGAGAAGGTGTTTCTTCAAGTCCTATAGAGTTACTCATAACAGCGGTGACAGGTACATAAGCGGTTCTTTCACCGTAACTATTCTCACCTTCATCGCCTCGTTTCAATTCATAGGTCAAAAATATAAAGAAACCTATAATAGGAATAAAGGAAATTAGCTGAGTCCAGCCACTACGCCCAATATCATGCATACGTCGCGTTGTGATGGCGATATTAGGAATCAGGAAAAACAGAGTCACTAATAGATTAATCGTATCAATGATAGACTCAAAATTATAGAGACCTACTCCGTTACAAAGAATGGCTACAATCCCTAGCGTTCCTTGAACCATCATGACTCCAGCTATGAACCGCCAGTATTCACTACGACTTGCACGACCTTTAAAATTGGCGTAGTTTTTGATGCCTAGCACGAAGGCATCGGTATAGTTTAAATCGTATACATTTACAGATGCCATACTAGTCCTCCTCAAACTCTTCAAAACCAACGATTTTCCAACCGTTACCCACATTATATAAACGTACTAATATAGATGGTCTTTTATCTACAAAGTCCACTCTATATCCGATATAATCCACCGTTACATCATCATCCACATCTTGAGACACATAATCCAATCGTATAGTTTCCACAACAGAACGTTGTTCCTTCGTCTTAGCCTGTTGCCAAAGATCAAAGGTACCATATCGTTCCATTTCACGACTACTCAATTCTCGATACGCACTATGATAATCCCCATTCGCAAGTGCTTGGTAATACTCTTTCACAACTAGATAACCTTCTGTTGTAGCAGAATCACTATGTAGTAAACGATTTGCTTTTTTGGTGAAAGCCCCCTGTCCTAAATTACCAAAGGCTGTTTCTTCTACCATATAATTATGACCCATCATAGAGGTCCCTATACTGCTAGCAATCCAGCCTAAAACAAGGATAGCCATGATGAATACACCAGAAACGGACCGTTTTTCACCAATACTATGTTCTACAGATATCTGTTCGTTAGCTATACTTCTCTCTTGTTGCGGAGCCGACCTCTTGCATAATAGATAAAGCAAAACCAACCATCCTAAAATAGGAATAAAGATGAGAATCATCAATGTTGGATCATTATTAGAATCACGCAACCGTCTAGCTACGAGCATAATAGTCGGCAATGTTAACACTACTGTCAATGCCGTTAATACGCCGCCCCCTAAGGATATAGCATATAAAAATCCATAAGGAATGAAGGTAGCAAGACCTGTTATGAATGTAACTAGACCGTATACAAAGGTCATAGCGCTTATGGTAAGCCAAAAATCGGCTGTCGTTGTTCGTCCTTTACCATTTGCATAGTTTTCTACTAGCTCGCGATAGAGGATTTCATATACTCTCTGTTTCATAAAACTCCTACTATATTTAGATATTATACAAACTTAGCTATTACTATTATACTATGCTTTACCAAGGCTTACATTTCATTTTTTCTTCATTAATTTTACCTATACTAATAATATATTTTTTACAACTAAAATTCGTGCAATTAAGTTTGTATAGGAGATAATACTTATGAACGCTAAATTGACTAAAGTAGTAGCTATGGCCAGCTTGGCAGCATTCTTAACAGTCGGTATTGGTGCCAATGTAGCGCAAGCTAAAGATTACCACTTCAAAATCGGTGAAAACCATCGCATGGAAAAGAACGATGATGGTACTGTAGATAGCAGTGCTCATCCATGGTTCAAACCGGACCAAAAGAAATATAAAAAACACAGAGTATCTGAACGTGAAAAACATGATAAAAATGCCACTGCTAAACGCAGCGAACAACATCAACGTTCCGAATCTACAAATGGCTAATCATTCCCCTTTCATAACTGGTTATCCAGTCATATAACACATAACTAAACTAACTAACCTAAAAAGGACGTTATACCACATGTATAACGTCCTTTTTAGTATGTATTGTATTATCTATTTTATTATGCGTTAGCTTTTTGTACCGCTTGTTTCATGGATTGTACGTAGTCAAATAACGCTTGGTCAGCATGTTCACCGTGTTCTGCAACGATTTTAACGATAGCAGAGCCAACGATAGCACCGTCAGATACGCGAGCCATTGCTTCCGCTTGTTCTGGCTTAGAAATACCGAAACCAACAGCTACAGGAATATCTGTATATTTGCGAATCGTCTCAACGATGGATTTAATATCTGTCTTGATTTCGCTACGCATGCCTGTAACACCGAGGGAGGATACGCAGTACACAAAGCCTTCTGCATCTTTTGCGATCATTTCGATGCGGTTTTCAGATGTTGGAGCAATTAAGGATACCACTTCAACGCCATGTTTATTAGCTACGCTAGCGAGTTCTCCTTTTTCTTCAAACGGCATGTCTGGCACGATAACACCAGAGATACCAACCTCTTCGCAGAGAGTAAAGAATTTTTCGCGACCAAATACGTAGATTGGGTTCAAATAGGTCATGAATACGAGAGGAATCGTCACCGCATCATCACCGGTACGCAAACGGCGCACCATATCGAAGATATCGTGAATTTTTACGCCTGTAGATAATGCGCGTGTGCTCGCTTCTTGGATAACTGGACCTTCCGCTGTTGGATCAGAGAAAGGAATACCAATTTCTACCATGTTGGCGCCGGCTTTTACCATCACACGAATATAACGTTCTGTATTTTCAATGCCATGGTCACCAGCGCTGATGAACGGGATGAATGCCTTGCCCTTTGTGAAAGCGTCTTTAATTTTACTCATGAAGATCCACCCCTCTGTACTTCGCCATAGCCGCTACGTCTTTGTCGCCACGACCAGATAAACAAATAATAATGATATCGTCCTTGCTCATAGTAGGAGCGATTTTACGAGCATGCGCCACTGCGTGAGCACTCTCGATAGCTGGAATAATGCCTTCTAAGCGAGACAAGTATTCGAATGCATCCACTGCTTCATCATCTGTTACAGGCACGTATTCAGCACGACCGCTATCGTGCAAGTACGCATGTTCAGGTCCGATGCCAGGGTAATCAAGGCCTGCAGAGATAGAATATACTGGAGCAATTTGGCCGTCTTCGTCTTGGCAGAAATAAGATTTCATGCCATGGAAGATACCAACAGAGCCTTTTGCGATTGTTGCTGCATGTTCCTCTGTATCAACACCACGACCAGCTGCTTCACAACCGATGAGGCGAACACCTTCATCAGGAATGAAGTGATAGAACATGCCCATCGCATTGGAGCCACCGCCTACGCAAGCCATAACCGCTGTTGGCAATTTGCCTTCTGCTTCAAGGATTTGCTCACGCGCTTCACGGCTGATGATGGATTGGAAATCACGAACGATCATCGGGAATGGATGCGCCCCCATAACAGAACCCAATACATAGTGTGTATCAGACATGCGGTTTGTCCATTCGCGCATCGCTTCAGAAACAGCATCTTTTAATGTACTTGTACCAGTTGTTACAGGATGTACCTTAGCTCCCAATAATTCCATGCGATATACGTTAAGTGCTTGACGTTCACAGTCCTCTGCACCCATGTATACTTCACATTCCATGCCCATCAACGCAGCGATAGTAGCCGTTGCCACGCCATGTTGACCAGCACCGGTTTCAGCAATAACGCGCGTTTTACCCATCCGTTTTGCCAATAACATTTGACCAATTACGTTGTTCAACTTGTGGGAACCAGTGTGGTTCAAGTCTTCCCGTTTTAAGTAGATTTTAGCGCCCCCAAGGTCCTTTGTCATGCGTTCTGCATAGTATAAAAGGGATGGACGGCCTGTATATTTTTTATGTAAATCCTCAAGTTCGCGTACGAAATCAGGATCATCTTTGTACTTGTTGTACGCCTCTTCCAATTCGATGACCGCATTCATCAATGTTTCTGGCATAAATTGGCCACCAAAGGAACCAAAATAACCATGTCTTTGTTCACTCATATAACTTACCTTTCTATCTATCATTCCTGCTAATGTACCATGTTATGACAGGGCTATTGTTCTTACGATGTGGGTGAAAGCTTTAATCTTTTCATCGTCTTTCACGCCTTCTGTTTCAATGCCGCTGCTAATATCGATGCCATAAGGGCGAACCGTACGAATTGCACGGGCCACATTGGTACTATCGATGCCGCCTGCGAGCATAAATGGTCGTTCAAACTCATCTAACGAGGACCAGTCGAATACTTCGCCTGTACCGCCCCGCTCATCTTTGTGGTATGCATCAAACAAAAGCATATCCGCACTGCTATCAATCCATTTTTCTGCATCTGCCGCACTACGAACTTGAACAGCTTTCCAAACCTCTACATTAGTACATTCTTTTAAGGATTGGATGAAAGTCTCATCTTCATCGCCATGAAGTTGAATCACATCAAGTTTGACTTCCTCAGCAATCTTAAGTAGGTTTTCTACCGTTTCGTTTACGAATACGCCTACTGTTTTAATCTTCTCAAAATTAGAGTTTCCTTGGACAAATTCCTGACTGTCCTGACCGTCTTGTGCTGTACCAGTATTCATTGGTGCTGTAACTTCACCATATACTTTTTCGTATTGCTTATGGAACTCGTCCACTAATGTCTTACCTTGCTCCACAGTGACCTGCCGTTTGCTCGGTGCAAATACAAGGCCCATATAGTCAGGCTTTGCATCGACTATAGCAGGGATAGTTTCCACCTTAGAAATACCGCACATCTTAATTTTTGGTGTGTAGTATGTGGGACCATAGAGATATGCCAATTTCTCAACCTTATTAGGAGAACGCATAAAGGTTTCCCCCATCAAGGCGACGCCGATATTGTTATCCCGCAATACTTGGATATCCTCTGGCGTTTCAAGTCCACTTTCTGATACGAAGATTACATCGTCTTCCACGAGATTGCGTAAGCGCACGCTGTTTTGTACATCTACAGTGAAGTCTTTCAAATTACGGTTGTTAACGCCAATGATACGAGCACCACAATCGATGGCCATTTGCACTTCGTGCTCGTCATGAGCCTCTACCAAGGAGGATAAGCCTAGAGAGTCGGCTAACTCACGGAATTTTGTTAACGTAGGCACATCTAAACATGCACAAATCAAGAGGATCGCACTAGCGCCCCACACCTTCGCTTGGTAGATTTGGTATTCATCGATGATGAAGTCCTTGCGAAGTACAGGGATTTTTACAGTGCTTGCAATTTCTTGCAAATATTTTTTATCACCTTTAAAGAAGTCTCGCTCAGTTAATACAGAGATAGCCGCTGCGCCTGCTACTTCATATTCTTTAGCGATCTCTAAATAGGGAAAGTGCTCAGCAATGATGCCCTTAGACGGAGATGCCTTCTTGACTTCGCAAATGAAGTTGAAGTCTTGCTGACGAAGGGCTGCTTCAAAAGGAAGTCCTGTATCAGATGGTAACGCCAAAGCCGCTGCTTTTACAGCCTCAGGCGTTTCCACCTGTTTTTCTTGGGCTACCCGAATTTTGGTAGCCTCTACAATTCTATCTAAAATCAATGGTTATACCTCTTGTGTTGCTTTCACAAACTGTTCCATTGTGGCAAGAGCCTTGCCAGAGTCAATCATATGTTTCGCCTCTTCAATGCCCTCTGCTAATGTAATGCCATCTTTTGCAAGGTAAATCGCCATACCTGCGTTGAGGAGAACGGCAGTACGTTTGCCACCTTGTTCACCACCGAGAACGCGGCGAGTAATCTCAGCATTCACCGTAGCATCGCCACCTTCAAGATCAGTTTTATCAGCGTATTCGAAACCGTATTCCTTAGGATCGAATTCATAGCTTGTGAAAGTACCATTATTAATTTCGCATACGTACGTTTTATTGGTAGCTGTAATCTCATCGAGACCGTCGAAGCCGTGTACCACTGCACCGCGTTTAACGCCAAGGTTAGCCAATACGCGAGCCAATGGTTCTACTAAGGATTTATCGTACACGCCCATTAATTCTACAGTAGCACCTGCAGGGTTTGCCAAAGGTCCAAGGATGTTGAACACCGTACGAACGCCTAACGCTTTACGTACAGGACCTGCATATTTCATAGCTTGGTGATACACAGGGGCAAACATGAAGCACATATTTGCTTTATTGAGAACTGCCTCGTTTTGTTCACCATTAAGCTCTAATTTAGCGCCTAAGGCTTCGATTAAATCAGCAGCGCCACATTTACTAGATACACTGCGGTTACCATGCTTTGCTACAGGAATACCTGCTGCAGAAATGATAAAACCAGACGTAGTAGAAATGTTGAACGTATTAGCCTCATCACCGCCAGTACCTACGATTTCCACAACAGTACCTTCATGAGGCACAGAACCAGCCTTCTCGCGCATAACCTCAGCAAAAGCCGTAACCTCATCTACAGTAGGGCCTTTTGCGGCAAGGGCGCACAAGAACCCTGCCATAGGAACCTCGGGTACGTCGCCGCTCATAATCTTGTTCATTGTATCTTTTGCAAGGTCGTAGGATAAATCTTGACCGTGCGTTACTGCATATAATGCGTCTTTAATCATTTTATATCTCCTTACTTGTTGTTCATTTTACTTCGCTTCAACGTTAATAGGGCATATACCTGCGTTAATGCAACATGTGATTCACAGGGACCTATGCCCTCCACTGGCCGGGTCTGACTACGGCCTACGGCCTTCGCAGGGCCAAAGTCGGGCCTAGAACCCCGTGAACTCACATAAACGCTATGACATTTAATCTTTTATATGCCCTACTCATCGTCACATTCGCAATAAAATGAACAACAATTCAATATCTCTCAAATGATCCTGCGCATTATATGGAGTAACGCACAGATCATTTCTTTATGTGGATGGGAATGGTGGTGCTTTGCACCACCTTTTCCTATGTTAGGGGTTCTGATTCGCATATTTCTTTAGAAAAATATGTCTATCGTTTAAGGTATGTGCTGTAGAGGGGCTATTGAATGAGTAATGCCAAGGTTGATTTGGCAGGAAATAAGGTCTTAAGGAACGACTTGGCGGCCCCACAAAGTGGGGCGGTGGCCACTCGGAGTTCCGAGAGACCTTATTTCTGCCCTATCGTTCTAGAGCCTTAGAATAGCCCCTCGATACATAAATTAGGCTGTAGGTTATTTTTCTAAGAAATTGCGAATCATTTGTTCCCCGTTCGGTGTCATGATGGATTCCGGATGGAATTGCACGCCGTAGATTGGGTAGTCTTTGTGTTCTACGCTCATTACTTCGCCGTCGTCTGTAATGGATGTGACGATGAGCTCACTTGGCATGGTTTCGTCGATAATCGCCAAGGAGTGGTAGCGTGCCACTTCAAATTGTTCTGGTACGCCTTTAAGGATTTTGGATGGGTGTACTTGTTTGGCTACGCTTTGTTTACCTTGCATCACTTGTTTTGCGTAGGATACGGTGCCACCGAATACTTCGCCGATGGCTTGGTGACCGAGGCATACGCCGAGAATTGGGAATTCACCTTTGCATTCGCGCAATAGGTCTTCGTATACGCCCGCATCAGCTGGTCTGCCAGGTCCTGGTGAAAGTATCACATAGTCTGGTTTCAAAGCGCGGATTTCTTCAACTGTTAATTCATCGCTGCGGATGACTTTAATATCTGGATCGATAGAGCCTACTAATTGGTATAAATTAAAGGAGAAGCTATCGTAATTATCTATAAGGAGTACCATTATTCTACCTCCTGTGCATCTGTAATTGCGGAAATCATGGATTGGCCTTTTATTAAGGTTTCGTTATATTCACTAGCAGGTACGCTATCGCGAACGATTCCAGCGCCAGCGCGAACATAAACCTTGCCTCCTTTATTCATGGCCATACGGATGCCGATACATACGTCCATGTTACCGGAGAAATCGATGTAACCTACGGCACCACCGTATACGCCGCGTGGGCTTTTTTCAAGTTCGTGTAAAATCTCGATAGCACGAATCTTAGGTGCCCCAGACAATGTGCCTGCTGGCAAAGTAGCACCAATAGCATCAAGGGCATCTTTACCATCTTGAATGTCACCGCTTACAGTAGATGTAATATGAATTACATGAGAGAAGCGTTGTAACATGTGTAATGCTTCAACTTTTACAGAACCAAATTTAGCAATCTTACCTAAATCATTACGACCAAGGTCAACGAGCATATTATGTTCAGCCAACTCTTTTTCGTCATTAATGAGTTTTTCCTCAATAGCGAGGTCTTCTGCTTCGTTTTTACCACGGCGCATAGTACCTGCAATTGGGAAGGTATACATTTTACCATCTGTCAATTTTACCAATGTTTCTGGAGAGGCACCTGTAAGCTCTACATCGCCACCAGATAGATAGAACATGTATGGAGATGGGTTCAACGTACGCAATACGCGGTATGCATTTAGCAAGCTGCCATCGAACTCAGCTTCACGGCGGTTAGATACAACACATTGGAAGATATCCCCTTCCTTAATGTAATGTTGTGTCTTTTTAACAACTGCCTCAAACTCATCCTTTGTAAACTCAGAAGTAAACTCTGTTTTAAGGATCCCTTTTGGAATATTAGCCTCTTTACCGTTTACTACGAGGTCAGCTAATGCTTTCAACTCAAGCTCAGCCTTGTTATAGTTGCGTTCCAAATCGTTTGTGCTGATGTTAGCAATCAAATAGATTTTATTTTTATAGTGGTCAAAAGCGATTACCTTATCAAAGAGCATAAGGTCTACATCGTTTACCATAGCAGAGTCATCATCCGGTGTTGGGAAGTCTAATGTTGGCTCAATATAGCGGATGTATTCACAAGCAAAGTAGCCTACAAAGCCGCCTGTAAAGGTTGGTAACTCTTCTAAACGAGGGCTTTTATATTGACTCAAAATATTGCGAATTTCTGCAGCTGGGTCAGAGCATTCAAAAGTACGTGTTGTACCGTCTTTGATAGTCATTGTATGGTTTTTGCAGAAAAGCTCAATCTTAGGATCGTAGCCTAAGAAGGAGTAACGGCCCCAATGATTACTATTATCCGCACTTTCAAGCAAGTATGTATGACTGCTCACTTGTTTTAACGCTTTCAACACACTAATCGGTGTGCGTACATCGGATAAAATTTCCATATATACAGGCACGATATCGTAGCCCGGTGCGATAGCTTTCACACGGTCAAGACTAGGGAAAATCATGAGAACCTCCATCTGGCATTTGCCAATAAAAAACTCGCCCATGACAATATAACGTCAAGGACGAGTCTATAGTTCTATTCTTATACAATTATTAGAAAATACTTGTATTATGCTATAAATCGCGGTACCACCTTGTTTGAATGCAGTGCATTCCCCTTTCGCAGGATACTAACATATCCCTCACGACTAACGCTCGTGTGACGTCGCACCATACTAGGAATGAAAGTTCATTCTGTTCCATGCGCCCTCGGTGGTCCATTTAATAAGCTGCGTACTACGGGTTCTCAGCTAATCCCGCTCTCTGTGAGTGCATTTCCTATTTTTATCTCCACCTCATCGGTTTCTTTTAGGCGAGTATAAAATTATAATCTGATTATACGTTTTCTATAGAATGAAAGTCAAGGATAATCTTAACTTTCACCTTATCCTTAGATTCATTAATTATCTAATATGCTTACTTGTAATCAAATAATATCCCCTTATTCTCCCTAACAAATTCAGAACATTTATATTGTGTTCCTCTAAACACTAATAGTATACTGAAATTACATATGTTATCAGCTTCTACTGATTATTATGCAGAGGAGAGAGAATGAGTTTTTATTTTACTGATCAAATACAACAGTCTTTCAATAAAATATTCCATCAATGTAATAAAGATATCGCTTGGGCGGGCAAGGCTGAGCTTGAGACCCTTGTGAAATTAGACGAGGAAGGCCAAACGATTCCTGGTATTGGCGATGTGTACGCTATTTTGGCGCGCGTCTATTCTGGCCCTCAGTTCACGTGGATTGAGGCAGGCTTTCCTGAGGATGACACAAAGGCGTATAGCTATTTACATACGGCTATTCGTAAAGGCAGTGCCATCGCCATTTTACAAGCTATGCGTACCTCAGGAGCCCTGACACCAACCATCGAAAAAGAGTTGCCTATGACGAAGGACCAAGCATTCCAGCGTGTCTATGAGGGCGCCCAAAAGGGTTGTTCTTACTGTGCCTACGCCATTGCCAATGTATACCAATGGGGGGATTATCACATCTTACCATCGGCTAAAAAGGTGGCTAATGAAGGTGAACCATCTGGCTTTGCCCGTTTTTTAAAGGGCTTATTTGTACAAGCAGATCAACGTAGATTGGCCAATAAAGTAAATGCTATTGCTCAGCAATGGTTGCGTAAATCTGCCGAGGCAGGCCTTGTTATTGCATACCGCAACTTGCGCATTACCTATGTAGAGCAAGGCAACAAGAAAATGGAAGAACACGTCATTTTTGAAGGTGCTAAAGCAGGTTTGCCTCTCATGATGTATTTAACAGGTGATATTTGTAAATCACGTGGGGAGCATGAACGAGCTCTCCAATATTTTGAGCGCGGCGCCGCCATGAATAATGGCATGTGTTTGCGTGAAGCTGCCGAGTACTATGCAAAACCACGTGAGTCTAACAAAAGAATCCCTCAGGATATTCAAAAGGCCCTCAGATATTACGAGCGCGCTGCTATAAGCCCAGATTACTTAGACTTTGACGACCACGCTTATGTTACAATGCAAGCCATCATTATTCGTACCTTGAACATCGATGGTCAGTCCCAAGACTGGTCTCGCATTGCTCACTTATTGCAACAACCAGCTATTTACACGCTCGATGCTATCTGGCCATATCTCGCTTATGTATTTACTTTCAAAAAAGGTAATACCCCTGCAATGAGAAACGCCATAGAGTGCGTTAATCAGGCTAGCAAATGTCACGATAGATACGGTAGTTATGACTATGCGGACCATCTATGGCAACTAGCAGCCGGCTATTGCTACGAAATTGGTGCCATTACAAATGAACCGGATTTAGACCAAGCCGTTACGTTCTACGAACATGCTCGTGAAAGCATCAGACGTATTAACACAAGAAATGATAATTGGTTAAGTACTGGTGAGCCCTTGGTAATCCCTGACGAAGCATCTGAACGATTAGAAGCCTTTGAACTCGTTAATGGCCACTATCAGTACAAAGAAGGCATAAAAGAATCTTCTACAACTTGTAATCCTATGCCACCTACATGGCCTCAAAATTCTGTGGATGTATTAGAAATCTTCGAGGACTCTACTACTGGTTGGCGCACGAATAAATACGACTGGAATTTCATTCAACGGGAATGGGATACACAAAAATATCTCAGCTTTATCATCTACGATAATCGCCAATCCATAGAAAACGTCATTTACGATGTGTACAGTATCGTTATGTTCCACAATGAAGATAAAAACTCTTGTACGATCTATCTATACGGATACCTTGAGGATACTAGTAGACAGGATGAAAACGTGGAGCCTACGGTGTATGAAATACGATACTTTAAAGAAATGTCCATTCCTGAAGGGCTCGCTTTAATTAAAGAGTTCTATGATTATGCTACATTGCCTGTTATTGATGAAAGATGGGAGAGACAGTACAAAAATACTACGCCTCCACGGGAATATGTATTAACTTGCGACAATGATATTTTCTACCTCAATCAATATGAATTTTCCAATCAAATGATTAAGGATGCCTTAGAAGGCGTAGCCAATGGCAAGTATGATATCATGGCCGTTCGCCCATCTAACCTCGACGATCCAGGTATTAGCTACTTCATCGAGCGTGGAAAAGGTAAAAACTTACACATTAGCCTCTATATCACGATAGAAGACGACGTAGAGGACGACATCGTATATGGCTTTGAACGAGACTCTAGCAACTTAACATCCATCAACTACTGGATTCAGGAATCTATAACTAGCAATAATCTTCCTGACTTAAGCGATTGGGAAGAAGTTAAAAAGAAACATAATTAATAATTATTTCGTAGCAAGAAATAACTAGCCCAAAGTCATTAAGCAAAAGACTAGCTCAAAGTCATTAAGCAAAAGACTAGGCAAAAAATGAGCCTACAAGTTTTTATAGCTATAAATGTATTACAAGACAAAAGGAGGGATACTTTGGAAACGTGGAAACGAACGGTGTACATCAGTTTAGTATGCGTATTCTGTACAGCCTTTGGTGTTAGTCAACTAGCTCCAATTCTACCTTTATACTTTCATGATTTAGGCGTTAAAACTCCAGAGGCAATGTCCCTCTGGTCAGGTTTAGCTACGGGTGCCACCTATATAATCGTTTGCTTAGCTGCGCCATTTTGGGGACGTGTGGCTGACAAAAAAGGTCGTAAAATTACATTAATACGATCTAGCTTTGGCATGGCATTATGCAATATATTAATTGCTTTTCAAACTACACCCGAAGGGGTTGTTTTAATCCGACTCGTTCAAGGTCTAGTAAGTGGTTTTTACTCGGCATCAATTACATTAATAGCTTCAGAATCACCTATTGAGCGGACAGGTTGGGCCTTAGGATTATTAGCATCTGCTAATCTTGCTGGTTCACTAATAGGGCCTTTATTGGGCGGCTATATTGCAGATACAGTAGGCATTCGCAATGACTTCATTATCGTCGGTACGCTCATGGGTTTAGCTGGTGTGCTGGCTACTATATTCATCCATGAAAATTATGTACCACAACCGAATCCTGAAAAACTTTCCATCCGTAAGTTGAAAGAGCAAATACCGGAATTTAATAGTATTGTCGCATTATGTGTAGCGTCCTTTATCTATGCAATATGCATCATGTCCTTACAACCTGTTATCTCTGTATACATTAAGGGAATCGTTCCTAGTGATACAGAAAATCTAGCATTTATTGCAGGCGCTGTATTCTCCGCTATGGGTATTGCTCAACTTATGAGTAGTTCTCCACTAGGTAAATTAGTCGACAAGATTGGGCCACGTAAAGTATTAGTAGTATCTCTTATTTATGTAGGGATTCTAAATATCCCTCAAGCCTATGTTTCTGATGTATATCAACTGGCAATCATCAGATTCCTACAAGGTTTTGGTTTAGGTGGCATGTTGCCTGCCTTAAACACTTACCTCTCTTCAAAAACGCCTCGAGAATTTACAGGCCAAGTATTTTCCTATAATCAGTCTTGTTTGTTTTTTGGTTATTTCTTAGGGTCTGTTGGTGGTGCTAGCCTTATGGCATGGCTAGGCTTTACTACCCTATTCTGGGTTAGCGGTGGCTTATTTATTATTTCCGCTCTCTGGATTGGCTTCAAACTTAAATAATACAAAGATATGTAAAAAGAACCCTATCATGATTGAACTGCACCTCCAAAAATTGGGCCTAATTTTTGGAGGTGCAGTTTTTTATGTCAAAATAGGGTTCTTTTATTGTGTATTCTAAAGTTTAACGTCTTTAATATATCTGTAATTTATGAATTTATAGTTTTACAGCTATATTTTAATCTAATCATAGTAACAATAGCATAATCACTACGGTAGCAATAATACATGGTACAGCATTGCGTTTTGCCATTTCCATAGGGTTAATGCCTGCAAGGCCAGCAATGATGATACCTGCACCTGCTACTGGACTCATACTACGACCGATGCCAGCACCTAATTGGGCCATGGAGCCGAGTTGCATAATGCCATAGCCAAAGTCTGCCGCATGCGGTGTAACAGCTCCGTTAAACGCAAGGGCTGCTGCATTACCAGAACCAGAGATAACAGCTAATAAGAATGGACCAAAGGCTGCACCAATTTGAGCGATTTGTTGAGAGTTCTTCATACCATCAATGAGTGCACTTGTAAGTCCAATGTACTGCATACCCGCAGTAAAGGCTGCTGCCGCAGCCATAAGACCCACAACATCACACATACCATCGCCAGTACCGCGGAAGAATTTCTTAACTGCTTCCGTTACATTAGGACGTACAGCAATAATACCGATGGCTGTACCAATTAACATGGATACCGGAACAGAAATTTCTGGAATCACCGCTACTTGTTTACTACCGAGTACGAGTAATACAAGCGGAATGATTGGGATGATAGCATATAAATAATTTACTTTAAATTCTTTACCTTCTTCTTCGTTAGCATCTTTCAATACATAGCCAGTATGTTCCTTCTTAACGATAGCTACGATATTGAGCAAGATAGCTGCTACGACAATACCAATAATAGCTTGCATAGAGAAGCTCGCAATAACGGTCATTACGTCTTCACCTGCTAGTTGTGCTACTTGTGGGTTAAACATAAGACCTGGGCTCAATGCACTTCCCCATGTACCTAGGAAAATAGCAGAGCCTGCCATCGCTGGATGCACACCGGAGCGAATAAGTGCAGGAATTAATAGAGCACCTACTGCCGCTGCACAGCCTGCCGCTGTAGGTAACGCAATGTTAATCAAGAACGTAATAATAACAGCACCAGGGATGATGATTTTAGTCATTTTTTTAAGGCCTGCAGAGATGAAATATACCATGTGCTCTGTACATTTTGTATACTCCATAACATAACTAAAACCAAGCACTGTACAAATAGTTGGTACAAGGCCTGGATTTGTAAGTTCTTTTACAAAGGCTGTCGTACCAGCACCAAGTTGCCCACCAATAAAGCACATTAACAAACCCGATAATAATAACACGAGCCGTGTTTCAAACTGTTTAATAATGGCAATAAACGTCGCCACTACGATAACAATACCGGCAATAACCATAATCTCTCCAATCTGTGTATTCCCTACCAATAGCGAGTATTCTCTGCCATTCTATTGCGGAATACACCCTTCTAACCACGTAAAATATGATATCTTAGCTAGTTAACACATTGCTAACTAAATTATATCTACATCAAATATTCCACAGTACTCAACCTAGTTAAGTTTAGTACTTTCTAAGCTAAGCTTTCTTAGCACCGTGTCTAATATCTTAGCTCCCGTAACGATGTCATCCATATCTGCAAATTCAGCCGGATTATGACTAATACCTTCACGGCATGGGATAAAAATCATTCCTGTAGGAACATCATCAGCCCAATGCATGGCATCATGACCTGCACCGCTTGGCATGGTCATATAGTCTACGCCTACAGACTGAACAGCCTCTTCAATTTCTCGAATCATAGCTGGATGCATCGCTACAGGATGATCCTGTGCAACAGGCTCAATCGTATAGGATAAGCCTCGTTTCTCTGCAATAACATCAATATATTCCTTAATGAGAGTAACCACAGAATCACGGGCCACCTTAGAAATACTGCGAATATCGACGCCCAGTTTAACGGCCCCAGGAATAACGTTCATCGCTCCTGGCACAACCTCTACTACACCGACTGTACCCACTACTGGAGGCTCTTCTTGCATGGATGCAATCTCCTCAATACCGAGAATGATTTTAGAAGCCCCACAGAGTGCATCATGACGCAAGTTCATTGGTGTGGCCCCACTATGATCCGCATTACCACGAATGGTTACATAGAACCGTTCTGGTGCAGCAATCCCCGTTACAATACCGATAGGCTTAGCTTCGTACTCTAACACTTTACCTTGTTCAATATGAATTTCTGTGAAAGACTTTACAGGTCTCTTATATTCCATATGCTCAATAGCATCTGGATTTAAATTACGCTCTTTTAATGCGTCATACAAGGAAATGCCTTGTTTATCTACTAAGCGATGTAAATCTTGCAATGTCAATTCACCGCGCATAGATTTACTACCCAATGTAGCTGCTCCAAAGCGGCTAGACTCTTCACACATAAAGTCTACTACTGCAATGGTATGATCATGTTCAAAACCATCATCAGTCATACTGCGAACCGCTTCGATAGCAGATAATACACCTACAACACCATCATAATTGCCCCCATTAGGCACGCTGTCCGTATGAGAACCAACCATGACAACCGGTAAATCAGGATTCTTACCTACCTTATAGCCTAGCACATTTCCAAAATCGTCTATCTCTACAGTTAGACCTGCATCAGTCATGCGGTCAATAATATATTGCCGCCCCTTCCAATCTGCATCGGTAAAAGCTAGGCGATTGATTCCCTCACCAGGTGCAGTCAACTGTGCCATAGCATCAAAATCTTTAGCTAAACGCTCTCGTTGAATCATATAACACCTCACAATCTAATACTCATATTACATCTAATATATAGCACACTATACATATTTCGATGCATACATCTATATAGTTATGTACCTATAGCTTGGATGTATGCATCACAATATCTCAATCAATATGTCCTATTTTAAATAGTGAGTAGCAATTGTACCTAACGCAACAATACCGTTTAGCATGTCTTCTTCATCGATATCGAATAATGGATTATGATGAGGTGCTTTAATAGCTGAGCCCAATACCATATAGGTTGCTCGACCACCACGATCAATAACACGATTTAAGAAGTAAGCACAGTCTTCACTACCGCCACCGCTATAATCGAATGGAACTTCTTTAAAGATACCTAATGGTTCAATGATAGATTGTACTTCGCGAGCTAAATCATCGCTAATACGGCCTGCAGGAGTTTCACCTTGTTTTGTAATTTCAAAGGTACAATCATGCATTTCTGCAGCACCTTTAATAATGGTCTTAGTGCGTTCAATCATATAATCATTAATCTCTGTAGTAGCACCACGAGTTTCTAATTTAAGTGTTGCTACATCAGGAGTAACATTGCGACCTGTACCACTTTCAAAAACGCCTACATTCATGCGAGATGCACCCCCACTATGGCGAGCAATGGCTTGTAAGTTAATAACAGCTGTACAGCCTGCAAGCATGGCATTTTGAGCCTTTTCTGGAGAACCACCTGCATGGGAAGAATAACCATGGAATACAGCATCAAGTTTTGTAGTCGCTAAAAAGCCATGATCACTACAAGCAAAGCAATTAGATAACTGTTCATTAAATCCGATATGCATGCCGAACATCAAGTCTACATCATCTACTACGCCAGCCTTTACCATCGCTTTAGCACCACGTACGCCTTCCTCTGCTGGTTGGAAGATAATTTTAATAGTACCCTTCAAGCCTTCCTTATGTGTAGCAATATATTCAGCAAGACCAAGGCCCATTGTCATATGTGTATCATGACCACAAGCATGCATAGCCTTCTCATGACGGGAACGGAAACCATTCTTAGCAGGAGTATGGTTAGATGCTTTAGATTCGATTACATCATTGGAATCCATATCTGCACGGAATGCTACTACAGGACCATCATCACTAAACTTCATAGTTGCCACAATAGCTGTTTTACCATAGCCCATCTTCTCTACTAGTTCAGGATCAGCACCTTCATCCATAGCACGAGCCATTGCTGCTTTCATAACATCCTCGCTCGGCAAACCCATACGAGAATCTAAATCAAGCACTTCTGCACCGAGTGACACATCATAACCCAAAGCAATTAGCTTTTCAGCTACTTTAGCGGCAGAACGATATTCGAGCCAAGCTGGCTCTGGATACATATGAAAATCACGACGTAAAGCAATAAAATCATCGCGGCGTTGTTGTACGAAATCTTTTACAGACATACTTACCTCCTAAAATACAATAGATACTATACTTCAACTATATAAAGAGCTACAAAAATAGCTAATTAAATAGTCAACCAATAAGATTATGTATACAGAATTATAAATTTCTATATACATCAATAATAATTCTTATATTTATTATAACTTATATTGATATTTTTAGAAATAAAAAAACATACACACTATGCCTAATAAATATACATAGTAATATATGTTTTTTAAACAGTCTTTCTCTACTGTACCGCTTCTGTACAAAGCATTATGCCCTTAATGTATGCCCCAAAAGAGCATACACACGTAGATCACACAATTTCTTCTTTATTTAATTTTTTTAGTACTTCTCGTTTAATTTGTCGTTGACGATCCCAAGCAATAATAAACACAGTAGCAATGATGCAAACCATGCCAAAAATGCCGACCAGCATAAAATGATTCCCAAGCAATACCCATCCAAAGATCGCTGCTGAGATTGGTTCTAATGATGAAAGTATAGAGCCTTGTATAGCACCAATGAGTCTAACCCCTTCCATATAAGCATTAAAAGATACGACTGTACCAAGTATGATGATGGCGAATAATCCTAACCAGGTCATGCCATCCCAGAGGGCTTCCGATTCTACTTGTTGAAACATAGCTAAAGATAAAATACCACAGATAAACATGGCAAAGCCCACAATGGATGTGGTGCCATATTTCTTTAATAGCTCAATAGGTTGCAATGTATATACACAGATACTAGATGCCGATACAAGCCCCCAGAATAAAGCAAGCACATTAAAGTTTGAAATATCTAGCCCTTCTTGCATGACGATACAGAGTGTTCCCACCAAGGCCAATACAATACAGAAAAACTCTGGTATAGATGGCTTTTTAAAGTATCTCAAAAACAAATAGATAATGATTAGCGTAGGCGCAACATATTGAAGGACCGTAGCAATACCGACTCCTGAAATGGCAATAGCCTTGAAGTATGAGTACTGAGCTAAAGCAATACCTAAAATACCAAATACTAATAATTTCCCTATATCCTTTGGTTCTTTAAAGATAGAGAAAATACGCTTACCATCCCTTATATAGGCAAGACCTATCGACAATATACCTGCTATGAGCAAACGCGCTTCTAGTAGCCACTCCACATTGATATGCTTTGCATTTTCAAGGAATTGTACAGATGTGCCTGAAAGCCCCCAAAACAGAGCTCCCATAATGGCGAGGCCCATGCCCTTCCATTGTTTTTCCTCCATAAGCCCCTCCCATGACGATTACTTTCACAATATGTATCATAATAGCAAAGAGGTCCCAACCGCTGCAATACGCAGAGATGAAACCTCTAACATTAAATTATAAATATAGTTACATCAATATAGATTAACTACGTTTTTCTAAAGCAATAATAATAACGGTAGCAATGATCATAGCCATACCAATTAGCCCTAATGCACTAAATTGGTTGTCTAACAAAGCCCATCCAAAGAAAGCTGCTGAAATCGGTTCAATAGATGACAAAATGGATCCTGGAACGGCGCCAATGCGTTTAACCCCTTCAAGATACGCATTAAATGATACAATCGTACCGAGAAATACTACATTAAAACAACCCACCACAGTCCATACATCCCACATAGCATACGAATTTGGCTGATGAAATAAAATAGCAGCAACAATACCACTGAGAAGCATACCAAATCCTACAATCGGCAAGGTTCCATATTTATATAATAAATCTACAGGAGAAACACTATATACAGCGACCCCTACAGCAGATAGGAGTCCCCATACGAGCACTGCTAGTGGGAATTGCTCCATAGAAAAGCCATCATTCCCCATCAAACAAATCGTACCTACCAAGGCCAGTATAACGGAGATAATTTCCCCTTTAGAGGGCCTTTTACCATAACGAGCTAGCATATAAATAATAATCATTGATGGCGCCAAGTATTGGAGTACCGTCGCAATACCGGCCCCTGCTAAAGCAATAGATTTAAAGTATGTATATTGGCATAAAGCCATGCCAAATACGCCAAAAACGATAAGGCCTGCTGTATCTTTTAAACTACGAAAGACATGGAAGATAGAATTACCATATTTAAACCATGCATAAATAACAGTCAACAGTCCTGCTGTAATTAATCGCATGGTGACTAGCCATTCCAAGTTCATATCCCTAAAGTTACTTAAGAACTGTACTGAAGCACCTGATACGCCCCATAAAACAGCACCTAATAGGGTTAGTAAGACACCTATAATTTCATATCGCTTCATAGGATTACTCGCCTAAGAGATCCACATGCACTTTTACAACAACCTTGCGGATTTTAATAGGCTTATCATTAACAGCTAATAGTGGTCTATGGATATCAGATGGGAAGAATACTGTATAGTACCCTTCTGGGCAATGGATTTGTCCTTCATCTTCAGCTTCGTTTGGGTAGAAATAACAATCACGATCTGGATGAGACTCCACAGGCTTTACGAGGCCTTTATCTACAAAAAAGCCCATATTTTCTTCCCCATCTACCATGAATTGAATATCTACATAATTGCGGTGAGACTCAGGTTTTGTAGTTTCAAACAATTTTGTTTCTACATCGTCTACATTGGCGTACATCATGTCCCCTTCAATGGCATGACGGCCGCCAGGCAATGCTTTCAAATCTGTATTTTTTAGGAAATCCAAAGCTCGTACGATAGCTTTAGGATAACCCATTTTTGTATAATCTGCAGTAATGCTAGAAAAAAACATATACAATCCTTTCCCGATATATGGAAATAACACCCGATACATAAAGAAGTATATTATCTTAATGTTAGCACATATATACATAAAGGACTAGCAATTCTATTATTTCCACTGCATCTATACATACCAGTGATTAGGTCCCAATATTCTCCGTTATCGATTAAGCTCTATTCTAATCTATTTCAAATATAGTAAAAGCCCTCCATACGCTACATATATGGAGGGCTCGTGTAAAATACTATTCAAATTTATGACTTACGTCAATTGTTATGCTATTAAGTTGTTACGATATGCAATTATCTATTCAGTTGTAGTGATTCTAACTGTATTTGATACAGTACGTGGACATGGTCTTACTTTATTCTTGAGTCTTACGAGCAGCGATAATTTCTTCCGCTTGCTTATGTGGAACCTCTTCATAAGTATAGAACTGACGGTTAAATACGCCTTGTCCTTGAGTGATAGAGCGCAATGCAGTTACATAGTCGGCCATTTCAGCCAATGGTACTTGTGCTTTAACAACAGAAATACCTGTTCTTTCACTTTGTTCCATGCCTAATACACGACCTCGACGGCTATTTAAATCACCCATGATGTCGCCCATGAAAGCATCTGGTGCAAACACGTTAACTTCATAGATTGGTTCTAATAGGACTGGTTTCGCCTTAGGAATTACATCCTTGATAGCTTGTGACGTAGCTACTTTAAATGCTAACTCTGAGGAGTCTACGCTATGGTAAGATCCATCCAAGAGTGTCACTTGCACGCCAATCATAGGATATCCCGCAATTAAGCCTTTATCTAGGGTTTCTTTGGCACCCTTTTCCACTGCTGGTATGTATTGTTTAGGTACAGCACCACCAAAGATTTTGTCTACGAACGCAAATTCCGTACCATCATATAATGGATCCACTTGAATCTTAACGTGACCATATTGACCATGACCGCCACTTTGTTTCTTATATTTAGACTCGGTTTCAGCAGAGCCTTTAATTGTTTCGCGGTATGGAATATATGGAGTCACAAGTTTAGCTTGTACGCCATATTTACGATCCATTTTGTTGAGGATATGCTCGAGATGAACCTCGCCCATACAATCGATTTGTAGTTGACGGGCCTCAGCATTTTTCACTACTACACAAGTAGGATCTTCTTCTGCCACTTTTAGAACAGCACTAGCTAATTTTTCCTCCTCACCTTTTTTCACAGGTTCTAATGCCACTGTGTATAGAGGTTGAGGGAAGCGGATAGCATCGTATGTTACTTTAAAGTCAGGAGCAGTTAAGGTATCCCCAGTCTTAGCATTTGCCAATTTCGGTATCACTACGATATCGCCAGCTTTAGCGGAGGATACAGGGATTTGTTGCTTCCCAATAAGGGTAACCATCTTGCCCCATTTTTCTTCTACACCTTGATTTACATCAAAGAGGCGATCGCCTTCTTTTAGTTCACCAGAGAAGATACGTACAAAGCTTTGTTTGCCTGCGAATGGGTCTAACAATGTTTTAAATACAAATGCAGTTAAAGGTTTATCTACATGTACTACACATTGTTCGCCGGTTCCCGCATCAGTTGCGGTCATCACTTTTTTAGTTGCATCCGGCATGTAACGGATCATACGATCCAATACTTGATCTAGGCCAATACGAGATGTGGCACTGCCACACATGATTGGGCACACACGGCCACTAATCATCCCTTCACGCAAGCCTTGGCGAATTTCCTCTAAGGATAATTCTTCGCCTTCTAAATATTTTTCCAACAATTCATCGCTACCTTCAGCCGCGGCTTCTACGGTCATTTCCCGAATTTCTTGAGCCTTTTCGATAAGGTGAGCTGGTACAGCAATCTCTGTTGGTTGGCCGTCCTTATAAGTAAACGCAGTCATTTTTGCTACGTCTACGACGCCTTCAAAGTTGGCGCCTTCACCTATAGGAATCTGCAATGGCATAATACCTTTGCCAAATAATTCCCGCATTCTTTCAATAGTACCGAAGAAATCGGCACCATCCACATCCATTTTATTGATAAATGCCATGCGCGGCATTTGTAATTCAACTGCATAATCCCATGCGCGAACTGTGTCAGTTTCTACACCAGATGTGGCGGATAGTACCATCAACATACCATCGCACGCACGCAAAGCGGCACGAACTTCACCATGGAATTCATTATAGCCTGGAGTATCTACGAAGTTAACCTTATGGTCATGCCATTCACATGGAGCCATGCCCAATTGGATTGTTACGTTACGTTTAATTTCTTCAGGTTCAAAGTCCATAATATGTTTATTGTCTTGGCCTTTACCTACGAAATCAACCGCACCAGAGGTTAACAACAAAGATTCGACAAGAGCTGTTTTACCCGCACCATCGTGGGAAACAACAGCAACATTTCTAATTTTATCACTACTGTACTCTTTCATCGGAATCGCCTCCTTAATGGCAAATTACGGCTTTTGCTATTACATTTCGACACCCAAATAGAAAAGTCCTCTTTTTCCGAAAAAATTTATCAAAAAAAGAGGACTCTTTATTAATATTAATTTATATATGAGTATTATCTACCCACTAAAGAGGCACAGCCTCCAAGAAGCGCCATGAAAAGTGCCCAAATTATAGCGAAGATTATGGACGTTAAGATGCAGGCAATGAATACTTTCATCTTCGTAAGCATTACTTGTGTTGCCATAAGTTCTAAGGATACCCAAATGGATATAACCAATAAGGCTATTGTTCCTACAAAATAGATAACACCAGCAAAGGCCCTACTATCGAATGCAAGTCCTAAAATCCCCATTAAAACCATGATTATCGTATAACCAATACTAAATAATAGTACCCCATACCCTTGTAGATACCAACTAACTTTCATAATCGCCTGTACATTGTCGGTACCACCCATCTTAGTGATAACCCAGTTGTATACATAGGAACCGATGGCTACCATCACAAAGGACCAGCCGATACTGATAAGCCATGCAAAGATGAACATAAAACTGGCACCGATACCGATTAAATAGGTTAAACCAGTAAATTCATTATGAGGGAGAAATGGAATTAACATAGTCCCAAATAAAGCCAATATAATATATGGAATAGCCCACAAGAATACAGTGCCCCAAAATCCTTTATTCAATGTCCCCGATTGTACAACTTGATCAATACCG
This sequence comes from Veillonella infantium, assembly GCF_002959895.1. Classification (GTDB taxonomy): domain Bacteria; phylum Bacillota; class Negativicutes; order Veillonellales; family Veillonellaceae; genus Veillonella; species Veillonella infantium. Next base: position 19,812 of record NZ_PPDD01000012.1, on the reverse strand, counting down.
CCTTTAAAAGGACTAGCAAATAACCGCCAAAAATCAGAATACCATTTTGTCTCCATAATACACCTCTAATATATACAAACTAAAACTCTCCCGTACGCTTGCCGTAGTGTTTGGAGTCACCATTTTGCTTCCAACCCACGGTATCACCGATGGACATTACGCGGCGCGTTAAGCAGTCTTTACATTTATCTGCATTATCATCTACACAAGGTTTGTTATCATATAACAAATACTTTGCCCGATGTTCAGGGATTGTAATAATAGGCATCAAAATATTGGCTCCTGCAGCAAGGCCTTTTTCACGGCCAAGTTTATCCAAAGCTTGTAATGCTGTTGTAGCCGCAATATTTACGTCTTTTAAGAATAAACGTGTTAACGCAATCATCTTAAGACCCAATTGAATACGGCGCAATTTACCAGCTTCATCATCGATGCCCATAGCTAATGCTTCTTGGCCTAGGGGCGTATCGTGATGTACCACATATGGTCCCATACCAATCATGTCGATATCCATATCGCGATAGAACAAGATATCGTTCACTAAATCTTCCTCAGTTTGACCAGGCAAACCGATCATGACACCTGTACCTACTTGGAAGCCTACGCGGCGCAAACGACGTAAGCATTCAACGCGCGTTTCAAAGGAGTGCAATTCATCTTGAGGATGAATTTTATGATACAGTTCTTTATTTGTTGTTTCAATGCGCAATAAATAACGACTAGCACCGGCTTCACGCATGCGGCGGTACGCCTCTTCGCTTTGTTCCCCTACGCACATCGTAATGCCCAGGGAACCATCGCCAATGGCTTTAATATCCCGAATGAGATCTACCACATAATCAACGAATATATCATCACTGCGTTCACCAGATTGTAACGTAATAGAACCATATTCATGGTCATAGGCCCACTGCGCCATCTTGATGATGTCTTCTCGGTTCATATCAAAGCGTTCCGTCTTATCATTTTCACGACGGATACCGCAATAATTACAGTTTTTGATGCATCGGTTCGAAAACTCGATGAGGCCCCGATAATACGCTACAGGCTTTACATATTTTGCCTTTACTTCGTAAGCCTTTTTATATATTAACTGCAACTCGTCTTCATCAGTTACAGACATGAGAAATCGCAATTCTTCCTCGGTCAGCCATTCATCGCCGACGAGGTCTTTTGCAAGAATGTCTTGCACTTGCAAACAATCACTTCCTTTCATAACGAACCGTCATCGATTCGCTTGGTATAGTAATGGAATCTATGTCAGTGACACAAGTAAACCCATTAACTTCGCGCGGCAAGTCACGCACATGTTTCACTTGGTTCGTTAAACATTCGTGAGCCATCACACCTCGACTCATTTTCGAGGACGTACTCATCTGTTTAAACGCATCGCCTCGCAATTCCCAAAATTCAACAGTTACCACCTTCGGATGGTTTACCATTTTGGCGTATTCTTTAGACGCTAGATTTAGGATCCAATCTTCCTTGTGAAAGTATGCATCCACAGTTTCCCGCCAAGTATCGTATAGATTAATACCTACTTTATCGACCATATCGAGTCGATAGTCTCTAACGCCCATCATAGGCTCTACGACGCCGTACAAGGCAGACATAACAACAAGATGGCTTTCACCAAAGACCTTGGCCTCTTCAGACAAGTTCTGCCAGTCTAAATATTTGAAAGCAATACCATCGTAGCTTTCACAAGCAAGCCCTACAGGATGAGACGCAAAATCTTGATAGAAATCAAAGATAGCCTGCGCCTTATCATCCTTGAGTTTCAAAGCCTTACCAAGGGCCGCCACATCTAGGGACTGCACATGTTTTACAATGTCTTGTGTAATGTGCGGTTGAAATTGACCGTCTAAGACTGTAGGATTGACTGCCCCGTCGTTGATAGTAGCAGGGGTAATCGTTTTAGTCTTACTAGGAGAGAGGACGATTTTCATGGGATAATTCCGCCTTGATAGTTTCCTCTGTCAAATTGTCGATCAACTCAGGATTCCACAACATAAGAGGCACAGCCACTACATGGCTAGCTTTCATTTCTTTACATAAATTAATGCATTCTTTAAGGTAATCAGAATCTTCATCTACAAGATCGCATACGATAACAACGTGACGACCTTTTAAATTTACACCTTCGTAGTCGATGCTGCCAGCAGATACTGTAAGCATGCCAGTTTCTAGACGACCTTCGCTCATGTCGTTCAAGCGAGACATTAGAACGTGTTCGAGCATAGTAGATACAGGCGTTACCACGCGACCAATGCCGATAAGAGCCTCAGGTTGGGCGTGAACAATAACTGTTTTCTTGCGTTTATCAGTTCTAAAATCAACGAGAGCTTTTTCTAAAGCGCCAAAGAACACGAATAATTGCCAAGGATCAAAAGAACCTGTTTGGAACATGTCGATAACAGAGCCATCCTCATCCATATTTAGGCGCGTTAATAATTCCTCTGCAATGTCGTTTACTACAACACTAAAATCAGATTGCATTGCATCTTGTACTTTTACTTCCTCTGCCATTAGGTCCTCCTAATTTCTATCTATTACACTGGTGAGGGATTGTTCCCTACAGAATTTATACTATCTTTAATTGTAACATATTTTATAGCCCACATGGGTATTCATAGATATACTTTTTACATAACAACTATACCGGTTATATACCGGTTATATGACAAAGTAATTCTAATAAAACAATGTTACATGATTAATGTAACTTTATGATTAATGTAACTTTATAAATTTGAACACCTAATATACAAAAAAGACCGCTAACGCGGTCTTTTCCTATTACCCTACAATGAGTAGGTAAATATTCATAACAGTAACAACAATACCAATGCCCCATAACAGTACATTCGTATATGTATGGTTCGCATATTGCCCCATCACCTTACGGCTACTCGTCATATAGAGCTGCAAGAAAATTGTAATAGGTAGTTGCAAACTCAAGAACATTTGAGAGATCAACAATGCTTGGAATGAATCAGTAACAAATACAATCAACAGCAATGCCGGAATGTATGTTAAAGCCAAGCCTAATCGAGTATGGAAGTCTTTCATATCGTAAGACTCACCAAACATGCCGGCAAATATACTCGCTCCAGCCATACCTGCTGTAGCAGAAGAGGCAAAGCCCGCAAAGAGCAATGCGATAGCAAAGATAGTACCTGCTGCAGGGCCAATGAGAGGTCGCAACAGTTCCTCCGCCTGTTCAAGCTCGGTTACCTCAATGCCATGAGTAAAAAACACTGCTGCCGCCAATAAAATCATGGCGGAGTTAATCATCCACCCAATCCCCATAGAGAATAAGGTGTCTAGGAATTCATAACGCAATTGGCGCTTCATTATAGAAGGATCTTGCGTATTGAATTGGCGACTTTGGATGATTTCTGAGTGCAAGAACAAATTGTGAGGCATAATAACGGCCCCTAAGATACTCAAAATAACGAGCATCGATTCATTCGGAATCTTAGGATCTACCCAGCCAACACTAGCTGCCGCCCAGTCTACATTGACCATATTGACCTCAATGAGGTAGGCCAATGCAATAAGGGATACAAAACCAGCAATAATCCGCTCCAGTTTTCGATAGGAGTTTGTAATTAGCATAACAGTACATATAACGGCCGTTAATACACTACCTATCAGAAGCGGAATGCCAAAGAGCATTTTCAACGCAATAGCAGCGCCGATAAATTCAGCCAATGCCGTCGCCGCAGCTGCAATGCCAGCGGTACTCAATACAAAGCGAGACACGTAACGCGGTAAAAATTCATAGGCACATTCGGATAAGCATTGGCCCCGTACAATGCCTAAATGAGCCACATTATGCTGCAATAAAATCAGCATAATCGTAGATAGTGTTACTACCCACAAAAGTTCGTAACCATAACTAGCACCAGCAGCTAGATTAGCTGCCCAATTGCCAGGGTCGATAAACCCTACAGTTACGATAATGCCAGGCCCTATAAATTTAAAGACCTCGCTCACCTGGTGCTTACCATTTTGGTGAACCGTAAACAACTGTTTCTTTAAGAAATCAATCATTATAACTCCTTATTAAGGGTTATAGAGTAAAAGTCATCTCCATTTGCATGCGAGCATCGGTTTTAGATTTTGTATCCTTACCACCGGTATAACGGATGCGCACATTATTATTTACTTTAACACGAGAATCATCAATTTTGAACTTCTTCATTTTTTCTTTGATTTGTTCATCTGTTAAAGCACGCTCTTCTGGTTTTGCCACTTCATCATTAGCTGAATCTAAAGTCTCTTGTTGAGATTTAGATACTTGGTATGTTTTACCAGATTTCTTAGCCTTTTCAGCACGTTTTTCGTCTAATTTTTGACGGCGCTCTCGGGTAACTTTCTTGTCGCGACCGATACGATAATCCATTACATCACGCATATTTTCTTGATAAATGCGCAATGCATATTGGCGATCGTTTTCGTTCATTTGCTCTCGTTTCGTTACTACCTCATCGATAAGAGGCATAAGCTCATCCTTTGTATAGCTTGTATTGCCATCAAAGACAAAACCATGTGTATCTGTAATAGCACCGTGCTTAATTAGCGTTTGTAACGCTGTATACGTCCAATCACTTGGCGTAATCACACCTGTACTCACGTGATGTTGTGCTTTACTAGAGCTACTAACAGTCTCTACATCGGCACTCATGCCATCTATCATGGGACGTGCGCTTGGAATAGAAATGCTTTCAGCATGCGCAAAACCAACAGAGGCAACGAGACATAATGCACCGATCCCCATAGCGCGACGAAGTAAATTCATGTGACGTGTATATTTTATATTCATAAGAGTCTCCTTAAAATTACATTTGATACAATCTATTATATGAAACCCCTTATCATACGTCAACTCTATAACCTTACACACCTGTATACATCAATATTTACAAGACCTCAAGCTCACTTGAGCCCTTACACCTTTAGGTCTATACCACAATAAATCAGAACCACCCGTAAAACGGGTGGTTTGCTCACGGGCTATAAGCCCGTAGTACTAGGCCAGCGTCTAAAGGCGCTGGCTTTCACTACGTTCAAGCCGCATAGCCATTGACTCGTAACGCTCCCCTTAAAGGGGATATGTATTACTTGCTACCCTTAAAAGGGTCCTCATATTCTTTTACACTAAGTTTATCTTTCATCTGGTCATGTAACTCTTGCTCACGTATATATTTTTTACGGTAGCTTCATTTAAACCTACCGTACTTACATAATATCCCTCGGACCAAAAGTGTCTATTTCCAAATTTATACTTTAAGTTTGCGTGTTTATCGAACATCATTAGTGCACTTTTACCCTTTAGATATCCCATAAAAGATGAAACTGATATTTTAGGTGGGATTAATACTAGCATATGCACATGATCTGCCATAAGCTCCCCCTCTATAATCTTGACGCCCTTATATTCACACAAACGTCTCAGTATTTCACGTAAACTATTTCTGTATTGATTATATATAACTTTACGTCTATACTTAGGTGTAAATACTATGTGGTATTTGCATAACCATTTTGTGTGCGCAAGGCTCTGTGTCTTTGTTGCCATATAAAATCACCTTTCTTTTGCATATAATGCGGCTTGAACACCTACATTATACTTAAGCAAGGTGATTTTTTTGTATAACTTTCGTTGCCGCACCCGCATAGCGGGTGGTTTAATGATTCGCGACTACGTCGCGAACCAGTCTAAAGACAATAACAAAAAGACCTCACATCGCTTGATGTGAGGTCTCAGCATGGCGGAGGATTAGGGATTCGAACCCTAGCGACGGTAACCCGCCCTAACGATTTAGCAAACCGTCCTCTTCAGCCTCTTGAGTAATCCTCCATGCTTTACTGGGTAATCATATCATACCCAATAAGGCATTGTCAATTGTATTATTTCAACATAGATTCGATGAATCAGATTTGTTTTACTACTATATTAAATATAGTATTCTATGTAGCCATCAGGGATTTTCTTTTCCTCAGCCTTACCGTTATTAGTACGACGAGGTTTACGGACATACATATTTTCTGGATCTGTTTCAAAGATAACCATGTCTTTAGGGATATCATGTTTAATAACAAGATTACAACCGATTTTTGTGCGCGCACCAATGGTAATATCCCCTAAGATTTTTGTGCCTGTACCGATGAGCACTTCGTCTTCGATGGTTGGATGGCGTTTTACCTGTTTAGAGGACATCCCCCCTAGTGTAACTTGGTGGAATAGTGTTACATTATCCCCTACGATGGCGGTTTCACCGATTACAACGCCCATACCATGGTCAATAAATAAACCGCGGCCAATCGTTGCCCCTGGGTGAATTTCAATGCCCGTTACGTGACGAGAATGTAATGCCACACGACGCGCCAAGGTTGGCCACCCCGCCTTATAGAGGCGGTGCGCAAAGAAATGCCAGAATAAGGCCGTAATATGTGGATACGTCCAAATAACCATCCACACGCTTGTTGCGGCTGGGTCAGAATCCATTACGCGCTTAATATTATATTGAATTTTGCCCCATAATTCACGCAAACCTTGCATCATAGTGACTCCATCTCAAATAACTCTACTCATATAACATATAGTATACAACATATGTGGTCTGTATTCCTATACATATGATGTTTTATCTATGCGAAATCCGTTATTTTACATATTCGTTATTAGCAAAATCCAAGAGGGATAAATATTTTTCTACCCCATCTGGTGCAATAACCACAATATTCGCCTTTGGTTCTTCTCGTGCAATGCGCTTAGCTGCTACGATAGCGGCCCCCGCTGAAAGTCCAATAGAAACACCGCTTTCACGCATAAAGGTTTGTACTTCGCTAAAGGCTTCTTCATCACTTACAGTTTGTACGCCGTCCATCAAGCTTTGGTCGAAGTTCTCTGGAATGAAGCCCGCACCAATACCTTGAATTTTGTGAGGACCACCCTTGCCTTCTGTAATGGCCGGAGATCCTGTTGGTTCCACTGCGATAGCTTTCAGATTCGGATTATGCTCTTTCAATCGTCTAGTAACACCTGTGAAAGTACCACCTGTACCGATACCAGCCACAAATACGTCTACATTCGGCACTTGCTCTACGATTTCAGCGCCCGTAGTACGGTAATGCATATCTGGATTCGCAGGATTTACAAATTGGCCTAAAGTAAACGCATTAGGATATTTTTCTAAGATTTCATTTGCTCGTTCAAGAGCACCCTTCATGCCTGTTTCTTTCGGTGTTAAGATGAGCTGTGCACCGTACGCCTTAATAAGTTCACGACGTTCTTTACTCATGCTTTCAGGCATAATAATTACAGTTTTAATATGTAAGATAGCGCCCACCATGGCAAGAGCAATACCTGTATTGCCACTTGTCGCCTCTACGATGATGCTATCCTCGTGAAGGCGTCCTTTTTCCTTAGCATCTTGCAACATACCAAGTACTGCGCGATCTTTCACAGAACCGCCTACATTATATTTTTCAAGTTTTACATAAATATTGGTATTTGGTAATTGATATACCGGAGTTTTACCAATCAGTTCAGTTGTTTGATTTGTTACTATGCTCATCTGATCCTCCCTCTAGCGACAGATGATAAAAATCGTCCTCAGGAATATCCCAAGGACGATATGTATTTCACCTTGTTACTCACTATACACTGGGTATAAACGTTTATGTATTCCGATTAATACATCCATACTCTAACACCTGAATCAATTCATTGTCAAGAGAATGAGAATAGCTTTTAATACCCTAAAAACACAGGAAATAACTAGGTTCATCTATTTACTTGTAAGCACGTCCACCACCACATCCCAAGTGATAGGCACTAATATGATGGCTAAAGCAAAAGCAATAAAGAGAACGGCTCCCACCAATACACTAAGGCGAGGGACTAAGGATATGACAACACTCCTAGCCAAGCTATATACTTTACTAAAATCATGGTGCAACGCTACATGGCCCCACAAGAAGCCTGCCACTACATAGGAAACTACATATGGATCTAGCAGTAGATGCGTAGACAGCTCATGATTCTCATGCATAATGCGGTTCATAACTGGTGAGACTAGTACATTTACTAGCATAGCTAGCACCTTAAACCACACAACACAGAGAATATATGTCCACAGGCTCCTCTTGGTCATCCAGAGCATGTATAGGAGTCCTATTATACTTGCCCCCAGCGAGCCCTTCTCGCGTTCCATGTATCGCTCCATCCAAGATGGCTGCTCCTTGCCCTCCTCTACTTGGCTATAGTAAAAGGATAGATTTCTTTCACCATGGGCCACATCGACAAGCCCTAAGACTTGGAATAACACAAGCAAAAACAAGACCGCTACAACGATTTGGAAACTTTCACTAAAGAAAACATCCATAAAATCAACACCGAGATGGCCTATGTTCATAAGATTGCCGTATACATCGTAATAGGCTAGATATATAGCATTTGTTAGGAACAGATCCATAACAAATAGAAGTAGAACAAAGATAATATAGCCGTTCCATCGAGTCCATTTGCCTTGTGATTCTATATACGTATTCGTCCCTACCATAATCGACGCAGGGTGTATAGACAAGGTCACACCAATCATAAAAAACATTATGAACGATGTGAACATTGTTAAAAATTCGTATGCCATATTAACGGTATGCTACGCGCTCAGGCTGCATATCGTGGAAATGAAGACGCTCTTTGGCAGTCTTTTCCCACTCCGTACCAGGCTTGCCATAGTTTGCGTATGGATCGATGGACAAACCACCGCGCGGCGTAAACTTGCCCCATACCTCGATGTACTTAGGATCCATCAACTTGATGAGGTCTTTCATGATGATGTTGATGCAGTCCTCGTGAAAGTCCCCATGATTGCGGAAACTAAATAGATATAATTTCAAAGACTTGGACTCTACCATTTTCTTATCTGGTACGTAAGAAATATAGATGGTCGCAAAATCTGGTTGACCTGTCATAGGGCACAAGCTAGTGAACTCAGGACAGTTAAACTTAACGAAGTAATCATTATCAGGGTGCTTGTTATCAAACGCCTCTAATACCTGTGGTGCATAATCAGTAGGGTAATCGGTCTTGTGACCTAACATCGTTACCCCTTGTAACTCCTTTTCAGATCTGCCGGATGCCATAAGGAACCTCTTTCTCTAAACTCTATAAATCTATAATTAAGATATATTAAATAATTCATGTAACACTTAATTATAGCATATAAAGAATTACTTATATCACTACATGATCAGGTAGTTTATCAAAATCAATGACATATTCTTCAAGAATAGAGGTTGCCTCCAAATCATTCCATCTCAATAGAATAAGATGTAATTCGTCATCCTGTTCAAAGAAAACAGTGCAAGCCCCGTATAAAGGATACTTAAAGGATATTAACTTACTTTTATCATCATTATCCAACTTAATTAGCTGTAATTTATCCTCTGCAACGGCTAAACAATATCGAGTAGTTGTAGCAATATCAAAACAATCAATATCTACAAAGTCGTTAATTTCTACCTTTTTCATAAAATCTATGATAGTAATCTTATTACTATCAAAATAAGCTAGTACACCCTTATGAAAATAGCTATGTTTATCTTTGCTTTGAGTATAAAACCAATTAAAGAGTTTATCAGTGTTCCGTACATCCGCAACTAGCTGAACTGTAAAATCTTTAAGTGACCAAAAAAGAATCCCCTTACTAGTATTCATATAAACAGCATCATCAGTAAAGTGATAGAGCGCTTTAAATCTAACTGTTTTAAACTCCTGAGGGGTTGGAATAAGCTTAACAAACTCATTATCTATGTCAATAAAACAATATGTTTCTTCCAAAACTAGAACCAGTCTATTTCTAGAAAAATCCACATAAATAATTTCAGGAAGTAAAATATCTTCACCTATATAGATTCGTTTTACTTCATTCCAATCATCATCTAAAACAATAATCCCTTTATTCTCGTTATTAATAATTGTATATCTACTGCTTTGTTCAACAAAAAACACCTGATTTTGTGAATAGGAGCTTTTCAAACACTTAATAGGAGTCATCCCAAAATCTTTATTTAATATAAAGCTTTCTTCCTTTAACTTTACCATTTTTATCAATCACTCCTGTCAACGGATCGGCTATGCCGATATGATTCCCTTTTCTATTAAATCCTTCTAAATGTGCTTTCTTTCCTATGTGAAGTGTATCTCTATAATAATATACAAAAATCAATATCTACTATTATATTAACACTCTTAAACGTAGATTGAGATATAAAGTTTGCACCAGATATATTCTTATATGAATTGTATAAAATTAAAATTTGTAATAAAATATTCATATACATTTGGTAATGTTAATACATTCAGAAAAATATAACACCTTATGGAGGTCCCTTATGAAATTAAAACAGCTTATTTTATCTAGCATCGCTGTAGGTGCACTAGCTTTCACATTTGGCACGGTACAACCTGCACAAGCAGCTATTGGCATGGAAAATCCTGGTCCAGCTATGAACCTTGAAAAACCTGCATCTGTTACGACTGCTCATCACATTAATGTAGATGGCAAAGTTGTAGAGCCTATCAATGGTCAACAAAATGTAATTTATGTAGATGGTCAACCCCTCGTAGCATTGCGCCAAGTATCTGAAGCATTAGGCTATAAAGTGGCTTGGGATGAGCCTACTAAAACAGCGTTGGTAGATATGAACATTGCTACATTAGCAATCCAACCAGACTCTGCTGAAGTAGTACGCCATGGCAAATTAAAGATTATCAACCTTGATACATCTGAAACCTTCTTGTCTGCAGCTCGCAAAGTAGACGGCACAATCTTTGTAAAGCCTCAAGTGTTCAAATTATTATTGAACGACGTGAAAATTACAAAGGATGAAATCTTCATCGCCCCTCAACGCGCACAATTGGCATCCACTACAAACACAGAGGTATCTCATAAGAATGAACTCAATACATTCTTACCACCATCTCAAGAAGATGTGAAGAAAAAAGAAGATCCAAAAGCTAAAGAAAAACCACTTATCAAAATCAAAAAATCTTTAGCCAAAGATACTGTCACAACAGATGAACAAACAACAGCTACAGAAGTATCTGAATACCAACGTGCTAATGGATTAGATCGATAAGTAGATCTATTAGATTGTTAAACAAATCTAGTACGTCGTTAACGCAATCTAGACATATAAAAAAGGTCCCATAAAGGGACCTTTTTTGTGTTATATGACCAAATCTAGTTATGGCTAAATTTAATTATACTCAAATCCAATTATTTGAGATTGAGCCTACTAAGTTTAGAAAACTATTTACCAAAACCATAGCGGTTAAGTGCTGTATTACCACTACCATATATAGCCATAATCTTCGCCATGAAATAATCAGCCACTGCTACGGAGTATGCTGCAATATTATTGTAATCAGAGTATTTTGGTGCAACATTAGTCACAGTAATGTTTTCAATAGTAGTACTAGCTTTAGGAGCAGTCAATTTATTTGTAGCAGGTGCAGGATCTGTAACTGTTACAGTAGAGCCCATGGCTGGATTAACATAACCTGTTGGAGTAGATACTGGTGGGCGTTGGGAGTCAGTATATTTATAGCCATAAGAAGCGTTCGCTTGTTGTGGCGCCAATGTAGCTACACCAAATGCAAGTACAGATGCAGCCAAAACGATAGAGAATTGTTTTGATACTTTCATAAAAACCTCCAAAAACACAAGAGCATTTATCAAAAATTATGATACTGGAAGTTTATTATAAACCAGCCAACTAAACACAAAATGAAAGAGAGTTAACATCATACATATTTCATTTATCAATTAATTTTGATGCCTTCAACACTGTCTTTCACAGAATCCATTTGTCGTTTCAAGTCTTTAATAGATCCTTTTACATCGTCAGGAATCTTGACATCTTTAAGACCTTTTGCCGATTCCGAGGCACGCTTACTATTTCCACTAGCTTGCTTCATGCCCTCTTTAATTCGGTCCATATTCTCATCTAGCTCGTCAAATGAGTCTTCATCATAGATGATAAAATTACTGCCCCCGTGGGATGTGATATTGAGAGGACCCATGGTAAGCTGACCATTATTAATACTCAATGCATCTGTGGAAATGGTCGTAATATTCGTATTAACTTTCACATCACTAAATGATAAATGTCGTCCCTTATTATGAAAGTTCCCTGTAATACTTTTTATGGGAATGAGCATATAACGACCTTCACCAGACCAGAAATCCCCCCACACCTCCATATCACGAGGCATCCCTTCACTTTTAAAGTTCAAATTAGCCGACACAGGTACAACAAATTCAGGTGTTTTAAGAGCCTCACTACTATCTAGATCCTTTGCTATCCCTGTAATCGTATAAGCCCGAGTATCTAAGTTATATATGCCCTTTGCCTCTAGCTTTCCGCCGTATACATTGGCATTTACATTTTCAAAGTTCAAAATACCGTCTTGGTATGTCACATCACCTACTACATTTTCAAAGGTAAGCGCCGGAATTCGTAAAACAGGCATCGTTACACGACCTTTAGCCAATGGACGATTAAAATCACCTGTTACCTTTGTCAGCAAGGTCATTGCATCGTGGATATTATCGCCAAAACCGAGTGATGATGGGTCCACACCCTTTACATCAAACTGTAAGTCTAACTGAGGCATGCGATGCTTTAATACATCCTTTAGATCAACACGCCCTTTTAGTGTAAGGCCATCGCCAATGGCTGTACCACCAAACTTCCCCGTCTCCATATCGATGCGAATAGCACGGTTACTATCAAGATGTATCTTAGAGTTCACGTTCTTCATTACATAGTGACGATTTTTCTGAAAGATTTCCAGCTGGTTATTTCTCAATGTAATCGTAAGATTTAAATGTTGACCGTCCCAATTAAAGTTACGAACCTTCTTGCCTAGTTCCTCCTGTCGCTCTTGAGTCGTCTTTTTAGGAGGTTTAGGTCGCGGCTCTACCTCATTAAGTGGCTTGTTTACATCAGGTGAAGCAGGCACAAAGTCAAGACGGTTGTTATCATCTAAATCGACTACAATGGTCGCATCATTTAGCTCGATTCCGTTTATAGCAGAGGCCTTAAAATTCCGTGTTATTACGTCCCACATATTAACGCGAATCTTTCCATCTGGCACTGTGAGCAACTCTCGGCCTTCTGGATCCTTCCATACCAAGTCAGTAAAGGATAATGTCCCCCATGGTGTTGCAGTTAAACTCTCTACCGTTACAGTCCCTCTCATCATCGTTTGACGAGCCATTACCTCGTTAAAAATAACGCCCATTCCACGGCTCGCTATCGTAGCGAGCACAAAGACTATAATCGCTCCAATGGCAAGAAAAGCAGCAATGCCTTTTAAGCCTTTCTTATACAATTGTTTATATTTTGTCCAATAAGAACGCACGTAATGTTTCATAGAATTATTATATCACGTTGAAGATGTAAGTATTCAGTATTTATGCTTCATCGTCGGTTACAGCTTTGGTGCCTCTTGTACCTGTACGTATACGCATTGCGTCTTCTACATCATATACAAAAATTTTACCGTCTCCTACTTCACCGGTTTGTAAAGTATTTCGTGCTGTGTCCATGACAAGGTCAACAGGCACATCACATACAACGGTTTCCACCTTTACCATAGGAATGAGATTTACATCGTATTGTTGGCCCCGATATACTTCGGTATGGCCCTTTTGTAGACCACAGCCAAAGACTTGTGATACTGTCATACCTTGAATACCAATCTTGTTTAAGGCCTCTTTTAAATCCTCTAGTTGCTCAGCACGAGCAATAATATCTACCTTTTTCATCCGTTTCATATATTTATCTCCTACAAGTACTATCTATCATTCACAAATCATAACAAGGACGTTTGATTGGACGAAATAAAACGACCTGAGCTTTTAAATTCAGATTGATTATAAGCGCCTTCGCCATGTTCACTAATATCAATACCAAGTGATTCAGAACCAATGCTAACACGCATATCCATGAAAGCGCTAACGATTTTAAATAGTATAAATGTACCTACAATAGCAAATACATAGGCAATCACGAGTGAAAGCAATTGAGGACCTAACAATGAACCACCATAGAACAACCCATTCGCCCCATCTGGATTAATAGTTGTGGTAGCCCATAAACCGGTAGCAATAGCGCCCCATGTACCGCCTACACCATGAATACCAAAGGCATCAAGAGAATCATCGTAACCAATACGGTTTTTAATAATGGCTACCGCTAGATAACATACAACGGCACCTACAAAACCAATTATAATGGCCGCCATAGGCGTTACAAAGCCTGCCGCTGGTGTAATGGCTACTAGCCCAGATACACCACCAGAGGCAGCCCCTAACACAGTAGGTTTACCGCGATGCAGCATTTCTACTAACACCCATCCTACAATACCAACAGCTGCAGAGATTTGTGTAGTTAACACTGCATTAGCTGCAAGGAAGCCTACGCCAAGGGCAGATCCTGCATTAAAGCCAAACCATCCAAACCATAGAATAGCAGCTCCAAGAATTGTCATCGGCAAATGGTGCGGCAGCATAGGCATGCGTCCATAGCCTCGGCGACGGCCTAACAGCATACATAATGTCAATCCAGATACGCCAGACAAAACGTGTATCGCAAGTCCACCGGCGAAGTCTAATGCACCTAAATCACTAAGGAATCCACCGCCCCAAATCCAATGGGCCATCGGATTATATATAAAGATAGACCATAGCAAAGCAAATACTACAAAGGGTGCAAAGCGCATCCGTCCTGTAATAGAGCCACTCATGATGGCTGGTGCAATAACAGCAAACATGCATTGGAACGCTACAAAAGCAAGCTCAGGAATATGGGTATCACTTAAGATGGTTGTTTCCGCACCACCAAGACCAAATTTACTAAAATCGCCGATGATACCATGTATATCATCACCAAAAATCAAAGTATACCCTAACAAAATAAACTCAACAGAAATAACTCCAATTAAAAAGAAGCTCTGCATGATCGTACCTAGCACATTTTTACTACGCGCCATCCCACCATAAAACAACGCTAAACCAGGTGTCATAAAGAATACTAAGGCAGTGCATAACAAGACCCATGCTGTGTTGCCCGTATCAATCATATTGACCATAAGAAACTCCTTTCCATACAAAAAGCGCCTTGCTCGCAGAAACTCTGCATGCAAGGCGCCGTTACCTAACTATTTTATTGTAGTAATATACATCACTACATACATCGTATATTAGATTATAATGTATGTCAACAAATTCTATAGAATTTTATTTTCAATCCCATAAATTTCTATGAAACATACTAATTATCTAAAAAAAGAGCACTCATAACGAGTGCTCTTTTAAATATTTAATAAAACAAGCTATTATGCTTTTGCTTCTTTACCGTATTTTACAAGGCTTTCAGCTTCGATTTCAGCTTGTGTACGATAATCTTGAGGAATATTGGACAAGCGAATCCAGCTGCGTACAGCTTCTACCAATACGATAAGGATCATGAGGAACATAGCAGCACTGAATGCTACTAGGATCCATTTACCAGCTGGGATATAGCTGTTAAATACGTTTTCAAAGTCCGCAGCGATAGCAACGATAGCCATAAGGATACAAGGAATACCTGTTACCCATGCATAACGTTTGCGGCCAAGTCGCATGATAACTGTAGTACCTACAGCTAATGTCATAGTACCTAATAATTGGTTAGATACGCCGAATAAAGGCCAGATAATACCGATGTTACCTTGTAGAACTAGGTAGCCCCACAAAATACAAATTAAAGCTGCACAACCATAAACGCCAGGAGCCCAATGTTGGTCGTTGAATTTAGGATGGAAATGACCTAATAATTCTTGAAGTAAGTAACGACCTACACGAGTACCAGCATCGATCAAAGTCATGATGAACAATGCTTCGAACATGATACAGAAGTGATACCAGTAACCTAGCAAGTGATCCATGTTAGGCAATCTGGAGAAGATATGAGCCATACCTACTGCAAGGGATACGGCGCCACCAGGACGGTGCATCAAGTCTTCACCAACCATTGCAGACAATGCTGGCAATTCATGAACTTGAAGGCCTAATGCTTTGAAGGATTCAACAGTGGAGTTGATTGCAAAGTAATCATCTGGATGCAATGCAGTTGCGGCAATCAACGCCATCATAGCGATGAAGCCTTCTGTTAACATTGCACCATAACCGATAGGCAAGATTTCTTTTTCATTAGTAAGCATTTTAGGTGTTGTACCTGTTGCGATAACAGTATGGAAACCAGATAACGCACCACATGCGATAGTAATGAAGATATAAGGGAATACAGAACCTTTCAATACAGGACCGCCACCCCAGATGTAAGGAGTTACAGCTGGCATTTGAATTTCAGGCATTACGATGATAATACCAAGAGCCAATGCGCCGATTGTACCGATTTTAAGGTATGTGGACAAGTAGTCACGAGGAGCAAGCAATAACCAAACTGGCAATGCTGCTGCAAAGAAACCATACACGGCAAGCATGATTTCGATGGTTTGCAAGTCATATGTAAACCAAGAAGCGTATTCACTAGCTGCTACGTTTGGACCGTAGATAATAGCTGCGAAGATCAACGCTACACCGATAATAGTTGCTTCTTGAATTTTACCAGGACGCAACCATTTCAAATAAATACCAATGAAAATAGCGATTGGAATTGTAGCAAATACGGAGAAGAAACCCCATGGGGAGTTATGCAATGCGTTAGCTACTACTACGGCCATACCAGCAAGGGTGATAATCAATAGGAACAATGTAGCTAGCATAGCACCGAAACCAGCGAATTTACTAATTTCTTCTCGTGCAATATCCGCAATAGATTTACCATCATAGCGAACGGATGCGAACAAGATAACCATGTCATGTACAGCGCCGGCTAATACGGAACCGATAAGGATCCATAATGCACCAGGTAAATACCCGAACTGGGCTGCGATAACAGGGCCTACAAGAGGGCCTGCACCAGCAATCGCTGCAAAGTGATGACCAAATGTTACCCATTTGTTTGTGGGCACGTAATCGTGACCATCATTGTGGACCATAGCTGGCGTTGGACGATACTCATCCAATGTTAATACTTTCGCCGCTATGAAAGCCCCATAAAAGCGGTACGCTAAAATTAGAATACACGCGGAGGCTATAACTAAGTAAATACCATTCATAACCATATAAACACCTCCAATTGTCTTGTGTGACATGGTGTTATATAAAAATATCTGATAAATCTTTTGCACATCCATGCCACATTGGCTCTCAAAACTTTTAGTACTTACAATAATATTGTAAGTACTAAACATAGAAGTGTCAATTATCAATTTCTCATTTTGGATGTACATTATGAGTTAAAGACATAACTAAAAAGCATTCTCCGTTACTTAGAGAATGCTTTTATCATTTTATTTTGATAGTAATTATCTATTGTCTTGCTGCGACTCCTGATTTATGTAGGGTCTTTTTAATATCTTTTATAGTTAAAACTTTGTTATGTAACAACGCCCCCACAAGAGCTCCAGTTACATTCGTCTTTGTAAATAAATCCACAAAATGCTGTATATTTCCAGCACCACCAAAGGCTGTTACAGGTACATCTACAACCTCTGTTAAAGCTTGATATAATTCAATATCAAAGCCCCGCCCCGTGTCATGTCTATCGATACTCGTTACCAATAACTCACCTGCACCATGACCTACCGCTTCTTTTGCTCATTCTAAAGCTACACTGCGCCCAACTAGCTCATTAGATGATGGTTCATGATAAAACATATAAGCTATAAAAGCTGTTATTAGAGTTATGAGAATAATAATCCCAAACAAAAGCTTTCTCATCAATCTAGCCCCAAATTTTTTCTATATCAGCTATGCTATGTGCATCAGAGCCTAGTACAAATGGTACCCCAATGATAGCAGCCATACCTTGAATAAAGCGGCTTGGATACATTTCACGGCAATCCGGTTTGAAAAAGCCGCTCATATTGTAGTCTAGTTCGCGACCTTGTACGCGCATGATATGCAAGATATCGCTTACCACCTGTGCATTGCGGCGATCTAAGTGACGCTCAAAGCCAAAGTGGTGTTGGTATTTCTTAATCAAATCAAAGTGACCAATGCGTTTTGGCGTATATTCACCAAGATCAGCACGCACCGCTTGGCGCACGGTGGAGTAATATTTGTAATATAACTCATATTGCTTTTGAATCCACGGACCAAAGCCCTTTTCAAATTCTTTAGGGCTATAGTCTAAGCAGTAATAGGCATTATTCACTCCTTCCATAAAGTGAACGGACAAAATATTGTCATCTGTTAATGGACCATAACGGTCGAGGAACTCTTGAATATCTGTCTCAAAGCCTGGAATGTAATCCACTTCAAAGCCAAGGGAGATGTCGATATGCGTGCCATAAGCACGTTGCAATTGACGACCTAATTCTAGATAGGAATCCACTTGATTCAATTTCAAAGACGCCGTGTCATAAGCCTTTTGGTCACCACCGTATTCAACGGCAAAAGCCTTTGGCAATGGCGCATGCTCTGTAAGGCATACTTTCTCAATACGCAACTCAATAGCCTTTTCGATCATCATTGCAGTCCGGTCCCCACTACCATGTGGACACAACTCTGTATGTACATGCCCATCTACGAGACGGCTGCGATACTTACTGTATCCAACGAACTGCCGTTCATCTTTCATGTTCATTCAATCACCCTATTCGCCCTAACCCGTAGCGAACCCTTATCTATCATCTGTACATTTAGTCTGTAATTTAATATCTACGTTTTATTATACCAATAATGCGTATGTTTCGGTATCCTGATATTTACCATGTTTGAAACCAACTTGCGGTGTTAGACCACAGTAGGTAAATCCAAACCGTTCATGTAATGCTGTACTTGCCGCATTTCCCGCCGTAATGACAGACACAACCGTATGTAATGTTTCCGTTTCTTTCGCATGTTTTAATATATGGGCCATCAATTTAGATGCCACGCCCTTACCTCTATAATCTTGATGAATGTAAATAGATAATTCCACGGTGCTTTTGAAAGCATCCTTTGTTCTATACGGTGAAAGCGATGCATAGCCTACAACTACATCATCTATAAGGCCTGCAAAAATGCAGTGTTCCTGCGTTTGATGCGCCTCATACCACTCCTGCCACTCTGGCAACGTACGCGGCTCAAGATCAAGCGTTGCTACGCCGTTCACAACCTCGTAATTATAAATATCTAAACAAGCTGCGATATCATCCTTTGTAATTGGTCGTATTACTAATTCACTCATAAGAATTCCTCAAAATTGTTGGTATCCAAAATCCGGTATCCGAAACTAAAATTATTTCTATATTATATCTATATAACATAATATATAAAAATAACGCTAACACGCAAGAAAAAGGACGAGTTGCAACTCGTCCTTTTCTGTTATATTGTAGATAATTTTGTACGCTTTACTACCTATCAATAGTATACCATAAACAGATTTTTAAAAGATAATCATAACCACCCGTAGAACGGGTGGTTTGCTCTGACCCTATAAGGGTCTTTCTCTAGTGGTGGCCCTCTAAAGAGGGCATTGAATGATCTGACAACCACTCTATTACCACTGGCTGCCCCCTACTCGGGGGCTTTTATTTTGCCTATTTTACTGGCTCACCCGTAAACGGGTCGGTGTATTCTTTAAAGTTTAATGTATCTTGCGCTATATCCTCTTGTAGTTGATTGC
>NZ_PPDD01000011.1:0-2500 GCF_002959895.1 Veillonella infantium | reverse complement strand
AATGTGGCCGTTCATCCTCTCAGACCGGCTACTGATCATCGCCTTGGTGGGCCGTTACCCCTCCAACTAGCTAATCAGACGCAATCCCCTCCTTCAGTGATAGCTTATAAATAGAGGCCACCTTTCATCTATCCTCGATGCCGAGGTTAGATCGTATGCGGTATTAGCAGTCGTTTCCAACTGTTGTCCCCCTCTGAAGGGCAGGTTGATTACGCGTTACTCACCCGTTCGCCACTAAGATTGATAGAAGCAAGCTTCCATCGCTCTTCGTTCGACTTGCATGTGTTAAGCACGCCGCCAGCGTTCGTCCTGAGCCAGGATCAAACTCTCCAAGATATCTTGAAGCTATTTGAATAGCTCATTATTTGTTGTCGTTACATTTAAGTAACTTTAAATTATGGTTGGTTTTGACTATGTCAAAACCCGCACTCTGGCATATGTTCAATCATATGATTGATTACCTATCATTGTTCAGTTTTCAAAGATCTGTACCAGTCAGACTAGATTTTATCTAGCTCCAAAGCACTTTCGTAAAAAGTGTTTCGCCAACTGGCGACTAGATTATAATAACATGTTGTCACTTTCATGTCAACACCTTTTTATAATCTTTTTTAGAATTTTGTAATTTCTGTTTTAACCAGGAATTACATTTTTATTCTAAAACGATTATCAACAAACATAGATTTTATCTAGTGTTTGCTAACTAATAAACAGTCGCTTCGAACGACTGTATAGCTATTATAGTACAAAGAACCAAGGGACGCAACCCCTAATTTTAAAATTTTGCAAACTTTTTTCTGAATCTGTATATATTGTACATCTTGCTACTATATATACCATATACGGTAGTTATTAATAATATATATAATCGCCTTTACTCTATATATCTATCAATGCTTCTATCTAATCATTTATAATGTTTTCCTACTATACTTAGCCTAATTATAAATAGCTTATCCATAGATAGCTTATCTATAGACAGATAAATACTTAATAAGGCCTATATGTTTAACAGACTAATGCTTCATATAACCTATATAGATATATAAAGCACATAATACCTCTTTAGGCGCAATTATTTTTTAATGGTATATAATGCAATTGTTATTTAATAGTATATATACATATTGAGTGCACAAAACTAATTATATAGAAAATTAACAGGGTTATAGGACAAAAAGTGTGTGTGACTAATCCCAATAAGTTGGAAAATCTGTAGACATATGTAGCTCATTCCAAACAGGAGCATCACCCCATTGAGGGATTGAACGATCTATTTGGCAATAATCAGATAACCGTTTGTAGATAGCAGCAATCGATTCATCTGTAGGCATACAATTTAATATATCTGAAATAGAAAGCGGTCTTGGTGAGTGCATATAGCACCACCAATAGACCGCTTTTAGTCTTCTTTCAAGTGAAAGGCCCCTATGAGCCCGTAACATACTTCTTAGTTGAGCATTTACTCCACCTTCAATACGATTATTTGTTGTAGGTACTGTAATATCAATGCATTCCAAAAATGTAAATAAAGTTTGTTGCCTAATCAGGCGCCATAATGATGATTCAGCTTTAAGCAAACGCTCATGTGTAGAGCGTTTGTTTCCAAATTCATCAATCGTCATTTCTCGTAAAAAATCAGAATATGTCATGCGCCACGCTGAAAGCTCATTAATCCATATAAAGGCTTGATCCATTGTTTTCACATTAAATAAAGCTTTGGCAAGACTATAAAGGTCCTTCCCAGCTAACGTTTTAGGTCTACTTGTCGTATATCGTCTAACCTGACAAAAAATATGAAATAGGCATCTTTGGTGGCTACTATGAGGCCAAACTTTTCGTAATGCTTTAGGTAAACCATTAGCACCATCAGACACAACGACTTTAGGTTCAACAATCCGTTCCATTAAGCACTGCCAAGCTCTAGCATGCTCATAACGGCAGACATACCAGCCTAGAACATGAGTATCATTGCAACAAATCAACACACATAAATTCCTAGATAAGTAAATTCCATCAAGATATACCACATCATGTACTTCTTCCACTATTGGTGGCAATGGCCATATGGACCAAAATTTAGCGGTTTTACGCCTAAATGTACGACCTTTACCAGGCATATCAGCTTGAATATCGGTACTGAATAACCAATTCAAGAATAGGTTTAACTCTCTACTTAAATTATTAATTTTAACGGTAAATGCCCCCTTACAATGTTTGCAAAACCAACGCTGAGAACCAGATTTTAAAATACCATGTTTAATACATTTTTCATTACAATCAGGACATTTTATTTGTCGCATAAACTCTTCCTCCATATTTGTTTATATATAGGAAGATATAACCTCATTTTAGTTAGCAATTACAAGGGTTAATTGATGTTTTCACCCACACTTTTTGTCCACCCTCAAACTTCTCCAGAAAAAGATTAAACCCTTATAACACTAGTAAATATCTAGTGTTATAAGGGTTTTTACACACACTTTTTGTCCTATAAGCC
>NZ_PPDD01000010.1 GCF_002959895.1 Veillonella infantium | reverse complement strand
AGGAGATCATCTATGACAAAAGAAAGATTTAACATGTTAGTTGGTTCTATTGGTGCATTTATTGGTGTATTTGTATTTTTAGCCTATATCCCACAAATAATTGCTAATCTTCATGGTCAACCTAGTCAACCATGGCAACCATTATTTGCAGCAGTATCCTGTTTGATCTGGGTATTATATGGTTGGACAAAATCACCTAAACGTGATTATATTTTAATCGTACCAAACCTTGCAGGCGTTATTTTAGGTACACTAACATTCTTAACATCTTTCTAAGTGCTATAAGAAAAAAATAGTATTATTGTTATATAGTGAATAATAGTAAAGATATTACTTTACTTTATAAATATAAATGAGGTCGAATCGTATGATTCGGCCTTTTTTAGAGTGAAGTTTATATGTTAGATTAAAATATAGATAAGCGTTAAATCTGTTGTAATAAAAAAATAGTTTTTATGATAATAAATATTGATAATTAAATTCCTATTATAATGATTAGGATTTTATAAAATTGATAATTACAACATTCTCATTTGTTGAATATCATATTCAATTAATTAAATGAAAAGTAATATCAAAATACCTATAAACATAGGCTTTGTATGATAAAAATGAAAAAGTAATATGCAAAAATATATACAGTTTTTTATCATTTTCATTTGACTTTCAAAAAGAACTGTGTGATAATGAGAACATAAGTTGAGGCAAGTGCCTTTCTAAATGATAATAAAAGTTCTGATCTATATTTTTATGGAGGTCCTAATTATGAGAGTTATTGCTGATGGTTGCATTAAATGTGGTTCTTGCGCATCTGTTTGCCCAGTTTCTGCTATTTCTGAAGGCGAAACTAAATACGAAATCAACGATACTTGCATCGATTGCGGTTCTTGCGAATCCGTTTGCCCAGTATCTGTAATTTCCGCTGAGTAATCACAAATTAAACTGCCCCTCATTGAGGGGCTTTTTATTTTGCCTAAATTTGCTTAACTTAGTATAATAGGACTATTAAGATATATATTATTATAAGGGAGTACAGCTTGTTTTATATTATACTAATCCTTTGGTTACTCTTAGATCAATGGACTAAATATTACATTATGAATCATTTTATGTTAGGTGAGTCTTTAGTGGTTATACCCAATGTATTTCATTTAACATATATTATTAATCGCGGTGCAGCATTTGGCATGCTTGCTAATCAGCGATGGTTCTTTTTACTGGTAGCAGTTATTTTGCTGGGGGTTTGTGCGTATTATTGGAAGCGCTTATCAAAAGGTCCGTGGACGTTACAGATTGGATCTGCTTTATTAGTGTCTGGTGCTATTGGTAATGGCATAGATCGTTACATGCTTCACGGCGTTGTTGATTTTTTTGATTTCCGTATATGGCCTATTTTTAATGTTGCTGATATTGGTATCTGTGTAGGCGTAGCTTTAGTAGTCTACTATTTATTTACATTAAAAGATGATGATAAATAATTCATATATTATGACAAATAATTAATTAATATATGATACTTAACTCATAGAGAGGTAGAGGATGAACGAATATATTGTAAGTGCTGAGCAAGACGGTATGAGACTGGATGTATTCTTAACAGAACATATGGAAGGGTCTCGTAGTTATATTCAAAGTTTAATTAAAGGTGGTCACGTTACAGTAGGTACTAAGGTAGGGAAAGCAAATCTTAGACTTACACCAAATGCTGTTGTACGTGTAGAGGTACCGGAACCTGAATCTGTAGAGGTAAAACCAGAGGATATTCCTTTAGATGTATTGTATGAAGATCATGATATTATCATTGTAAATAAACAACGTGGTATGGTTGTTCATCCTGCGGTGGGCAATTATTCGGGTACACTTGTTAATGCATTGCTATATCATTGCAAAGATTTATCTGGTATTAACGGTGAGATTAGACCTGGCATTGTGCATCGTTTAGACAAGGATACATCTGGTGTTATGATGGCTGCTAAAAATGATGCAGCTCATATAGGTTTAGCGGAGCAGGTAAAGGAGCATTCTGCTAAACGGACATATTTAGCATTAGTACAAGGTAATATTGTAGAAGAAAAGGGGACTATTAAAGCTCCTATTGGAAGACATCCTAAGGATCGTATGAAAATGGCTGTTGTCTTTGAAAATAGTAAGGATGCAGTTACTCACTTTAATGTAGTTGAACGATTTGGCCATCAAACCCTGGTTGAATGTAATTTAGAGACTGGGCGCACACATCAAATTCGTGTACATTTTGCTCATATTGGACATCCTGTTGTTAATGATCCGTTCTATGGTTACCGTCGTATGGATTTTCCTATTGAAGGACAGGCATTGCACTCTAAATCTTTAGATGTAAAACATCCTATTACAGGTGAAAGTATGCATTTTGAGGCGCCTCTTCCAGATGACTTCAAAGCATGTATAGAGTTTGCTAAAACATATCGAGAAGATAAGCGTAAATAAGCGAAAAAATGAAACGAAATCAAACGAAATGTAAAGAAACGTAGACAAACGTAAATACATATAAATAAAATAACTGTCTTATATTGTGGTTTACTAAATAATCTTCTAACTATATTTGTAAAGGGGCATAGAGAACTCTGTGCTATAAGGGCGTATATATGGAAAAGAAACGCTTATTGATGGATCAAGATGCTATTATGCGCGCGATTCGTCGTATTAGTCACGAAATTCTAGAACGTAATAAAGGCTTATCTAATGCTCTTATTGTAGGCATTGAACGACGTGGTGTTATTTTGGCAAAACGTTTGCAGGCCGAAATCGAACGCATTGAAGGTATTCGTATTGAATGTGAATCACTCAATGTTGCTATGTATCGTGATGATCGTGATGCTCGCCAAAAAGAGGGGAAACCATGTACGATTGATACAACGGAGAAAACAATCATTCTCGTGGATGATGTACTTTACACAGGGCGTACTATTCGTGCAGCTTTAAATGCATTGATGACATCTGGTAGACCTAAATCTATTCAATTAGCAGTACTCGTGGACCGTGGTCACCGTGAATTGCCGATTCGCGCAGACTATGTGGGTAAAAATATTCCTACATCACATCTTGAAAGTGTACGAGTTGCCGTAGAAGACTTAGATGGTGAAGAAGGGGTTACAATACAGGAATAATCTGTATTGTAACCCCTTTTTTTGCTTAAATTAAAATTATACTTTTTATTTGATATATTGCGGTGTATATGTATAGTCTGTATGACCTACACGTCTCTCTTCATTATGGAAACATAAGGCTTGTATATCTGTAGCTAGTGTATCTATATGATGCATAGATTTTCCGAGATTATTGAGCTGAGTAGGTGCTTTAGCCCATTTTTGAATGAGTGGAATGTCATGTTCAGTTCTCAGCCATTGGCGTCCTCTGTCGTTAAAGGCTAGTAATCTAGCGTATTGAGGGCCGTCTTGCATAGCGATATTTATCAAGTCTTTCGTAATGCCTAATGTAAGATATGCACCCATGCGCTGTAAACGGGCGTAGGTGTAGCGCTTGGATTTTATTTGCTCAATGGCAGATTCCCATGAAGGCTGTTGTGCTGCTTTTAACCACAAGTGTTCAATACCTTCAGTAAAATCAACAAAACGCTCTAATTCATTGATATTCATGCGGCGACTCAACATATGTACCATATTGTAATATCTATTGTAGTCGACATAGTCATCATTTGTGATTCTATGCGTCATATCAGCTAGAATTGGTGTTGGAATAGTACTTTGAAGCGTTGAACACATATCTAAGGGATTAGCAGTAGTGATGAGATGACGCAATGCCGTACCGGATGGTAACTCTTGATTGAAATTGTGATTGTGGTGATCAGATGTACGCTGAATAGGAATATATTCTAAGTTTGGATAATATTTTATTGCAGCACGGATATATTCAAGTCCTAATAAGGCATTAGGTGTGCTAAGTGATTCGGAGCCTAGCGCTTTACGGAAGGCTGTACCATAGGACATGCCTTCATTTAAATAATTGCGTAATTCATTTTGGGTGCTTTCACAATCCATACGCTTAGCCGTATGAATGAGTTGATTTAAATCAGTTGTTTCAGAACCAAAAGAAAGCGTATCAATGGATAAAGCCTTAATTAAACGAACCGCACCTGTCCCAAAAAGTTGCGCACTGCCTAAGGAATAGAGTGTAGGGAGTTCGATAACAACATCTGCACCGCCAAGCATGGCCCAACGCGCGCGATCGAATTTTGAGAAAAGGGCTGGTTCGCCACGTTGTACAAAGGAGCCACTCATAATACAGATGCGCAATACATCAGGATATCTTGTAGCTAATGTATGTAGTTGATGTGCATGACCATTGTGAAATGGATTGTATTCGCAAATAATACCGATGGTTTTCATAGTGACTCCTTTCATTAGTGTTAGTGTAACAAAGCATAGAAAGACTGTAAATAAATTTTGAACTTAAGAGGCCGTATAGTAAAGAAATAGATGTAAAAAATGTGTGTAAAACTAAAGTTTTTTGTAGATTTTATTTGTTCTATAGGCTATAATTAACTGTAAATGCTGAATTGATGTGAGGTATATGATGAAACAAAATTGGAAACGTACATTACAAGGGGCTCTGCTCGGTGCTGCGCTACTAGCAATGGCGGGATGTGGCTCTACAAATGTAATGGATACATATAGTTTTGGCCATCAAGTTATCCGTGCTGGTCAATCTGAAATTACCATTGCTTTGCCTTATGAAATGGGTAAAAGCACAAAAAATATGTCTGATGATGGGTATCCAATTGACATTTATGGATCTGTTACAGACCATATGGTGATTGAGGTTGAGGCTTTGCGTGCCGGTGAAAATAAACCATTGCCAACGGTAGATGAGTATGTTAACCGCAGCAAATCTGAGTTTACTAAAATCGGCGGTACCATCAAAGAAGAGTCTGTAGCTTTAGAAGGCGCGTCTGCTAAAAAGCTTGATGTGACTTATACAACTCAAGGGCAAACATTTAGATTTTCTCAATACGTATTCTTAGATCATGGCGTATTGTGGAATATAGTCTACCAATATCCTGAAAAGGATCAGGTAGGTGCTGATATCAGCAAAGAAATTCAAAACAAGATTCAAGTTACGCAACAGAAAGAGGGTTAATCGATGAACGTATTAGTAGTTAACTGCGGTAGTTCTTCCTTGAAGTATCAATTACTTGATATGACAACTGAAACAGAATTGGCAAAAGGTCTTTTTGAAAAGATTGGTGATCAAGACGCTATCTTCACTCATAAACGTCCTAACGCAGATAAATTAGAACGCGTTGAACCAATTTTGAACCATAAAGAAGCACTTCGTATTTTGCTTGATATTTTAGTTGATGCTGAATATGGTGTAATTAAGTCTATGGACGAAATCGACGCTGTTGGTCACCGTGTAGTACATGGCGGTGAAAAATTCGCTGACTCCGTATTGATCACTCCAGCTGTTATGGAAGCATTAGAAGAATGCTGCTCATTGGCTCCATTGCATAACCCACCAAACATTCAAGGTATTGAAGCTTGCCAAGCTATCATGCCAAACGTACCACAAGTTGCTGTATTCGATACTGCATTCCACCAAACAATGCCTAAAGAAGCTTACATGTATGCGCTTCCTTACGAATACTATGAAGACTATGGCATCCGTCGTTATGGTTTCCATGGTACATCCCATAAATATGTTGCACAACGTTGCGCTGAATTGATGGGTAAACACATGTCTGACCTTCGTATCATCACATGTCACTTGGGTAATGGTTCTTCCGTTTCCGCTATCAAAGGTGGTCGTTCCATCGATACAACAATGGGCTTCACTCCATTGTCCGGTTTGATTATGGGTACTCGTACTGGTGATATTGACCCAGCTATCGTTCCATTCTTGATGAATAAAACTGGCATGAACTACGAAGAAGTAGATACTGTAATGAACAAAAAATCCGGTGTACTTGGTATTTCCGGCGTGTCCAATGACTTCCGTGTTATCGAAGAAGCAGCAGCTAATGGTAACAAACGTGCTCAATTAGCATTGAACATGTTCCACTATAAAGTTCGCCGTGTAATTGGTGCATTCGCAGCAGTTATGGGTGGTGTTGACGCTATCGTATTCACTGCTGGTATCGGTGAAAATGGTATCGGTAACCGTGATGCAATCTGCAACGGCTTAGAATACTTGGGCACTCGCATTGACTCTGAACGCAATAATATCCGCGGTAAAGAACAAGAAATCAGTGCTGAAGGCTCTAAAGTTAAAATCTTCGTAATCCCTACAAACGAAGAAATCATGATTGCTCGCGATACTCAACGTATTACAGCATCCTTGAAAAAATAATATAGTTCGTATATGAACTAGGTGACTAATAGAGTCATAAAACCCCGTCTATATCTTAGGAATAGATGGGGTTTTTGTAGTTTTTATACCTAGAATACCTTATAATAGAATGTATAGTTATAAAGTAGTAGTTCTTTTAAAGGGGTAATATATGACAGTATTATATGAAGAAAAATCTCAGCGTGCTAAAAGTGCAGAGTGGCTAGTATTATGTTTTGTGATTCTATTATTGTGCGGTGTCGGGTACACTACATATCGTAGTATTAATTTACATACAGTGCTAATTGCTGAATACTTTATTGAGATCATGGCCATTATCGTAATTGTGAAACAGGCGGTTAGTCGATATACATATATTCTGACAGATACAAAATTGGTAATTGAAGAATCTTCTATCTTTAGAAAGCGCCATTTTGAGGTAGATTACGATATGATTGACGGCGTGTTTAAGTTTGAACGTGAATTATTGACAAATATTAAATATCGATATAAATATAGAAAATGTTCAACTTCTGATCCACGTCCTATTTGGTCTCTAGTATATGCGATTGTAAAGGGTGATAAGGTTCAAAATGGTCGCCTTTTATTGAAAGCGGATGATAAATTTTTTGACATCTTAGAGGAACATGTACCAGGTCGTATCCGTGTGCCTCAAGCGGACATTGTGTTTTATGCTGCAGTCCGTGCTGATGCGGTAAAACATGGTGAAGATGTACAAGAGTACTATAAAAAGTTAACAACACCTGAAAAGGATGGCCCTGATATTCTTGTTTAATTTACAGATCTTTTCTAATTTATATTATCTAAATTAGTTGGAATGGTTTTATTTATAAAACGGTGAAATTAACTAAAATTCATATACTATAAAGGAGTGCAAATGGCTGGATTATATTTGGCGAGCCAATCACCACGAAGAACTGAATTATTAACACAAGTTGGTATTGATCATATTGTTGTATCAAGTGCCTATGAAGAGGCTAATAAGGGTTATGATGATCCTATTGAAATGGTGAAAGAACAAGCTTTAGGTAAGGCTCGTGCGGCTGTAGGCGTACCTGAAGGGAGCATCGTACTAGGTGCTGATACGATTGTCGTATTAGACAATCAAGTGCTAGGTAAACCTCATGATGAATCTGAGGCTCGTCATATGCTAGAGCGTTTATCAGGCCAAGTTCATTCTGTAATTACTGGTGTAGCCTTGCTTATTAAAGGTCAAGAAATAGTTTTTCATAATGAAACAAAGGTATATTTTAAAAAATTAGCTCCTTTTGAAATAGAATCCTATATTGCTAGTGGCGAACCTATGGACAAAGCTGGCGCCTATGGCATACAAGGTAAAGGTGCTTTATGGGTAGAGAACATAGAAGGCTCTTATACCAATGTGGTAGGATTACCTGTTGAACATGTATACGATGAATTGTGTAAAGCATTAGGTGCTAAATAATACTATCATTTGATGGCGATGGTGCTATAATCGGCTGTGCTGTGCTGTGCTGTGCTGTGCTGTGCTGTGCTGTGCTGTGCTGTGCTGTGCGCTATTGATATAGTAAGAGAGTAGATGTGTGTAGTTAGATTTACAAATGGTGTTATCTATTTGAATGGAGAGATTCTATGGAAGTACCAACAGTAAGTGTAAAAGACATGTTACCATTTCAGCGTCCCCGTGAAAAATTTCTTGCTTTAGGACCATCCCATATGGCGATGGAGGAATTGCTAGCTATTTTATTGCGTACTGGGGTGAAAGGTCAGTCTGCCATATCGCTAGCGAGTGATATTGTACAGTCCTATGATGATGGGGAGTACGGTCTTAATAGAATGACCGTTGAAGAGCTTATAAAAATTAAGGGAATTGGTACAGATAAAGCGGTAACTTTGTGTGCGGCTCTTGAGATGGGGCGACGATTAGGGGAACTAAAAATTAAGGAAACATACGAAGATTTTTCTCAACCTTTTGTCATTGCTCAATATGTAATGGAGCGCCTGCGACACGAAGATGTGGAGCATGTATGGGCAGCTATGTTGACGTCTCGAAATAAGTTGATTCAGTTAGAACATATTTCGAATGGAGGTTTAGTATCTAGCCTCGTAGAGCAGCGAGCTGTTTTTAAGAAGGCCATAGCTTGTAATGCGGCAGCCATTATCTTAATACATAATCATCCATCTGGCGATAGCCGGCCTAGTGACGAAGATATTCGGCTTACCAAGTTATTTGTTAGTGCAGGTCAGTTTATGGGAATACCAGTATTAGATCATATTATTATTGGTGATAATGAATTCACTAGCCTTAGTGAAATAGGTAAACTTAGTTAGAGAATGCACATATTAATAGTAAAAGCACTCATAATAATGAGTTCACTCTTTCTGATTTGTTCAGTGAAGAGATGTATACATCATTATAGGAGTGCTTTTTCTATTCAATAGATAAAGTCGCATTATATGTGGTAAAATGGAATAATGATGTAATGAAGGAGATTTTACTATGAGTTCCATTTTACCTACTCTAGGAAAAGATGTAAGTATAGATATTGGTTCCATACAGACGCGCCTCATGGGGGGGACGCGAGGAACTGTTATAAGCGAACCATCTATTATAGCAACTGATACAAAACAAGAAAAAGTAGTAGCCGTTGGGGATGAAGCGGCACGTCTTGTATTGCGTATGCCCGATATGTGGCGCCCTTTGACACCATTAAAAGATGGATTTATTGTGGACTATCGAGTTATGCACACGATGCTTAACTATTTTCTGAATAAAGTGTCTAATGCATTGCGCCGCGCTCGAGTTCTTGTTGGTGTTCCTTGTGGGATGACCGACGTTGAGCAAAGAGCGATGATGGATGCTGTTATTCAGGCGGGAGCACGCGAAGTATTTCTTATCGAGCGACCTGTCGCTGCAGCCATTGGTTGCGGTGCACCTATCTTTGAAGCTCGTGGATCTATGGTCATTGATATTGGTGGTGGCACTGTCGATATGGGCATTGTTTCATTGGGCGGTATTGTAGACAGTAAAACGATTCGCTTCGGTGGCTCAGATATCAATAATGCATTGCTACGCTATGTACGTGAGTGTTTTGGGGTTATCGTTTCTGAAGAAATTATAGAAGATATTAAACATACAGTAGGCACCGCTATGGCACCTTTAGAAGATGCGGAATATGCCTTTCAAGGCCGTGATATGATGAATGGTTTAGGCAGACGTTGTGTTATTCATCAGTCCGAGGTATATCAAGTTGTTAATGACTGTATTGCTGGCCTTTTAGATGAAGTGAAACAAATGATTCGTTCTGCTGAACCTGAGATTGTAGCAGATATTATGCAATATGGAATATATCTTACTGGTGGTACTGCGCAACTGTCGGGTTTGGCTGAGCGTATCGGGGGCGAGTTAGGTGTGCCTGTACATGTTCCGGATGCACCAGAGACAAAAGTCGTTGTGGGCCTTAACGGGGCTTCATCTGACTTGGTGAGCTTATCACGTTTTATTGTGAATTCTAAAAATAGAAAGGGCCAAGACTAATATGATACAGTCAGATAAAAAGTTAATTATCGTTGTTGTCATTAGCTGTATTCTATTAGCGTTGCTCGGATTTGCATGGAAACAACGAACTAGTATTCCTTTTGTTACTGTCACTCTTGAAGGTATTACAACGCCATTTGCTTATGGATCTGCCCGTTTGCTTGACGGTGTACAAACCGGTTTTACAGTACTCAATAATGCTATTTCTGCAACTATTGAAAGTGATGAGGCAGCATCTCGCAAGGCTGCATTAGAACAAAAGGTTGTTAACTATGATGAAGTAGTAGCAGAAAATATTCGACTTCGTCAATTGCTCAACTATAAGAGCAATCATCCGGAATTCTCCATGACTTTAGCAGGTATTATTACAAAGGATTACGGCACATGGACAAATACTTTCACTATCGATAAGGGTAGTGAAGAAGGGATGGCTGTCAATATGGCTGTCGTTGTACCAAGTGGGGTAGTTGGTTTTATTACCGATGTATACCCTCACTCTTCTCGAGTACAAACCATTCTTGACCCGCGTAGTGCAATCGGTGTTATTGTACAACGTCCTGAATCTCGCCTATCTGGTGTCGTAAAAGGTGATGGCGACTCACCTCGTACGCCATCAATGGTAAATATTGCTCGTGATGGTGATGTATTAGTAGGGGATAAATTAATCACCTCTGGGTATGGTGGTATCTACCCTAAAGGATTGCCTGTTGGTAATGTACAGTCCATCGAAAATGATACGGAAGGTTTTGTAAAGAATGCCGTAATTACACCAAGTGTGGACTTCTATCGTTTAGAAGAGGTGTTTGTCCTTACATCATCTTCCGTAAGTGCACCACAAAAACCAGGTCTTGAGCCTAAACTAGTACCTCAAACACAACGAGATCAAGTTGAAGGGGCAAAGGGGGCCGTTAAACCATGACGCGTCTAGCTTTAGTACTCTGTGGATTTTTAATTTACTTTATACAGGCCCAATTATTGCCTGCTATTTTTCATACGAATTGGTTGCCAAATTTAATTTTGACCACCATTGTTATAGTCACACTATTTAAAGGTCGTTATATGGGGCTGATGGCAGCTGTTATAGGTGGTATTGTACATGATGTATTGATATCTAACTTCTTTGGGCTCCATTTATTCCCTTACGTTCTTGTGGTTTACCTATTATCTGCAGTGAAACATCGACTCTATGAAGAACGTTGGTATTGGTCCAGTGCTATTGTAGCCATTTGTACATTGCTTGATGGATTTATCCGGAGCTTAATGATATTGGCCAGTGGTGGAGATTTACATATAGGGATATATATGTGGCATATGGTTATACCAGTACTATTTTGGAACGGTTTATTGGCGGCCATCGTACATGGATTATTGTGGCGTAAGGACGAACAGCAAGATTATATTTGGTAATAAATTAGTAAGGGGGTGAAAGAGTGCTTGAAGGCCTCTATAAACGAAGAAAAACGAGTCGCTTTGATGTACTCTTTTACATTGTAGCGGGTATATTTATAGTGTTAGCATTGCGTTTGTTTATGCTACAAATCTTGGCTGGTGGCTATTATCAAGCCAAGGCGGAAGGCAACCGATTGCGCATGGTACCGATGACTGCAGCACGAGGCGTTATGTATGATCGTAATGGTCAAATTCTTGTAGGCTCTCGACCTGCCTATACTATATCTATCATGCCTACTGGAAAGGCTTTGGATGATGGTGAAGTTGCTAAATTGGCAGCTTTATTAAAAATGAAGCCTGAAGATATTACAAAGAAGGTTAATGATCACAAGTATGGTTATGAGCCAATACGTATTGCTAATGATATTTCTATGGACGTAGTGACAACCATTGAAGAGCATCGTCATGAATTACCAGGGGTAACCATTGATGTTGAGCCACTTCGATACTATCCATATGAAACGATGGCTTCTCAATTATTTGGTTATGTTGGTGAAGTGAGTGAAGAGGAATTAGAAGAGCTAAAACAGCAAGACCCTAATACACTGGTAAGTGGTGGTACTATTTTAGGTCGTTCTGGTCTCGAAAAATTATATGATTCTATCTTACGTGGTACCGATGGTGGTAAACAAGTTGAGGTAGATGCTACAGGTCGTCCTGTGGCTGAGGTAGATCGAAAACATACAGTGCCAGGTGCTAATATTCATCTAACCATCGATGTGAATTTACAAAAGGCTGCAGAAGAAGCTGTTAAGAATCAGCTCGATCAATTGCGTGCGCAAGGTATTCCCGCACAAGGGGCAGCAGTGGTGGCCATGGACCCTAATACAGGGGCTATTTTAGCTATGGTCAGTGCGCCTGAATTTAATCCAAACTGGTTTTCTAAAGGGATTACAACTGCTCAATGGAATCAGCTGAATAATGATAAAAATCATCCTTTTGATAATAAGGTTATTTCTGGTGAATATCCACCAGGATCACCATTTAAGATTATCACCGGTACAGCAGCGTTAGATCTTAAAAAGGTTACTCCTGAAGAGATGATCTTTGACAGTGGTAAGCACTGGTTGATCGATAAGCGAAATGCAGAAGGTGAAGCCTTAGGATGGCTTAACTTTAATAGAGCACTTGCTAAGTCAGATAACGTTTACTTCTATGAAATGGGTAATCGTGTAGGCATAGAAAATCTCGATAAATATGCGGCTTATTTTGGCATTGGTGAAAAGACTGGCATTAATTTACCAGGCGAGGCGTCTGGCATTATGGCAAGCCCTGAGTATAAACGAAAAGTATATGATGAAGATTGGTACTTAGGTGAAACCTTCGATGCTGCTATTGGTCAATCTTTTACCTTAGTTACGCCATTGCAAATGGCTGTTTTGCTCAGCGAAGTAGCTAATGGTGGTATTAAATATAAACCTTATGTGGTAAGCCGTATTGATAATAAAGATGGCACTCCGAAAGAGATTTTTGGTCCTGATAAATTAGGTATTCTACCAGTTCCAAAAAATATTATGGACCTTATTCGAGAAGGTTTGCGTGATGTTACAAACGAAGGTGGTACAGCAGGGGACTTATTTAAAGGCTTCCCAATTAATGTAGCTGGTAAGACTGGTACTGCAGAAAATGCACATGGCCGAGATCATGGCTGGTTTGTAGCCTATGCACCATATGATAAGCCACAAATTGTTGTGGTTGCACTTGTTGAACAAGGTAGCTTTGGTGCGGGCTCTGCAGGTCCAATCGTACGTGATGTGCTAGCCGCATATTTCAATGTACCATTAAATAAAAAAACGAATGACACAAATACTAAAAGTAATAAAGATAGTGCAACTGTAGGGAATACGTCTAATGGGCAGAAACCTCAGAATGCAGTAACAAGTGGGCAACCAAGAAAGGATTAGTATGGGCGAAATCATTGGTGTTGTATCCGGTAAGGGTGGCGTAGGTAAAACGACCGTCACTGCATGCTTGGGTGCAGCCTTAAGTCATGCAGGGCACCGCGTATTGCTCTGTGATGGAGACTTTGGATTGCGCGATTTGGATCTCGTGTTAGGCGTGGCAGATGAAATTATCTATGATGCACTTGATGCGAGTGAAGATAAAGAATATACAAATGATGCTATTGTATCCATTGCAAAAAATCTAGATTTCTTACCGGCTAGTCAAAGTGCACGCTGGGAAGATATAGGTCGAAAGAAGTATAAGAAATTAGTTCGTCGGCTTTGTGATGTATATGACTATATTCTGATCGATGCACCAGCAGGGATTGGCAAGGGCATTGAGTCAATTTTAGATCTTGTGAGTCGTTGTATCGTTGTGACACATCCATTGTGGGTATCCTTGCGCAATGGGGCGCGTATGATTCAAGTATGTCAAGAACATAATATTCGCGACTTTGCTATTGCCTTTAATGCAGTGCCAGTAGATGGTGAAGACATAGATTTATATGATATGTTGGAAGTCCTTCGCGCCGAGTATGTAGGGGCTATGATTCCTTATGATGAAGATATCCTAACATATACACAAGATGGTCATTTGTTAGACCTTGCTTCTCATGAGTTTCGTAATGTATTAGCACCTCTTGTAGACTATGTTGTGACAGGCGATTGTTGGGAAGATTATGATGTACAAAAACAATTTGATGCCTATGTAACTAAGAAAAAAGCGGCTAAAGAAGAATCATGTACACCGACTCTTGCTTCAGCTGGTGAGTCTATCTTTGGAGATTCGAATACTGTTTTGTATATTAATCGCGGTGGATGGACTACTCAGCGTTTATTAGTGCAAGGTAAGCAAAGTTTATGGCGCCGTCGTAAATTGAAATAGGTGATATGATGTGGCGGAAACTATGGAATGATAGCGACTGGGCTATTATCATATGTACTTTTCTACTGGTTTGCATTGGCTTAGCAGCTATTGGCAGTGCAACTCATGTTAATCAAGAGCCTATTGGATTTGGTAGTTTAGTAGTAAAGCAACTTATATTTTTCCTTGCTAATGCAGCTGTTGTGATAGCCATGCAATTCCTTAACTACCATCGGTTAAAGGATTGGGGCAATATCATTTATGGCATTACCCTTTTGATGTTAATTGCCGTTATGGCCGTTGGTACATCTGCATTGGGTGCTCAACGGTGGATTCAACTGGGTCCTATTACCATTCAGCCATCAGAATTTTCTAAATTATTGATGATTATCTGTATGGCCAAAATGCTAGAGCCTCGTATTGGCAAGTTAGATACATTTAAGTCTTTAATATTGCCTGTATTATATGTTGGGGTACCTATTGGACTTGTATTTTTACAACCTGACTTAGGTACATCTCTTGTGTACATTGCCATTTTTGTGGGGATGCTATTTATCTCTGGCATTAAAACTAGACTCATAAAAATTATCGCGGGCACTGGTTTATTATTGATGCCTTTAGGCTGGTTTGTACTGAAAGAATACCAAAAACAACGTATTCTCGTATTTTTAAATCCAGATATTGATCCCTTTGGATCTGGCTATCATATTATTCAGTCTAAGATTGCCATTGGTTCTGGGTTGATTTTTGGCAAAGGTATCTTTAATGGCACACAAAGTCAGTTGAACTTCTTACCAGAAAATCATACGGATTTTATTTTCTCCGTTATTGGTGAAGAATTTGGCTTTGTAGGTT
Source organism: Veillonella infantium (assembly GCF_002959895.1). GTDB lineage: Bacteria > Bacillota > Negativicutes > Veillonellales > Veillonellaceae > Veillonella > Veillonella infantium. The sequence continues at coordinate 220,075 of NZ_PPDD01000010.1, read as the reverse complement.
GTATCATAGTATTGTTATTGCTCTTTATGCTTATTTATCGCAGCATTAAAGTGGCGTATATGTGCAATGATAATTTTGGTATGTTATTAGCTACAGGGATTGCCACTATGTTTACCTTTGAGGTACTCGTTAATGTAGGTATGACAATTGGTATTATGCCTGTTACTGGTATTCCATTGCCATTCCTTAGTTATGGTGTTAGTGCATTGACTACGAATATGTTGAGTATTGGTATTTTGTTAAATATCGCAATGCAACGGACAAAATATATTTTTTAAATAACCTATATATAGGATTGATTGTGAAAGAAGTCTTTCAGAAAAGACGGAGGATGTATGATTCAATTAGATACGTCATGGTTACAACATGTCCAAAAGCCTGCTCGTTATACGGGTGGCGAATATAACAGTATCGTAAAAGATCACAGTACTGTTGATGTAACAATGGCATTAGCTTTTCCAGATGTATACGAAGTGGCCATGAGCCATTTGGGTATCAAAATTTTATATGGTCTTGTAAACCGTCGTGATGATGCAGCAGCGGAACGTGTGTTTGCACCTTGGCACGATATGGAAGAGGAGATGCGCAAGCGCAACATTCCTTTATTCTCTTTGGAAACTCGTACGCCTATTAAAGACTTTGATGTACTAGCCTTTACGCTTCAATATGAGATGAGCTTTACTAATATTTTGAATATGCTCGATTTGGCTGGCATTCCTATGTACGCTAAAGATCGTGATATGGATTTCCCGTTACTCGTATGTGGTGGCCCATGTGCATTTAATGTAGAGCCTATTGCAGATTTCTTTGATATTGTATCTCTCGGTGAATCCGAAGAATGGGGCGATGAATTTATCGACCTCTATAAAGCTGAAAAAGCAAAAGGTTTCCCTGGTGGTAAAGAGGCGTTTTTGCGTAAAGTGGCTCAAATTCCTGGTACCTATTGTCCAGCGTTATACGATGTAGAATACACAGAACAAGGCGATTTTAAATCTATTACACCTCGCTTTGAAGATGTACCGGCAGCTGTAGAGAAACGCATCGTAGAGGACGTAGAAAATGTATTTTACCCTACAAAACCTGTGGTGCCTTTCTTAGATATTGTGCATGACCGGGCAGTACTAGAATTATTCCGCGGCTGTACACGTGGTTGTCGTTTCTGCCAAGCGGGAATGCTATACCGCCCTGTTCGTGAAAAGACGCCAGAGCGTTTGCTTCAAATTGCTAAGGATACGATTGCTAACACTGGTTATAATGAAATCTCTTTGATGAGCTTAAGCTCTGCGGATTATTCTAAATTGCCAGAGTTAGTAGACATGCTCATGGAAGAGTTCAAAGACAAACAAGTAAGCGTAAGCTTGCCATCCTTGCGCATCGATAGTTTCTCCATCGATATTGCGAAAAAGGTGCAACAAGTACGTAAGAGTGGTCTTACTTTTGCTCCTGAAGCGGGTACACAGCGCATGCGCGATGTTATCAACAAAGGCGTTAGCGAAGAAGATTTATTGGCAGCGTGTACAAATGCCTTTAAATCTGGGTGGAATACAGTTAAACTGTACTTCATGATGGGCCTTCCTACTGAAACTGATGAAGACCTAGCAGGTATTGCTGATTTGGCGTACAAGGTGCTTGATTTACACCGTGATATTACGGGTAAACGCAATGGTTCTGTAACTGTGAGCGTATCCTTCTTTGTGCCAAAAACACATTCTCCATACCAATGGTATGGTCAACAAGATGTAGAGGAAATTCATCGTAAGCAACGGTATTTAAAATCTCTCATCAATAATCGCAATATTTCCTATCATTACCATGATGGCTATACGGGCTACATGGAGGCTGCCTTTGCTCGTGGGGACCGTAGATTATCTGAAGTTCTTGTAAAAGCCTGGGAAGCAGGTTGTAAATTTGATGGTTGGACTGAGTTCTTCAACTATGAAACTTGGTTACAAGCATTCGCTGACTGTGGTTTAGATCCTGCATATTTTGCACGTCGTACTCGTGATTTCGACGAACCATTACCTTGGGATCATTTAGATTGCACTGTAAGTAAAGCTTTCTTGAAACGAGAGTGGGAACAAGCGGTAGAGGCAAACTTAACAAGTGATTGCCGTCGCGGTCCATGTAAGGGCTGTAACGTATGTCCAGAGCTAAATACTGCAATTATTGACTATAAGGAGGGTGGCAGAGTTGAAAAAGTTACGTTTGGCCTTAAATAAAGGCGAAAAATTGCGATTCTTGTCGCACCTTGATTATGCACAAGCAGTAGAACGTATGATTCGCCGCGCAGAAATTAAAATGGCTTATTCTGAAGGCTTTAATCCACATATGAAAATTAGCTTTTCCTCTGCACTTGCTCTAGGTGTAACAGCGGCGGCTGAATATATTGATATGGATGTCATTGAAGATGACAGCTTAGAGTCTATTATAGACCGTTTAAATCGTGTAGCACCGCCAGGTCTTGAGGTGCTAGGTGGCAAGGAAATGCCTGAAAAGGTTAAAAAGATGATGGCTATCTGTAACTTTGCTATTTACGAAGTAACAGGTCCTGTAACGGATGAACATGCGGATTGGGATGCTTTGCTCAAATCTTTCAATGAAGCTACGGAGATTTCTTATGAAAAGGTAACGCCTAAGAAAACTCGCACTATTGATGTGAAAGAGTTTGTAAAAGAACCTATCGTAGCATCTGTTAAGGACGGTATGGTAACCCTTACAATGGGCATCGGCATTTATCCGCAAGGCACAATCAAACCTAGCGAAGTATGGAACCTTGGTAAAGATCAATATAACTGGCCTATTACGACGGGATATGAAATTCATCGTAAAGCGATTATGGTGGAAAATGAAGAAGGTCGTTACACTCCTTTGGAAATTAACTACTAATACTCGTTATATACATCTTAATTACTAATATCTTTACATAAATCTTAAGCGGTTTATATACGCTTTAGTGTTTTAAAAGATCTATATATTTTAAATTGAACGAAGGGAGGGATAGGATGCATAAAATTTTGGTCAATGTTATGCGAGAAGAAATTCGCATGGCTGTTATCAACGAAGAAGGGCAGTTAGTAGATTTTGTCTTAGAACGTACTGATGAGTCTCATATGGCAAATCATATGTACAAAGGTACTGTTAAGAACGTATTAAACGGTATGCAGGCTGCCTTTGTTGATATAGGGGGCTCTCAAAATGCGTATTTGAACCTTCAACAGGGGAAAGAACAGAAAATCTTGCCACGCCTATCTGTGGGACAGCAAATTCTTGTACAAGTGGTAAAAGAGGAAATGCTTGGCAAAGGAGCTCGCGTTACAGCTGATGTGAGTTTGGCAGGACGCTTTATGGTGCTTTTACCATATTCTGAAGGCATGCATATTTCTAAGAAAATTACTGATGAAGCAGTACGTGCTAAATTACAAGAATTAGCAGTGCCTTATGTACAGGAAGGCTGTGGATTTATTATTCGTACCGCAGCCGCTAAGGCTAGTGCTGACGAAATCGGTCGTGATATGGAATATTTATGGCGTACATGGCAACATGTATTAAAACGATTTAAGGTGGCTAAGAGTGGTACTGATCTCTATAGTGATGCGGATTTTTGGTTCCGCCTTGTGCGAGACTATGCGCATCGCAATGTAGAGGAAATCATCGTCGATTCCGATATGGGCGAATCACGATTGATGGACCTCTTAGGTCATGGCCCTACATCACAGCAAATTAAAGTGACACGTCACCGTGGTAGCACACCTATCTTTAAAGCCAATCATATTGAACCACAATTAGAAGATCTTATCTCTCGTGATATTAATCTACCTTCCGGTGGCTCTATCCGTATTGATCATACGGAGGCTCTCACCGTATTTGATGTAAACTCGGCTCATTACACAGGTAAGTCTAATAAGTTAGAAGATCTGGCTTTTACAGTCAATAAAGAGGCGGCAAAGGAAATTTGTCGACAATTGCGATTGCGCGATATTGGTGGTATTATCGTCGTCGATTTTATCGATATGAAGGATAAGTCCCATCAACAAGAGTTGTTAAAACTGTTGAGCGCACAAGCTAAGTTAGATAAGATGAAAACTGTCGTATGTGGCATTAGTTCACTTGGTCTTGTGGAGATGACTAGAAAGCGTGCCCGTCAAGGTTTGCAAACCTTGATGTTTGATACATGTCCACAATGTGGTGGCACTGGATACATGTTGTCAGGTAGAACTGTATACATGCAAATTATCCGTCGTATACGTGAGCTGTTTAAATCAGGTCGCATTAAATCTAATCTAGAAATCGAAGTACATCCAGAGGTAGCCCAATACTTAACTAAGGCTGTCCTTGAGGAGTTAGGCGATTCTATAGGGCGTAAGATTTCGATTGTAGTGAATTCACAAATTAGCCGAGAAGGATATTCTTTGATGGCAGTAGCAGAATAAGTAAGTAGTTTTTATAGGTGAGTTTCGTGTCTGTATTTGAAATTATATTAATTAGTATTGGTCTAGCCATGGATGCCTTTGGTGTATCGATTGGTAAAGGTTTATCAATGCCGGTAGGTGAAAATGGCCGAAAGGTTACATTGGCATTCTTATTTGGGTTATTCCAGTTTCTCATGCCTGTTATGGGCTGGCTTATTGGTCGCCAGTTTATCGATGTCATATCTGAATGGGATCATTGGATTATCTTTGGACTTCTGGGCTATTTAGGTGTTGCTATGATACGAGAAGGCCTTAGTGATGACGATGAAGATGATGATAAACAGTTTTTAGGTGCTTGGGAAATGATTATGCTATCTGTGGCAACTAGCCTTGATGCGATGGCGGTTGGTTTAACCTTTGCTTTTCTACCTATTAATGTATGGGAAGCCTCTACTATGATAGGGGTAATTACCTTTGGTATTTCTCTTATTGGTGTGTACCTAGGCAAATTTATGGGCCAGTTCGTGGGAAAATATGCAGACATACTAGGTGGGGGTGTATTGATTCTCATCGGTACAAAAATACTTTTACAACACCTCGGTATTATTGGAGAATTTTAGAGGTTTGTATATATATGAAAGTATCATAAACTGAGCTATGTATGTTGAATTTTGTTTGACATAGATAGGTAAATACGATATACTATATCAGTATTAGTTCGGTTTACTGAACTTTGCAATCCGCGTGAAGCAGGTTTAAACGCCCGACCGAAGTTCGGGTCGGGATACCGAATTCAGCGAGTTCGATAACAAGGAGGTGTTCTCATGTACGCAATTATTAAAACTGGTGGTAAACAATATCGCGTTGCTGAAGGCGATGTAATTACTATCGAAAAATTGGAAGCAGCTGCTAACGAGTCCGTTACATTCGAAGAAGTTTTGACTGTAGTGAATGACGGCGACGTTAAAGTTGGCGCTCCTCTTGTAAACGGTGCAAAAGTTACAGGTACAGTTCTTGAGCATGGTAAAGGTAAAAAAATCTTAGTATTCAAATACAAAGCTAAATCCAACTACCGTCGTCGTCAAGGCCATCGTCAACCGTTCACAAAAGTTCGTATTGAATCTATCCAAGCTTAATTATGGTTTCCATTGAAATCCAGCGGAATAGTGAGAATCAAGTCATTGGTTGTCACCTATCCGGTCATGCAGGATATGATGAGCATGGCTTCGATATCGTATGTGCTGCAGTGTCTGCCTTAACGGCAACGGCAATGTTAGGTCTTACCCAGATTGCTCAGCAAGAAGGGGAATATACGAATAGCGAAGGTCGATGTGATATGGTTCTCTCTGGTACGATTAACCAGAGTGGACAGGATATTCTGGGGACTATGATCCTTGGTTTAAAGGAAATTAGCCGTCAATATCCAGAGTTTGTCCAAATACACGAAATATAGGAGGTGAACTTAATGTTTACTTTTGATTTGCAATTGTTCGCACATAAAAAAGGTGTGTCCAGTACTCGTAATGGTCGTGACAGTGAATCTAAACGTCTTGGTGTTAAATGCCATGATGGTTCCATCGTAAAGAGCGGTAACATCATCGTTCGTCAACGTGGTACTCACTTCCACCCTGGTACTAACGTAGGTATCGGTAAAGATGACACTTTATTCGCACTTGTGCCTGGTAAAGTAGCATTCGAACGTGCTGGTCGTTACAACCGTAAAGTTAGCGTATACCCTGTAGAAGCTTAATTTTACAAAGACTATTAATCCCTAGTGGTTTTCCACTAGGGATTTTTTGTATTTCTGTAGTATGTGTCTGATAGATATATTATAATTAAGCTTAGCATTATCATTTTGCAATGATATCATAATTAGAATCATTATGCTTAAGAATACTAAATAACTAGCAACAGTGAGCCGATATTTTGCTTTTAATACACATATGACGAGATAGGGGGCATTATGGCACTGCTAGAATTATCAAATATATCTTATATTGTAAAAGACAAATCTATTATCAGTGATGTATCTTTATCGGTAAATCAAGGCGATTATATTACTATTGTAGGTCCTTCGGGAAGTGGTAAAAGTACACTTTTAAAATTATGTAGTGATCTGATTAGTCCTACATCGGGAACTATTACTTATAATGATCGTCCTTTAACGGCTATAGATCCTGAATCTTATCGTAGAGAGGTGGGCTACTGCTTTCAAAGACCTTATTTGTTTGCGAAAACAGTACGTCGTAATATTCTATTTCCTTATGATATTCGCGGTTTAAAACCGGATATGAGTCGTATAGAATATCTCTTTGATTTACTACATATGCCACTAAATTATATGGAGCGCCGTAATGATGAGTTGTCTGGTGGTGAAATGCAACGAATATGCCTTATTCGGAGCCTTATTTTCGAGCCTAAAGTGTTGCTTTTAGACGAGGTTACGTCTGCCTTAGATGCGACGAATACATCTATTGTAGAAAATGTGATTGATGAGCTTCATAAAAAGGGGATCACCATTATCTCCATTACTCATAATGAAGAGCAAAGCTTGCGTATTGCAAATCGCCGCATCACTATCGTAGACGGTCAATTAGCTAAAGAGGAGGTACTGATATGAGTCAGTTTCAAACTATATCTACTATATCGTTGTGCCTTGCATCAGTGCTAGTTATTATTAGTATGATTATGTCTTATCGACAAGAATTGAAGCTAGAAAAGGATATTTTCATCAGTGCTATACGTGCTACAGTTCAACTATTAGTCATCGGGTTTATTTTATCCTATATTTTTAGTACGGAAAGTCCAATATTTATTATTGGCTTACTTGGATTTATGGCTTTTAATGCCGCTTATAACTCAGCTAAACGAGGGCAAGGGATTCCGCATGCGTTATGGATTTCCTGGTTTGCTATCACCATTGGTGCATGGATAACCTTATCTATTTTATTGGTAACTGGCGTGCTTAGTTTTACTGCGTACCAATTGATTCCTGTTGGTGGTATGGTCATTAGTGGTGCTATGGTAGCCATTGGGCTTTGTTATCGTCAAATGCTATCAAATTTTGAATTGCGTAGACAAGAGGTGGAAATTAAATTAGCCTTGGGTAGTACACCTAAACAAGCTTCGAAAGCAATAGTTCGTGATGTTATAAAGACGGGTCTACAACCTACTGTAGATAGTGCCAAGACATTAGGTATCGTAGCGCTGCCGGGGATGATGACAGGCCTTATCCTAGCAGGCATGCCTCCATTAGAAGCTGTAAAATATCAAATGATCGTTACATTTATGTCGTTATCCACTATATCGATTGCTTGTTTTATTACGTGTCAATTGGCATATAGAACATTTTTTAATACTAGAAATCAATTATATAAGTAATTTCTATTGAAATGTTAATAGTAAATAAGGAATTAATTTAGTTACATACATTTTAGTCATATTCGATATAGATAATCGATATAAATTAGAAATTCCCATACTATAAAGGTTGCTTCCTCTTATGAGGGAGTAACCTTTTATTATTGTGTGTCAAATTCCTATGTTTTTTAGTAGGAATAGTGGTATACTATGTACAGTATCAGTGAAATACCAGAAGACTGGTTGTCATATACTTTCATATACCTAAAGAGGGGTGGCGTTGCCACTAGAAAGATTTGAGGTAAGTACTATGTATGATGTAAAATCTCCAAAGGCGGAGGAATTTATTTCCCATCAGGAAATCCTTGACACCCTTGCCTATGCAGAGGAAAACAAGGAAAATCGGGAGTTGTTAGATGCTATTTTAGCAAAAGCTGCTACATTTAAGGGGTTAAACCATAGAGAAGCAGCTGTTCTATTAGAATGTCCGTTGCCTGAATATAAGGAAAAGCTTTATGCGTTAGCTAAAGAAATCAAGAAAGCTATTTATGGCGATCGTATCGTTCTATTTGCACCATTATACTTGTCTAACTATTGTATTAATGGTTGTGTATACTGTCCGTACCATTCTAAAAATCGCGATATTAAACGTAAAAAGTTGACTCAAGACCAAATTAGAGAAGAGGTTATTGCCTTAGAAGCAATGGGGCATAAGCGTATCGTAATTGAGTCTGGTGAAGATCCTCTTAATAATCCTCTTGAATATATTTTGGAATCTATCAAGACTATTTACGGTATTAAAAATAAAAATGGCGAAATTCGCCGTGTAAACGTAAATATTGCAGCTTGTTCCGTTGAGGATTACAAGAAATTACATGAAGCTGGTATTGGTACATATACATTATTCCAAGAAACGTACAATAAAGAAAACTACGAAGCACTTCATCCAACAGGCCCTAAGAGCGACTACGCCTACCATACAGAGGCGATGGATCGCGCTATGCAAGGTGGCATTGATGATGTAGGTATCGGTGTTCTTTATGGCTTAGAACATTATAAATATGATTTTGTAGGTTTGTTGATGCATGCAGAGCATTTAGAAGCAGTATTTGGTGTAGGTCCACATACAATTTCTGTACCTCGTATTTGTCCAGCTGATGATATCGATGTAGATGATTTCAGTAATGCTGTACCTGACGATATATTTGAGAAAATCGTTGCTCTTATTCGTGTATCCACACCGTATACAGGTATGATTATGTCTACCCGTGAAAGTCAATCCATGCGTGAACGCGGTTTGGCATTAGGTATCTCCCAAATTAGTGGTGGCTCTCGTACTAGCGTAGGTGGTTATAAAGAAGAAGAGAAACCAGAGGATAATTCGGCTCAATTTGATCGCAGTGACACACGTACATTAGATGAAATCGTAGATTGGTTACTAGATCTTGGATATGTGCCTAGTTTCTGTACTGCATGCTATCGAGCAGGTAGAACAGGGGACAGATTTATGGCCCTCGCTAAATCCGGTCAAATCCATAACTGTTGCCAACCTAATGCATTGATGACATTAAACGAATACATCATGGATTATGGTGACGAAAAAACTAAAGCTCATGGCGCTAAGGTTATTGAACAACAGTTAGAAAATATCAAAAATGATTTAGTTAAAGATAAAGCTAAAGCTTATATTGCACAGATGAAAGACGGCGAACGAGACTTCCGGTTCTAAGTAATTCACTGATAGAGAACCTCCTATTGATAATGGGAGGTTCTTTTTTGTTGAGAAAAACACAAAGCTTAAATGAGAATAAAATATATAAAATAGTTTATTTTGTTCACTTTTTGATGTATAATAAATAAAAATGATAATGATAATACGTTGAAGTTTTATACTAATATTGATTATAAACTACTGAGGGATATGATGATTAAGAAAAAACGTTGGCGCATTTCCACAAGCGACAAAGAACAAGAGAATATCTTAATCCGTGAACTTGGTGTGAATCCTATTGTGGCCAAATTAATGGTTAATCGCCACATAGATGTTGATGAAGGGCGTCGGTTTTTACAAGGCTCTTTGTCTGATTTGTTAGATCCATTCGCATTAAAAGATATGGATGTAGCTGTTTCGCTAGTTCAGGAGACAATTGAAAAACATAAACCAATCGTTATTTATGGTGATTATGATGTAGATGGCATTACTGCCACATCTGTTCTATATCGTTTTTTAAAGAAACTAGGTGCTGATGTTACCTATTACATACCAGAGCGTCAAAGTGAAGGGTATGGCCTCAATTTAGAGGCTTTAGAGCATCTTATAGAGCAGGGGACAGCTTTAGTAATTACCGTGGATTGTGGTATTAGCTCTTACGATATTGTTGAGGCTGTACGTGACCGTATCGATATGATTATTACGGATCATCATACAGCACCAGATATGATTCCACGAGCAAAGGCTGTTATTAACCACAAGCAAAAGGATTGTCACTACAAGGATAAGAACTTATCCGGTGTTGGGGTTGCTTTTAAATTATGCCAAGCATTGTGGCTTACAAAGACTGGTGAATGGTATTTAGATGATTTAGATATTGTTGCATTAGGCACTGTGGCGGACGTTGTGCCGTTAGTCGGTGAGAACCGCATCATCGTAAAAGCAGGCCTTGAAAAGATGAATAGTCATCCAAATCTAGGAATTAAAAAGCTAGTCGATGTAGCAGGTCTCCATGAGCGAACTATAACATCTGGACATATTGGTTTCACCTTAGCCCCACGGCTCAATGCAGCAGGTCGTGTAACTCATGCAACACGTGCTGTTGAGTTGCTAGTTACTGATAATGCTGACATGGCTGAAGCGATTGCTGAAGAATTAAATGAAACAAATCGTGAGCGTCAAGAACTAGAGAGAAATATTCACGAACTAGCTCGTATCGATGTGGCTAACCAAGGCCATAAGGCAGACTATGTAACCGTTGTAGCCGGTGAAGACTGGCACCCTGGTGTTATCGGTATTGTGGCTTCTCGCTTAGTTGAGGAGTTTTATAAACCGACCCTGGTTATTAGTATCCACGATGGCATTGGCAAAGGCTCCTGTCGTAGTATCGATGGTTTTAATATCTACGATGCACTGAAGTCTTGCGAAGATGTGTTATTACAATTCGGTGGCCATGCTGCAGCAGCAGGCTTCAGTATTGATGCAAATCGTATAGATGAGTTGCGAGACCGTTTGACTGCATATTGTAAGGAGCATGTAACAACAGAGGAATACATTCCCGTTGTTGCTATTGATGCGGAACTACCCGTTGATGATATCGATGTAGATATTATTGACCGCGTATCAGCCCTTGAGCCATACGGTATGGCCAATAGTACGCCGGTCTTTGCCGTTATGGAAGCAACCGTACAAGATATAATGCTAATGGGACAATTGAAAAATCATTGCAAGGTGATTTTAGAAACCTCTAGTGGCACATTGGATGCCATTGCTTGGAATCGTCCCGATTTATTTAAAACTATATTCATTGGAACTGTGGTGAAAGTAGCATTTTCATTGCAAAAGAATGAATGGCAAGGGATGGTTTCTCCACAGCTTATGATCCAAGCTATTGAACCGCTCACTGAAGAGCCGATTACGCTTTCCACGGAAGGTCTTAGACAAATGTATGTCATAGTAAAACAAGCTATGCGTGGTCGTAGTCAATCGGTTTATAATGTGGAACAAGAAATTTTGCGCCGTAAGCCGGCAGATCAAAATAATCGCAGTGCCCTTACATCCTTAGATGTATTTAAGGAGTTGGGCATCATAGAAGAATATACCAGTGATGATGGTCAATTAATGCTAAGATGGAATGCCATTGAAGGAAAATTAGATCTTGTCACGTCCGTAACATTTCTTACCTATAGTGTATAGGAGGTGACACCATGACAACTGTAAATGAAGAAGGCAAAGCTTTAGTAGAACAAAGCACTTTTAATAAAGGAAAAGCTTTAGCTGAATTTATGGAGTATATCCATACCTATTTAACAGATGATGAGTGTAACCAAGTATTAAAGGCTTTTGAGCTTGCAGATAAGGCTCACGAAGGTCAGCTTAGAGCTTCTGGTGAACCGTATATCATGCATCCACTAGCAGTAGCTGATATTTTGGCACACTTACAAATTGACCATATCACACTTATGGCAGCACTCATGCATGATGTGGTTGAGGATACATCATATTCAAAGGAAGACTTGGAGGAAATGTTTGGCTCTGAAGTAGCATTCCTTGTTGATGGTGTAACGAAATTAAACCAATTCCAATATGAAACAAAAGAAGATCGGCAAATGGAAAATTATCGGAAGATGATTTTAGCCATGGCGAAGGATGTGCGCGTCGTTGTTATTAAACTAGGTGACCGCCTACATAATATGCGTACCTTAAAGCATATGCGTAGCGACAAACAAAAGCGCATTGCCAAGGAAACATTAGAAATCTTTGCTCCTTTAGCACATCGCCTTGGTATCTTCAATGTGAAATGGGAGCTGGAAGACTTATCATTCCGGTATTTAGAACCAGAAAAATACTATGATCTTGTAGATCAAATGAAACAAAAACGCCAAGCTCGTGAAGACATTGTAAATGATACGATGAGTCAACTCACTAAGGCTTTAGGCGAAGCTCATATTAAGGCGGATATCAAAGGTCGTCCAAAACATTTCTACAGTATTTACAAGAAGATGAAAAAGGACAATCGCGATTTATCTCAAATCTATGACTTGCTTGCAGTTCGCGTTATCGTTGATACAATTCCTGATTGTTACGCGGTACTAGGCATTGCTCATAGTTTGTGGAAACCATTGCCATATCGTTTCAAAGATTATATTTCCATGCCGAAATCTAATATGTATCAATCGTTACATACTACGGTTATCGGTACCATGGGGCAACCTGTAGAAATTCAAATCCGTACATGGGAAATGCACCGCGTATCTGAATACGGTGTTGCAGCGCATTGGCGTTATAAAGAAGGCAATAAAAATGGCGATAAGGATTTCGACCAAAAGGTTGCGTGGTTGCGCCAAGTATTGGAATGGCAAGATACAAGTAATCCAACAGAGCTTGTAAACGCTTTAAAATTAGACGTATTCTCTGGTGAAGTATTCGTATTTACACCAAAAGGCGATGTTGTTAAATTGCCGATAGGTTCTGTTCCACTAGATTTCGCATATCGTGTTCATACCGATGTAGGGCATAGATGCGTAGGTGCCAAGGTAAATGGTAAAATTGTACCTCTTGATTACACCTTGCAAAATGGTGATATCGTAGATATCATTACATCTAAAACCGGTCGTCCGAGCCTTGATTGGCTTAATATCGTAGGTTCTTCTGAAAGTAAGAGTAAAATACGCAACTGGTTCAAGCGTGAAAATAAAGCTGAAAATATTGAAAAAGGCTTAGAAGCTCTTGAAAAAGAAGCAAAACGATTAAATTATAACTGGAAAGAATTGATTACCGACAATCGACTTCAACAGGTTACGAAACAGCTCAAAGCATGTACAGAAGAAGAAATGTTTGCCGCTTGCGGTTATGGTGGCATCCCTGTAAGCACTGTTCTATTGCGGTTAATTGAACTCTATAAAAAATCTAAAGAAGCAGAAGAGTCTAAACACAGCACTGAACAAATCATTGAGAAACTAAAAGCTCAAGGTCCGAAAACGACCAAGAATGGTACAGGCGTTCTTGTAAAAGGCGAAGCTGGTGTTATGGTGCGTATGGCGAAATGCTGTAGCCCTGTACCTGGTGATGATATCATCGGTTATATCACGCGTGGTCGTGGCGTATCCATCCATCGCTCCGATTGTACGAGTCTAGGGCATACGCCAGAAGATTTAGAGCGTATGATTGAGGTCTCCTGGGATGGTTCCTCTGGTGAATCTTTCCACGTAGGCATCGATATCCAAGCTTATGATCGAAATGGTCTGTTGATGGAGGTTATGGCTGTACTTTCAGAATTGAAAATCACCATTACAAACATCAATGCAAAGGTTCAAGAAGATACTAAAACCGTAAGTATCAATGTAGTTGTTGATATCCGAGATATTTCACAACTTGATTTTGTTATGACTAAGTTGCGTCGTATTCGTGAAGTATATACGGTACAACGTAGTAAAGGAGGGGCTTAATGAGTGAACAACAATTAGTGCTTATGCGCATGCCATTAGGTCCATTAGGGACTAACTGTTATGTTATCGGAGATAAAGAGGTAGGAGAAGCTTTCATTATTGATCCTGCTACTGCTGAAGTATTAGAGTCTTTAAAGAAACATGATTTAAAACCAAAGGCGATTTTGTTAACCCATGGTCATGGTGATCATATTGGTGGCGTTCAAGATATTGTAGATACATATCATGTGCCTGTATATATTCAAAAGGGTGATGTACCATATTTGGCAGATCCTGAGTTAAATCTCAGCGCCTATAGCAATCCTACACCCATTAAGGTAAATGCTGATATCATCGAGGTTAAGCAAGGTGACCATATTACATGTGGCGCTATTGACCTTGAAGTACTTGAAACGCCAGGTCATACGCCAGGTGGGGTATGTTATTATATGGAAGGCCTTGTATTTGTAGGCGATACACTATTTAGAGATTCTGTGGGACGTACAGATTTTCCAAATGGTTCTTATGAGACGTTAATGGAATCCATTAAAACGCAGCTCTATAAGTTGCCTGATAATACTATGGTGTATCCTGGTCATGGGCCGGAAACAAATATAGGTTATGAAAAACAATACAATCCATTCGTTGGAGCGTAGGTTTTATAAAATTTTGTAAGAAGTAAAGGGGATAGTTATCATGAATACAACATTAGAAAAATTAAAAGAACGCATTAAAGACAAAAAATACAAATTGACTACACAACGTCAAACAATTTTACAAGCCTTCATCGATGCTGATGAAAATCATTTAAGTGCAGAAGACGTATATGTACTTGTAAAAGAAGTGGCTCCTGATATCGGCTTGGCTACTATTTACAGAACACTTGATCTCTTCACTGAACTTGATTTGTTGAAACGTCTTGATTTCGGAGATGGTCGTAACCGTTACGAATTGAACGACGAAGAGTTTGCTCATTTCCACCATCATTTGATCTGCGTAAAATGTGGTAAAGTATCTGAGTTCGAAGATGATATGCTAGAAACTCTAGAATCTATCATCGCTAAGAAATTGAACTTCCGCACTATCGACCATCAATTGAAAGTATATGGTTATTGCAGTGATTGCCAAAATCATATGACTGAAGCAGAGCTTGAAAAATTAGAACGTATGGCTCATCACCATGCTTAATGGATATCTATATACGGGACCATTACCACTTGGTTCTGTAGTGGCCCATAATTGTGGTGCTGCAGGCCTGTTTTCTGACAAGGTGCATCCAGATGTTATCCTTGAAGCTCACGAAGTCGATGGATTGTATACCTTAACAGTTACCATTGGTGAGACGGTTCAGACTTTTGAAGGCCTCGTTTCCTCTATGGGACGACGTCAAATAGGGCAAGCTTTGTTAAGCTATTTGCGTGAATATCAAGGCTTGCCAGTTGATGCACCATGGGGGGCTATGGTCGGTGTACGCCCTACAAAGCTGCTACATAAATATATAGATACATATGGCTCTATCCACACAGCAACTCGTCACATTAGGGACGAGTTTTCTGTGTCTATGGAAAAACTTGCCACTTTAGGCTCTATAGGTGAATACCAACGTCCATTTTTAGCTGATACAGACCATAAAAAGGTGAGTCTCTATTGTGGCATTCCTTTTTGTGACACCCGCTGTGTTTACTGCTCCTTTCCGTATGGACTCTATCAGGACTATGATGGTAAAAGCCAATTTTTAACTGCCTTAGACCGGGACATAGAGGATATGAAAACTATTGTTGAATCTTATGGCTTAACGGTAGATACCATCTATATGGGGGGCGGTACACCGACGGTGCTAGGGGACGAAGACTTTCACCAAGTTCTAAAACAGCTATCTATACTTGTTCCTGAAGGTCATGAGTTTACTGTAGAAGCGGGGCGACCGGATTCTGTTAATCCTACAAAGTTACGATCTATGCTTGATTTAGGTGTCAATCGTATCAGTATTAACCCACAAACGATGCAAGATGATATTTTACGTCGCATAGGGCGTGGACATAGTGCACGTGATATTGATGAGTTGTTACAATATGTCAAACATAATACGTCGTTAGCGGTAAATATGGATTTTATTGCCGGTCTACCAAATCAAACGATGCAAAACATGATAGAGAATATGGATTATGTATGTCAAAATTTGCCGGAAAATGTTACAATTCATACGTTAGCATTAAAACGTGGTAGCCCATTGTATGATTTAAATATGCAAGATGATATCCCTGAGGAACATCTCGTGGCAGACATGGTACAATATGGTAAAGAGCGTCTTGAAGCGGCTGGTTATGTGCCATATTATCTGTATCGCCAACAATATATGAGAGGACAGTTAGAGAATATCGGCTATACCTTGCCCGGCAAAGCGTGCGAATATAATATTCAGATTATGGAGGAACGACAAAGTATTCTTTCCATGGGACCTGGTAGTTCATCTAAGTGGATGCGGGCCCCTGAATATCGTCAATTGAAACAGCATATGCCAAAGGATGTAGATGTTTACCACGCAACGATAGATGCACTATTAGAGAAACGACATAGAATTTGTAAAAAATTTTGGGAGGTTGTGTAATGGCTATTAGAAAACCAAGAGGTACACAAGACTTTTTGCCAGAGCAAATGATAAATTGGCACTATATTGAACAGCGTATGCGTGAAATTTGTAAGGTATACGGGTTCAACGAAATTCGCACACCTGCCTTTGAAGATACTAAATTATTTTTGCGTGGCATCGGTGAAACTACAGATGTAGTACAAAAGGAAATGTACACATTTACTACAGGTGATGATGGTGGCTCTAGCTTTACCTTGCGCCCTGAAAATACAGCATCTGCAGTACGGGCCTATTTAGAAAATAAAGTATATGGTAAAGAAGGCCTTACAAAATGGTATTACATGGGGCCTATGTTTCGACATGATAAACCACAAGCTGGCCGTTACCGCCAATTCCACCAATTTGGGGCAGAGGTATTAGGTTCTCAATCCCCTGTAGTGGATAGTGAAGTTATCTGCATGGTCGTACAATTGTTGAAAGACTTTGGCCTTAAAGACCTCAATGTAGAGGTGAACTCTGTAGGATGTCCAATATGCCGCCCTGTATACCGTGAAAAATTAATAGAGTTCTTTGAGCCTAAAAAAGAACAATTATGTAGTGACTGCCAAGAACGTTTGTATAAAAATCCTTTGCGTATCTTGGATTGCAAAAATGAAACATGTAAATCCTTGTCCGTAGGTGCTCCTGAAATTCACGAACATTTATGTGAAGAATGTCATGATCACTTTGAAGAATTAAAAACTTATTTAACGGCTGCTAATGTGCAATATACATTAAATCCTCGTTTAGTACGTGGCCTTGATTATTACACAAAAACAGCATTTGAGGTGCAATATACTCCATTAGGGGCTCAAAGTGCAGTAGCCGGTGGTGGTCGTTACGATGGCCTTGTAGAGGAACTTGATGGTCCTCATACACCAGCTATCGGTTTTGCGATGGGCATGGAACGTTTATTATTAGCCCTTGAAAAACAAAACTTATTACCGGAACAAACTGTAGAGCCATCTGCATTCGTAGTAGCTCTTGGTGATGCGGCTAAGGTAGAGGCTTTCAAAATTTGCCAAGCATTGCATGATGCATATGTATCCGTTGAAATGGACGGACAGGGTAAGAGTATGAAGGCACAATTAAAATATGCTAACAAAATTAATGCAAAATATGTTATCATATTGGGTGATGATGAATTGGCTCGTGGGGAAGCCATAATCCGATTCATGGAAACTAGTGAACAAGAAACTGTACCACTCGATACAGTTTCTGAACGTATAACTTCTTTGGTGAAAGGATGACAATTAGAATGGAAACAATGCAAGGCTTACACCGTACGCACGGTTGTGGCACCATCTCTGAACAAGAGGTAGGTAAAGAGGTCGTATTATGTGGTTGGGTTGAACGCCGTCGTGATCATGGTGGTTTGATTTTCTTGGATTTACGTGATCGTTCTGGCGTAGTACAAGTAGTGGCATCTCCAGATCATAACGTGGAATCTTTCCACAAAGCAGAGGATGTTCGTAACGAATATGTACTTTGTGTACGTGGTAAAATTACAAAACGTGATGAAGCTGCTATCAATCCAAATCTTCCAACAGGTGCATATGAAATGTACTGTGAAGAGTTGCGCGTATTGAACTCTGCTAAAACACCTCCATTCTATATCCAAGATGATATCGATGTAGATGAAAATATTCGTTTAAAATATCGTTACCTTGACTTACGTCGTCCAGAAATGCAACGTAACTTGATTTTACGCCACAAAGTAACGAAAGCAATGCGCGACTTCTTCGATAGCCGCGATTTCTTGGAAATTGAAACTCCAATGCTTACTAAATCTACACCAGAAGGCGCTCGTGACTATCTAGTACCTTCTCGTGTAAATGCTGGTACATTCTATGCATTGCCACAATCTCCACAAATTTTCAAACAAATCTTGATGGTAGCTGGTTATGAAAAATATTTCCAAATCGTTCGTTGCTTCCGCGATGAAGATTTGCGTGCAGACCGTCAACCAGAGTTCACTCAGCTCGACTTGGAAATGTCCTTCGTAGATGAAGAAGACATTTACTCCATGCTTGAAGAAATGGTTGCTCATGTATTTAAAACTACATTGGGCAAAGAAATCACATTGCCTATGCCTCGCATTACATGGGATGAAGCAATGGATAAATATGGTTCTGACAAACCAGACCTTCGTTTCGACATGGCCTTTACTGATGTAACTGATCTTGTAAAAGATACAGAATTTAAAGTATTCCGTTCTGTTATCGACAATGGTGGCGTAGTTAAAGGTATCGTAGTACCTGGTGATGCAGGTATTCCTCGTCGTGAACTTGATGACCTCGTTGAATATGTAAACCGTTATGGTGCAAAAGGTCTTGCATGGGCTTGCTTCAACGAAGATGGTTCTATCAAGTCTCAAATCATGAAGTTCTTAGGTGAAGATACAATCCGCAACATCGGTGAAAAAATGGGCGCTAAAGGTGGCGACCTCGTATTGATGATTGCTGATAAACCAGCAACTGTAGCACGTGCATTGGGCGAATTGCGCCTTGAAATGGCACGTCGTATGAACATGATTGATTCAGATAAATTGGCATTCACATGGGTAACTGATTTCCCTATGTTCGAATATAACGAAGATGAAAAACGTTATGTTGCAATGCACCATCCGTTCACAATGCCTCGTCATGAAGACCTTGATAAATTAGAATCCGATCCTGGCAGCGTAAAAGCAATCGCTTATGATATGGTATTGAACGGTGTTGAAATCGGTGGCGGTTCCTTGCGTATTTACCAATCTGATGTACAAGAAAAAGTATTCAAAGCTATTGGTTTGTCTGAAGAAGAAGCAAAATCCAAATTCGGCTTCATGCTTGATGCATTCCAATATGGTGCACCTCCTCATGCAGGCTGTGCATTCGGCCTTGATCGTCTTGTTATGTTGATGGCAAAACGTCAATCTATCCGCGACGTAATCGCATTCCCTAAAACTCAATCTGCTTCTGATGTTATGAGCCAAGCGCCATCTGAAGTAGAACCTAAACAATTAAAAGAGTTGCATATTAAACCAGATATCGAGGAAGAAGAAGAGCAATCTTTGGTGTAAAAACATAGGCAAGAATTGATTAAAATTCAAATGTCAAGACTTGTTTATTACCAATCTTTCTGATACTATTTATGTATAAGATATCCCTGCCATGTGCGTGTGATATCGCAGTTTTGAGCCAACACATTTACTTCGGGAGTCCGAACTCTCGTCTGAACGTTACGCCCTTATGGGACAACTGCAGGATGAGGAGGACACCCACCTGCCCTAAGCAGGATCAAAACGCGGTACATTACGGCATGGTGGGGCTTTTTTGCGTGTAAAAATGACATGTCATGTCATATACTATATATAGAAAAGACCAGCCAATATAGTTATTATAGGCTATTGATATATAGATTGTGTTCTTAATGAATACAATTTACTAGACTGTATAATTTATAAAACGTTAGAGTTAATAGACAAGATGTTATGGATTGAGGTGATAGAATGGATAGTTTATTTGATATGACGCCCACCAATACGTATGAACCGTTACCGGTGCGTATGCGTCCTACCACATTAGACCATTTATATGGTCAAGAAAAAGCGGTAGGGAAGGGGACTTTCTTACGAGCTATGGTTGAAAAGGATACAATTCCATCTATGCTTTTTTATGGCCCATGTGGAACGGGTAAAACTACACTAGCAGGTATTATTGCTAAGGTTAGCAATAGTCATTTTGTAAATTTAAATGCTACTAATGCGGGCATAGGTGAGTTGCGTAATATCATAGAGGATGCTCGTAAGCGGGTGCGATCTTTACAACAACGAACCATTTTATTCCTCGATGAAATTCACCGCTTTAATAAAAGCCAACAAGATGTGTTATTACCTTGTGTAGAGGATGGCACAATCATCCTCATTGGCGCTACCACAGAAAATCCATTTTTCGAGGTAAATAGACCTCTTTTATCTCGTCTAAGATTAATTACCCTAGAAGCGCTTACACCAAAGGCTATAGGCCAAATTTTGCGCCGTGCTATTACAGATGAAGAGGTAGGCCTTGGTAAACGGCATCTACAGGTGACAGATGAGGTTCTTGAAGATGTAGGGATTTTCGTCAATGGCGATGGGCGTATGGCGTTAAATATTTTAGAGCAGGCAGCAGCAATGGTACCTGATGAAGGGGCTATTACTATAGAGGTCCTTGAAAAGGTCGTAGGCCGCCGTATTTATACATACGACAAAAAAGGCGATAGTCACTATGATACGATTTCTGCGTTTATTAAAAGTATGCGTGGTTCTGATGTACAAGCGACGGTTCATTATCTCGCTCGTATGATTGAAGCTGGCGAAGATCCAAACTTTATCGCTCGTCGTATCGTAATTTGTGCAGCTGAGGATGTAGGCCTTGCAGATCCGCAAGCTTTAATTCTAGCCAATGCAGCGGCTCAAGCGGCTCATATGGTAGGATTTCCAGAGGCTCGTATCATATTGTCTGAGGCGGCTTGTTATGTAGCATTAGCACCGAAAAGTAATTCTGCTTATTTGGCTATCGATGCAGCAATTGCCGATGTGCGCCACAAGGATTGTGGACAGGTGCCAGATCATTTAAAAGATAGTCATTATAGTGGGGCTAGCAAGTTAGGTCATGGGAACACCTATAAGTATGCTCACAACTATCCAAATGGCTATGTAAAACAGCAGTATCTACCAACACCTCTTATGGATGCTTCGTACTACAACGGTATTAAAAGAGGCAAGGAAGAACAGTTACTTTGTGACTGGGAGAAACGGCGTAAAAGCTAACTAAATACTTCGATATATGCTATAATATAATGATAAGTTAATTTACAGTAGTGTTATATAAGTAAGGGGTTTGTATAGATTTATGGCAGAAGAAAAAACTTCCACCAAAAAACGCAATACACGACGAAAGCGAACAAGTACAAAACAGCAAACTAAGTCTCAAGGATTTTCCTTGCGCAGCGAAGTTAAAGGCTTAATTGTAATTGCCTTTGCAGTTATTTCCTTGCTCGGATTCTTTGGGTTTGAACTCGGTCTTGTAGGACAGATTTTAACAGGTATATTCCGTTATGGTTTTGGCCTAGGTGGTATTATTCCTTGCTTTGGTGTGTTCTGGATTGGCTGGCGATTATTGTATAAAGGAACATTTATTTCCGTTACTAAACGGGGCGTTGTAATGACTTTGTTCTTCCTATTCTTGCTAGCCCTTGTTCCATTGTGGCGCGTTCCTGAGGGGCAGGAATTAATCACAACACAATTGGCTGATCAAGGTGGTGTAGTAGGTGGTGCCATCGCTACATTCCTTCGCACCCTATTAGGTGAGCTAGGGGCTATCATTTTAGATGTGTTCTTATTATTAGCTTTTGGTATTCTGATCACTCGTTTATCTTTGCGAAGTGGCTTGCAAAAGGCAGCGGATAAAACACAAGTAGGTTTAGATGTGGCTAAAGAAGTGGCTGCTGAGAAGGTAGCTGTAGCTAAAGAGGTCTTTGAAGATTGGAATGAACAACGTAAAGAAGCTGCAGAACAACGGAAAGCGTATAACAGGGAAAAGGATACACGCTTTGCTGATGCTGCAGATCAAGCGTTAGATACACTTGAAAAACGAGGTATCACTACCGACCGAGATAACTTTGAAACGAGTGCGGTTGTAGATAATGAACCTATGGTGGATACAGTAACGACTGTAGAAGCTCCAAAGGCTCCTACATCTTGGAAAGAATTAGCTGAAATAGAAGCGCGCAACCGTGCAGCAGAACAATTGGCGAATATTTCTGAAGATGCTGGTGATGCGAAGTCTTATGATGTAGATGATTTTGATCAATTCTCTGATGCTAGTAGATCTACAGGTGATGACTATGTATATACTCCAGATGAGGATTATACATATACTCCAGACGAAGGATATATAGATGAATCTGACTCAGTAGAGAATAACCATGAGGAACAACCAAAGTTTACATATCAAAATACAACGATTGGTCCATTGGAAACTAATCACGCTGCCATAGCTTCTGCTGTACCTGGAACAGGTGCTGCAGCAAGTTCTGTAAGTGCTGGTGCCGGTTTGTCTGGTATGAGTTTACAAGTACCATCTACTATTAGTACTACAGAAGATACAGCACAAGTAGCAGTATCTAAAGATGGTCAAATTCATCGTACCTATGATAGACCTTATCATTTCCCAAGCCTTGATATTTTGGCGAAAGGGAAGGGGAGTCAAAGCAATGGTGAAGAAGTAGCGCAAAATGCAATGATGCTTGAAAATGTATTGAGTAACTTTGGTATTACTGCTAAGGTCGTTAATGCTACACAAGGTCCAACTGTTACACGCTACGAAATTGAACCTGCACCAGGCGTAAAGGTTAGCCGCATCGTCAATTTAACTGATGATATTGCCTTAAACTTAGCGGCTCAACATATTCGGATGGAGGCTCCAATCCCTGGTAAATCCGCCATCGGTATCGAGGTTCCTAATAAGACGACAGAGGCCGTTCATTTACGTGATGTTCTTGATTGTAGTGACTTCAAGGACGCTCGTGGGGGTATTCCGGTAGGTCTTGGCAAGGATATTGCAGGTAAGCCTGTTATTACTGACCTTGCGAAGATGCCTCACTTGCTTGTAGCAGGTACTACTGGTTCTGGTAAATCTGTATGTGTAAATACTTTGATTTCCAGTATTCTCTTTAGTCGTAAACCAGAAGAGGTTAAGCTTTTATTAATCGACCCTAAGATGGTTGAATTATCGATTTATAACGGTATTCCTCATTTGATGGCGCCAGTTGTAACAGATATGAAAAAAGCAGCCGCTGTATTGCGCTGGGCCGTTCGTGAGATGGAGGCTCGTTATAAAGCTTTTGCAGCATCTGGCAAACGCGATATTAAGAGCTATAACGAAGCGCACCCTAAGGCGGCTATGCCTTTGATTGTATTAATTATCGATGAGTTAGCTGACCTTATGATGACTGCTCCTGATGATATTGAAGAATCTATTAGTCGCTTAGCACAAATGGCGCGTGCTGCAGGTATTCACATGGTACTTGCTACTCAACGTCCTTCTGTCAACGTTATTACAGGCTCTATTAAGGCTAATGTACCTAGTCGTATTTCCTTTGCAGTAGGTTCTCAAATTGACTCCCGTACTATTCTCGATATGGCGGGTGCTGAGAAACTGCTTGGTAAAGGGGATATGTTATTTGCTCCAATTGGTGCTAATAAACCAATTCGTGTACAAGGTGCGTTTATCTCTGATGATGAGGTAGAACATCTTGTGGAATTTGTAAAAGCTCAACGTGAACCAGAATATGACGATACTGTTACACAAGAGGCTGAAAAGGAAACCGAAAAAGAATCATCAGAAGAAAATGATATTTACCGCGATGAATTATTAGACCGTGCTGTTAATCTCGTTATGGAATCTGGTCAAGCTTCGGTGTCTATGTTACAGCGTCGATTCCGCATTGGGTATACTCGTGCGGCTCGCCTTGTTGATACGATGGAAGATCTTAAAATTGTTGGTCCTAGTATGGGCAGTAAGGCTCGAGAAATTTTGATGAGTCCTGAACAAGCTAAGGCGCGATATTTCTCAGACTCCAATGATGAGCAATAATTAAATGATTACGATATGAGTATTATGTAGATTAAGAGAGGAACGAAAATGGCTGAATTAGGCGAAGAATTACGACGTGAACGAGTAAGACGTAATTTAACCTTTAAAGATGTGGAGCAAGTACTGCACATTAAAACAACCTATTTGGAAGCTATCGAAGATGGTAAGTATGACATCATACCTGGTCAGGTCTACGTAAAAGGCTTTATTCGTAATTACGGTAATTATTTAGATCTTGATGGGGATCGCTTGGTAAAAGCCTACCAAAGTCAAGTAGGTGATATAGATACGTTTTCTTTGCGTTCTGTGACGCGTCAGAAGGCACAAGCAGCGCCAAATTTGGTACAAAGCGAATTCGTTGAATACCAAACCTCTAAGAAGAGTATGTCTTTAGAAACGCGACAACGAAAACGCCAACGTTCTATCGTTCAGGAACGTATTATTTTAGGCATTATTTTATTCTGTATGGCATTATTTTTACTGTGGTTATTCCTTTTCTAATAGTTGATTAGGAATGATAGAAAGGCATTTACACAATCAATGGATAGATTTTTAGTAACAGAACCTTCGGATATGAAGGAACGAGGTTGGGCCGAATTAGATTTTGTCCTCATTAGTGGGGACGCCTATGTGGATCATCCTTCCTTTGCACCTGCAGTTATCGGCAGATACTTAGAATCCAAAGGGTATCGTGTGGGTATTATAGATCAACCAGATTGGAATGATGTAGAGGCTTTCAAAAAACTTGGTAAACCGCGTCTAGCATCCCTTGTTACAGCAGGGAATCTAGATTCAATGCTCAATAAATTTACGGCGGCAAAGAAAATTCGTCGACAAGATGACTATTCTCCAGGTGGTGAAGCGGGCCATCGCCCAGATCGAGCTACCTTGGTATATGCGAATCGTATGAAGGAGGCTTACAGTGATGTGCCTCTTATTATCGGTGGCATAGAGGCGTCCTTACGTCGATTTGGTCATTATGATTATTGGTCAGATACTGTGCGTCGTTCTATTTTAGTTGATTCAAAGGCGGATGTACTCATTTATGGTATGGGTGAACTTCAAATCGTAGAATTAGCTGATGCGTTAGATCAAGATAGATTTAAAGAGTCCTTGCCATCTATTCGTGGTATTTGTTATATGGCCAAGGAAATCCCTACCATAGACTATGTTGAGTGTCCATCTTTTGAGGAAATTAAAGCGGATAAGATGGCTTTTGCTGATGCATTCCGTATGCAGTATGATGAACAAGACCCATTCTATGGTCGTATAGTAGTACAAAAACATGGCGATAGATATCTTGTTCAAAACACACCTGCATTGCCACTTACGCAGGAGGAAATGGATGGCGTATATAACTTGCCGTATACTCGCAAGTGGCATCCTAAATATGATGATAAGGGTGGCGTACCAGCATTAAGCGAAGTACAGTTTAGCCTTGTAAGTCAACGGGGGTGCTTTGGTAGCTGTTCATTCTGTGCAATAACAAATCATCAAGGTCGTATCATCCAAAACCGTAGTCATGAGTCTTTACTTGATGAAGCTCAAACTATGATTAATATGGATAACTTTAAAGGATATATTCATGATGTTGGGGGCCCTACGGCGAACTTCCGTCATTTAGCTTGTGACAAACAAGCTGTATATGGTGCTTGTAAAGGTCGTACTTGTGCGGCGCCAGAGCCTTGTGAAAATCTAAATACAAACCATGATGACTATATTGCTTTACTCCGTAAATTACGTAAGCTAAAAGGCGTAAAAAAGGTATTTGTTCGTTCCGGCTTGCGTTATGACTATGTTCTAGCGGATAACAATAAAGATTTTGTCCGCGAGCTTTGTGAATTTCATGTAAGTGGACAACTAAAAGTAGCGCCAGAACATGTTTCTAAACGCGTTACCAATATGATGGGCAAAGCTGGTAAGGAAGAGTTCCTCACCTTCAAATCTTGGTTTGAAGAGGCCAATAAAAAGCTTGGTAAGAAGCAATATCTAGTACCATATTTTATGAGCTCTCATCCAGGTTGTGCCTTGGAAGATGCTGTTGAATTAGCCGAGTTCTTACGTGATCAACATATGTATCCAGAACAAGTGCAAGACTTTATTCCTACGCCGGGGAGCTTATCGACATGTATGTATTATACGGGCATTAACCCACTGGATGGAAAACCTGTATATGTTGCCAAAAAAGGTAGAGATAAAGCTAAGCAGCGGGCCTTAATGCAATATAAAAATATTGAAAATTATGACCTTGTAAAAGAGGCGCTCATTGAAGCTAATCGACGTGACTTGATAGGGTTTGGACCTGAATGTTTGATTCCACCACGCCCAATTGGTCGGATTAATCGTCCTAGTCAATCTAGTGGTTCTCGTAATAGTGGGAAGAATAATGATCGTCGCAACGGACGTCAGTCTAGTGAGAAAAGTAGTAAGGGTAGACCCTCTCGTAATGGCATGACCAAAAGTCGCCCATCTAATAGTAATCGAGGACGTGGTAGTCGTTAATAATGGAGAATAGTTTTGTCTATTCTGGTTTGGGAATACGTTATGTCTTATAGGAGGCATATATGAAACGGTGGATTGCTCCGGGCGTTTTAGCCCTATTTGTTATAGGAATGTTAACCTATGGCGTAAACTTTTACCATCAAGAACAGTTAGAACATGCAAAAGAACCTGTTCGTGGTGAGATTACTGTTTATACAGACTTGCCGAACAATATAACTACATTGCTTGCCGACCGATATGAAGAGGAGAAAAATGTAAAAGTTACAGTTATGCCTCTTACAGAAGAGCAAATGGCCCAACGGTCGGCTTCAAATGTAGCTGATACATCTGGTGATCTGGTACTTACCTCTGAAGATAATCTTGTTGTAGGGGCAAATGTAGGGAAATATGCACCTATCGTTAATGAGAGAATTGACGAAGTACGTGATAATCTAAAAGATATAAATGGGTATTGGGTAGGTCTTTGGTATGATCCTATTGTATTTGTTCAAAATGACACCTTCTACAATGGGATAGGTAAATATATTACTACTTGGGATACATTGGGAAAACAAGGTGATTGGTCTATTGTGATGACCGATTTTGTAGCATCCCAAAATGCAGCTAATTTGTTATATAACATGGTGGAATATAGAGGCGAGCCTGAGGCACTGAACTATTTATATAGCTTAAAGCCACATATAATACAACATGCCAAGTTCTTGTCTACTCCAGTTCGCTTAACTGCGTTAGGAGAGTCTAATATCGGCATTGGTAATTTGTCTGATGCAGCCCAATATACTCGTCATGGATATCCGATTAAGGTTATATACCCAACAGATGGAACATCTTATTATGTAACTGGCGCTGCTGTATTAAAAAATTCAAAACATAAAGCAGATAGCGTTGAATTTATTAATTGGTTGTTATCTACAAAGACTGCAAAATATATGGTTGAAAATAATTTCACCTATATATTTACGAATCCAGAAATGGATGAGCCAAAAGACTCATTGGGGCACGAGTTAATTTTATGGCCTGTTAATGGTGGTTACACTATAGATGGTAAAAAGTTATTGTTAAATCACTGGGTTAGCCAAGTGCGCTTCCGCAAGGAGTAACTCAGTTATATAGATCCTATTACAGGAAGTAAATTGAGAAATAAACTAGTTATGAAAGGATATAGAATGGGTAAGAAATTAGGGTATGTTAGCCTAGGTTGTGCTAAAAACTTAGTAGATACAGAGGTAATGTTAGGCTTATTGAAAGATAATGGCTATACGATTACAGAGGACCTAAGCGAAGCAGATCTTATCGTTGTAAATACCTGTACCTTTATTGAGAAAGCAAAAGCCGAGTCTATTAATACTATTCTTGAGGTGGCTCAATATAAAGATGATGGTAAATGTAAAGGCCTTATTGTAGCAGGTTGCTTAAGCCAACAATATCAAGATGAATTATTCCAAGAAATTCCTGAAATTGATGCTTTAATCGGTACAGGTGCATGGGATCAGATTATGGTAGCCGTTGATGCTATTGAACATGGTAATCGCAGTTGTATCATGGAAAATATTACAAATATTTATGATGAGCGTATGCCGCGTATTCAAACAACGCCTCGGTACAGTGCATATGTAAAAATTGCTGAAGGCTGTAATAATGGTTGTACCTTCTGTATTATTCCAAAGGTGCGTGGTGCGTTCCGCAGTCGTACTATTGAGTCTATTAAGGCTGAAGTAGAACGATTGGCTGCATCCGGTGTTAAAGAGGTCGTTCTTATCGCTCAAGATACAACTAGTTACGGTATTGATCTAAATGATGGTAAACCATTGTTGACTACATTGCTTAAGGAATTAACTGCCGTAGAAGGTATCGAATGGATTCGCATGTTATACTTATATCCAACTTTCTTCTCCGATGAATTGTTAGATATTATCGTTAATGAGCCAAAACTTTGTAAATATGTAGATATTCCACTACAACATGTGAATAACGATATTTTAAAACAAATGAATCGTCGTGATGATCGCAATGATATTGAACGTTTGCTTAAGAAGATTAGAAATGCACCGACACATATTACATTGCGCACATCTATCATCGTTGGGTTCCCTGGTGAAACAGATGAACAATTTGAAGAACTTTGTGACTTTGTAAAAGAAATAAAATTTGATAATATGGGCGTATTTACTTACTCTCAAGAGGAAGGTACACCAGCTGGTGCCCGTGAAGATCAAGTGCCAGAAGAGGTGAAAGAAGAACGTTATCATATTCTCATGTCCATTCAAGCAGCTATTTCTGAAGAGAATAATCGCGATTTAGAAGGTACTGTTGACTATGCAATGGTGGAAGAAATCGAGGACGGCGAGAATGGTACATTACTAGCTAAAGGACGCTTGAAATCTCAAGCTCCTGATGTAGACGGCAACATGTACATCGAAGACTGCGGCGAAGATATTAAACCTGGTGACATCCTCAAAGTACAAGTAGAACAAGGTTTTGCGTATGATGTAGTAGCTACGGTTGTAGAATAAAACACAGCTCGATTCTTTCGATTGTGGAGGTGATCTGATGATTGTAGAACTTATTTCTACAGGTTCAGAATTATTGCTAGGCGATACAGTGAATACAAATGTATCTTGGCTAGCACAAGAATTAAATAAATTAGGCTATACTATTGCTCATCAATCTGTAGTGGGGGATAATCCTAAGCGCATGGCAGAGGTCTTTCAATTAGCTAGCACTAGAGCGGACATCGTTATTAGTACTGGCGGACTAGGACCAACGCAAGGAGATATTACGCGTAATGTATTAGCCGATTCTATTGGACGACCTATTGTATTTAATCAAGAGGCAATGGATGAGGTTAAACATTTCTTTGAAAGTGTAAAACGAACTGTACCCGATGCAAGTCGTCGAGAAGCTGAGTTACCTGAAGGCGCAAACGTATTACATAATCCGGTAGGCGTGGCGCCTGGTGTTGTAGTGGAAGATGGCGATACTACATACATACTTTTGCCAGGACCTCCTGGTGAGATGAAGGGTATGTTCCACGATAGTGTGGTGCCTTATTTAATGAATCGATTTGGTTCACAAGGTGTTGTTACCTCCTATCGCTATGGGGTATACGATATTCGCGAAATTGATTTAGAAAATACCTTAATGGATCTCATTAAGAACCAATCGAATCCAACCATTGCGTTGCTCATTAAAAAGGGGTACATAGAGGTTCGTATTACTGCTAAGGCTGATACCTTAGAGGCTGCACATGAGCTTCTAAATCCTTGGGATGCTATCATTCGAGAACGGTTAGGCTCTCGGGTAGGTCGCGATTTATCTATTTCCATGGAGGAAACTCTGGGGCGTGCTTTACTAGAGGAACATAGTACGATTAGTACTGCTGAATCTTGTACCTCTGGCTTAGTTGGTAAGTTATTGACTAATGTCAGTGGTAGTAGTGAATACTACATGGGTGGCGTTATTTCGTATAGCAACGACATCAAACATCGTGTACTAGGTGTACCTCAAAACATGCTCGATACGTATGGTGCCGTAAGTGAGCAAGTCGCTAAGGCTATGGCAGAGGGGGCACGAACTGTGGGTCAAACAACATATGCCGTTTCTACGACTGGCATAGCTGGTCCCGGCGGTGGTAGCCCTGAGAAGCCGGTTGGTCTTGTGTGGTTCGGTGTAACTGGACCTCATGGGACAGTAGCTCACAAGGCTAATTTAATTGGTAATCGCGAAGATATTCGACAAAGTGCAGCAGAGCTAGCACTATATTATGTGTATACTTATATAACAGAAAAGGGGAAATAAAATAATGGCTGTAGATGGCAGACAAGCAGCGTTGGATAACGCGTTAAAACAAATTGAAAAAGATTTTGGTAAAGGCGCTATTATGCGTCTTGGTGAAGCAGCTGATCGCATGAACGTAGAGGTTATCTCCTCCGGTTCTCTTGCTATCGATATCGCTGTTGGTGTAGGGGGCTTCCCTCGCGGCCGTGTAAT
The DNA here is from genome assembly GCF_002959895.1 of Veillonella infantium. Lineage (GTDB taxonomy): Bacteria > Bacillota > Negativicutes > Veillonellales > Veillonellaceae > Veillonella > Veillonella infantium. The sequence continues at coordinate 189,425 of NZ_PPDD01000010.1, read as the reverse complement.
TGAAATTTACGGTCCAGAATCTTCTGGTAAAACAACAGTAGCGCTTCATGCTGTAGCAGAAGCGCAAAAACAAGGTGGCATTGCGGCTTTTATTGATGCGGAACATGCGATGGATCCTGTATATGCTCGTAACTTAGGTGTAGATATTAATAATCTATTGATTTCTCAACCAGATAATGGTGAACAAGCTCTTGAAATTACAGAGGCTTTAGTTCGCAGTGGCGCTGTAGATATCGTCGTAGTTGACTCCGTTGCAGCTTTAGTTCCTAAAGCTGAAATCGAAGGCGAAATGGGCGATGCTCACGTAGGTCTTCAAGCTCGTTTGATGAGTAAAGCATTGCGTAAATTGACTGGTATTATTAGCAAGTCTAAAACTGTTGTTATCTTTATCAACCAATTGCGTGAAAAAGTAGGCGTAATGTTTGGGAACCCTGAAACTACAACAGGTGGTCGTGCATTGAAATTCTATTCTTCTGTACGCCTTGATGTTCGTAAGGGTGAACTTATTAAAGCTAACAACGAAAACGTTGGTGCTCGCACTAAAGTTAAAGTAGTTAAAAACAAAGTAGCACCTCCATTCAAAACAGCAGAATTTGACTTGATGTATGGTGAAGGTATTTCTAAAGCAGGTACTCTTATCGATATTGGTACAAATATGGAAATTATCAATAAATCTGGTGCATGGTATTCCTACAATGGGGAACGTATGGGCCAAGGTAAAGAGGCGGCTAAACAATACTTGCTCGACAATCCACAAATTGCTGATGAGATTGATCGTATTATTCGCGATACATTAGCGGTTGGCACTGAAGAAATCGATGTAATCGGTGAAGAAGTAACTGAAGAAGTGTAATCATGAGTGAAGAAACGATGCAAGCTGCTATGGATCAAGCGTATCGCTTCCTAGCTCAACGATTTCTAAGTTCCTATGAACTGACACAAAAAATGAGACGTAAACAAATCGAGGACCCAATCATTGAGAGGGTCCTCGAACGCCTTAGAGACTATGATTATATCAATGATGAGCGCCTGTCTGAACAAGTATTAAACTATTTGATGAAAGAACAAAAATACGGCGCCTACATGATTAAGCAAAAGATGAAACTTAGAGGTCTTACTGTGCCTCCGGAAATCTCTGATTATGATGAAGTGAAAGCCGCTTATCGTGTGGTGGAGAAAAAATTTGGTTCCATTCTCAATGAGGACTGCACTCCTCGTGTAAAAGTCTTTAATTTTCTCAAATATAGAGGGTTTTCAACGAGTACTATCCAAGTTGTGTGCAATGATTTTTATGAATAGATAGTACTTTTTCTGAGGCCTTACCAGGCTTGTAAAATCTTGACAGAAAGGGCTTTCAAGTCTAAAATTAATAATAGCCTTATTTATTTATATGATGATATGGCTAAATGATAATTTAATGCATGAAGGGCATAAAAAGGAGCATGAAAGCTCGATTTTGAGAATTTAAGAGGAGGTGAGACAGATTTTAGAAGATGTGGGACATATTTTAGAGTATTGTCTAATTGCAGTGGTAATGGTACTGATTGGACTAGGGGCAGGCTATTTTTTTAGAAAAAATATTGCTGAAGGAAAACTGAATCAAGCTGAACAAGAGGCTGCACGCATCATCGCAAATGGTGAGCGCACAGCTGAGTCTAAAAAGAAAGAAGCTTTATTAGAAGCGAAAGAAGAAATTCATAAGCTCCGTTCTGATGTAGAACGAGAAAATAAAGATCGCCGTTCTGAACTTCAACGTATGGAACGTCGTATTCTTCAAAAAGAAGAATCTTTGGATAAAAAATTAGACAATATTGAACACAAAGAGGAAGCTTTACATCGCAAAGAAGCTGACTTAGCCCAAAGCCGTGAAAAAATTGAAGCTTTGTATGAAAAACAAATGGCAGAGTTAGAACGTATTTCTGGCATGACATTTGAAGAAGCTAAGAATATCTTGTTAACAAATGTAGAACAAGAGATTCGTCATGAAACGGCAATTATGGTTAAGGAAATGGAGCAGCAAGCTAAGGATGATGCGGAGAAAAAAGCAAAAGAAATTATCTCCTCTGCAATCCAACGTTGCGCAGCTGACCATGTGGCGGAGACTACCGTATCCGTAGTGGCATTGCCTAATGATGAAATGAAAGGCCGCATTATTGGTCGTGAGGGCCGTAATATTCGTGCACTCGAAACATTAACAGGTATTGACTTGATTATCGATGACACACCAGAAGCAGTTATTCTTTCTGGCTTCGACCCAATTCGTCGTGAAGTGGCTCGTATTGCTTTAGAAAAATTGATTGTAGATGGTCGTATCCATCCAGCTCGTATTGAAGAAATGGTTGGTAAAGCTCGTAAAGAGGTTGACCAAACTATTAAAGAAGCTGGTGAACAAGCAACATTTGAAGCTGATGTTCATGGCTTACATCCTGAAATTGTTAAGATTTTAGGTCGTTTGAAATATCGTACTAGTTACGGTCAAAACGTTTTGAAACATTCTATTGAAGTATCTCATTTAGCAGGTTTGATGGCAGCTGAACTAGGCTGTGATGTAACATTGGCTAAACGAGGTGGTTTGATCCATGATATTGGTAAAGCATTAGACCGTGAACTTGAAGGTTCTCATGTTCAAATCGGTGTTGATGTGGCTCGTAAATATCGTGAAAGCGCAGCAGTAATTAACTGCATTGGCGCTCATCATGGTGATGAAGAGTTCCAATCTGTAGAAGCTGTATTAGTAGCAGCTGCTGATGCTATCTCTGCGGCTCGTCCAGGAGCACGTCGAGAAACATTAGAAAACTACTTAAAACGTTTATCTAAATTGGAAGAAATCGCTGAATCCTTCGAAGGCGTTGAAAAATGCTTTGCTATTCAAGCAGGTCGTGAGATTCGCGTTGTAGTAAAACCGGATAAGATTGATGAAGCTGAGTCTACATTACTTGTTCGGAATATCGTAAAACGCATCGAGTCTGAACTCGAATATCCAGGCCAAATTAAGGTCGTAATTATTCGTGAAACTCGCGTTGTGGATTACGCAAAATAATATGCTATAAGCGATAAGTATAGGCTGCAATGATTCATTGCAGCCTATTATTATCAAATTTCATTTGCATATAATTTAAAGATACGGAGTATAGGAATCCTTATGTATTGATCTTTAATAGATGATGATTCCTATGATTCGTATCGGTTATTAAACCGGTTGACTCGATAATTGATTAAATTACTTTACAAATAGAGGATTTTTTATTTGTATATCGAATTAATATATATAAGGGAAGGAGGCGTTGGCTATGAGCAGATATTTTGAAAATGAATTGATTGAACAAATCAAAGATGCAAATGATATTGTATCTGTAATATCCGAGCATGTAGCTTTAAAGAAACGGGGCAAGAACTATTGGGGTTGTTGTCCATTTCATAATGAAAAGACGCCGTCCTTTAGTGTTGCCCCTGAAAAGGGCTTTTATTATTGTTTTGGCTGTCATGCATCGGGGAATGTCATTAAATTCCTCATGGAACTAGAGCATTTAAGCTTTGTAGAGGTTCTAGAGCGGCTTGCTAATCGTGCTAATATTCCCTTGCCGGAGGCAAAACTTTCACCAGAACAACGAGCTCGAGATGAACGACGAAAAAAACTATATGAAGCTTCAGAATTAGCGGCTACATTTTTCCATAACTGCCTTACTCAAACATCGATTGGTAAGGTGGGCCTTGATTACTTAAAAAAACGGGGCCTTACAAAAGATACAATTGAAAAATTCAAATTAGGCTTTGCTCCAGATGGTTGGGATAAGTTGTATCGCGCCTTTCACGAACGTGGTATCGATGATTCTATTCTCTTGGAGTTGAATCTGGTCCGTAAAAACCAAAAGGGACAGTTTTACGATTTCTTTAGAAACCGAATTATGTTTCCTATTATGGATGGTAAAGGTCGTGTAGTTGCCTTTGGTGGTCGTGTTATGGATGACAGCACGCCAAAATATTTAAACTCACCAGAATCAGCCATCTTTGAAAAGGGAAAACTATTATTTGCCTTTGATAAGGCTTATAAATCTATTCGTCAAGAGAGACAGGCTATCCTTGTGGAAGGGTATATGGACGTTATATCTGCTCATAACCATGGTGTTACTAATGTAGTAGCATCCTTGGGGACGGCTTATACACGAGATCATGGTAATATATTAATGAGGCAGGCTGATGAAATTGTGCTGGCCTATGATATGGATGGTGCAGGTCGTCAAGCAGCAGCTAGGGCTATAGAATTATTACAAAATACGGACTTTAAGGTGCGTGTTCTGGCTATGCCAGATGGTAAGGATCCAGATGATTATGTGCGTAATCATGGAGGACAAGCATTTAAAGATTTAGTGGCTAAAGCGGTTAAGCCTCTTGATTATTTATTAAGTGAGTCCTTAATTAAACACGACACAAATAATACGGAAGGGAAGCAAGCTGTTATGGCTGATGTATTCCCATATATTGCTAATATAGATAGTCAAACACAACGGGATGATGCTCTAAAGACATTGGCATTACCACTATGGCTTGATAATAGTAGTATTTTTAGATATTTCCGAGACTATGTAAAAAAAGGACAAATTGAATTGGTTGATACTGCGTCTACACCGTTGCCAACACAGGATTTACCTAAAGGTGATGCAGAAAAATTATTGTCCTTAGCCTTTACAGATGGTGAAGTGTTACAACATATGATGAGCTATTTGCCATTAGAAGACTTTGAAAAAATTGAATATCGAGGTATAATAGAAAAGATATTCACCTTATTTAAACAAGAAGGTCGTCTAGATGATACTGCCATTCAATCTGTTTTATCCCCATCGGAGTATGATATTTACTCTAGATTGGTTGTTATGAGTGACGATGAATATAAGGTACAAGTGCCTGGATTAATCCGCAAGATCAGGATTCATTCATTGCGTGAACAGTATAAAGCGCATTCAATTATGGCGGATCAATTAAAACGGGCAGGAGATTCGACATTTATTAGCGAATTACATAAGTGTCAGGAAATACAGAACTTAATTAGAGAATGGTCTAAGTAATATAATGTAAGAAGGAGAGCGCTGTGGCTAAGAAAGTACAAAAAAGTCAAATAGAGGAGATTGTAGAACAACTTCTTGAAAAAGGCCGAAAAACCGGCGTGTTGACACAATCAGAGATTTCAGATGCTCTTCATGAGCAAACTGGACTTACTGCGGAACAATTAGACGATATTTATACTACATTTGGTAAATTAAATATTGAAGTAGTGGCTGATATCGACAGTGAGGATGCGGACGCTAATCCAATAGAACCAGAAGAAGAGGATGAAGAAGATACTTCTAGTGAAAAGAATATCTCCATCGATTTAAGTGTAGACTCTGGTGTTAACATTGATGATCCTGTACGTATGTATCTCAAGGAAATTGGTCGTGTCCCATTGCTTTCTGCAGATGAAGAAATCGTTTTAGCAAAGCAAATTGAAGCTGGCGCAGCAGAAGATGCTACATATAAAGATATTCAACTTGCCAAAAAGGCTAAGAAAAAATTGGTAGATGCTAACTTGCGCTTAGTTGTAAGTATTGCAAAACGTTATGTAGGTCGCGGCATGTTATTCTTGGATTTGATTCAAGAAGGTAACTTGGGCCTTATTAAAGCTGTAGATAAGTTCGATTATACAAAGGGTTATAAATTCTCCACATATGCAACATGGTGGATTCGTCAAGCTATTACTCGTGCTATTGCGGACCAAGCTCGTACGATTCGTATTCCTGTACATATGGTAGAAACAATCAATAAATTGATTCGTATTTCCAGACAATTATTGCAAGATAAAGGTCGTGAACCATTACCAGAAGAAATCGCAGAAGGTATGGGCATTACGGTAGAGCGCGTGCGTGAAATTCAAAAAATCGCACAAGAGCCAGTATCATTGGAAACTCCAATTGGTGAAGAGGAAGACTCTCACTTGGGAGACTTTATTGAGGACCAAGATGCTATTGCTCCAGACGATGCAGCTAGCTACATCTTATTACAAGAACAAATTGAAGATGTATTTACATGCTTAACTGACCGTGAGCAACAAGTATTGATTTTGCGCTTTGGTTTGAAGGACGGCAAACCTCGTACATTGGAAGAAGTAGGTCAACATTTCAATGTAACTCGTGAACGCATTCGTCAAATAGAAGGCAAAGCGCTTACTAAATTGCGCAATCGTGGTAAACGCGATAAAATTAAAGACTTCTTATAAGATGTTGGATCTTTTAAGGGTTGTAATGCAGTGTTCTCTAGCACTGTGTTACAGCCCTTTTGTGTTATATTACTGTCTATGCCCGTTCTCTACTGCAGAAAATATGGCAAAATATAGCTCATGAAACAGTTATAGAAATACGGTGTGCCTTGACTTAGTACTAGCCTATTCGGTATAATTAATGAGCTAGAAACTAACTGTGGGCCTATAGCTCAGGGGTAGAGCAACCGGCTCATAACCGGTCGGTCCCTGGTTCGATCCCAGGTGGGCCCACCAATTATGTTGATATCTACCGTCCTTGAGAATTCAAGGGCGGTTATTTTTATATATAGTAATAGAGGAATTATGGAACCTAGGCCTATGATGGATCGCTTAGAGGCGGTGTTTTCAATCGTACCAAAAGCTCATGCAATAGCTGATATTGGTACTGATCATGGATATTTAGCAGTAGAACTCATCAATCGTAATCGTGCTGAATTTGTTATTGCTGGCGACGTGCATAAAGGACCTTTAGAATCTGCAAAAGAATATGTTCAATCTTGTGGGTTAACTTCTAAAGTAGATTGTCGATTAGGGGATGGTCTAAAGGTAACAGAGAAGGGCGAATTAAATGGTGCCATTTGCTGTGGTATGGGTGGATATCTCATGCGCGATATTGTAGATGCCGGTCCAGAGCCTTTAGAGTTCTACGTATTACAACCACAGAATGGACAAAAAGAATTACGTCAATATATGGTACAAAAGGGCTATGTTATCGTCCTTGAAATCATCGTTGAAGATGCAGGAAAATTATATACTGCATTTTTAGCGATTCGCGAAGATTGTGTAGAAAAGTATACAGGTACACCAATCCAAGAAAATGTGTATGCTGCATTGCCTGAAGAATCCTTACTGTGGTCTGTGGGAGCTCTTCTTGAACAAGAACGTCCACCTCTTTGGCAGAAATACATTGAATATTTGATTTACCAACGCCAGTGTGCACTTGATGGTATGACTGATAAATTGAGTCACACCCAAAAATATAAGGAACTAGATGATGAAGTAGCGTTTCTTCGTAGTCTTTTAGAAAATAGATAGAAAGAAGTGAGATATATGACAACAGTTCAACATGTTATTTCGTTAATGGAACAATTAGCACCTCGTCCCTATGCTGAATCATGGGATAATGTAGGCCTTATGGTAGGAGATCGCAATGCAGTAGTTACAGGCGTATTAACGACCTTAGATGTAACTGAGGAAGCTATAGCCTATGCTATTGAGCATAACTGCAATTTGATTGTCAGCCACCACCCATTAATCTTTAAAGGTTTAAAACAGCTATCTTGCGATACGGCGCAAGGGCGAATGATTAATCAGCTGATTCAACAGAAGATTGCCGTTTATAGTGCTCATACAAACCTCGATATTGCACCAGGCGGTCTTAATGATATGTTGGCAAATCAATTAGGTCTTATAGATATAAAAGGTTTTGTTAAAACCGGGGAAGACGCTCTATATAAGGTGACTACCTTTGTACCTGAAAGCGCTGCTGATGCGGTCCGTCATGCTATGGGGACTGCAGGGGCAGGAAAAATCGGTAACTATGAGTACTGTAGCTTTAGTCTTCACGGAGAAGGACGCTTCATTGGCAATGAAGCGTCTCATCCCGTCATCGGTGAAGTAGGTACTTTGACGGTAGCACCCGAGGTACAAGTGAATGCGATTGTAGATGGTATTCATTTAAGCCAAGTCATTGAATCTATGAAAGCAGCACATCCTTATGAAGAAGTAGCTTATGAAGTTGTGTCTTTAGTAGAGCCTACAGCTTCTACTCAGTATTTAGGAAGAGTCGGCCTTTTGCCAAATGCATTAACTTTAGATACCTTCCGTGAATGGGTACAGGAAGCATTACCAGAGGCTAATATTCGTTTTGCTGGCGTAGCACCTAAAGAAATTCAATCCATAGCACTATGTTCTGGTGCCGGTGCTGAATTTATTAAAGATGCAGCTCGCTTGCATGTAGACGCATATGTTACAGGTGATGTGAAATATCATGATGCACAATTAGCTAAAGAGCTTGGATTGCTTGTAGTTGATGCAGGACATTTTGGTACAGAATCTATTGTTGCTAGCGGTTTACGTGACTATTTACTTAGTAAAGATATATCTGTTCCTGTGAAAGCTTTTACAGAACAGAATGATTTCTTTTTCTTATAATATTGCATTTTCTTGCAACAAATGGGCTAGCTATGATAAACTGAATTGAAGCAAGTATGAAAGACGGTTGCGAGTCCATAGGACTCGAGGAAAGTCCGAGCTCCATAGGGCAGGATGCCAGATAACGTCTGGCGAGGGTAACCTTAGGGAAAGTGCCATAGAAAAGGAAACCGCCACGCCAGTGGTAAGGGTGGAAAGGTGAGGTAAGAGCTCACCAGCAGTCTGGTAACAGGCTGGCTCGGTAAACCCCATCCGGAGCAAGACCGAATAGGGAAGGGTTAAGGGTGGTCCCGCCTACCTTCCGGGTTGTGTCGCTCGAGCGTGCAGGCGACTGTACGCCTAGAAAGATAATCGTCACCGCGCAAGCGGAACAGAACTCGGCTTATTGATTGCTTGCTTCCATATACAGGATATAATTTATAGTATATAAGATTGTAGATCTTTGTTAGGAGAACTTCATGGCAATTACAGCAATTACTAGTGTACAAGAATTTGATGAAAAAGTACTTGGTTCTAAAGGCTTGGCTATTGTTGATTTCTGGGCTGCTTGGTGCGAACCTTGTACTGTTATGCGTCCAGAGGTAGAAGCGGTAGCAGAACGTTTTAATGGTCAAGTAGAATTCTTTAGCGTTGATGCGGAAGATAAAAATCTTCGTGGCATTTTATTGAAAGAAGACATCGATGGCATTCCATCCATGGTATTCTTCCGTGATGGCAAAATGCTTGATTCCCTTGTGGGTTACAAAAAAGCTGACGTGCTTGAGGCCCTAATTAAGGAAATCATATAACAGTCTAATAACTGTTAAAAATTTACAAAAACATAGCATACAGAGCTGTATATAAGAGAAATTACCTCTTATATACAGCTTTTTTTGTATAAATTCTATAGTTATTAGTTTTATAAAGTGCTATAATAAAATAGTAAGAATGTGATTGTATCATGATATTTGAACTTTATCGTATGATAAATTAAGCTTATAAAAATGATTTATATCATATTGTTGTAGTTTATTAAGTAATATACATATATTGCGCAAAGTTGTTGTAAGGAGGCTATATTCCGTGAAGAATCGTGTAAACAGTCTATGGACACTCTTCCAAGAGCGCCGTTTGAGTCGACGCACATTTATGAAGTCCTGTGTAGCACTCACTGCTATTCTTGGCTTGCCACCAACGATGTTGGACACCGTTGTTAAGGCCGCTGAGACAACTGAATTGCCTACGGTAATTTGGCTACATGGTCAAGAATGTACTGGTTGTAGTGAGTCTTTCATCCGTTCATCCTCTCCATTTACTTCTGATGTTATTTTAAATATGATTTCTCTTGAATATGATGATACTTTATCGGCAGCGTCTGGTGCACCATTAGAGGAACATTTAGAAAAAATTATCAAAGAAAAAGCAGGCAAATATATTTTAGCTGTTGAAGGTGGCGTACCACTTGATGAAGATGGCATTTACTGTACTGTTGGCGGACGTACTTTTAAACAATCCTTGTTAGAAGCGGCTAAAGGTGCTGCTGCAATTATTGAATATGGTTCCTGTGCGTCTTGGGGCGGTATTCAAGCGGCTAAGCCAAATCCAACAAATACAGTATCTGTATCCTCTGTTGTATCTGGTAAACCTATCATCAAGGTTCCTGGCTGTCCTCCAATTCCAGAGGTTATGACTGGTGTAGTAATGCATTATGCTTTATTCGGTCAAATTCCACCTCTTGATTCTCAAGGTCGTCCTAAACAATTTTATGGCAATCGTATTCACGATACATGCTATCGTCGTGCCTTCTTTGACTCTGGTCTATTCGTTGAAAAATTTGACGATGATGCATCCAAATCTGGTTGGTGCTTGTACAAGGTAGGTTGTCGTGGACCTCAAACATATAATTCTTGTGGTAACTTGCGTTGGTGGAATGGTTTATCCTACCCAATTCAATCCGGTCACGGCTGTATTGGTTGCTCTGAAAAGGGCTTCTGGGATAATGACGTATTCTATAAACGTTTACCGGATATTCCATTGGCTAATACCATCACAACTGCTGATACAATCGGTACAGTAGCTGCTGTTGGTGCCACTGCAGCTGTTATTGTTCATGGTGCTGCAACTCTTACGCGTAATAAAATTCTTGATATGAAAGAAGAAAAACGCTTAAAAGAACAAGGCTTATGGGATGAAACGAAACATAATAATGGAGGAGGTCACTAATGAAACGCGTAGTAGTAGATCCGATTTCCCGTATTGAAGGTCATTTACGGGTAGAAATAAAAGTTGATGAAGCGAGTGGTAAAGTAGAGGACGCATTGTCTTCTGGTACTGCTTGGCGCGGTATCGAACTTGTTGCTAAAGATCGCGATCCTCGTGACCTTTGGGCATTTGTACAACGTATTTGTGGCGTATGTACTACAACACATGCTTTGGCAGCATTACGTGCTGTGGAGGATGCACTTGGTATTACTATTCCTAAAAATGCAAACTATATTCGTAATATCATGCATAGCTGTTTAGATGTACATGACCATATTGTGCATTTCTATCACTTACATGCTCTTGATTGGGTTAGTCCTATAGCAGCGTTGAGCGCAGATCCTGCGAAGACAGCTCAATTACAAAATGAAATTTTAACAACCTATAATGTAGGTGGTTTGGCACCAGCTGAAACGGCATCTAAAGACTCTGCATATCCTAAAGAGTTCCCTAAAGCGACTACTGCATATTTCGCAGCTGTACAACAAAAGGTTAAGAAAATTGTAGAGTCCGGTCAATTAGGTATTTTCGCCGCTCAGTGGTGGGATCATCCTGATTACAATTTGTTGCCACCAGAGGTTCATTTAATGGCCATATCTCATTACTTGAATATTCTTGATCGTCAACGTGATATCGTAATTCCTCACGTTGTATTTGGTGGTAAAAACCCTCACCCGCATTATGTTGTAGGTGGTATGCCATGTTCCATTTCTATGAATGATATGAATGCGCCTATCAATACAGCACGTCTTGCTGCGGTAGATGAATCTATTGCATTAGCCAAAGATTTGGTAAGTAATTTTTACTTGCCTGATTTACTTGCTATTGGAAAAATCTATGTTGAAAAAGGTATAGTCGATGGTGGCGGCCTTTCAAAGAAACGTGTTATGTCTTATGGTGATTATCCAGATGATACATATACTGGTATTTCTAATGGTGATTACCATAAAAAATGTATCGTTCGATCCAATGGTGTAGTAGAAAACTTTGCTTTGGGTGTAGATAAGGCTACATTTATTCCACTTGAAGGTAAAGATTTCATGGATCCACAATACCTCAGTGAAGAAGTTGACCATTCTTGGTTTGAATATCCAAATGGTACTACCACACTTCATCCACTTGAAGGTGTAACAGATCCTAAGTTTACAGGTCCTAAATCTGGTACAAAAGAAAAATGGGAATTCCTTGATGAAGATAAAAAATATTCTTGGATTAAATCCCCGACTTTCAAAGGTAAAACTGCAGAAGTTGGTCCATTAGCTAAATATATCGTTGTATATACAAAAGTTAAACAAGGTATTATTAAAGATCCAACTTGGGCTGAGTCTATGATTGTTCGTCAAATCGATACAGTATCTCAAGTACTTGGGGTACCTGCTCATGTATGGATGACAACTATGGTTGGTCGTACAGCTTGTCGTGGTCTTGATGCACAAGTTGCGTCTAACATCAGTCAATATTACTTCGATAAACTTGTAGAAAACATTAAAAATGGTGATACTACAGTAGCGGATATGACTAAATTTGAGCCAAAAACATGGGATAAAGACGCAAAAGGTGTTGGTCTTGTAGATGCGCCTCGAGGTGGCTTGGGTCACTGGATCCATATTAAAGATGGTCGCTCTGCAAATTACCAATGTATCGTCCCATCTACATGGAACGCATGTCCTAAGACTGCAGCAAATGAACATGGCGCATACGAAGATGCTATGATTGATACACATGTAAAAATTGTGGATAAACCACTTGAAATTTTGAAGGTAATTCACTCCTTCGACCCATGTCTTGCCTGTGCAACCCATTTATACAATAAAAAAGGCGAAAAAATTGTTTCCGTCAATACAGATGCATTGTGTAAATAAAGGGTGGTGGACTTATGTTAATACATACTGACAAAAAGGCGTATGTCGTATTTAGTTTATGGCTACGCATATTCCACTGGACTATGGTGCTTAGTGTAACGGCTTTATTCTGGACTGGTTTATATATTGGTGATCCAGGGTTTTCGGCTATTACAGGTAATCCAGAGCCAACTTTTGCAATTGATGGTTGGTTTTCTATGGAAACTATGCGTCGTATCCATTTCATTGCGGGTGTTATCTTAACATCCTCCTTTATCTTCCGATTTGCCGGTGCTCTTTGGAATCGAGGGGACAGACTATTGCCTAAATTCCGTCAAAAACGGTATTGGTACGGTCTTAAAGAAACTACATTGCACTATTTGATGATCCCTCAAAAACATGAACATCATTGGCTTCGCAATTCTTTAGCAAGAACGGCGTATATGATGGTGTACGTAATGTTTTTCTTTGAAATCTTGACTGGTTTTGCAATGTATTCTATGGTTGACCCTAATGGTATTTTAGGAACTTTATTTGCACCAGTTGTTACATTATTTGGTGGTGAATATAAAGTTCATATTATCCATCACTATATTGCTTGGGGCTTCTTGTTCTTTACTATTGTCCATGTGTACATGGCATTCCGAGAAGACGTTATGGAGGAATCTGGCGAAGTATCTGCTATGGTTTCTGGTATGAAGTATTATGCTCATGATCCAATCGATATTGAAGATCTCAATGGTAAAAGACGTCGTGGTGAACGTATTGATAAACCATCTGGTACAACATATCGTCCAAGTGACCCTAATGATCCTAGAGAAAGAGAATTAAAAGAAAATGACTAATACAAGTACTGAAATCATCAGTGGCTTGGAACAATACGCGGACTCTGAGGGTCCGCGTATTGATTTAAATAGCCTTTACGATGATGGTAATAATGAAATTGTTTTACTTGGGGTAGGGAATATATTACTTACTGACGAGGGCCTTGGTGTTCATGTGGTGAAAGAGTTAAAAGAAAACTATACTTTTACACCAACTATTTCCATTATTGATGGTGGAACTATGGGGATGGAACTACTCACGTATATGCGTGGAATGAAGAAAATTCTTCTTGTAGATGCTATTAATGGTGGAGAAGCACCAGGAACTATATATGAGTTTCCTCATAAGGAGCTGGAACAATATTTCACTGAACATATTTCTGTACACGAAGTTGGAATGCAAGATATTTTGCGTATCCGAGCTATTCAAGAGGATCCTCTAGAGGATGCCGTGGTTATTGGTGTGGAACCAGAATCCCTTGAAATTGGTTTTGAACCTAGTGAATCTGTTCAAAAAGCTTTACCAGAAGTAATAGAACGTGTTCTCAATGTGTTACGTCAATGGGGTGTGCAAGTAGTAGCTAAGTAATAGGAGGAATTTTAATCTATTACATATGGTATTCTTTATATAGGAGTATATATGATTGAAAATTACAACAATGTACGTGCTGTATTAAATGAATTGCGTCTAGCTCTCAAGAATCTACGTGAGAATGGTGAAACCTATTCTATTTATATTGAAAAAACAGGCCTTACAGAAGAAGAGCAAGTCGAGGTATTAGAAACCCTTGGTCGCGGGCATATTACGATTAGTTTTAATGAAACAGATCAACCTGTAGAGTGGTATGAATCTCAATTCTCAGGTATTTGGATTGGGACTTTTAAAAACGGTCGTGATGACTCAATTTTGCATACTGTAGAGGTTGCAAAATATCCTGTTGTAGCTGGTGCGTATGAAGAGGATATGGTTCTGGCAGAGGAAGATTTACAATCCTGGATTGATGCTGCAGGCTTATGATAGAAAGAGACTCTTGAGGGGGTCTTTTTCTTCTCTCTATGTAGTAATGGTTAAGTGATGTTAGCTTGTTGAGAGTGTATTAATCTAGTTTTGTATATTATTAGTGTTTTATGCACGAATATAGTATATATATCTGCTTTATATCTCATAATAGCTATCAAATAAGTATGTAATTTATGAATATAAGATGAAGTCATTTAACTTTCTTTGATTTCATATAGAAAATTTATTTAATATTTTTGTTAATTGGATAAAGAGTCAGTATTTAAAAGTGTTTATATGAATTTATATATATAAATTAAAATTCTATAATGAGTTATTGAGTAGTTTTGAAGATAAATAAATATATTATTTATTTGTTTTTCTTATATAAAAGCTATATGAAGAGGAAAACCTATAGATTTCTAGAAAGTATTGTAATTACTGGATTTATAGATATAATTTTGTTTATTGTTAACCTTGATGATTTGCCTTAATTTACTAATTAACTTAAAATATGTGAGTAAAATACTTTGGAGGATTTATGTTACTTTCTATTGTAGTGCCTGTATATAACGAAGAAGAGAACATAGCGAATTTTTATAAAGCTGTAACTGATGTTATGTCAGGACTCACGTACGATTATGAACTAATCTTCGTAGACGATGGTTCTAGTGATTCGTCAGCTATGATATTGCGTGAAATTGCTTACAATGATAAACATGTCAAAGTGTTATTGCTTGCTCGTAATTTTGGGCATCAGACTGCGCTTACTTGTGGTCTTGATTATGCTCATGGAGATGCAGTTATTACAATGGACGGTGACATGCAGCATCCGCCGGCTTTGATTCCTGAACTTGTTAGGTTGTGGGAGTCAGGCTATGATGTGGTGCGCACCATACGCGATTCAACTGAAGATGCTAGTTGGGCTAAATCTTTCACGTCTAAGTATTATTACAAACTAATGAACAAAATGGCCGATGTTCCTATTGTTGAAGGTGGATCTGATTTCCGTCTCATGAATAGTAAAGCATTGGGCACATTGAAACGGTTTAGAGAACATGGTCGTTTCTTGCGCGGTATTGTCGGTGCCTTGGGGTATAGACAAGCTGAGTTGCACTTTGTGGCGCCACCTCGTTTTGCAGGTGTCTCAAAGTTTAGTGTGCGTAAAATGATACGATTTGCTCTCGATGGGGTAACCGCCTTTTCAAGAGTTCCTTTACGGGCTGCCTTATACGTCGGTGTACTATGTGGTGGGTTAAGCTTCTTGCTTATATTACACCTCTTGTATGTATATCTTACGGGTCAAGCCTTGAATGGATGGACTACCTTGGGCGTATCAATTTTGTTTATTGGTGGAATTCAACTCGTCGGACTGGGAATTATTGGCGAGTATATAGGTCGTATTTTTGAAGAGGTGAAGCAACGGCCTTTGTATTGGGTTAAGTCAGCTATAAACTTTGATGAGCAAGAAGAGGCTCCATTACTTGGACCAAGTAGTGCAGATGTGTTTATGGCACCTGAGACTTATACTCACAAAAGCAAAGAAGACTAGCTGTATTTGTGAATGCAAATAAATAGACGGTTAGTATATTTTGAATAAATAACTTACTTTAAAAGTTTTTGGAAAGGAAGCATATGAAGTCAAAATATAGTAAGGTTAAAATAACGGCATTAACATTAACTTTTGTGTGTGCCACAACAGCCATGGTAGGTGCAACAACATTACAATATGGTGATAAGGGCAAAAGTGTTACAGCGGTTCAACAACAACTAATTAAACACGGTTATAATGCTACAGATAAAAATGGTGTATATGGTAAAGAAACGAAATGGGCAGTTCGTCTGTTCCAACAAGATCGTGGCTTACCAGTGGACGGTATTGTAGGTCCTGCTACGTATAATGCATTGATGAGTGCTCCTCGTTCTACGAAGGCAGTATTGACTCAAAATGCTGCGACTAAAGCAGTAGCAACAAAATCCGCTTTCACAAACAACAATGCGACATCTCGTCGTGTTGCTGGTCAATCCATTACTGGCAAAAATATTAAATTAAATAATATTACGAAAAACGAAACACCAAATAGCATTCATGCTATTTTGGCTGAAGCGGACAAATACCGCGGTGTACCATATGTATTTGGTGGTACTACACCAAGTGGTTTTGACTGCTCTGGTTACGTTAAATATGTATTTGCAAAACAAGGTATTTCTTTACCACGTTTAGCAGATGAACAATATAACGTAGGTGTTGAGGTTTCTCGTGCAAACTTAAAAGCAGGGGATTTGGTATTCTTTGAAACATATGAACCAGGTCCATCTCACTCCGGTATTTATATTGGTGATGGCAAGTTCATCAGCGCCACTTCCAGTCGTGGTGTAGCAGTAGCAGATCTTGATACTGGCTATTGGGGTGAACGCTATATCGGCGCAAAACGCGTTGTATAAACCAATACATATTAGCTTTAAAAGAGGCTATACGAATCAATTATGTTCTGTTGATTTGTATAACCTCTTTTTCTCATTTCTAGAAATATTGAATTTTATCCTTATATTTGCTATTGTGAAAGTCGGTAAATTCCGCATAATCTCAATGTTTTTAATAGATTTTATGTCATTTTTACGATATAATGAAGAGTAAATAATTTTAGGAGGAATATACACATGAAGGGTAATGAACTGCGTCAAGCATACTTGCAGTTTTTTGAAAGCAAAGGACATTTAAAATTAGATAGTTTTTCTCTTATACCAGAAAACGATCCATCTCTATTATTGATTGGGGCAGGTATGGCGCCATTAAAGCCTTTCTTTACAGGTAAATTGGTACCTCCTTGTCATCGTATTACAACAAGCCAAAAATGTATGCGTACAGGTGACCTTGAAAACGTAGGTCGCACAGCTCGTCACCATACATTCTTTGAAATGCTTGGCAACTTCTCCTTTGGTGACTACTTCAAAAAAGAAGCAATTCACTGGGCGTGGGAGTTCTTAACTGAAGTTATTAAACTCGACAAAAATAGATTGTATGTTACTGTATATCCAGATGACCAAGAAGCATATGATACATGGCACAATGATTGTGGCGTAGAAGAAAGTCATATTACACGCCTTGAAGATAACTTCTGGGAAATCGGTGAAGGACCATGTGGTCCTGATAGTGAAATCTTCTTCGACCAAGGTCCTGAACATGGTTGTGATGATCCTAACTGTGCACCAGGTTGTGACTGTGATCGCTATCTTGAAATCTGGAACTTAGT
The DNA here is from genome assembly GCF_002959895.1 of Veillonella infantium. Taxonomy (GTDB): domain Bacteria; phylum Bacillota; class Negativicutes; order Veillonellales; family Veillonellaceae; genus Veillonella; species Veillonella infantium. The sequence goes on along the minus strand of NZ_PPDD01000010.1, from coordinate 171,819 downwards.
ATTCACTCAATTTAATAAAATGCCAGATGGTTCTTATGAACCATTGCAACATAAAAACATCGATACCGGCGCTGGTCTTGAACGATTGGCTTCCGTATTACAAGGTTGTAAAACAAACTTTGAAACAGATTTGATTTTCCCAATTATTGAAGCTACAGCTAAATGCGCTGGTGTTACATATAACGAAAATCCAAATACTGATGTATCTTTAAAGGTTATCGCTGACCATGCTCGTGCTGTAACTGCATTGATTTCCGATGGCGTATTGCCATCTAATGAAGGTCGTGGTTACGTATTGCGTCGTATTTTACGTCGTGCTGTACGTCATGGCCGTTTACTTGGTATTGAAGGTATCTTCTTAACACCACTTATTGATGTAGTAGTAGATATTCTTGGCCCTGGTATTAAATCCATTGCTGAGAAACAAGACTTCGTTAAACGGGTTGTACAAAATGAAGAAGAACGATTCAACCAAACCTTGGAACAAGGTCTTGAATTGTTGAATTCTTTGATTGATACACTTGCTGCTGAAAAAGCAACTGTTGTGCCTGGTACAGAAGTATTCAAACTATATGATACATACGGATTCCCTTGGGAATTAACAGAAGAAATCGCTTCTGAACGCGGCTTTACAATCGACCATGAAGGTTTTGAAGCAGCTATGAAGGAACAACGTGAACGCGCTCGTGAAGCTCGTATAAAAGAAGATGCTAAGGTAGCAACACCTGACATCACATTCTTGAAAGACGAAGAGCTTCTTGAAGATGAAGCTGTAACTGCTTCTTCCGTATTAATGATCGGCAAAGGCTCTGAACGTTTGCAAACAGCTGCTGATGGCGATGAAATTACTGTTATCGTACGCACCACACCATTCCACGCTGAAGGGGGCGGTCAATTAGGTGATACAGGCTTTATCGTTGGCCCAATGGGTAAGGTAGAGGTTCATAATACAAAACGTTTACCTGAAGGCACTGTATACCATATCGGTACTGTTGTGGAAGGTTCCATTTCCGAAGGCGATGATGTAGCGCTTGAAGTAGATACAAATCGCCGTGCTGCTATGGCTCGTAACCATACAGCAACACACTTGTTACATGCAGCATTGAAAAAGGTTCTAGGCGAGCATGTTAACCAAGCTGGTTCCTTAGTAACTCCAGATTACTTGCGTTTCGACTTCACTCACTTCTCTCCTGTAACACAAGAGGAACTTGATCAAATTGAAGCTCTTGTAAATGAAGAGATTTTAAAAGCTACAGATTTAGCTATTGCTGAAATGTCCATGGACGAAGCAAAAGCGAAAGGTGCGATGGCGCTCTTTGGCGATAAATATGGCGATGTAGTTCGCGTTGTAGAGGTTCCTGGTTTCTCCGTTGAATTATGTGGCGGTTCTCATGTGGGTAATACAGCTTTCATTAGTTCATTCCGCTTAACATCTGAAGCGGGTATCGGCTCTGGTGTACGTCGTATTGAAGCAATTACAGGTCGCGCAGCTCTTGATGCAGCAAAACATGATCGCTTGACTATCGAACGTATGGCAGGCGAACTTAAAACTAAAGCACCTCAAGTAGAAGAACGTTTACATCAAGTATTGGCAGAAGCAAAAGAAACTGCTAAAGAATTAGAACAAATTCGCAAAGAGGTTTCTGCAGCTGGTGCGGCAGATATCATTGCTGGTAAAGTTATGATTGGCGATGTAGCATTTGTAGCGGCTGCTGTAAAAGCTTCCTCTATTGATGAATTACGTGACCTAGCTGATATGGGCCTTGATAAATTGGCTGGTTCTGGCGTAGTGCTCGTAGGTGCTGCTATGGGTGACGATAAGGTTAACTTTGTATGTAAAGTATCTAAAGACGTTGTTGCTAAAGGTGCAAAAGCTGGTAACATCGTAAAAGCAGCAGCTCAAGTAGCTGGTGGTAATGGCGGTGGCCGTCCAGATATGGCTCAAGCAGGTGGTAAAGAACCAGCTAAATTGGTGGAAGCATTAAAAGCTGGTGGTGAAGCTTTAACATCTATGTTACAATAGGCATATAATTTTATAATTATACTTGTATCTGTTATAGAAAAATTTTATGATGCATAAAAAGTTACTGACTTTGTAGCTTTAATTCAAGTATAATAGTAGGCGAGGTTTCACTTTTACAGTGAAACCTGCCAATGTAATAAAAAGGAGGGATACGATGAAGGTTTCTGATGAAACTATGTTATTCCGTAAAGTAGACGATGAACCGATGACAGCTGAAGAGGTTCTTACTCGTGTTTATCAATCTATTCAAGAAAAAGGTTACAATCCAATCAATCAAATCTTAGGGTATCTTATTTCTGGAGATCCAGCGTACATTACAAGCTATAATAATGCACGTTCTGATATCCGTCGTTTAGAGCGGGATGACTTGATTGAGGAATTGTTGAAAGAATACGCAAAGGCAAAACAACTATAATGAGAATTATGTCATTAGATGTGGGCAGCCGTACTATCGGTATTGCCTGTAGTGATGCACTGCTCATGACAGCACAAGGTATTGAAACCATTCGTAGAACATCTCTTGAAAAAGATTTTAATCGCTTACAAGAACTCATTGCTGAATATGAAGTACATGAGCTTGTAGTAGGTATGCCGAAGAATATGAATGGTACAAAAGGTGAACGAGCTGAAAAGACTGAAGAATTCGTTGAAAAGATGAAAGAAGTCATCGATTTACCTGTTTCATATTGGGATGAGCGGTTATCTACGGTTATGGCTGAACGGCAACTCATTGCAGCTGACGTAAGTCGTAAAAAGCGTAAATCCGTTATTGATAAAATGGCAGCGGTTGTAATTTTGCAAGGATACTTAGATCGCTTGCAGTTCAATAAATAAATCTTTTTTTCCACAAGGAGGGTTTCCAATGGTTGACCAAAACTTTGAAGGTGAAGTGTATTATTTAGAATTCGAAGACGAAAACGGCAATAAACAATACTTCACAGAAGATGTTGTTCTAAACCATGAAGGTCGTGAGTATGCAGTTCTTGTACATGTACAAGACGAAGAGGCAGACCACGAAGGTCAAGATGACACATACATGATCTTGGCTAGCATCGAAAAAAATGAAGAAGGCGTAGAAGTATACGTACCTTTAGATGAAGAAGATGAAGTTTTTGAGACTCTAGTAAAATTGTATGAAGAAATGGAAGATGGCGAGTAGTCGTCTTCTTTATAAAAATAGCGTATTGTCTTTGGATAATACGCTATTTTTATTTGCTATTTATTAAGGGCCCCATAATATGATAATGTCCTTTTATATAGGGGAAATATGGACTTTATGGTATAATAAGATGATAAATACTGTTATGTTACAGAAAGGAACTCAACGTCGTGAGAAAAGCCTTAAGATACATTTTAATCCTTATTATTGTAGGCGTATTAATCATCGCAGGTGGTTTGGGAGCGATTTATTTAGTGCCAAACACCTTTGCTCAAGATGATGGTACACAAGTACTTGTCATCGAAAAAGGGCAGACTGGCACTGAAATTGCAGACATGCTCTATGAACGAGGTCTTATTCGTTCCACACAAGGCTTTAAGCTTTGGTTATATTTGAGCGGCACCAATGATAAACTTCAAACTGGTCACTACCAAATTCCTAACAAGGTAACTGTGCGCGAACTCATTTCTTTATTACAAGAAGGTCATGTAGAATCTATTCGTGTTACAATTCCTGAAGGATACACAGTTGGTGATATAGCTATCGTTCTTGAAAAAAATCAAATTATGAAGGCAAAGGATTTCTTAGCAGAAGCAAAGACCTTTGTACCATATCCATATATGAAAGGTACAAGACCTGCTACATATCCGGTAGAGGGCTTCTTATTCCCAAGTACTTATGAAATTCCAGTAGGTGCAACGCCACGTGAAGTGATTCAAATGATGGCTGACGAAATGAATCGTTACCTCACACCGGCTGTGAAGAAACAAATTCAAGCTCAACACATGAGTATTCATGACTTTGTAACATTGGCATCCATTGTTGAACGTGAATCTTTGTTTGATGCAGATCGTCCAACAATTGCAGGGGTATTTAAAAAACGGTTAGCCCATGGTATTCCATTGCAATCTGATGCGACAATTTCCTATGTACTTGGTTATGCAAAAGAAGATGTAACTATTGGTGATACGCAATTGCAAAGCCCGTATAATACATACGTATCTAAAGGCTTGCCACCTGGTCCAATTGCGAACCCTGGTAAAAAAGCATTAGATGCAGTTTTGCATTCTGAAGATACAGATTATTTATACTTTGTAGCAGATAAAGATGGACATAACCACTTCTCTAAAACATATGAAGAACATTTAGCGGAAGTTCATAAAATCTATGGTAATGATACGGCTACATCCTCTAATACAGAGGCAGCAGTACAAGCTGGTCCTAACTATGACGTGGCTGTGGCAACGACAGAGCCTAACTACAATTACAGCTCTGAAGAAGCGGTGGAAGCAGATTCTCAATATGTTAATGTGGAACCTACGTACAAATATACACCAACAACGGTTCCAGCTGCTGAAATTCCAGCACCAACACCAGCTCCACAAGCACCAGCACAATCTGCACCAGCAACTCAATCATCTAGTTCTAACTCTTATGTGCCAACTACAACACCTGCTCCAGAATCTATGCAAAATGTTGTACCAAGTACACAACAAGTACCTCATATTGAAGTAAAGCCAGCTGAATCTGTGGATCGTTCTACGTTGGTAATTCCTAGTGGTAATAGCAATAAATAATGTAGGAGATTGAATCTACTTTCATGACATTAAATGATATTTTAAATGAACAGCGTATTTACGCGATGATTAATGATGTACCGATTCTACGAGAATCTGAGGTTCATCTCTTTGAAGAATTAATAGGTTTGTACCGGCCCACCTCTGTGTTAGAGGTGGGCACCGCCATTGGGTACTCTGCTTTGTTGATGGCTCCGCTACTCGACGAAGAGGAGGGACATATTACATCTATTGAACTAGATGATGTGCGTCACGAAATGGCGAAATATTATATTAACCAATCTGATTATGCCGATACAATTACATTGCTGAAAGGCGATGCGTCTCAAGTCTTAACGGAACTCACCGGTGAATATGATCTAGTATTTTTAGATGGTCCCAAAGGACAATATCTTAAACAATTAGAACTCATTTTGCCTCATGTGAAAGAAGGAGGCGTTATCCTTGCAGACAATGTACTTTTTAGAGGCTATGTAAGAGGCGATAAGGAGCCGCCAAAACGGTTTAAAACTATCGTAAAACGGTTAAAAGAATACTTAACGTATGTTGAAAATAAAGAATTGTTTAACACCACCATCTATCCAATGGGTGATGGTATGAGTGTGAGTGTGTGGAAAGGGCACAACAAATAATGGCAGAACATTTTATGGAATTGCTTTGTCCAGCCGGTAATATGGACAAGCTTAAAATGGCTATTCGCTACGGTGCGGATGCCGTATATTGTGCAGGCAAACGTTTTGGCTTGCGCGCAGGTAACTCTAATTTCTCCGACGAGGAATTAAAGGAAGCTGTAGAATTCGTACATGCTCATGGTAAAAAAATCCATGTAACATGTAATATCATTCCTCATAATGAGGACTTTGAAGGTTTAGAGGATTATTTGAAATTCCTTGAAAGTATCGGCGTTGATGCGATCATCGTAGCCGATATGGGTATCTTTAGCCTTGCTAAACGCGTGGCTCCAGGCCTTGAGCTTCACGTAAGTACACAAGCATCTACAACAAACTGGCATACAGTGCAAATGTGGAAAGAACTGGGTGCTACACGCGTCGTAGCGGCTCGCGAAGTATCCTTAGCAGACCTTAAAGAAATGAAGGATAATGTAGATATCGAAATCGAATCCTTCGTACATGGCTCCATGTGTATTTCTTACTCTGGTCGTTGTCTATTGTCTAACTACATGACAGGCAACCGTGATGCGAACCGCGGTCAATGTTCTCAATCTTGCCGTTGGAAATATTCCCTTGTTGAATCCAACCGACCTGGTGAATATTATCCAATTGAAGAAGATGAACATGGCACATATATCTTTAACTCTAAAGACTTGTGCTTGATTCACCGCATTCCTGATTTATATGAAGCTGGTATTGATAGCCTTAAAATTGAAGGCCGTATGAAATCCGTTCACTATTGTGCAACAGTAGCAAAGGTATACCGTACAGCTATCGATACATATCTTAAAGAAGGCAAAGACTGGTATGTTCGTCCAGAATGGATTGCAGAATTAGAAAAGATTTCTCACCGTCCATATACAGATGGTTTTGCAGAAGGTCGTCCTGATGAAACAGCTCAAAACTATGGTAAATCTACCAATACACAAAGCCATGATTTCATCGGTTTAGTTATGGGCTACAACGAAGAAGAAAAATACGTTGATCTTGAACAGCGCAATAACTTCAAGGTAGGCGATAAAGTAGAATTCTGCCAACCTAAAGGTGAACTTGTGGAAACTGTAATTGAAAAAATGACAGACGAAGATGGTAATCCAATCGACGTAGCGCCTCATGCGCAAATGAAAGTGCGTATCTACATGGATACACCACTTGAGCCGTATTCTATGATGCGCCGTGAGTGCAAACCAAAAGAAGCTTAGTAGGTAGTATATTAACGACAAACATATCTAATGGATGCCTATACTAGCAACATGTATAGCATTTACATTTTATAGTAATGATGTGTAGGAGGACTTATGAGTGGTACATCTTTAGAACCGAGTAAATCTATCGGTGCATTTACTGATGTACCAGATTTAGCAACCTCTGGGGAAGAGGCGTATGTGTACTTTCATCTTGAACCGAAGCATACGAACTATATCAATCGCATCATTGAAGGCTATGAATACTTAGGGGTTATGACATCTATTGATGTAAATGGACGCTGTATGCTAAGGTGTACACCTTCAACACGGCCCTTGGCTATTGAATTATTAAGTAGTCTATCGGACTATGTCACTATCGAGGATTAATATAATATTTTTATCATTACATCAAACTGTTTAGACCTAGTAGAGAAATGAGAGTATATCTATGAAACAATCTATGTTGAAACGTGCATTATTAACAGCTTGTCTAAGTATATCTATGGCAGGCGTAGCTATGGCAGGTCCTGTAGGCCCTGTTATTATTCCTCAAGCAGGGGATGTAGTAGTCATCAATCATGGTCCTGATATGACCTTCACGGGTAATATCAACTTTGATGTGGAAAGCCAAACTAACAATAATTTACAAGTTGGCTCCACTGTGATTCCTAATGTTGTATATGGTGCAGCGTTCAATAAAACTGGTGCGCCAGATACAATTATCCCAGCGCAAACTTACGTGTATGTAGGCACAAAAGATGGGGCGAATGCTTTCACAGAGGCTAGCGATGCTGACAAAAAAGGTGCTAACTGGAATGTAGAAACGTTGAAAAAAACTAAATCTGGTGACGTACAATTGGCAAGCCGTGGCATTCCTGAAAAGCCATTGGCAAATCAAGTAGCAACCATTAAAGATTCCATTATGCTTAGCGCCGTAGACCTCAGTACAACAGAGGTAGGTCGCAATAGCAAGGGCGTTCTATACATGACTGTACCTAAGGAATTGAAATTGACTGCTGATACTGGTATTCCGGAAGACGTAAGAGAAACGATGCCAGCGATGTTCCGTGGCAAAATGGGCGACTCCCTCATGGTAAACCTTATGCCTCTCAATGATGAGGAAAAACAACAATTGGCGGCAAATCCTCATAATGCAAATACAATCGTATTCAACCGTGGTATGAACATGGCGAAAATGATCGGTTCTTCTGCCCGTACAAGTAAAGTGTACACATACATGAAGGACCATTACTTGAACCTCGTTATTGTAGCAAAAGACTATGATGATAACGGTGCTCGTGGTAGCGGTGTTATGATGGTTTCTAAACAAGATAACTCTAATGATGTACTTTTAACACTCTACAAAGGCCCAGATCTTTCCAATAGTAAATTGGAAAAAGTAATTGGTGCTATGTTGTCTACAAACTTCAAACGCTAATATACAATATTAAACGGCTCGATATACTCGGGCCGTTTTGTTATATATAAGATTTATGAAATTTACTGTTGAACCGTATTGAATTTTTTAATTCCCTATGATACTATAGTCTAGTAAAAGTTATGCAAAGGACATGATTCTCATATCCCTGTGTTCCAGAGAGAGGCAGATGCTGGAAATGCCTTACACATATATCAGAGTTACCCCCTTTAAACTGATTTGTCGAACCTAAGTAGGCAAATACGGCCGCCACCGTTATCGGGCTTAATGAAGTGAATTAACTATACACATATATTCGTATAGGTAGTTAACTAGGGTGGAACCGCGAATGATCTTCGTCCCTTGTTTTGTAGGGATAGAGGGTCTTTTTTTATTACAAAAATCCAGTCTATCCTAGATAATAAATTGGAGGAAAGAAAAATGGCAGATGTAAAAATCATTTTACCTGATGGTAGTGCAAAGGAATATGCTGCTGGCACTACTCTTGGGGAAGCAGTAAAACAATTATCTAACAGCTTGGCTAAAAAAGTACTAGCTGCTAATGTAAATGGCGAATTAACAGACCTTCGCGAAGAACTCGTTGATGGTTCTGAAGTAGCATTTTTAACATTCGAAGAAGATGGTGGTAAACATACTTTACGCCATACAGCTTCTCATATCTTGGCTCAAGCGGTTAAACGCTTATGGCCTGAAGCTAAATTAGCTATTGGCCCTGCTATCGATAAAGGTTTCTACTATGATATCGATATGGAACACACTTTGACTCCTGAAGATTTAGGTAAAATCGAAAAGGAAATGAGCCGTATTGTAAAAGAGAATTTACCTATCACTAAATCTGTAATGTCTCGTCAAGAAGCTATTGAGTTCTTCAAATCTAAAAATGAAGACTACAAGGTAGAATTAATTGAAGATCTTCCTGAAGATGCTGTTATCTCTTGCTATGCACAAGGTGATTTCATCGATCTTTGTGCAGGCCCTCACGTGGCATCTACTGGTAAGGTAAAAGCTTTCAAATTACAAAGCATTGCAGGTGCATACTGGCGCGGCGATGAAAAGAACAAAATGTTGCAACGTATTTATGGTACAGCATTTGAAAAGAAAGAAGAACTTGAAGCATACCTTCACTTGCTTGAAGAAGCAGCTAAACGGGACCACCGTAAACTAGGTAAAGAACTTGGTTTGTTCGTTATCAAAGAAGAAGGCCCTGGTTTCCCATTCTTCTTGCCAAAAGGTATGGCCCTTCGCAACGAATTGGAAAACTTCTGGCGTGAAGTTCACCATGAATTCGATTACGAAGAAATTCGTACACCAATCATCTTAAATAAACAATTATGGGAAACATCTGGTCACTGGTTCCATTACCGTGAAAACATGTACACTACAATCATCGATGATGAAGAATATGCAATTAAACCAATGAACTGTCCAGGCGGTATCTTGGTTTACCAAAACGAAATGCATTCCTATCGCGACTTCCCATTACGTTATGCTGAACTTGGTTTAGTTCACCGTCATGAATTGTCCGGTGCTTTACACGGCTTATTCCGTGTACGTGCGTTCACACAAGACGATGCTCACGTATTCATGTTGCCAGATCAAATGCAATCTGAATTGATGAAAGTTATCGAATTGTTCGACCGCATTTATAGCCAATTTGGTTTGAAATACCATGTTGAATTGTCTACTAAACCAGACAATGCAATGGGTGACGATGCCATTTGGGAAGCTGCTACAGAAGCATTGCGCAATGCTATTGAAGCAAAAGGTATTCCTTATGTAATCAACCCTGGCGACGGCGCATTCTACGGCCCTAAACTTGACTACCATATCGAAGATTCCTTAGGCCGTACATGGCAATGTGGTACTATTCAATTGGATATGAACTTGCCTGAACGTTTCCAAATTGAATATGTTGGTGAAGATGGTCAAAAACATCGTCCTATCATGATTCACCGTGCATGCTTCGGTTCCATGGAACGTTTCATCGGTATTTTAACTGAACACTATGCAGGCGCATTCCCAACTTGGATGGCTCCTGTACAAGTTAAAATCTTACCTATCTCTGAAAAACATGTTGAATATGCTAAAGAATTGGCAAAACAAATGCACCGCGACTATGTACGTGTAGAAGTGGATGATCGTAGCGAAAAAATTGGCTACAAAATCCGCCAAGCACAAATGGCAAAAGTTCCATACATGCTTGTGGTAGGCGATAAAGAAGTTGAAGAAGGCACAGTTAACGTTCGTAAACACGGCGGTGACGAATTAGGTTCCGTACCATTTGAAGAATTCTTCAATTCTATTAAAATCGAAATCAAAGAACGTAACTAAATATTTAGCCCCCATATACTAAAGCCTTTCATTAGACTTAAGTCTAGGAGTTGGTCATTTGTATAGTGGGGGCTATCTCTTTAATTGTTACCTGTGAGTAGCGAAAGGAAATACTATGAAAGAAGTAAATTCATATGGCTGGAAAGCCGTTATTGGTTCCTCCATTGGTTATGCTATGGATGGTTTTGACCTCTTAATTCTTGGCTTTATGCTAACACTAATTTCTGGAGATTTAGGTTTGACCACAGGTCAAGCGGGGTCTCTTGTGACGTGGACCTTGGTTGGTGCCGTACTTGGTGGTTTCATCTTCGGTACCTTGTCAGATAAATTTGGTCGCGTTCGCGTTTTAACTTGGACGATTGTTTTATTTGCTATATTTACTGGCCTCTGTGCTTTTGCTCAAGGCTATTGGGATCTTCTTATCTACCGTACAATAGCAGGTATTGGTTTAGGTGGTGAATTTGGTATTGGTATGGCGCTCGCTGCTGAAGCTTGGCCTGCTCAACACCGTGCAAAAGCAACAAGCTACGTTGCCTTAGGTTGGCAATTAGGCGTGTTGGCTGCTGCTTTGTTAACACCATTACTCATTCCTATTATTGGATGGCGTGGTATGTTTATGGTTGGCATTATTCCAGCTTTAATTGCTTGGGTATTCCGTGCGAAACTACATGAACCAGAAATCTTTGTACAAAGTAAAGAAGATAAAGAGCATTCACATACAAACTCTTTCAAGTTATTAGTAAAAGATGTAAGAACTACAAAGACATCCATTGGTGTTGCTATTTTAACATCTGTTCAAAACTTTGGTTATTACGGTATTATGATTTGGTTACCTAATTTCTTAAGTAAGCAATTAGGTTTCTCCCTCACAAAATCCGGTTTATGGACTGCTGTTACTGTATGTGGCATGATGGTCGGTATTTGGGTATTTGGTCGCTTGGCTGATAAAATAGGTCGTAAACCTACATTCATTCTATTCCAAGTATGTGCTGTAGCATCTATTTTAATCTACTCTCAACTATCTGATCCAACTGCCATGCTATTTGCTGGTGCTATCTTAGGTGCTGCTGTAAACGGTATGATGGGTGGCTATGGTGCCTTGATGGCAGAAGCCTATCCAACAACTGCTCGTGCAACGGCTCAAAATGTACTATTTAATATCGGTCGTGCTGTAGGCGGCTTTAGCCCAATGGTAGTAGGCATGATCATCTCTATGTACTCCTACCAAGTAGCAATTGCATTCCTAGCTATTATCTATGTACTTGATATTCTTGCAACCCTATTCTTGATTCCTGAACTTAAAGGTAAGGAATTAGAATAAGAAAACGAGTAAATAAGATTAATAAACAAAACTAGTAAATAAGAGTAGTAAATAATTTAACTACATTAAGCGCTGTCTTCGGACGGCGCTTTTTTGTGCTTGTATTTCAATTTTGTTTGTATTTTAATTTGTAATTATATTTCTAGTAATTCGGAATAATACTGTTATTTTGCAGGAGTTTTAGAATCTTTGTCGAATATTATTTTGGTTATTCATACTTTGATGTAAAAACACAATGCAAGCTTTAATTAATTATATTATTTTGCTGGTACTACCATTTAAAAATAATTTTTAAGGACAGATATAAGTCATTTTAGAGATACTACCAGTTAAAAGTAATTTTGCTAAGTAGAGATATAAGCTGACTTAGAGATACTACCAGTTAAAAGTAATTCTGCTAAGCGGAGATATAAGCTGATTTAGAGATACTACCAGTTAAAAATAAATATTTTTAACTGGTAGTATCTGGAAAATAGGTTATGTATGGAAAATTTGTAAAATAGTAAAGGAGTGAGTCTATTGGCGCGATTACGATTACGTGAGGTTAGTGAGAGTGAAGAAGGTTTTAATCGATTAGAGCGAGCTATGCGATACGGTAAACGGTTAAAGTTAGCCAAAAAAGTTCCTAGAGATGTATTTATGCCAGAGGATAAGAAGTTATGGTTTTTATTTGAGCGTATATATACTGTAGTTTATGATAGGGAAGTAGCCGTATTAAAACGGTTTGGATTAACACCGATGCAGTATAATGTTTTGGAGTTTGTTTATGTTTCCTCGTGTAAGCCAACATTAGGATTTATTGTTGATGAGTTACGAGTGTCGTATGGAAATTTATTTGCAGTTGTAAAAAATTTAACAAAGAAAGGTTTATTGACTTGTAGTGTGTGTTCAACTGATAGACGATCTAAAAGTCTTGCTTTAACTTATGAAGGAAAGCTTTTATTTGAAGAAGTACAAGTTGTGCATGATAAAGTATTAGGTAATATGTTTTCAGCTATGCGCAAAAATAAGAAGAGTGATATTAAATCTGATCTAACATTTATACTTAGACATTTTAGTCCAGAAAAAATAGAGTAAGAAATAGAGTAAGTATTGAAGTAAGCGATAGAGTGCGTGAGCATAATAGATAAAGTGGGGATATGGAGTAAGTTAACCAGTTAAAACAAAAAATCCTACAATTTTTGTTAATAAGAAATTGCAGGATTTTGATGTTTTGTTAGTTAGTTTTAAGCTATACCAATCCAGTGCCAATATGTAAGGGCAAATACGAGCATCATAACATAGCCGATGATCGTTAATGGAATACCTGTAGTCATAAATGTTTTTACGTCGAATGTGTCTGTACCGTAAGCTACCATACCTTGAGGGGAGTTTACTGGTAACACTAGACCAAAGCAGATTGCGTATTGCATAAGCATCGTCACTCCAATAGGGTTAAGGCCTTCGGCATTGTGACCTACAACGATGGAAATCACAATAGGAATCATGGCCGAGGATAGGGCTGTGGCAGATGCAAAGCCTAGGTGAATAACAATGAGGAAGGCTGCCATTACGGCTATTAAGATGAATACGCTAGCGCTTTCAAGGGAGAAGGCGTTTACGAATACTTGAGCAAGCCAAGTGGCTGCTTTTGTCTTAAGTAATACAGCACCAAGACCGATACCAGCACCAAACATAACGATGGAGCCCCAGTCGATATTTGGCTGTGCAAATTTCCAATCCATAATACCAATTTTAGGGAAGAAGAACAATGCAATGGCTACAATTGTTGTAGTTGTTGTATCGATAGAATGTAGCTTGCCACCAGTAGCCCACAATGCGAGAAGACCGATAGAGATACATAACAGTTTCTTTTCATCAGTACTCATAGGACCGATTTCTTGGCGCATTTTAGCGAGTTGTACATCGCCACCTACAAGTTCTTTAAACTCCGGCTTAATTAATACTTGTGTTAAGAAGTAGGCGATGATAACCATAATGATGGAGAATGGAGCCGCTGCTGAGAGCCAATCTATCCAGCTAATAGATGTATTCATCTGTGTTTGCATAAAACCTACTGCTACAAGATTTTGAGCTGCAGCTGTTTGAATCATAATATTCCAGAACGTATCGGCCTGTACGGCACCTACCATGAGTAGAGCGGCTACGCGGCTTTTACGTTCAATACCTAAGTTCTCAACAATACCAATGATAATCGGAGCTAAGCAGGCAATACGAGCCGTTGCACTTGGTACGAAAAAGGCGAGAATGAGGCCTGTAATAATGACACCTAAATAAATGCGACTCACCTTGGTACCAACGCTAGACAGTACTAACATGGCAATACGACGATCTAAACCTGTTTTACGCATGGCTACGGAAATAAACATAGCAGCACCTACAAGAATCATGGCTGGTGAAGAATAACCAGAAATGATAAGCTTTAAGGCATTGGCTGTACCCATCGCCTTAGCAGGTGCCTCTGGATTTGGTGAGAAACCTAATAATAAGGCGGTGAGGGCTGTAATCATAGTAGCACTCACTGGATAGGAAACAGCTGAGGTCATCCACAAGATAATGGCAAAGGCAAGAACACCGATCATGCGATGACCACCTGTAGATAATGTTTCTGGTGTAGGCAATAATAAAATACCACCTAGAACAATGAAAGATAAAATAAGACCAATATTTTGAGCAGTTGTACGTGCCTTTTGAGGAGGGGCAGTGGTTGTTACACTCATAATAAAACTCCTTTCAATTTGTGTAATACCTATTACTGTATAATAATAAATAAGGTAAACTATATAAATTAGACTATCCTATAAAGTACACTATCATATAAAGTACACTATCATATAATGTACACTATTCTATAAAGTACACTATATAAGCTAGACTATTTTATAAATATTATTGTATCGTATTTTCTATAGAATTAGTTGTATAATTTATAGGAATATTGTATACATAAAGAGAGATAGATGTCAGTAAGTATACCTATATACAGAACTTATAATGTCTGTTATACTATAAGAGTTGTAATAACAAATTCATTGTTAAAAGCTCAATATTTTTTGTTGACTTTCACCAGTCGATTTGTTATTATAATTAAGTAATTTATGAAGCAGAGGCCATCCGCCACTCACCTAATACCATGAAGTATGAGGTTAATATAGAGAACTCTATTCGGATGGTGTTTGCCGTCCGTTTTTTTTATTCTCTTGGAGGTGAACGCTATTAGCAAGGATACACCACGCATTAATGAAGAGATTCGTGCTCGTGAACTTCGTGTCGTAGGTCCTGAAAACGAACAAATCGGCATTATGTCTGGCCGTGAGGCGTTGGCATTGGCTGAAGAAAAGCATCTTGATCTTGTGGAAATTGCACCTAACGCTAAACCACCGGTAGCTCGTATTATGAACTACGGTAAATATCGTTATGAACAACAAAAACGCGAGAAAGAAGCGAAGAAGAAACAAAAAATCGTAACTTTAAAAGAAGTTAAGTTACGTCCACATATTGAAGACCATGACTTTTACGTAAAAATGAAAAACGCATCCAAATTCTTGGGTGAAGGTAACAAAGTAAAAGTAACTATCATGTTCCGCGGTCGTGAACTTTCACATCCAGAACTAGGCATGGCAGTGTTGACACGTTTCGCTGAAGAACTCAAAGAAACAGCGTCTATTGAAAAAGCAGCTAAATTAGAAGGTCGTAACATGACCATGATTTTAGTAAGTAAATAATGTTTTGGGAGGATTATAATTATGCCAAAAATTAAAACTCGTCGCGCAGCGGCTAAACGTTTCGCAGTAACTGGTACTGGTGAATTCAAGCGTGCAAAAGCTTTCAAAAGCCACATTCTTGAGAAAAAATCTCCAGCTCGTAAACGTAATTTACGTAAAGCTACATTGGTTGCAAAAGCTGACCACAAACGCGTAGCTAAATGCTTACCATACGCTTAATCGTTAACTATTAGATCGATATATCGTAATTTAGGAGGAATATACAATGGCAAGAGTGAAAAAGGGCGTTACAGCTCATGCACGTCATAAAAAGATTTTAAAATTAGCTAAAGGTTACCGCGGTACACGTTCCCGTTTGTTCAAAAAAGCTAACGAAACAGTAATGAAAGCGTTGTACTACGCTCGTCGTGACCGTCGTGCGAAAAAACGCGAATTCCGTCAATTGTGGATCGCTCGTATCAACGCAGCGGCTCGCATCAATGGCACAACTTACAGCCGTTTCATCGCTGGTTTGACTAAAGCAGGCGTTGAAGTTAACCGTAAAATGTTGGCTGACTTGGCAGTTAACGATGCAGCAGCATTCGCTAAACTTGTTGAAGTAGCTAAAAACGCTTAATAGCATAACAATACAGACTAAGGACTCTCTTTGGAGGGTCCTTTTTTGTATAGTAACAGTATGCTATAGTGAAAATACAATTGTGTTGTGTAAAAGCGGGAGCAGAGAGGAGGAGTAGGTAATGGAACAGTTATTTTATTTGTTGATACCGTTAGGACTTTGTTTGTTCTATTTAGGTATTAAATACACGATTCGCTTTGGTAGAGCTAAGATGCTCTATGAGATGCCTTATGTAAATAAAGAAGGCACTTTTACTTTAGAGCGAGCAGGAACGTATGGGGTGTGGCTTAGTGGAAAAATGTTTACAAAGGCGCCTATTGGCGAATTTGGGTTTAACTTAGTTGATGAAACAACGGGAAGGACAATTCCTTTATTTCTATCTATTATGCGTGCCCGGGTTAATAGTTTTACTCACTCAAGAATGGAACTATATACATTTGATGCGGGTCCAGGTACCTATAGACTGTCCATTACAGAAGATCCTTTTGTACTAGATACAGTAATGAAAAAAGTAGGCGATAAGGTGATTAAAGGAGCGGTTGATTATAATCAATTTACTATACAAATCTGTACACATACTTCCTTTGTTTTAAGGTTTATATCAATTTGGATGATTGCACTTGGACTTATTATTGCTGTATTAGGCGGAGTTCTTCCTAACACTTTAGTGTGAAATAGTAGATCGTTTTGGCTATTTTATATAATGAATACATTATCAGAAAAGTGAAATACCAAAAGAGGAGTTTTATCATAGCTTGTAGAACTAACTCAATAATGAGCCTATTTGAAGGTGTTTGTTAAAAGGAGACATTATTATGGGAATGTTGAAAAAGCTTTGTATGACCTCTATGTTAGGTGTTATGATTGCTGTACCTACCTATGCAACTGTTGTAACAGGTAGTCAATCTGATGTAAATTTAGATTTAAAGTATCCTTTAGTTTATACAGATCATGCTTATGCTCAAAGAGTTATTAATACAGATATTGCAAATTATGTACTCGAAGCAAAGGATATGTATTACAATCAACATATTTATCAAGTTTCTCAAAACTATAAGGTTACCTATGAGGATAGTCAAGTTGTTTCAATCCTACTAACGACCTATTATTACTACGCCGGAGCAGCTCATGGTATGTATAATACAAGAGGTCTTGTATATAATAAAATAACAGGTCAACGTATTCCATTATATAACTATGTGAAAATTGCAAATGCAGAACAATTGGATAATGGACTACGATCCCATGTGTTAAATTATTATACTGGTAATCATACAAAGAGCTATATTCCAAGTGGATGGAGTGTCAAATATGTGACAGATAATTACTGCTTACGCGGTAAGGGGAATATAGATTTAGTTTACCAACCATATGAATTAGGTCCGTACGCAGCTGGTAATACTTATATTGGCTTTACACCAAAATCTATTGAATACTTTAACAGAATGAACTCCTGATAAAAGTATGTTAACATATTGAGCCTAACTGTATTTTGATGAATTAAATAGTATTCTTGTAATATACGACAAAAGCCTATAGTACATGTTTAGTACTATAGGCCTTTATCGTATTTACCATATTATCTTCTATATCCACCGCACCCTCTAGTATTAGAGTTTGGACCGCAATAATTTTGGTTGTTATTGTTGCTTGGTGCATAGTTAGTATTGTCCGTATTGTTATCGGAGTTGTATTGTGTGTTAGTGTTGCAATTGTACTGAGAGTTATTGCATACATAATCGTAAGCAAATCCTGTAGATACAGCAGCAGTTACGGCTAAGAATGTCATGACAATTATACGTTTTGTAAATTTCATAGATGTCACCTCCTTGTTCCTATATTTATATTATACTACTATGAGTCAAATAAAATATGATATTCTATATATATAATATTGGGGAGACATTATGTGAAAGGATGAGAGTTTATGATGAAACGTGTATTGATGGCTACGCTCTTTTTAAGTTGTGTTACATTGGGTGGTCAAGCAATTGATATTAATATACCCGGTGCAGATCCTACAATATCAAAGGATGCATATCAAAACTATCGTAAGTCAGATGCTACTGCTAAGAAAATGGAGTCTGACGTAAATACTATGATAAGAAAACAATATGCTTACAATAAGCCTAAAACCTGGACTATAGATGAATTAGTTTACTTTGCAGAGGAGTTAAATCATTCTGCAGGCTTTTCATCTTCTGTGTTTATTTTAAAGAATGATGGAGCAAATATAAAATTTACCATTCCTTCAAGTAGTCGATTTGGAGTAACTATTAAAGGAGATCCTATGACTACAGAAGTAAAACGGGGCAATTTTATCTTTAATGAAGGTAATTTAAAATACTCGATTCACAAGGAAAAAGAAGGAAAATCTAAGGTCAATACATTCTCATATCCAACTATTAAAAATGGTTCATGGGAAGTAAGCCAAAATCAAAAGGGAACTTTAGAAGGAGTCCTAAGCTTTAGAATGAAAGCTGATCCTTCATTATCTTACCAAGTTGCTTATGATTTAAGTAAGTCTAGAGAGTTAGAATTGCTAAAGAATCATAATCAAGAATATGTATATAAGGAGCTAATGTCACCACTAGTTAATTATGTATTACCTTCAATTGAACCAGCAAAACAACTACTTTCAAAAACTAAGCCTTTTACTGTAAAGGGATTTACATTCCAAACACTTAAATCGAGTAATTTAACGTACAGCGGTACTGAGGCTGATGCTATCTATAGTTATGATGGTAAAGGGTATCGTGAGGGTGTTATGGTAAGAGAATTAACTCCAACAGAGATAGCTAATAAACATAAATTATTTGCGCAAGTAATAGAGTTCTTTACAATGTATAAGCCTTATTCAGGATATAAACCAATCCAATATGCTACTGTATGGAATGATGCTACTCCAGCTATTTATATGGAAGTAGAACGATCTGCATCGAAAATGTATATTCAATCTCTATATGATGATAAATATTTATATACCCACTTTATAATGACAGACTTAGATATTAAAATTCCATCAAAAGAATTAAGGGATGTTGTTCAATATGCCGAAAATTCAAATGATAAAGAACAATATTCAAAGCGAATGGCAGGTATGAGTGCTATACCAAAGGGAATGTATGAAAGATTAACTGTTAAATAAGGTAAGTCATTAATAAACGTAAAAGCCTGTGAAACTGAAGAATCAGTTTCACAGGCTTTTTGATTATTGTCTTTAGACTGGTTCGCGACGTAGTCGCGAATCATTAAACCACCCGCTATGCGGGTGCGGCAACGAAAGTTATACAAAAAAATCACCTTGCTTAAGTATAATGTAGGTGTTCAAGCCGCATTATATGCAAAAGAAAGGTGATTTTATATGGCAACAAAGACACAGAGCCTTGCGCACACAAAATGGTTATGCAAATACCACATAGTATTTACACCTAAGTATAGACGTAAAGTTATATATAATCAATACAGAAATAGTTTACGTGAAATATTGAGACGTTTATGTGAATATAAGGGCGTCAAGATTATAGAGGGGGAGCTTATGGCTGATCATGTGCATATGCTAGTATTAATCCCGCCTAAAATATCAGTATCATCTTTTATGGGATACTTAAAAGGGAAAAGTGCACTAATGATGTTCGATAAACACGCAAACTTAAAGTATAAATTTGGAAATAGACACTTTTGGTCCGAGGGTTATTATGTTAGTACAGTAGGTTTAAATGAGGCTACAGTAAAGAAATATATACGTGAGCAAGAGTTACATGACCAAATGAAAGATAAACTTAGTGTAAAAGAATATGAGGACCCTTTTAAGGGTAGCAAGTAATACACATCCCCTTTAAGGGGAACGTTACGAGTCAATGGCTATGCGGCTTGAACGTAGTGAAAGCCAGCGCCTTTAGCCGCTGGCCTAGTACTACGGGCTTATAGCCCGTGAGCAAACCACCCGTTTTACGGGTGGTTCTGATTTACATGTTAAATTATATAATCTATTAAAAGATTAGCAAATTTTAACTACCCAGCCTTCAGGAGCTTCAATTTCACCATGTTGAATGCCAAGTAATGTGTCATATAATTTTTTAGTGATAGGACCCATATCATCCATACCAGCAGGAACATTAATAGTGCCTTCTGGAGTATCGATTTGACCTACTGGAGAAATAACAGCTGCTGTACCACAAAGACCGATTTCAGCAAAGTCTTTTAATTCATCTTTATGAACAGGACGATGTTCTACAGTCATACCAAGATAGTGTTCTGCTACATACATCAAAGAACGACGTGTAATGGATGGCAAGATACTATCAGATTTAGGTGTAACTAATTTACCATCTTTAGTAATGAAGATGAAGTTAGCACCACCAGTTTCTTCTACATGTGTACGAGTAGCCGCATCAAGATACATATTTTCTGCATAGCCTTTGTTATGAGCATCAGTGATAGCATACAAACTCATAGCATAGTTCAAACCAGCTTTAATATGACCAGTACCATGGGGAGCTGCACGATCAAAATCAGTGATACGGATTTTAATTGGTTTAGCGCCGCCTTTAAAGTAAGGGCCTACTGGAGTTGTAAACACACGGAATTGATATTCATCAGCAGGTTTTACACCGATAACGGAGTTTGTACCCATCATGTAAGGGCGAATATAAAGGCTTGCACCATGACCATATGGAGGAACAAAGTCTTTATTTGCTTTTACAACTTCTTTTACAGCTTCGATAAAACTACCTTCAGGTAATGTAGGCATTACAAGGCGTTCACAAGATTGATTCAAACGTTCTGCATTCAAATCTGGACGGAAGCATACGATATGACCATCTTTTGTATAGTATGCTTTTAAACCTTCAAAGACAGTTTGAGCGTATTGGAATACACCAGCACATTCATTAAGGACAACGTTAGCATCAGTAATTAGACCGCCTTCGTCCCATTTACCATCTTTATATGTAGTCAAATAACGGTAGTCGGTTTCTACATAACCAAAACCGAGATTATCCCAATCGATATTCTTGCTCATAACAATTACCTCCATTTATATTGATATACATTTAATCTTATCACTATCATCTTGTAATTTCAATAGATTCTATAGAGGTTATAAGTCATATATATAATAAATTAAGTACTCGTATATATTAATATAGATTAGTACTTATGTTACTTTTGTTCGTCATATATAGCATCGAAACCATAAGGATTTTTATCATAAATAACTTCTACATCTTTATCTATAATAAACTTTGTCCGATTTAAATTATAAGGTACATCATAACACGTATGATAGGAAATCGATTCTACACGACCAGTACGAACCGCATTATCTGATCCAAAAGGAACTTTTACAATATCCCCTTCATATATGTCATTTCTATCGGTACGATAATAAAACTCTTGATGAGCCTTAAAAATATATACAGAGCAATACGTATAAAGGCTCCTATCGGATTTATGATTAGATTGTAAAAACGCTTCTACAGATTTATCTCTTGAATGAGTACGTATAAAACTAATTAGATTTTTATACCATGTAGGCACATACTGATCTGTTAGATTCCCTATAAATAACGTATCCTCTTTATGCGCCCATTTAATTCGTACTGTTACAATACCACCACGAGCAGGATCCATATCAAGCTCATGACTCTTACTAAAACTAAAGGCCTTTAAATTATATAACGTATCACCTAGGTGAAAGTTAATGTCTCGTTTCAACTGATGAATCATTTGAGCATCTACATACTCACTATGACTATGGCTAGAATATCCAAATTGTGTACTATTACAATCAATGGAAATAGACGCCTCATTCCAACGAAAACATAATGTATTTACATCACCATAGTCTTGATATATATTTTTTTGCACTTCAATATAAATCTCTTGAATTCTATCTTTTTCCCGATTCCCATCGAATAAAAGTAATGTAGGCTCACCCAAGATTTGTCTAAACAATATAGACATGGACCTCATATCATTATCAAAGGGGAATGCATATGTGAATTTTTCCTCCTCAGTGTTGATAAGCTGTACTTGAACAGAACACTCATCCTCATCATATAGGATACAATTATCGGAAAAGCGACGCCCCATAAGCTCTAACAAATAATTTTTTTGATTTTCCTCAATTGAATACTTCTTAGTAGTAAGGGACTCTATTTTACCCTCTATAGGTTTTGAAATATGATTCCATTTAATGTCATATGTAACACTTATAGTTTCCTTAATAGAAATATGTTGTATCTCATCAATATAATAATCTTCACGATTTACTTTCACTTCACTTGGAACACAATCTGGTAAATCACCGTACCAACTACCAGTACTTATAATGTCACAAGATACTGCAGCACCTGTAAATTTATCTGTCACATTTCTTTTCATATACATAGGGTCTCCTCCTTTTATTACTTTTTTAAAGTATAACAAATAGAATGTGACAAAAATGCCTCTATAAAATTATTTAGTCAAAAATATTTTTTACATACTGTTTTATATTATAATTAGCATAAGATATATGTATCCCATCTCTTAAGGAGGTAACTCTTATGAAATCAACTACTAAACATGAACTAATTCCAAATCCTAAAAATATTATCTGTATAGGCCTTAATTATGCTGATCATATTGCCGAAACTAGTCTAGCTACACATGATTTCCCAGAAATCTTTATGAAAACATCAAATGCTCTTGCAAATAATCATGATACCATTACCATCGAAGACGAAGCATTCCATTATGACTATGAAGGCGAGCTAGTTATCATCATTGGTAAATCTGGCAAAAATATATCTCCAGACCATGCGAAAGATCATATCTTAGGATATACAATAGGCAATGATGTTTCCGCCCGTAGCTTACAATTTAGAGGCTCCCAATGGATTCTTGGTAAATCCCTTGATCACTTTGCCCCTATTGGCCCTACTATGGTGTCTCCTGATGATTTTGACTTTGAAAGTGCCACTATTACAACAACAGTCAACGGTGAAATACGTCAACAAGCTAAGCTAGAACAGATGATTTTTAAGCCTTATGACATTATTGCCTTTCTATCATCCTATGTGACACTCCAAGAAGGTGATATCATCTTTACAGGTACACCTAGTGGTGTAGTATTAGGTAAAAATGAAAGTAAGTATTCTTGGTTAAAATCAGGAGATACTGTTACAGTCTCCATAAGCGGTATTGGAACCTTAGAAAACAAATTTATTTAAAGTAAGTATATAGTTAAAGTGTTGTATTTACTCATATTCTAATTATTACCATATCTATTTACATAACCATAACTATAACTATATCCATTTATATTACAAG
The DNA here is from genome assembly GCF_002959895.1 of Veillonella infantium. Taxonomy (GTDB): domain Bacteria; phylum Bacillota; class Negativicutes; order Veillonellales; family Veillonellaceae; genus Veillonella; species Veillonella infantium. The sequence goes on along the minus strand of NZ_PPDD01000010.1, from coordinate 148,454 downwards.
TAAATATAAATAAAAAAGAGATTACCTTTATGTATATATGACTATACATAGAAGTAATCTCTTTTATTATTCTCTAAGTTTTATATTTACTATTACTTTATTTATGCTTTGCCTCTAAATCTAGCATATATTTCTTTCGTTCAATGCCCCCTGCATAGCCTGTTAATTTACCATTGCTACCAATAACACGGTGACATGGAATGATAATAGAAATAGGATTATGACCTACTGCACCGCCTACAGCTTGAGCCGAAAATTTCTCTTTACCTTGTTGCTTTGCAATCTGTTTACCTATATCTCCATATGTTGTAGTTTTACCATACGGTATGGTTTGTAATATAGACCATACAGACTTACGAAATTCAGTACCTTCTAGCTGGATAGGAGGTGTAATAAAAGGCTTTTTACCATTAAAGTATTGATCTAGCCACATAATTGTCACTTCAAATGGACCTGTTAATTGCTCTATATACTCCGCATCATCATAAGTTGGTGCATGATCCTCATCGATAAAAAATAAATCTGTTAAGTATGATAATGTACCAAGCATAACCATAGTTCCTAATGGGCTTTCATAGGTGTATTTATAATTCATAGTACATTAACTCCTTCTTAAGATAACAAATCATTCATAACCTTTTGTATGTCATTATTAAATGATACAGTATTTTTATGAATTTCAAAAGGAGTATATTATTTATCCCAATAATTTGTTGTAGATTTCATAATCTATATCCTTAAATACATTAAATACCACTTGTATTTTACTATTAGTTTCTTTTAAATAGGTACGCACCGTATCGATAGCAATTTGGGCCGCCAATTCATTAGGGAATCTAAACTCACCTGTAGAAATACAGCAAAAAGCAATGGACTTCAAACTATAAGCATTAGCTAGCTCCAAGCAAGATCTATAACACGATGCCAATTGTTCTTTTTCTAACTCTGTAACAGTATCATAAACAATAGGCCCCACTGTATGGATAACATGACTGGCTGGTAAATTATAAGCATAAGTCTTACGAGCTACACCTGTTTTCTCAGGCATTTCCATATACTCAGTCATTCTAGCACACTCCATACGAAGCTCAATACCAGCAAAGGTATGGATAGCATTATCGATACACTTATGATTAGGCGCAAAACATCCGAGCAATTGATTATTGGCCGCATTTACAATAGCATCTACAGCTAATTGAGTGATATCACCTTGCCATAGATATATCTGAGGTTCCCGTTCCTCCATAGCTCTAATGGTAACAATCCCTTTTTCATGGGCTAATATATTTAAATATTCATCTTGTACCTTCATCCATTCAATCGGCATAGCACCAGCAGCACGAATATTACATAAAGCCCTAAAAAGTGTAAACCGTTCTGCTTCATCATTAGGAATTTCAATATGTTCGTCTTTATATTTCTCTGTATATTCTTCTACTAATTCTTTTACAAGATAAGATAAACGTTCTTGCTGTGTCATTTGTAACTCCTTATAGTCTATAAAGACTTTTTCTTATTATATAACAAAAAAACTGCTAGCACATATGTATATGCTAGCAGTAACTTTACTGTAATAGTAATTGTAGTTAAATTTGTAATTATATTATATCCACTATTAAGGTCTTACAAACGCTTGCCCCCCATGGTTGACGAGGACATCCCCATCTAAAACCTTTGTGGTAACATTTTGTAGACTACCTTGGATTTGGCTCATCATGAATCGATAACCAGGACTATTTAGATGTTTTGTTAAGGCCTCTTGATCACTATAAATTTGGATGACATACCAATGATTTTTTGCGTTTCTTTCACGAAGCACATAGCCAGCCTTATAACCCGCATCATCGCGTACGGCCCGTTCAATATCGAGTTGGTATTGACGTTGTACTGTGTCGATATCATTGCTATTAACAGTAAACTCTGTCAAAGTCACTACTGCTTTACCATCATTGACAATAGATAAAGCATCTTTTTTCTCAAACAATAGTACAGACTGTACGTCATACATTTTACGATTTGTTAATTTAGAACCTACTTCATTAACAAAGGCTTGATAATGATCGGATTTGCGATGTGTTTCAATAGCGGCTAAATCTTTATAAACCTCTACTACATAAGACTCAGATGGATTACCTTTTACATGCGCTACATTCATAGATAATGTATTAGGTTCTTTCTCCATAGATGCTGTTAGATTGGCAACACCTGCACTGTTATATGTGTCCTGTAACTCTGTAGGAACTTGATAGCGATACATGCCTACACTAGGTGCTGTGTCTACACCTTCATCACGTTCCATAACGAGAGCTGCAAAGGATGTGCTTACGCCTAATACGGCTATAGCAGATGTTACTAGAATGCATTTTAATAGTTTTCTATTCATACAAGCTCCGATTCTACTAAATTACAATGTAATATATTCTACTATTGTACCATGCTCTTCAATGAGTTTAACTAAATCTTTTCCCTGTAGCCATACGGTAGCATCATTTTGATTTGGATGGATACCGATTAGATTATCTTTATAATCCGCATCAATATAGTAATGTACCTTTCGCTCTTCATCGTGGAGCAAGCAGAATGGAGATACGTGACCTGGTTTAATTTTCAAAATGTCCCATAGCTCTTCTTCGGAGCCAAAGGAAATCTTTTTCAGCTTATGGTCCTTACGGAACTGTTTTAGATCCACACGCTTAGAACCGCGAACGGTAATCAAATAATAGTGTTCCCGTTTATGGTCTCGGATGAATAGATTCTTCGCATCCCACTCAGGATATGGTAACTCTACATTAGGCTTATCGTCCATACTAAATAGCGGTGCGTGATCCGTAACTTCAAAATCGATATGATGGTCACGTAAACAATCATATACACCTTGTTTATCTAACATGTAATACCTCTCATATAATTTGGTGAAAGTAAACATCATAGTGAAAGCAACTATATATGTGTTAATTATACACCAATCTTATTCTGAGACTGTATAAGTTCCATCAAATACAAATAATTCAGGATGTTCATGTACAAATACATCTTCAAAGATGCCATCATATTCATAGACTACATCATCTTTGCCATCTAGGAAATCGAATAATTCATCTTCATTCTCCCAGTCTTGTAAAATAGTCCATCGTTCAGCTCGATCAAATGGAATTGTTCCACCAAAGTAATCGACTACAGATTGTAAATTATCTGCTAATGGATCCATCTTAAAGAGCCGTAAGCCAGCAAGAGCATCCTCCCATACAATACCGGTAGAGTTATAGAAGAACTGATGATGTCCACCATTATTAACCTCTGCAAAGTACCACGATATAGCATTAAGATATCGTTGCTCTAAGGTAAAACCTTTAGCAGATTCTAAATAGTCATCATAAGAACCATAAATATTGATAGTCCAATAAGCAGGCTCATTGATAGTCCACATATCGTCTGTAGCTAAAATTTCTTCTACAGTGATAGTTCGATGACGAGGTACACCTTCTCTTTTCTTCTTTTTCTCTGCTATATATTTGCTATAGGCAGAGCATAAATCAGGATAGTCAACTTCGCATTGTTCAAAGTCCATTTGTAAACGGCACATATCCATGATTTCAAAGCAGTATTCCCTTATATCATTTCGACCTTCCTTAGTAGCTAATTGTACCCCGTTATCTACTAAAGCTAACATCTGTTGCATGTTCTCTGATGTATAAGCCTCATGATTAGTAGAAGCAATAGATCCATAAGAGTAAGCACAGCGATAATGCCACACTGCATCTCTATGTTCTTTATCAATGGTCTTAAATACTTTAACAGCTTCTTCCGGTTTATCGTTATTGTTATAGGCTCTACCAAGCTCTCCTAATAAAGGTACAGATAAGTTATCAATGCCGGCATCCGTCAATACATCGATAATAATTTCCTCTTGTCCAATATCATTAAGATCTTTAATAGTTTGCAACTGTTCAGCATCAGACAAAGATAAAAACTGTTCAACACTTAAAGACATACAATACACGTCCCCTCATAGCATAAATATGTATATGAAATCATCTTAAGATAATTATAACAAACAACACAAAACTATGGGTTACAGATTTTAAAATAATAGTTAATGACAAAAACAGCTATTTAACTAGCTACCGAGCCATACAACAAATACAGGAGTACCTTCATCATCATCGTCGACATCTTCGGCATCGTCAGCTTCAAACTCGTGATCATCATAGGCTAGATTTTCAAAGAATACATGATCACCGAGCTCTTTATTGGCCATTAAGTTATGTAGCTTGAAAAGAAGCTCTTCAGTAGTAAAGTACTGTCCATTATCTGCTTTTAGGCGAGCATAGATTTCAACTTGCCACATACCGTCTTCTTTATCGTATTCTTCTAATTCATCATCCTCATATAAGTATTCATTAGGGTGAAGCTGACTTTTACTTTCAATCCAAGCTTCATAACTCACTAAAATTTCAGGCTCTACTAATGGCGGTAAATTATCACGATTAACGTTATGCTCTTCTAAGCATTCATAAAACTCCTTAAGAAACTCTTCTCTAGTATAAGTAGTTTTATTGAACACCCAAGGAATTCCCTTAAACTCATGATAATAACCTTCATATATTTTATTACCATCTTTATCAACACCGAGATATTCAATCTGCTCAGTATTCTCATCCTTCTTAAACAGGTTCTTAATCACATCAAAAATCATAAAATAATCCTCCTTATAATTCTTTAAACTAATAGAACTTAATAAATACTCGACTACTTCACAACACCAACCTAATCTAGTTATCTAAAGTAGCTTTTTTACCGTTTTTATGGCAATATATTAGCCATCAATAGCAAAGTAGTTTAGAAGTTTTCTCATCCCAACAGAATTTTAATCCTTCATAAAGAAGTCTATATTCACAATATTTCTCATCATATATGAGTTCATTTTCTATCATGGGCATCAACTCTCTCTCTTCAACATGCTTTGATTGTATTATTCATAATATATTCCTCAATATTGTAAACTAATCTCATATAAAATAACGTAGCCCAAAGCACAAAATTATAATAATTCAATCTATTTTATTACTGTTATAAGTTTGCGTGTATAGTAAAAGCCCTTCGCATAAGCGAAGGGCTAATCTATTAATTTTTATAATGTTGTATACTAACTAGCTACCACACACAATATAGAATACAGGTATGCCATCTTTATTATCTATAAGTCCGTAACCTTCACATTCATGGCCTTCGTATTCAATGCCTTCAAAGAATACGTGATCTCCTAATTCTTTATTGGCCATCAAATTGTGCAATTTAAAGAGCAATTCTTCTCTTGTAAAATATGTACCATTATCCGCCACAAGATGAGCCATAATTTCTACCTGCCACATGCCATCTTCTTTATCTTCTTCGCGTAACTCCTCATCGGTTACACGTTCATTGTCAAAGAGTTGGTCTTTACTTTCAATCCAAGCCTCATAGGTTACTAGAATTTCTGGTTCTTCTAATCTATCGTCGTCATCTTCTTGATCATCATCTACATAGTTCTTTACATTTTCATTGTATTCTTTGGAAAACTCTTCTCTGCTATATGTTTGCTTATTAAATACCCAATGTACTACATCATATGTAGGATAGTTATCTTCATCGCATTCAGTAACGTCTTTAATATCTTTACCTTCTGTAGCATCTTTGCTATTTTTCTTATCAAACACAGTCTTAATAGTTTCATATACCAAAGGATAATCCACCTTGTACTCTTTTGGCTTAATTTTAGATAGGTGATATTTTACTACTTCACAGCACCAAACAAGCTGTTTATCTAAGTGAGCTTCTTTCGTCACTTTTATGCCCGTCTCTATTAACTGTAATGCTTTCTGCACATGTTCAGATTCGTAGCTTTCACCAATAGCTAACATCCCATGAGCATAACCACAACGATAGTACCAAGACCAATCACGATGTGCCTCATCGATTCGTTCAAACAACTCGATAGCCTCTGACGCACGGCCATTATTGTTATACATACGTCCTAAGGTACTTAATAGTATAGGCGACAAATTATCAATGCCTATGTTCGTCAATAGCTCCATCGCACGCTTAATATCGATGCCCTCTTGTTCATTAAGGAGCTTAACCTTTTCCGTATCACTTAATACTTGAAACTCTTCATCCGTAATTTCTTCTATATTGAAATATAAGTTCTTAATAAATTCACCAAAGTTATCTGCTAAGGGAGTCATGGAGTAATCACATTCTTGATCAACCCGTACAACCTTAGGTTCACCGGTTGGACCGCACTCACGATAATCAAGGAAAATCATATCATGCCCACCAGAAATCGTATCGGCTACAACGACACCGATAGGGGGATATTTTACTTTTGAAATCCAAAACTCATTTCCCATCTCACCTAAAAGAGAGTATTTTTTATCTCTATCGATACCATATATACCTGTTACATAAACACAATCGTCATTATCGTTAATAAAACAATTTTTCTTTACTACACCACCATTATGGTTTTTAAGTAGCTCAATATAGGCTGCAGGCAATGTATAGCCAAGCTCAGCTTCAGTATCCTTAATATCCTCATCGGTAACAGGTTTACCAATATAGGATTCAAAGGCATAATCAACATCGTTCCAAAATCCGGTCCAATCAAAGTCTTTTAGATTACTCATAATACTCTCTCCTAGTTTAAACCAATATAATCTAAATTTTAATTACTCATTCATAAAATAAGTTTTGATTAAAGCTTTTACCTCACGTCGTATCAAAATAGTATCTACAATATAGGAAACAATGATATAAGGAGATGCATTTATAATCGCTATAGGCGCTAATATAATTGCCACCCATAATAGATCTAGAGGATATGCATACCACTTAATATCTATGGTATTTAAAATGGGTATCACATAGTCTATCACTCTTAATTCCCATTGCATTAATGGATTTAAGTCCTCACATGTTCCTACTAGCCAAGCGAAGATAACCCCAAAAAGCAAAAAATATACTATGCCAACGGGAATTAATATCTTCGCTCGCTTTTTTAATAGATTACGACAAATCTCATCTTCTTCCTCTGGTGCTATATCATATAACATATTGCACTGAATCTGAATCCGTCTAAATCGATAGCGAATATACTTATACAAAATGTTATTCGGTGTATATAACATAATAGACTCCACATATAAGTCATGCTAGCAAAATCATGGAAAATATATCATCCATCTATGGCAAAATAATGTAAATCTTTGAATTCATCATCCCAAAATGTAAAAGAAAAGATATGGGTATCATCAAAGGTTTGCTCGCAATAGGTTACAGCATCACGTTCTGGTTCAATAATAGGCATACCAATGCGTGATTTCATGTCATCAATAGTTATATCACCATACCAATCTCGTATTTCGTTATAAATGAAAGTTACAATTGCATCTATATTTTTATGGTAATTAACAGCTAATAGCTTTGCCGTATCTAAATTAGTATCTGTTGGTTTCTCATCCCAGCAAAACTGTATTCCTTCATAGAATATGGTATATTGCCTTAACTGTTCATCATAAATTACAGGATTAATCATCGTTTGTACCCTTTACATAGCTTTCCATCTTCGGTCTTAAATCTAGTACGACTTCCCAATCATCTAATGATGGAGCCTTATGATGTGCAATAAATTCTTCTATAATCTGTAATGCCTCTTGAGGGCCTAGCTCATTTTTACCGTATATTATCGCACCCTGCTCACCATCATTAGTTACACTAAGCTCTATATGTAATAAATCGGTATCTTGATCACTACAAACTTGTACAAAGTTATACATTTTATTATCTATGGAAATTGCCTTTGCTGGAGAGATAACTACAAAATCCTGCTCTTGATTCTCAATAGCGTAGAGATTTTGCTCAACCTCATTCAATGTAATTCCTTCATACTTATAGTTACCTACATCAATTGACCAGTCTGTATAAGTCTTCTCAACTGCATCTGCCATATGTATCTCCTCAACTTTACAATATACATTAGAATAAGGTCTCTAATTGACTTGACATATCTGCTATAAACTCATCAAACTTACAAAGCTCTCGTAACTCTTGATGCTCTATATCATAACAACCGATTTTTTTAGACCTAGGATCCCATACAATTTGATAATCATTATACTCGCCTAGCTCTTTAGATAGTCGTAATAATTTACGACGTCCCACTTTAAATGGAACAGTATCAAGTAAAGGTAAAAACTCAACCGATATAAAATCAGAGTCTGGCAATTCAAAATAGAGTGTATCTCCCTCTAAAAACGTTACTAACCCCTTTGGTAATTTAAATGGTTTTAATTGATCCATTTTATTTTGTTTATCATGGTACTCAGCAGGCTCTAATGTTTTAAAATACCCCGCCATTTCCATATCGCCCTTTTCAATGGCAATGCTATAAGGACGCATACCATCCTTTTCCGCAATAGTCACATCTGCACCATGTTCTACCAAATATTTACACATCTGTAAATCAACATACCGCGCTGCTACGCACAATGGTGTCGGTTTAAAGGGATATACAGAATCAGGCTTGTTGTAATTAATATCTACACCATTATGAATAAAGAAATCTAGAACCTCATAATTTTCATCTGTAATAGCATTTCTAAAAGCTTTACCGCCATACTTATGTACTGTATGGCCTAAGTCATGAATCAGTTGTAGGTTCTCATATTTCTTGCCATATAAGGCAGCTTGAAAAGCATCTACCTCCACAGAGTTCAATGCGTGAATATTAGCACCATTATCCACAATATAATCTATTACCTTTTGATCAGCATACCGTACAGCTAATAAGAAGCTTGGATTTTCTTCATCATTTAGATCTGCTCCATGTTCAACTAACCATCGAACACTTGGTAAACAGTTCATTACTAATGCCAATTCTAGAGGGGAATACTCACTGTACTTACCCAATTGTATAGGTTTATGAATATCCCAACCACTATTTAATGCGCTTTCAAGTGCTGTTATATTTCCATTTATAATATCTGTCACTAACTTTGGCACAGATTCAAAACTGCCTAAGTCCTTAAGATGTATCATATGAAACCTTTCAACAAATTTTCAATTAAATATAACGCTATTTCGACATATGTATCTTTATTATACATCTATATGAGTCATCATTATTGAAACATAAATTATATAGCAGACAGATACTTTTCTTCAAAAGACGTCAATATGCCTAGTAGCTTAGTGTCTAAAAACGACATAGCCTGTTTTCTAATATCCGTTGGAATACCATAATAGGCCTGTGCTACACCACCACAAATAGCAGCAACAGTATCACTGTCACCACCTATTGAGATGGCATTACGAATAGCATCTTCAAAATCAGTGAATTCAAAGAAGGCTTGCAGTGCTTGTGGAACTGTGCCTTGGCAACTTTCATCGAATCTATAGGTGTCTCTGATTTCATCCAGTGTGAAATCCATCGTGTAATAATACTTGTTAATATAATCTCTGATTTCGAGTAGATCCTTTCCGGTTTTAGCTAGATATATGGCAACTGCAGTCGCCTCCGCCCCCTTCATACCTTCAGGATGGTTATGAGTGACCTCAGTAACTAATTTAGATAGAAGCTTTGCTTCATCCAAACTATGTGCCACAAATCCAGCAGCACTAACTCGCATGGCAGAACCATTACCATAGCTATTATATGGCTTAGGATCCTCTGCGAAGATCCATCTATAGAACCGATTACCATATCCATAGCCGGGATAGCATCTTCCAATCGTTTGCATACATTCCACTGCATTCTTAGAAAGATCACTGTAATCTGGTTGACTCATAAGAATTGCCTTTGCTATGGCAAGTGTCATGATACTATCATCAGTTAACACGCATTAATCTATAAAAAAATCCAAGTCCTTGTGTCTATAATTATTAAATTCAAATCGTGAACCGACTATATCACCAATGATTGCTCCTAACATGTTAATCCCTCCCTTGATTTTTACTTCATGATATCTATAAAGTTAATATCTAAAAACTCTCTCTAATATAATTTAATCTTTAATATTAATATTATATTTACCGTTGTTTAAAATTTAAAATCGCTCAAGAATTATCAATTATTTAATTTAAGCATATTTATATCTAGTTTTTTGCCTAAAAGATAAAAATCATATGCAAGGCTTGCAGGAATACATCTAACTCTTATGTTTTCTAATCCTAGATTTGAAAACATTTTCATAGATACTTCTCCTAAATCTATGATAGTATCCTCTTCTGTTGGAAGTAAAAAGCAATTCTTAACCCCTTCAAAACCATGAGCATCTATAAATTTTTTATACGCTAATTGATAAAGGTATTGTTTAGAAATTGATTCAATACCGGGTTGTCCTTTAGGTGATTCTCCATGTTTCAAATTTGGAGTATAGTATTTTGCATCAAAAATATAAAATTGATTCTTAAATATTGTAATCAAATCAGGAGTAAGCGTATCTTTAGCTTCTTTATCAATTATTGACCAAAATGGTTTCTCTATTAAATTAATCAATTTAGTTTGTGAATTATACTCTTTATTTAACGTAACGGGCAATCTTAATTGTCCTAAGGGAATATCTAATTGATTATTCAAAATTTCACTACAAACACATTCCCATACTAGATTAAAAGAATTAGTTCCGAAAAATGAAAATCCGTCTCTGTAGTCTAACTGTCCGCCATGCTTAATATATGAGTAAATCCCCTTTAATACTAATTGCTTCCTAGTATTAAACTGTATATTTAATTCATTTTCGAGTCTATATAATATATATTCCCTATCGCCAAACTCAGTTAAACACTCATCAGTTAACTCAATTGGAGTAAGTTCAAATAAAGATAGGAGATCTGCCTCCATCAACTCTTTTGATATTAGTGTCAAAATACATTCATGAAGACGTTTAAAATAATCAAAATCATTATTAACTCTTTTTTTTGTCTGTATTTCAATATAATATGGTCTATTATTTGAAAGTATTGAGAAGGTTTCATTTATTGTTTTATCCCAAAAAACTTCTCCTGAACCATTAATTTCAAATATATTTTTTGAATTATTATAGATACCATTCTCAAAGTAATCATGCATAAGGAACAATAGGAGTGCTAATAAATTAAAGGAGCTATTTCTCGTATAATCATTTAACATATATATGATTTGTTCTTTTGAACTATACTTTTCTATAACTTTACAAACAACTTGTAATTCCTTTATCGGATTATCAACATTACATAAATACTTAGGATAACATTTGATAATTCGGCTAGCAACTATTAAAATACCAACAAAAACAAATACATAATAATAATCTTTACCAATAGCTTCTACAGGAATAATTTCTACACACTCATCAACAAGATCAGACATATTAAGTTGAGGACTCGATTTCCTTACTATCTTCAATATTCCAAATTCTTTTAACTTACTAATAATTAAATCTAACTGCTCTTCGGAACAATCAAATATCTCGAGAAGCTCTTTTTGTGAATATCGTTTCTGCTCTCTTAAAAATACAGAAATCATAATTAGTCTCGCTCCTAATTATCCGCTTGTAATAAATCACTATTATCTAATTCAGAAGATACCGGCTTAATTCTTTCAATATTAATATTAGCTTGAATATCTTTATGAAAAATTTCTATACCTTGTTCATCAAAAGCTTCACATATTTTTGAGTATCTAGTGTGTCCATATTTACTGTTTGCAAATAGCTTTGATCGTTTTTGTCTCGCAGCATCTTCAAATAAATACATAAGTACTTTATGTTTAAAAACTTCACAAAATTTATCACTATCAATTTTATTATTATCTGATAGTAAGCTATGTTTAGAAATGAAATAAGGGCCCAGCTGTTTATCCTCATTAATATTTTCATTTGCAAGAAACTCATTTATTGCTTTACGGAGTTGATTCCACTCTATCTTTTGCTTTTCTTTACCCCCAAGATATACATACTTTCCACTTACGTCCTTATCCCCATCATCTATACCTAAATACTGAAAGCTCCAACGTCTTTTAAATGCCGTATCCATTGGGAATACACCTTGATCGGCACTATTCATAGACGCCCATATAAACATATTATCTGGAAGCCTCAACTTACTATAATCTTCAGGCTTTCCTCCAAGTTCATATGCTAAATAATTCTTTATATCTTCAGAGGCATGAATAGGGTACTCACTTACATTATTAGAATCTCTATCTAACAGCTGAAAAATATCCCCGAAAACAGCTGCTACATTCGCACGATTAATCTCTTCTATTAATAATAAGAACGGTTTAACTCTATCTGTACGACTATTCTTTAAAGCCTCCACATAAATACGCATAAAAGGTCCTGGAACATATGCATACGTAATTGCATCCTTCTCATCGCTTTTAATAGGAACTGGCTTATAGGTTCCTACAAAATTTGCATATGAGTAATCTGGGTGGAAAGTTATTCGCTCTAAATTATCATCATAATCATCTTGCAGTAATTCCTCAGCATCCTTATTTAAATTAAAACTCTTTCCTGTACCTGGTGCTCCAAATATTATACGATTGCGTTCAAAAGAGGATTGAATTTTAGTATAAAAATTAATAACCTTTTCGTGGTGTATATTCCTTTTATCCTTATCTTTTACGATTTCACTATTTTCTTTACCATAATAATATCGATTATATAAAAATAATAGATTATCAGATTTATGGAAAGGATAACAGATTGTGCGCAACCCTTCAGTCTTTTCTGGCAGTTTCTCCCCAGCATCAAAAAACAATTTCCAATTTGCTTTCTTCTGATGTGGCATCTCTGACGATGAATTAAATGAATATTCTCCTATTCCATCAACACATGCAATTAACTTCTCGCCTTCCATGATAACAAATACTGTATTATTATCACTTTTATAAAATCTAAATAGCTCCCCAGCTATTCTAGATGCAAATCTTTTTTCTGACAAATTATAATGCCTTTCAAGCTCTCGTTGAATAAAAGCTTTATCTATATCTTTTTTAATTTTTGTCTGTGTCAAATCACCTATATTAGGATATCCAAATCCAACAACACCTTGTTTATACCATTCACTTATATAATTCTTTGCTGAATCAGAACACCCCAAACGGATAAATTGACGTACCTCACCAAAACGCTTTCTGAATATATCTAAAAATTGCTTATAATACCATCCAGCCAAATTTTGTATTATTGAAATCTGACCACTTCGACCATATGCTTTTTCACTTGGTTTAATTTTTAAAGCTCTAAGTACATGCTTTTGCCAATCGGAAGAATGAAATCCGCTTAATTTATCATTACAAATCATAGAGAAATATTTATGTACCCATCCTAATTCATAATATTTTTCCCCAATTTCAGTTTTTAGTCTATCATCTAAGTCTTCATAATCTTTAACAGTTTCTAATTTTGCGTTACGTATTATATTAGCCCCAATTACCAATACATTACGAATTTCTTTACCAAGGTTTAATGCATTTTCTACTGTTAACTCTACTGGTTTTTGTGAATATCCTGTTGACCAAGTACCAGATTTTTGACTTTGAAATAGGCCAAATTTATAAGCGGATCCACCTGCGATACTGCCAAAATTCTCTCTGCAATCACTATTCATTTCAAGCCAATAGCATAAGGTATTCTTATTATCACCTAATGAATAGAACATAGTGGATAAAAGATTTGTATCATCTAACTCTTCTAACTTTTCTGGAGAAAAGATACCTTTAAATGCATCTAATTCGCTTATTAAAATATCTTGAGAAAATAATTCAATACCTTCAAATTCAACATAATCTTTAAGAATCTCAACTGCTCTTTGATATTCATTCATAATCTACTTTTCACTCCCATTATTTTATTAAATACATTTTAAAGCTAACGTAAACAACAACATTTTCCCCACGTGTTATCAATATATTTGTAAATTAACCCTAGTTAGTTTCCCATAACATATTAATTCAATATGATATTTATTAATTTAATTATATTACATTTATAAGATAGAGTGTATATTAAATAACCATACTAAACCATAGATGATGACCAGTATTTTCCAAAATATACTAGTTTAAAACAATAAAACGCTACCTCTGTATAAGCAAATAAAATAGCACTAACCATTTTCATAGTTAGTGCTATATAGATTAAGAATTTTTGCCTACCACTTGATAAAAACGTATATAGATGCTTTTATCTTATCTATTTTTTTCTAATTATTTTTAGCTTGCTCTAGTTCTTGAATACATTTTTCCAATTGAGCAATTCTAGCATCTGTAGAGGATGGAACTGTTTTAGATTCAGGGCCTACTTTAAAGCTATGACCACCATTAAAGCCTTGGTTACCATTGCCTACTACAGTACCTACACTAAATTGTATATTGTGGTTTGGGCGGTAGTATGCACCTAAAGCAGTTGCTGTTTTGCCATGATAATGACCAAAGCCAACGGCTACACCCAATCCAGTTTCACCTTCTGAGAAATTTGGTTGTAATGCAGCTAATGCATAGCTAGATGCAGTTGCTTTATTAACTGTAGTTTCTATATTTGTACCAACAGATTGCACTTGGCTAATAGCATTTTCCAATTGACCCACTGTTGCTGCATCATGTGCATCAACGCCATCAGCTACTTTCACCAAACGATTATATTTAGCATCTGAGTATGTAGTAGGCGTTACTGTAGGCGCTTTATCATAATCTGGCACAGTTTTTTTATAACCTAAGTGTGTGGTGATTTCTTTATCTGGATATTTAACTGTATAGCCAGAAACATCACCAGCATTATGACCAAATGCAATTGTGCCTTCTTCTGTAGCTACGCTTTTATATTGGGTATAAATAAAAAATTAGATTTATTCAGTTCTTGAACAATGCACTTAAATAAATATTATTTCTTATCAATAAAAACTGCATCACCTCTATAAAGTGAATATGAATCATCTAAAACATACTTATCAGACGCATTTAATGCTGGAAACTGAATTACCGCATCTCCAACTTTAACTGCATCAGACTTAATATGAACTTCAAAAGAGCTATTAGTATCGATATTAGATAAATCAAATAATGATTGATAACCTACTGTTACCCACATACCAGGACCTTCAAATTGATCATCGCCACGTACGGTCTCTGTTGGATAATATGTATTTCCATTTTGTACTATAGATATAACCACATTATTAGTATCATTATAAATCTTACTTTCCGGCATATAAAGGAAAGATCTAACCTGTAATATATTATTAGCATTTCTTGTTGAATAATTACTTGCTACACCTCTAGCATCCTCCAATGCCGTATTGGCATAAATTGCAAATGGAGTTTGAACATATACGATACCTTGCAATTCATTTCTTGGGAAAATTCCACCATAACGCCTTTTAATAAACTTTTTCTTAGCAGTAGATATCATTTTAATATTTTTCTTTTCTACTAAAGACTGTCCATAAGATGTTGCTGATGCAATATCTTCATTTGTTATTTGGTGTTTCTCAATAACTTGAGGATTATAAGTACTAATATCTTCTGCAGATACTGCCATAACAGACATAGCTAAAATTGAAAATAAAATAATTTGTTTCTTAAAATTCATAGTCTCACCTACAAAACATATACTTTTAAAAATCAGCTAAAAAAAATTTAGACATCTATAATCTGATCAGTGGTTCGGCGTTTCCAATCACACTTAGTCTTCGTCTCGTGTTCTTGGACGCCTATCACATGGGCAGTGCTATCACTCTCTGCGTCACTTCACTCCTAGTAAGCAAAGCCACTGCCTCAACGTGTGCGATCATGGGGAACATATCTACGGGTTGTACTTCTTTGAGTTCATAGCCGTAGTGTGTAAGGATTTCAATGTCTCTCGCCATAGTTGCTAGGTTACAGGATACGTAAACAATTCGTTTTGGTTCCATCCACGCAGCAGAGGTTAGTACTTCTTCTTTACAGCCTACACGGATTGGATCGAATACGATTACATCTGGTCGTACACCAGCCTTATAGAGTTTTGGCATTTCTACGGCTGCATCAGCGACGATAAATTCTGTATTATCATAGCCATTTTGTTGGGCGTTTTCACGAGCATTAATAATGGCTGGTTCTACGATTTCAATACCGATAACATGTTTTGTCTTATGTGTTAAGAATAGTGAAATAGTGCCTGTACTACAGTACGCATCAATAACTGTTTCATCCCCTTTTAAATCCGCATAAGCTAATGCTTGCTCATACAGTACTGTTGTTTGTTCTGGATTTACTTAGAAGAAGGAATGTGGGGATAAGGTAAACTGTAAATCCTTGATGTGATCAGTAATCGTTCCATCCCCATAGAGGATATTATTTTTAGGCCCTAAGATAACGATACATAAAAGTACCACTATTAGTATCATCAACTTTGGAGTATTCTTTCCAATGTATAGGATACGTACCGATTAATACTATAGATGCCTACATTCTTGTTATAGATTTAGTTCGCTAACAGCATACAGTGCTGCCTTGCCTGCGATAATCACCCTATCTCGGTTTAATTCACAGAAAAGTTCGCCGCCCCTTTCGGATGCCTGATACGCTCGTATATTATGCTTGCCAAGACGTTCTGCCCAATACGGCACGATCATACAGTGTACCGATCCTGTCACAGGATCTTCATTTACCTTGAGCTTCGGAGCAAAGAACCGTGACACACAATCATATTCTATTCCCGGTGCAGTAACGCCAACACCGCTACCATCGAGCAGTCTCATTGCTTCAAAATCCGGCTGTAATCCACGTATTACCCTTTCATCGTCATATACGAGTAGTAGATCTCGGTCAAGAAACGTTTTTTCCGGTGCAGCTCCCATAACCGCTACCATCTGTTCTGTGACAGGGACTTCTTTACATTCGTAAATAGGGAAATCCATCATGATATAGTCATCTTTTCTGCTCACAAAAAGGTCACCGCTCATGGTATGGTATATAATCTGTTCTAGGTCAGGCTCATAAAAACGAAACAGCACATAGGACGTAGCGAGAGTCGCGTGTCCACATAGATTGATTTCTCCCCCCGGAGTAAACCAGCGTAGATCATAACCATCCTTTGTTTTGACGGTAAACGCAGTTTCAGAAAAATTATTTTCTCTGGTAATATTCATCATAAGCTCTTCCGAAAGCCACTGATCCAGTACGCAAACAGCCGCCTGATTACCACAAAATATTTTATCTGTAAATGCATCAACGATATATTGCTTCATACACTTATTCCTCCAATATCCAAATCACAATGTCAATCCTGCCTCGAAAATAAGCAAACTGACAACTCAACCATCCAGCAAAATATCCTTGATTGTTTCCAATCATTCTTCACTTCGTTCGAACTCTTGGACATTCCTGACCAGTGTTAATGCTTACTACATCGCTTCACTTCTAGTAAGCAAAGCTACCGCTTCGACATGTGCTGTCATAGGGAACATGTCTACTGGTTGTACTTCTTGGAGTTCATAGCCGTAGTGTGTAAGGATTTCAATGTCCCTTGCCATGGTTGCTGGGTTACATGATACGTAGACAATGCGTTTTGGTTCCATGCCTGCTGCAGAGGTTAGTACTTCTTCTTTACAGCCAGCACGAATTGGATCAAATACGATAACGTCTGGTCGTACGCCTGCTTTGTAGAGTTTTGGCATTTCTACGGCCGCATCAGCGACGATAAATTCTGTATTATCATAGCCATTGCGTTGGGCGTTTTCACGAGCATTGATAATGGCAGGTTCTACAATTTCTATGCCGATAACATGTTTTGCTTTATGAGCTAAGAAGAGTGAAATGGTACCAGTACCACAGTACGCATCGATAACAGTTTCATCCCCTTTTAGGTCCGCATAGGCTAATGCTTGGTCATACAATACTGTAGTTTGTTCTGGATTCACTTGGAAGAAGGAATGTGGGGATAAAGTAAACTGTAGATCCTTAATATGGTCTGTAATCGTTCCATCGCCGTAGAGGATATGATTCTTAGATCCTAATATAACATTAGTACGCTTATTATTCACATTATGAACAATAGTTTCTACTTGAGGGATGCGTTCTGTTAATTTTTCTACCCACTTTTCTTGGTGTGGTAAATGGTCAGTAGCAGTTACAAGGATAATCATCCATCCAGATTGGCCAATACGACCGATTACATGGCGCAATATACCCTTTCCTGTATGTTCATTATACGGTTCAATATCAAACTCTTTAGCAATTTGATAACATGCTTGAGCAATGATATTATTGCCTTCATCTTGTATAGGACAGTTTGTACCTTGCACGATATCGTGGGATCCCATAGCATAGAACCCCATTTGAATATCGCCTTTACTACCACCTACAGGCATTTGCATCTTATTGCGATATGCCCATGGATCTTTAGGTCCTAATGCTGGTTTTACAAGTTCTGGATTTTGATGACCAATACGCTCGATAACGTCCTTCACCTTTTGTGTTTTTAGTGAAAGCTGTCCTTCATAGGTAATGTGCTGTAGTTGGCAGCCTCCACAGAATCCATAAAGATCACAACTTGCATCGATACGATTGGGAGCCATCGTAACAATTTCTATGAGGCGCCCTGTAGCATAGGTTTTTTTAACCATATCAATAGCTACTTTCACAGTTTCTCCAGGTAAAGCAAAAGGCACAAAAACAGTAAAGTCATCTACACGACCTACCCCTTCACCGCTACTACCGATGCCATGAATAGTTACCAATACTTCATCACCAAACTTAACAGGCGCATTTAAAATAGCCTGTTGTTTTTTAGATAATTGGCCGTTTATAGCTTGCTGTGAATTAGAGCGATTACTTCTTCTATGTTGTTTAGATTGTTTTTTACGAGATGTACGATTAGTACCGTTCATTACGCGTCTCTTTTCTTCCAAATTTTAATCATACCTGTCACAATAAGAACGAAGAATACAGTACCGATTTTAACGAGTAATTCTTCACCTTGAATATATGGTATAAGAAGTGGATCTTCCACAATCATTTCTCCTGCAACCCAGCCAAGGAGTGCGCCACCTGCCCAAAGAATGGCAGGGAATTTATTAATAATTCGAGCAAATAAAGTAGAGCAAAATACGATAATTGGAACAGTAATTAACATACCTGCAATAACAAGCTCTAAATGACCTTTAGCGGCCCCTACTACACCGATGACATTATCAATACTCATCATAGCGTCGGCTACAATAATCGTCCAAATAGCACCCATTAATGAATTCTTAGCTTCAATATGTGCATCTTCATCTCCACCTTTTAATAATTGAATGGCAATCCATACAAGTACAAAGCCACCACCTAAGTGGATAAGAGGAATTAAAGTAAGCGCCTCTACTAAAAGGGTAGCAAATACAAGGCGCATTACAATGGCACCTACTGTACCCCAAATTACGGCTTTCTTTTGTAGTTCTGGAGCTAGCTTACCTGCTGCCATACCAATTACTACAGCATTATCGCCAGCCAACAAAATATCAATTAAAATAATCTTACCAATGGTTACCCACGTGGCAACTTCTAAAAATTCCATTCTGTACATACCTCAATTCAAACGAGTAATTCAATAACTATCCCTTAACTATACCATAATTTTTCTATTTTCTCACCTAAAAAGAGAGCTATTAGTTTACATAAAAAAATCTCTCCTCCTATCATTAGGAGAAGAGATGTATTCTATTATTTCTTGAGTTTTTTAGCTACCAAAGATGCCCCTACTACGAGGATTACTGCAGCAATTTTGATGAATAGTGCATATGGTTCAACACTATGAGCAATCAATGTATCCTCTACTGCCATACCAGCACCTACCCAGCCAAGGATACCGCCGCCAACGTATAGGATAATTGGGAAGCGTTCGATGACTTTCACAAATAATGTACTGCCATAAATGATGATTGGTACAGTTATGAGCATACCAATGGCTACCATTGTCATATGACCACCTGCAGCACCAACTACACCGATAACATTATCGATACCCATGATACCGTCAGCAATAACAATAGTTGTAATGGCTGCACGTAAATTATCCTTAGCTTCGATATTATGCTCGCTTTCATCATCAGCAACGAGCTTGTATCCAATCCATAAGAGGAGGATACCACCTACTAAACGAAGTGCAGGAATATTGTTCAATGCCTCTACAAATAGGAATGCCATAACAAGGCGTAAAATAATGGCACCGGCTGTGCCCCAGAAGATGGCTTTCTTCTGTAAATGTGCTGGCAAGTTACGAGCTGCCATACCAATTACAATGGCATTGTCGCCAGCAAGTAAGATATCGATAACGATGATCTGAAGCATCGCTAATAAACCTTGTACAGATAAGATGTCCAATGTATCCTCCTTAGAATATAACTATAGTATATATATTATAATCGATATAGTTCAGTAGTGTAAAATTCAATTTGTAAAATATATATTCATTTTTAGCATACTCCATTCATATTAATATGAGAATCATAACACTACAAATGGAAATTCTAGGATATAAAAAATCATTAATTATAGATTCATAATAGACTAATCAATAATATATATTTAATTCCCAATTCTCAAGGAATTTATCTATTAAATTAGGCTACTTTATGATATCGTATAATATATCATTAATAAGGGAGGTAAATATGTATCAAACATATTCTATATTACAAAAGTTATGGTTGTTCATTAAGCTATTTACTCCTATGTGCATAACGCAATTTTCCCTTATAGGTGGTACATTTATAGCCATCTTTTTAACGGGACAATATAGTACAATAGATTTAGCTGGGGTTGCTACAGGGTATAATTTATGGCTCCTCTTCTATATCTTTGCACAAGGAACGTTGTTAGGTATTACTCCAATTATTTCTCAGCTATTGGGAGCTAAGAAAACCGATGATATTTCAACAATCTTTTATCAAGGTCTTTATATCGGTACAGGCCTAGCATGTATCATTTTAATAATTGGTCTCTTAGGCTTACGCCCTCTTCTGACAGCATTAAATCTGGAACCTGCTGCAGCTGAGGTATGTATTAGTTACCTGAAAGCATTTGCTATAGGTCTATTCCCACTACTTTGGGTTAATACATTGCGCAATACAGTCGACAGTCATGGATTAACACATTATTCTATGGCCATCGTATTTACTAGCTTTATTGTGAACGTATTTTTGAACTACTCACTCATCTTTGGGCATTTCGGATTTCCAGAGATCGGTGGTGTCGGTGCTGGCTATGGTATAGCCGGTGCTTGTTGGACTAACTTTATTCTCTTTAGCTTAGTATTACTATTACATCCAAAGCTAAAGGGATATCGTATCTTTAAAGACTTCAGTAAACCAAGTTTTCACTACATTCGCGAACAGCTACATATAGGTATTCCTATTGGCTTTTCCATCTTCTTAGAAGCTAGTATTTTTAGCATTGCTGGACTCTTGATGGTTCACTTTGGATCCGCCGTCGTAGCTGCTCATCAATCTGTTATTTCCTTTACCAATGTATTCTACTGTTTACCTCTTAGTATCGCTATGGCCTCTACCATTGCAGTTGCTTATGAACTTGGGGCAGGTCGTAAACAAGAGGCTATCCAGTACTCTTATATTTCTCGCATCTTAGCCATTGTATTGGCTATCATGATTTGTACATTTACGTTTACTAATATGGACGCTATTGCAGATCTCTTTACAAATGATGATGAAGTATACAAGCTTATCTACAGCTTCCTTGGATACGGTGTATTCTTCTCTGCTATCGATGCCATTGGAACCCCTTTACAAGGTATATTGAGAGCCTATAAAGATGTAAAAGTAGTTCTTTATATCTCCCTCATATCCTATTGGGGCGTATGCTTCCCAACCGCCTATATTCTCGCTAATAATCCTAATTACGGACCATTTGGCGTATGGATTGGATTACTCGCTAGCGTACTAGCAGCAGGTGTATTGTTCACTTGGCGTACTTGGTATATTCAGCGTCAATAAAAATAAATAACATACGTATACAGTAAAAGAGCATCTTGAATAAGATGCTCTTTTTTATTTCAACATATCTTGTTTTTCTACCTTAGACATGCGGAAGAAATTATATAGTGTTTCTGCCGTCTTATAGTTCATAGAGTCCACCTTTGAAAGTTCATCAATGGATGCCTCTTTCATAGCCTCTAAACTATTGAAATGTGCCCACAAGGCTTTGCGGCGTTTAGGGCCAATACCTTCTATATGATCTAGAATAGATTCTAAATTGCGTTTTCCACGTAGCTTACGATGGTACGTAATGGCAAAGCGATGGGCTTCATCACGTATTTGTTGAAGCAATTGAAGCTCTGGTGTGTGATGGCTTAAGATGATACTTTCAGATTGTCCTTCTACAAAAACCTCTTCAATGCGTTTAGCCAAAGAGATAACAGGCACATCTGTAACACCTACGGCACGTATTAACGGCAAAGCTGCATTGAGCTGTCCTTTACCACCATCGATAATAATCAGATCAGGCATAGGCCAATCTGTTTCATTACCATAGCGTCGTTCCATAATTTCAGCCATAGACTTAAAGTCATCAGGTTTACCTTGCGTAGTTTTCAATTTAAAACGACGATACTCCTTCTTCGCAGGCTTACCACCTTCAAAGACAACCATAGATGCCACCGTTTCGGCCCCTTGTGTATGGGAAATATCAAAGCATTCCATACGCTCTGGTAATCGCGGCAAGTCTAGGACTTCAGCTAGTTTTTTAACAGCCCCACCAGTCTTATCAATTTGGTGTTGCCACTGACGACGACGCTCTTCTAGGAAGGTTTCTGCATTCTCATGAGCCATCTTAATCATGTCCATCTTATAACCACGCTGTGGCACGGATACGTCTACATTTTGCCCTTTAAGCTGTGTAAACCATTCCTTTAACAAATCTCTATCGGTGCTATCCATAGGTAATAATAATTCCTTTGGAATGAAGTTTGTATCTCCATAGTATTGCTTGATAAAGTCCGTCATGATAGTTTCTTGACTATCTCCATCATGTTGTACAAAGTAGTTCTCACGGCCTAATAGTCGGCCACCACGAATGAATAATAACTGTACACAGGCCATAGATGTGTCTACCGCAAGACCTAACACGTCTAAGTCGCCACGCTGTGTAACCATGCGTTGCTTTTCTTGTATCTTTTCAATACTAGATAACTGATCTCGATAATGTGCTGCATCTTCAAAACGTAAGTCTTCTGCAGCAAGCTCCATCTTCTCTTTAATTTCCTTCAGCAAAGGGATAGGCTTACCTTCAAAGAGCTCTATGATTTCATCGATATACTTTCCATAATCCGATACGGAAATCTTATTAAAGCACGGTGCTTCACAGTAATGCATATGATATTGCAAACATGGTCGCTCTACCTTCATAGACTTACAAGTCCTGAGTGGATAGTACTGGCGTATTAATTTCAATACCACATGTACAG
Organism: Veillonella infantium; assembly: GCF_002959895.1. GTDB lineage: Bacteria > Bacillota > Negativicutes > Veillonellales > Veillonellaceae > Veillonella > Veillonella infantium. The sequence continues at coordinate 124,992 of NZ_PPDD01000010.1, read as the reverse complement.
ATGTTACATCTGTAAAAGGGCCAAAGTACTTGGCTCCATCGCGTTCTAGTCGGCGCGTCATATATACCCGTGGGTAATCCTCTTGTACTGAGATTTTTACGTACGGATACGTTTTATCATCACGAAGCCTAATATTGTATTTAGGCTCGTGCTCCTTAATAAGCGTATTCTCTAAGATAAGCGCTTCCATCTCTGTCTTTGTTTGGATAATCTCCACATCGACGGCACGCTTCATCATGGCCGCAACCTTCGGCGCTCGGTTCGCATCATTGCGTACATAGGAACGCACGCGGTTGCGCAAATTAATGGCCTTACCTACATAGATGATACGGTTATATTGATCGCGCCATAAATACACGCCTGGTGTGGTCGGCAAATGACTGACCTTCTCTAGTAATTCTTCAGATGGCATATGTCCTCCTTTCCTCACAGATTGTTAAGCTTTGTACTCACTACTATTTCTTCTTTTGAGCTGCTTTCATAAATTTCTTAGTCTGTTCTAATACAGGACCTAAGAATTTGCCGGTATAGCTTTCTTTCACCCTAACGATTTCCTCAGGTGTACCTGTAGCTACGATAGTACCACCGCGATTACCGCCTTCAGGACCGAGGTCTATGATATGGTCTGCCATCTTAATGACATCTAAATTATGCTCGATAACGACAACGGTATCGCCACCCTCTACGAGTTGTTGCAATACGTGTAATAACTTGCGAATATCCTCGGCGTGAAGACCTGTAGTCGGTTCATCTAGGATGTACAATGTTTTACCTGTGCTGCGACGAGCTAATTCAGTAGCTAATTTAACGCGTTGTGCTTCACCACCAGATAAGGTTGTTGCTGCTTGACCTAAACGAATATAGCCTAAACCTACCTCTTGCAAGGTAATCATTTTACGATTGATCTTCGGAATTGCGCTGAAGAACTCAACCGCATCATCTACCGTCATATCTAGTACATCTGCAATAGATTTACCTTTGTATTTAACCTCTAAGGTTTCTCGGTTATAACGGGCTCCCTTACAAACCTCACAAGGTACGTACACATCTGGTAAGAAGTGCATTTCAATTTTAATGATACCGTCACCACGACAAGCTTCACAGCGGCCACCTTTTACGTTAAAGCTAAAGCGCCCTTGTTTGTAGCCGCGCATCTTTGCTTCCGGTGTTTGACTATAAAGCTCGCGTATAGCATCGAATACACCAGTATAGGTCGCTGGATTAGAGCGAGGCGTACGGCCGATAGGACTTTGGTCGATATTGATGATTTTGTCGATATGTTCAAGACCACGGATTTCTTTATGAGCCCCTACTTTGTGGTTAGAGCGATATAATTGATTAGCTAAACCTTTGTAGAGAATTTCATTAATCAAGGTAGACTTACCAGAACCGCTGACACCAGTAACAACATTGAATAAGCCGATAGGGAATTTTACATTTACATTTTGTAAATTATTTTCCTTAGCACCGCGAATTTCAATACAGTTCTTACCTGGTTTACGGCGTTGTTCTGGAAGAGCGATAAATTTACGACCACTCAAATATTGACCAGTAATAGAGTCTTTAACCTTCATAACTTCGTCAACAGAACCAGCGGCAATAATTTGACCGCCATGCTCACCTGCACCTGGACCAATGTCCACGAGATAATCAGCCGCACGCATCGTATCTTCGTCGTGTTCTACAACGAGCAAGGTATTGCCTAAGTCCCGTAACCCTTTTAAGGTATCGATGAGTCGATCATTATCTCGTTGATGTAGCCCTATGGACGGTTCGTCTAGGATGTACAATACACCTACTAAACCAGAGCCGATTTGCGTAGCTAGACGAATACGTTGCGCTTCACCACCAGACAAAGTACCTGCACTACGATTCATAGTAAGATAATCAAGGCCTACATTATTGAGGAACCCAAGGCGAGCATTGATTTCCTTCAAAATTTGAGCCCCAATCACTTGTTCCCGCTCTGTTAACTGTAACTTACCAAAGAAATCGAGTGCTTCTTTAATGGTCAATTGGGTCACTTCATTGATGTTCTTATCCCCTACGGTTATAGCTAATACTTCAGGTTTAAGACGAGCTCCATGGCATGTAGTACAAGGCTTAATGGACATAAATTTTTCAAACTCTTCACGCATAGAATCTGTAGAGGCTTCACTATGACGGCGTTTTACCATCGGTAAAATACCTTCGTACTCAGTAAAGAATTCCTTCACTTCGCCGCGCATATTTTCGTACGTGAAAGCCACCTTATCTGTAGTGCCATACATTACTTTTTTCTGTAATGCTTTTGGCAATTCATCATAGGTAGAATCTAAAGAGTATCCATTAGCTTTTAATAGACCTTCTACTTGGCGCATAAACCACGCATTAGGGTTAGAGCTCAACGCTTGTACACAACCATCGGCAAAGGTAATAGATCCATCTGGAATAACGCGCTCTTCGTCTACTTCCATGGTAGAGCCAATTCCCAAACAAGCTGGGCAGGCACCAAATGGACTGTTAAAGGAGAACATACGTGGCTCAATTTTCGGTAAGGAAATATGGCAATCTGGACATGCAAAGTGTTGGCTATACATGTGTTCAGGTCCATCTACCTCTTGGATAACTACAATGCCTTCTGCCCATTTTGATGCAGTCTCCATAGAGTCTGCTAAGCGAGATTCAATGCCTTCTTTAACAACGAGACGGTCTACAACAATATCTATGGAGTGTTTTTTATTTTTTTCTAATACAATCTCTTCATCTAATGTACGTACAGCGCCATCTACACGAGCACGAACAAAACCTTCTTTTCGAAGTTGTTCAAAAACGGATTTATGTTCCCCCTTTTTTCCTTGAATCATAGGGGCTAATACTAAAATCTTAGTGCCTTCTGGGAAGTTCATTACATCATCTGTCATTTGTTGTATTGTTTGCTGTGTAATAGGCATACCACATTCAGGACAATGAGCATGGCCTACGCGAGCAAACAATAGACGCAAGTAATCGTAAATCTCCGTTACAGTACCAACTGTAGAACGAGGGTTACGGCTTGTAGTCTTTTGGTCGATAGAAATAGCTGGAGATAAACCTTCAATATAGTCTACATCGGGTTTATCCATTTGTCCCAAGAATTGACGTGCATAAGCAGATAAAGACTCTACATAGCGTCGTTGCCCTTCTGCGTAAATTGTATCGAATGCTAAGGACGATTTACCAGAACCACTGAGGCCAGTCAAAACGATAAACTGATCCCGTGGTAAGGATATATCTATATTTTTAAGGTTATGCTGACGCGCACCTTTTACTATCAATTGATCTTTCATTATGTTCCCTATATAAAGAGATGATACCAATCGGCATCATCTCTTTTTACTAACATGAAATAATATATGTATATTATCGCACATATAGTCTATATAATCTATGTGTTTTATTACAATCTATTTACTCTTTGAGCTAGTCCGCCTTCTACCTTTAGTTGATGCAGGTTTTTTTAACTTGCTTTCACCTGCGCTATGCATATCAGACCATTGTTGACGTAGTTCCCCTAATTGATCACGAAGTTTTGCAGCCTTTTCAAATTCAAGCTGCTTTGCAGCGGCCTTCATTTGACGGTCTAGTTCTTCAATTTTATTGAATAACTCTTCCGGTGTTATATCTGCCACCTTAGGCGTAGATATATCTTGTGCATATGGTTCGTGTCCATGGTCCATACCCGTTGTAGAGGATTTCTTTTTCCCTTTCCTTGGTGAAAAGTCCTTTCCATCGGTGACCATATCTTCTTCAATTTTCGTCAACTCAATAAGCTCTTTTACATCTTTAGAGACAGACTTAGGCGTAATATTATGTTCAATATTATAAGCCTCTTGCACGGCACGACGGCGATCAGTTTCATCGATGGCGCGCTGCATAGAACCTGTTATGCGGTCTGCATACATGATAACGTGACCATTCACATTACGAGCAGCACGCCCGATAGTTTGAATCATGGCTGTATCGGAGCGTAAGAAACCTTCTTTATCCGCATCTAAGATAGCCACTAAAGAAACCTCTGGCATATCGAGACCTTCACGAAGCAAGTTGATACCAACTAGTACATCGAATACACCAGCTCGTAAGTCCCGAATAATTTCGGCACGCTCGATAGTAACGATATCAGAATGAAGGTATCGAACACGGACGCCCATTTCCTTCAAGAACTCTGTTAAATCCTCTGCCATTTTCTTTGTTAAGGTCGTAACGAGAACACGCTCGTTCTTGGCAGCACGCTTATGAATTTCTCCTAGTAAGTCATCCATTTGACCCTTAATAGGACGAATCTCAATGGATGGATCTAATAAACCTGTAGGACGAATGATTTGTTCTGCAATATTCGTTTGTACTTCCATTTCGTATGGACCAGGCGTTGCCGATACATAAACGATTTGATTGATACGCTCCACGAATTCATCGAATTGAAGCGGTCTATTATCAAGCGCAGACGGCAGACGGAAGCCATATTCGATCAGTGATTCTTTACGAGCACGGTCACCATTATACATGGCACGAATTTGCGGAATCGTTACATGAGACTCATCCACCATAATGAGGAAATCATCTGGGAAATAGTCTATCAATGTATATGGAGCTTCTCCAGCCTTACGTTCAGACATATGGCGGGAATAATTCTCGATGCCCGAGCAATAACCCATTTCTTGCATCATTTCTATATCGTAACGGGTACGCTGTTCAAGACGTTGAGCCTCCAATAGACGGTCAGCAGCTTTCAACTTAGCTAATTGTTCGTCTAATTCAGCTTCAATACGCTCTACAGCAATACGCATCTTATCTTTCGTTGTTACATAGTGAGATGCTGGATAGACTGCAACGTGCTTACGCTCTGCAATGACTTCACCTGTTAAAGCATCTACCTCAACGAGGCGATCGATTTCATCGCCAAAGAGTTCCACTCGAATGGCTCTTTCACTATACGCAGCAGGGAAAATCTCGATAGTATCCCCTTGTACACGGAAGGTACCGCGGATAAAGTTCATATCATTTCTCGTATATTGAATATCTACGAGTTTAGACAGAATTTCATCACGAGATTTCGTCTGCCCTAAGCGCAAGGACAACACGAGTTCAGAGTAGTCCTCAGGGTCACCTAAGCCATAAATACAACTAACAGAGGCAACGATGATAACATCGCGGCGCTCAAAGAGGCTCATCGTAGCGCTATGTCGCAGTTTATCGATTTCATCATTGATAGACGCATCCTTCTCGATATACGTATCACTGGAAGGAATATATGCTTCTGGTTGATAGAAATCGTAATAAGACACAAAGTATTCTACCGCATTATTTGGGAAGAAACTTTTAAACTCACTACATAACTGCGCAGCTAAGGTTTTATTATGAGCAATAATCAGCGTTGGCTTTTGAACGGCCTCTATAACCTTAGCCATAGTAAAAGTCTTACCTGTACCAGTGGCACCGAGTAAAACTTGGGCCCATTCACCGCGTTCAATGCCTTCTGTTAAAGACTGAATCGCAGTTGGTTGGTCCCCTGTAGGCGTAAAGGGCGCCTCCACTTTAAATGGTTGGCCCCCTTCGTAATTATATGTATTATGTTTCATTACTGTTCATCCTGATGTTTACGGATAGCTTTGAGCTCTTCCTCTGATAGACGGCGACCTGCATTTTCTGCTTGGTTCAACGTATCCTCACCTTCTAATACTTCGATGAGCATAGCAATGGAGAAACGATCTAATGTAGGCGTAGTCTTTTGGATTTCATCAGCCATCATCCAATCTGATTCAGTATAGTTATTAATACGTTCTGTAATCTCTTCCCAGTTTGAAAGTAGCAATCTTGTAATAGGTCGATATAATTCAATGCCGAAATACTCGATTAAGCCAACAATCTTTTCCATATTATCTAGGCTTACATTACATTCATTTTTCTTATTTTCAGATTCTACATATTCAAGTAAGAATTCCCGGTTATATTTATTTGTCACCTTGAATCATTCCTTTATTAAATAGTGCATTAGCAAATTCTTTCGCATTAAATGGACGTAAGTCATCCATGCCTTCGCCAACGCCAATCCAGCGAACAGGTACGCCTAATTCCTCTTTAATAGAGATAACTACGCCACCTTTTGCTGTGCCATCAAGCTTAGTCACAACAATACCATTTACTGGTACTGCTTGACCAAATAATTTAGCTTGGCTTACAGCATTTTGACCTGTCGTACCATCGAGAACGAGCAATGTTTGATGCGGTGCCCCTTCTACGTGGTTATTAGCTACGCGGCCCATCTTCTTAAGTTCTTCCATAAGATTAACTTTAGTGTGTAGACGACCTGCAGTATCGACGATAACAAGGTCTGCATTACGAGCTTTTGCCGCTTCCATAGCATCGTATACAACGGCTGCTGGATCAGCGCCCTCTTTATGTTTAACGATAGGCACACCTACGCGATCTGCCCAAATGGATAATTGGTCAGCTGCAGCGGCACGGAATGTATCACCTGCAGCAATGATAACCTTTTTACCTTCTTTTGTGTAGTAATTAGCCAATTTAGCGATAGTTGTTGTTTTACCAACGCCGTTTACCCCCACAACAAGGATAACCTCTGGATGGTGTAGTGTAATTTCGTCCTCTTGGTCAACTAGCATTTCTGTAATGCGGTCTTCCATAAATGGCATTACATCACCAGTATTGTTGATAATACCTTCTGTTACACCACGACGAATTTCTTTCATCAAATATTCTGTCGTTTTAGGACCAAGGTCACTAGTAAGCATAACTGCTTCTAAATCATCTAAGAAATCATCATCAATTTCTGCATAACCAATGATAACTGTCTCTACATTTTTTACAAAGGACTTACGAGTCTTTTCTAAGCCCTCTTTAATTTTATTAAAGAATCCGAATGCCATTATGCAAGATCCTCCTTCACATCTTCAAATGCTACTGTTAATAATCGCGATACGCCCCGTTCAACCATGGTTACCCCTTGTAATACTTCGGCGGCTTCCATCGTTTTTTTACGGTGTGATACTACGATAAATTGTGTTTCTTTATTTACCCGATTTAGGTAAGAACTAAACCTTTCTACATTAGCTTCATCAAGGGCTGCATCAACTTCGTCAAGCACGCAGAACGGCGCAGGACGATAGTCTAGGAACGAGAACAATAAAGCAATAACCGTAAGAGCACGTTCTCCACCGGATAACAATGTCAATTGTTGACGTTTCTTCCCTGGCGGCTGAATGTAGAAATCGATACCACCAGTTAAGATATTATCTGGATCAGTCAATACAATTTGAGCCGTACCACCGCCAAATAGTTGGCTAAATACCTCTTGGAATCTACGACCTACTACATCTAATACATCGTATAGCTGTGTACTCATAGCCTTGTCCATTTCAGCAATAACCGCTTGCAATTGCTCTTTCGCTGTATCTAAATCTGCTAACTGAGTACTTAAGAAGTCATAACGCTCTTTAGTTTCTTCGTATTCTTCAACAGCGTTCGGATTGACTGGGCCTAGTTCGGCAATTTCTGCCATCAAGCGAGCCTGCTCATCCTTCCAATCGTTTACAGAGCCTTCAATGCGAAGAGCCTGCGCATCTTCTAAGGTAAAGCCTAACTCTTGTAGTTCTTCTACAAAGCGCTCACAATCCATGCGATGACGTGTAATCTTACCTTCCATATCGACGAGTCGACCTTGAACGACTTTATATCGTTGGTTCAATCGATCTTGCTCACCGAGGATAGATTCCATCTCTTCACGTCCTGTAGATGTTTTATCATAAGCCTCATCGCGAAGTGCGCGCAATCGTTCTACCTCTGCTGTAACCACAGATAGTTCCCGGTCAGCCAATTCTTTAGCCTTTGGTAGTTCTACTTCACAGCGCTCTGTAGTGCTAATCAGCAAATTACGTAACGGTGTTAAGCGCTCTACAATGTTAGTAATGGATTGATTACGTTGTTCTCGCTGAGCTTCACGTTCCTTAATGGTTTGTCGCAACGTATCACAGGTGAGGCGAGCCTCTGTGAAAGCTTCATAAGCCTCTTGCTGTACCTTTTGTAATACAGTTAACCGCTCCATTAAGGCCCCTTGATTGCCATCTACACCGTGGTCTTCTTGCAAAGATGCCAATGCTGTTTCTTGGTCTTTCAAGTTAGCCGTTGTACTAGCTAAATCAATATCGATTTGTAATAAACGTTGCTCTTCTTCACGGAGAACACGTTTCTTACGATCCATTTGATTTTGAATATTTTGAACCTTTGTTTCGCTAGCCACATACAGTAAGTTTGTATGTTGGTAGCTTTCATCAAGGGCACCTCGTTCTTTTTCAGCTTCGTCAACCCGTTTTTCAAGGTTTTCCAAGCTAGCTGTTAAGGAACGAATTTGTTCTTCAATTTGTACAAGCTCTTGTTCAAGGCTAGCCGCCTCTTCCTTACGGCTCAATACAGAGGCACGCTTGCGCTTTGTAGCACCACCAGTTAAAGAGCCACCAGGTTGGAATTGTTCCCCTGTAAGCGTAACGATACGCAATTGTTGATTATATTTTTTTTGCAGACCAATAGCATCATCCATGGAGGATACTACCAAGGTGCGCCCTAATAGATATTGAAAAATATGAGCATATGTATTATCAAAGGAAATACAATCAACAGCAGTACCAATTACACAACTTTCATGTAAAGCCGGTGTATCATAGGGTTTCCCTTTTACAGAATCCATCGGCAAGAAGGTTACGCGACCACCTTGAATAGATTTCAAATACTTAACACCTTCTGCAGCTGCACGAGCCGTAGTAGTGACAACATGGTTAACACTACCGCCTAATACCGTTTCAATAGCTGTCGTATATTTATCTTCTACCGTAAAGAGATCACCAACAGCACCTGTAATTTGTTCGCGCCAAGATCCTTTACTGTTTAGGATATTCTTAGTACCTTCTAAATAGCCTTCATGTTGTTCTTCCCATTGGGCTAATAGTTCGATACGACCTTTAACACGTTGCTCTTGAGTACGTAATTTTTGTAATTCTTTGCGTTCTTCACGAGCTTGTAAGGCTGCTTCTTTGCCGCCATCAACGAGGGCTTGTCGTTGTGCAGAAATAGCATTAAACTGTTGGCCTAATATGTCAAATTCACCGCGAGCTACTTGTAATTCACTATCTACTTGACCTATTTCAGCCTTTAAAACCTCACATTGTTTTGTAGACTCTTCCTTACGAGCTTCTAAGCTACGAATACTAGCTTTTGCCATTTCAATGGCACTCACAAGTTCTAATTGACGTTGCTCAAAGGCTTCTCGATTAGACTGCAAGGACTGGAACTTAGCTTGCTCGGCGCTAACATCTTCAACAGCTTTTTTATAATTCGCCTCTAACGCTTCTAGTTTGGATTCTTTCTCTACTAGTTGAGCACTTTCATCTTGAATCAATTGATTTAAAATGCGTAATTGTTGTTCTTCACCTTTTTGAGTCGCCTCTAGCTCACTAATACGCATAGACGTTTCATCTAATTCACGGTGAGCCGTTTTTAATTGTTCTTCTAACAGACGTAAATGACCTGCTAAACGTTCTTCATCACGTTGCTTTTCCGTATACTGAGCTTCCCACAACTTGAGCTGTTCTTGCTCTTTTGTTGATGCGGATTGCAAGGTATGACGGCGAGCTTCTAATTTAGACAACTCCGTTTGAAGCTCAATCTCTTCATCCTTAAAGGCGATATTATCGTTTTCAAAACGCGTTAAGAGCCGGTCTGATGTCTTGTAATTATGAAAGCCTAATGCTCCATCATAGTCGCGCTTTGTACGACTTAGGGTCATATATTTTTTAGTCTTTTCCGCCTTTTCAGATAAAGGTCCAAGTTGTTCTTCAATAGTAGCCATAACGTCGCGTACGCGTTCCATGTTTCGGTCTGTGCTAGCAATACGACGCAATGCATCTTCTTTATTGATTTTAAAACGAGAAATACCTGCTACATCTTCAAAGATCAATCGACGCTCTTCAGGCTTTGAATTCAAAATAGCATCAATGCGGTTCTGACCGATAATAGCCATTGAATCTTTCCCCAGGCCTGTATCAGCTAATAGAAGGTGAATATCCTTTAAACGACAAGAGCGTTTATTGATAAGAAACTCACTTTCACCAGTGCGATAAATACGGCGTGTAATAGCAACCTCAGCCATATCTACATCTAATTGATGGTCACTATTGTCAAATACAAGTGTAACCTCAGCTGCACTCATTGGTTTACGTTTTTCCGTACCAGAGAAAATAATATCCTCTGCTTTTTGACCACGTAAGTTACGGACATTGGATTCCCCTAAAACCCATTTCATAGCATCCGTAATATTACTTTTACCACTTCCGTTAGGTCCAATAACGGCAGTCATTCCTGGCGAGAATTTTACAACCGTTTTATCTGCAAACGATTTAAAGCCCTTTAATTCTAACCGAAGTAATTGCATGACTGCCTCCTTTCTACTAACAACCCCAATTAATCATATCTTTTATTATAACACATATTGTAGGCCATCAATACAGCAACGAACAGTATTTCTCGTACTATCTTCAAACCAATCTATGCTAAATTGAGGATACGTTTCTTGGAAATATAAAATATTGCGATTTTTGAGACCTCGCACCTTTGATGTACTGCTTCTGGGATAAGAAATTACAATTCTATGTTTCATCAAAATATCACCACTATCCGAATAAAATCTACATCCTACCTTATGAGTATGGTAATAATCAAAATGAGAAAAATTGTAACTATTTTGCTTTCCTAATAAATTTTCTGAAGAAAGATGTTCATCAATACATCTTTCAATACGTTGTTTATATTGTTCATTTACAACGAGCTCACCCATAGCAGGTTCATAGGGACCTGCTACCAAACTATTGCCTGAATCGAGCTCTTCCGTGCTTTGTAATCCTGTACGTATAACTTCAATATTATGCTGTTCAAACCATTCCTTTAAGAATGCACAATATGTAATAGCTTGCTCGGTACTTAATGGCTTATATTCACCAGATCTATATTGATCTGCTAGTTCCGTATTTTCTATAACAAGAACAGGGTAGATTCGTACAAAATCTGGTTTTAGTTTAACTACAGCAATAGCTGTTTCTAGAATTGTATGCCAAGTTTCACCTTTTAATCCTGGTAAAAGCTGAACACCTACAGTCATACCACGCTGTTTTAGTCGCCCCACAGCCTCTACTACCTCTTGTGCGGTATGACCGCGCTTAGCATCTACTAAAATATCGTCATTCATGGACTGCACACCAAGTTCTACTGTTTTTACCCCATAAGACTGTAACAAGGTAATTGCTTCATCACCTACAGCATCAGGCCGCGTTGAACAACGTATACCATCAATTATGCCGCGCTTAAGCATCTCAGAAGCAGGAGCTAATAATTGATGTTGTAACTCTTTATGGATAGCTGTAAATGATCCACCATAAAAGGCGACTTCCCAAAACTTATCATTTCGTTTACTTCCCACATACTCTGTAATCGTTGCTTTAATATAATCCGGTGTTAGGTGACTAATACCCGATTGGCCTGTAATACGGGACTGGTTACAAAATGTACATACATAAGGACACCCTACATGAGGTATAAAAAAAGGTATCATACCAAATGGTTTCATAGTCACCCTCCTTTCTTATATAAAGTAAACTCAGCCAAAACCTTTTATATTAATATATTAATATCCATGTATTTATTCCTTATGATATGTAATTAATATATTAAGATATAAGGCTTTCGATACAACGATCAAACAATCATAAGATAAATATATTTACTATTCTATATACTATTATACAGAAAAAAGCGCCATTAGGCGCTTTTCTATTTGGCCATTAACTTTTCTAACGTTAATTGAGCCGCATGTTGTTCTGCAATTTTTTTACTTTTACCAGAGCCTGCCTCGTAAGTAACACCATTGATTTCAACCACCATATGGAAGGTCTTAGCATGGTCGGGACCACTTTCACTGAGCAAACGATAGACGATATGTTTATCACCATCCCGTTGCACATATTCTTGTAATAAGGTTTTATAATCCTTGCCCCGTTTACCTTCTAAAGCTTGCTTGATATAAGTAATGAGATGTTTTAAAACGAAGTCCATCGCCGTTTGGTAATCTGTAGAAATATAGATAGCACCAATGAGAGACTCAAAGGTATCCGCTAAAATAGAATTACGATTATTACCACCAGAAGCACGTTCACCATGACCGAGCAATAAATATTGCCCCAATTGTAAAGAACGACTTACAGATGCTAAAGAATCCTCACACACTGTAGCGGCCTTAATTTTCGTCAAATCACCTTCGGCCATGTCTGGATAAGTCTTAAATAGGTATTCTCCAATAATAAGATCCAAAACAGCATCGCCTAAAAACTCTAATCGCTGATTGTGATTAATATGCTTTGATTTATGTTCATTCGCATAAGATGTATGTGTAAAAGCACAATCTAAAATGGATATATCTGACACAGGTATGTCTAAACGAGCAACAAGCCCATGAAGAGATTCTTCACGAGCTTGTGTCATCTTACTCTTATGCGCTTCAACAGCTACCATTAGCCTTCATAACGGCGTACGCAAAGTGTACCGTTATGACCACCAAAACCGAAAGAGTTGGAAAGAGCACATTTAACTTGAAGGTCACGTGCACCTTCGCGAACATAGTCAAGATCCAAACCTTCATCAGGATTGTCACAGTTAATTGTAGGATGAACTTTACCAGTTTCGATAGCCATCGCCATAACGATAGTTTCGATAGCACCAGCAGCACCTAACAAGTGACCTGTCATGGATTTTGTAGAGTTAACAGCGATGTCTTTAGCATGATCGCCGAACAATTCTTTAATAGCCAATGTTTCATTTTTGTCATTAAGGCCAGTAGATGTACCATGAGCATTGATGTAGTTAACGTCTTTAGGATCGATACCTGCATCTTTAATTGCTAATTCCATACATTTACGAGCTTGTACACCACCTGGAGCTGGTGCAGTAATGTGGTAAGCATCGCCATTAGTACCATAACCTACAACTTCAGCGTAGATATGAGCACCACGAGCTTTTGCGTGTTCTAATTCTTCAAGAACAACGATACCAGAACCTTCACCCATTACGAAACCATCGCGATCGCGGTCAAATGGACGAGATGCTTTTGTTGGTTCGTCATTGCGTGTAGACATAGCTTTCATAGCTGCAAAACCAGCTACAGCTGCAGGAGATACAGCTGCTTCAGTACCACCGGCAAACATGATATCAGCATCACCACGTTGGATGATACGGAAAGCATCGCCAATAGCATTTGTACCAGAAGTACAAGCTGTTACGTCTGTAATAACAGGACCTTTAAGGCCAAGACGAATGGATACACGTGCAGATGTCATGTTTGCAATCATCATAGGAACTGCAAATGGACTTACACGGCCAGGACCTTTTTCGAATAATGTTTCATATACTTCATGGATAGAGTCGATACCGCCAATACCAGTACCAACTACAGTACCACAACGATCTAAATCTTGTTTATCTAAATCAAGATCAGCATCTTCACAAGCAAGAACAGCAGCACCGATAGCCAATTCTACAGAACGGTCCATACGACGAGCTTCTTTCTTGTCTACGCCATAGTTTGTAACATCAAAATCTTTTACTTCACCAGCAATACGCGTTGCATATTCAGATGCATCAAAGCGTGTAATTGGCCCAATACCAGATTGACCTGCCAATAACGCATTGTAAAAGTTCTCTTTACCGATACCTACAGGCGTCACTGCCCCTAAGCCAGTAATTACTACACGTTTTTCCAATTATTCCACCTCTTATAGCTATACAGCCCTTTTAAATTAATCAATCTCTGCTACTTGCTGTTTTAGTTGAGCAAAGATATCTTTAACTGGCATAATTTTGTCGACTTTTCGCATATTATTGCCAGAGAACACCAAACCTGTTTCCACATCACCTTGTTGTGCACGAGAAAGGGCACGGATGATACAGAATTTATGGGAACAATGTTTCAAACAGTTATCACACACCGTTGGAGGTGCTACAGTACCGTCTAATACAGATTCAGCAAATTTATTTTTAATTGCTTGTCCAGGTAAACCTACAGGACTTTGAATTAATACAATATCCTCAGGATTAGTAGCCCGTACATACATTTTTTTCAATTCGTCAGATGCATTACATTCATCAGAAGCAGCAAAACGGCTACCCATTTGAACGCCACTAGCACCTAATTTCAACATTTCTACGATGTCACGACCATCAAGAACACCACCAGCACCAATAACTGGAATATTTTTAACGGCAGCTACAACCTCTGGAACGATTTCTCGAGCAGAACGGTCCGTACCCAAGTGACCACCAGCCTCGCAACCTTCTACGATTACTGCTGCTGCACCTAAACCTTCAGAAATGCGAGCTAATTTTGCGGACGAAACAATTGGTACGATTGGCGTACCAGACTCTTTGCCCATTGCGAACATATCTCTTGAAAAACCAGCACCTGCTACTACAAGATCAATGCCCTCTTCGATGGCAGTTTTAACTAAGCCAGCAAATTGTGTTGCGGCTACCATCGCATTTATACCAATAATACCCGTAGGTGATAATTTTCTAGCTAATTGTATTTCGTATCGTAATTCATCAAACGGCAAACCGGATGCTGCAATAAGGCCGATACCACCTTCATTTGCAACGGCTGCTGCCAAGCGAGCTGTAGACAATCTAATCGCCATACCACCTTGAATAATAGGTACTTTGGCCACTAGATTCCCAATGCGAAGTTCAGGGAGCTTCACTATCAAATCCTCCTGTAAATAAAACCGGTTGGGAGGCCACTCGGCCTCCCGTACGGCTGAATTGTCAGCTTTACAGCTTATTTAGCAGAATCAATATATTCTACTGTATCCTTAACGGTTTTGATTTTTTCTGCAACATCGTCAGGGATTTCAACATTGAATTCTTCTTCGAATGCCATGATCAATTCAACGATATCTAAGGAGTCAGCGCCTAAGTCGTCGATGAATGTAGAATCAATGGTAACTTCAGCTTCATCAACGCCTAATTGTTCCACAACGATTGCTTTTACTTTATCGAAAGTGTTCATTGGTGGTTCACCTCCTTTCAAAGTGTATTTATATATAGTCTAATTTTGAAACTACATCACCATACCGCCATCTACATTGATGACTTGACCTGTAATATAGTTAGCAAAATCGCTAGCAAGGAATGTTGCTACTGTCGCTACTTCTTCAGCATTAGCCATACGGCCCAATGGAATTTCTGCAACCATAGCTTCTTTAACTTTTTCTGGTAATACATCAGTCATATCAGTATTGATAAATCCTGGTGCAATAGCATTAACAGTAATGCCACGACTTGCTAATTCTTTAGCACAGGATTTAGTAAAACCAATTACACCAGCTTTAGATGCTGCGTAGTTAGTTTGACCCGCATTACCCATAACACCTACAACAGATGTCATGTTGATAATATGACCAGAACGTTGTTTCATCATGATTTTAGATACTGCTTTAGTTACTAAATATACACCTTTAAGGTTGATATCTATAACAGCATCAAAATCTTCGTCTTTCATACGCATTAATAAACCATCACGCGTAATACCCGCATTATTTACGAGAATATCAATGTGACCAAACTCTTTATGAGCTTCTTCCACCATAGCTGCAACTTCATCAGCATTAGCTACATTGGCTTTAATTTTAATGGCTTTACGGCCTAAAGCTTGTACAGCTTCAACAGTTTCTTGAGCTGCACCTTCGCTACCGCTATAGTTAACCACCACATCAGCACCAGATTGTGCTAAATTGATAGCTACAGCGCGACCAATGCCACGGGATGCGCCAGTTACAATGGCTACTTTACCCTCTAAATGCATTTTATCGAACCCCTTTCAAAAATTCAAGCGTTTTCTCTAAGGATGCAATGTCTTCAACATTGGCTAATTCCATATCTTTATTGATCTTTTTAGTAAAGCCAGTAAGTACTTTACCAGGACCTACTTCAACGAATCGAGTTACACCAAAGTTAACCATTTCAGCTACGCAGTCTTCCCACAATACAGGATTTGCAGCTTGTGTAACTAAGGATTCTTTAATATCGTTTGCATTAGTCAAAATTTTACCTGTCACATTTGCCACTACAGGAATTTGAGCATCGCTCACTTGGATTTTATCCAACTCTTCTTTTAAACGAAGAGCTGCAGGTTCCATCAAACGGCTATGGAATGGAGCACTTACAGGAAGCATAACAGCACGTTTTGCACCAGCTTCTTTCATTTTTTCTGCTGCAGTTTCTACCGCTGCTGTTTCACCAGCAATAACAATTTGACCTGGGCAGTTGAAGTTGACTGCTTGTACAGAACCAACAGAATCGTTAACCTCTTTACAAATTTCTACAACTTGTTCACGAGGTAAAGCTAGAATTGCTGCCATAGCACCTTTGCCCAATGGAACAGCTTCTTGCATATATTCACCGCGTTTATGAACAACATACACAGCATCTTTAAAGTTCAATACACCTGCCGCTACAAGAGCACTGTATTCACCAAGGCTATGACCACCTACGATATCAGGTGTAAAGCCTTGTTCTTTAAGAACTTCATAGCAAGCTACAGATGCAGTTAAGATAGCCGGTTGTGTATTAGCTGTTTTAACAAGTTCAGTATCAGGGCCTTCAAAGCACAATTTGGAAATAGAATAACCAAGCGCTTCGTCAGCTTCTTCAAAACGTTGTTTTACAATAGGATATGCATTGTACAAATCTTGTAACATGCCTACTTTTTGGGAACCTTGACCAGGAAAAACAAATGCCGTTTTCATAAGGGCCTCCTTATTTACCAAGACCTTGAAGTTTTTTAATTACAGTTTCAGTTTCAGCCATGATATCTTTGATAATAGTTGCACATGGTTTAACATCTGTTAACATGCCAGAGATTTGACCGATCATTACAGAGCCTTCTTTTACATCACCTTCAATAGCAGCTTTACGAAGTGTGCCTGCACCTAAGTTTTCTAAATCTTCTTTGGAACCACCGCTAAATTCAAGGGATTTATATTTATGAGCTAATGCATTATCAATGATACGTACAGGGTGACCTGTTGTTAAACCAGTCATAACAGTAGCACGATCTTTTGCTTTCAATACTGCATTTTTATAATTTTCATGAGCAATACATTCTTCGGATAATACGAAGCGCGTACCCATTTGTACTGCTTGAGCGCCTAATGCAAAGGCTGCAGCCATACCACGGCCATCAGCAATACCACCAGCTGCGATAACTGGAACATCTACAGCATCTACTACTTGTGGAATCAATGCCATAGTAGTAATATCGCCTACGTGACCACCAGATTCTGTACCTTCTGCGATAATTGCATCAATACCACCACGCAACAAGCGTTTTGCAAGTAATACGGAAGCAACTACAGGGATTACTTTAGTACCGATTTCTTTTAAAGCTGGAATATACACGCCAGGATTACCAGCACCTGTTGTAATTACAGGAACGCGTTCTTCCACAACTACTTCCATAACTTCTTTAACAAATGGAGACATGAGCATAATATTACAACCAAATGGTTTGTTTGTGCGCTCTTTTAATTTGTGAATTTCATTACGGAAAATATCAGGAGGCATATGACCAGCCCCAATGATACCAAGGCCACCAGCTTCGGAAACAGCTGCCGCTAATTCTGCAGTACCGAGCCAAGCCATACCACCTTGTAAGATTGGGTACTCAATCTGCAATAAATCACAAATGTCAGTCTTAATCATCTTGATGTGTCCTCCTTAATACCATTTCAAGACAAGGCTAGCCCATGTAAGGCCTGCACCAAATCCTGCAAACGCAACATTATCGCCGCGTTTGAAACGCCCTTCACGATTAGCTTCGTCCAAAGCTATCGCTACAGACGCGGCAGATGTATTACCATACTTATGTAAATTAACAAATACTTTTTCCATCGGCATATGTAAGCGTTTTGCAGCCGAATCAATAATACGAATATTTGCTTGATGTGGAATAAAGAAATCCAACTCATTAAGTTCCATTCCAGCTCGTTCTAAAGATTTTAAAACAGTACGCCCCATCGTTTTAACAGCAAATTTATATACTTCAGAACCATCCATATGAATGAATGTTAAACCTTCTTCAATGCGTTGGTCATTGGCAACTACGGCTGTACCACCTGCAGGAATACAAAGAGATGGACCACCAGTACCGTCGGCACCCATATCAACACCTTTAATGCCATAACCTTCAGGGACTTCAGATACTACTGCGGCACCAGCGCCATCACCAAAGAGGATACTTGTACTACGATCGTTCCAATTTACTCGACGGGAGAGAATTTCAGCGCCCACAACGAGCACCTTTTTGTATAAACCGGAGCTAATATAGCTAGCTGCAGTAATCAATCCATATACAAAGCCAGAGCATGCAGCTTGTAAATCATAGGCCGCTGCATTCTTAGCGCCTAAATTCGCTTGTAATACACAAGCGGCTGAAGGAATAATCATATCCGGTGTTAAGGTAGCAAAAATAATCACGTCTATATCTTCGGCACTAACCTTAGCCATTTGCATAGCTTTTTTTGCTGCCTCAGTCGCCATATAGGATGTATTCATACCTTCCGGTGCAATGCGTCGTTCCTCAATACCAGTACGTTCTCTAATCCATTGGTCATTGGTATCAACCATTTTTTCTAGATCAAAGTTTGTTACTACATTGTCAGGAAGGAAGCTCCCAGTACCAATGATTCCAACCGGTTTACTCATCATAGTCATACTTCAAGGCTCCTTCAATATCCATTGTTTCTCTTATGTGTTGAATAATTTTACGTTCCACTAAATCACTAGCAATTTCAATAGCAGTTTTAATCTCTTTAGCTTTGGAGCTACCATGAGCAATCATAAACACCCCGTTAACCCCTAAGAGTGGAGCACCACCATTTTCTGTGTGATCTAAGCGTTTTGCCATCTTTTTTAAAGCTGGCTTTACAAGCATAGCACCAATTTTGGCAAAAATACTACCGGCCATAATGCTATCCTTTACTAATTGTGTAAGACCAGTTACCAAACCTTCTGCGAATTTAAGTACCACATTACCCACAAAACCATCGCAAACAACAACATCTACGACCCCTTTTGGAATATCACGGCCTTCAATATTACCTTTGAAGTTAATAGTTTTCATACGTTCCAAAATTGGATATGTAGCTAGAACGACATCGTTCCCCTTAGTGGCTTCTTCGCCAATATTTAATAACCCTACTGTAGGTTCTTCTTTACCTAATAAAAGTTTTGCATATTCAGAACCCATCAATGCACCTTGTACAAGATGTTTTGGTTTACTATTTGAGTTAGCACCAGAATCTAACATAACAGTAATACCACTAACTGTTGGCATCGGAGTTGCAATAACCGGGCGATCAACCCCCTTAATACGACCGAGACCAAACAATGCAGCTGCTACAGCTGCACCTGTACTACCAGGAGCAATCACGGCATCGCAAGCATTATCACGAACTAAAGATGTTGCTACCACAATGGATGCGTCCTTTTTCTTACGCAATGCTTGTCCTGGATGCTCATCCATACCGATAACTTGACTGGCATGGTGTACAGAAATGCGTGGATTCTTAGCTTCATTCCTAGCTTCTAATATATTAAAAATTTGCTGCTCATCGCCGACGAGCACCACTTCAATGTGTGCATTTGCTCGTACGGCTTCAATGGATCCTAGTACAGTCTCCAATGGAGCAAAGTCGCCACCCATGGCGTCTATTGCAATTTTCATAATCTACACCCTATTCTCTACGGATTCCATAATAAATTTTGCGCGAAATACTTCTTTTATTTTATCTCTTATAATGACCCAAATAAAGAACTTATTACCACGGCGACGCACAATTTCTGCTTTTGCCACCAGATTAGTACCAGCTCCAACTGGGTTTTTATATTTTATATTTCCAACCTCCGCAGAACAAACAGTAGTCCCCATGACTACCTTTGCGAGGGAATTTGCTTGAGCATATAAATACTGTGGCTCTACATGTCCAAATCGATCTTCCATATCAGAAGTAGTACGTAGCATTGATAATGCTTGTTGTCCTTCCGTAACATCGATCAGTTCACCAACCACTTCGTACGGTACATGTTCTACCGCTTCTTGTGATTGACCTGTAGCCATGACGCGTATGCGTTCACGCAATTCAGGAATGCCCAACTCTAGACGATCTAGACGAATCGTTGGCACACTTACATTAAAGTGTGTAGCCAATTCTTCATCAGTAAGAAATGGCGTAATATTCAGTTTTTCTTGTAACTGCTTTTGGCGCTCTTGCTTCTTTAACCGACTCATGGGACCACCTTTTATGACCTAGTATTAATATTACATCCTAAGTATATACAATAATTCCCCTATTGGCAAGGCTTTTCATATATATAGTAACAGATTTTACTCATATATACTAAATATAGATATTATTTTATGTTTAAGTATCATTTTGTTTATAAAAGTATAAAAAAATGCCACTATTCTACAGCTTTATATTACTATAAAATAGCGGCACTGACTAATGCATATGAAGTATATTAAGTTATATATATTACTAAAAGTATACAAAAGCATACAAAAAAGACGCCTACTACTACAGTAGGCGTCTTTTTTCCGCTCACATATTAAGCATTAGCTACTACTTGCTCACCTTTATAGTGACCACATGTAGGGCAAACACGATGAGGCATCTTAGGTTCGTGGCATTGTGGGCATGCTACATAACCAGGAGCTTCTAATTTCCAATTAGCACGACGGCGATCGCGACGGCATTTAGACAATCTACGCTTAGGTACTGCCATTATCTGCACCTCCTTAGTACAATCATTAGGACAATCTATCATCTTTCTCATCAAGCAAAGCACGTAACTCTGCAAATCGAGGATCCACCACAAAGGATTCACAAGAACAAGGTGAAACATTTAAATTTGCTCCGCAATGAACGCACAATCCTTTGCAATCATCCTGACATAACACTTGAGAGGGCTCATTGATGATTAATGTATCCCTAATTAGTTCGGTTAAGTCAATTTCCTCTCCATCGAAAGGAATCACATCTTCAGCAACGTCTCTAGAATCACTAAAGATTTCCTCAAAGGAATCCTTACGATCATGCTCTGTTGTAGTTAAACAACGTGAACACTCGTAATCACCTTTAGACTCTATCGAACCTTGAACGATGTAATTTTGACCATCAAACCAAAACTCACCATTAATGGTTATATCATGACGGCTCCAAGGAAAAGCAGTTACGTCACCAAGCTCAGAGGTTGGTATCGTATAGCTATAAGGAAATTTCTTTCCTATATGTTCTTTTGCTTGCTCTACTTGCAGTTTCATAATCTTACCTCGACTCATAATATTATAAACATGACATAGTGCTTTGTCAAATAAAAAAGACTATCTTAAGCGGACTCAAGATAGTCTTTTTGGTAAGTCAATTACATTTTTTCGAATTGGTCTTTACCAACACCGCAAATTGGGCAAACATAATCAGCTGGTTGATCTTCGAATTTTACGCCTTCAACAGCTTCGTCATAAACCCAACCACATACTACGCATACGTATTTTTCCATGAGTATTTCCTCCTTCACTTGAAAATTATTGTTTAATGTTTATCTTTTATAATTCAGATACTCTATCTGTAATGTAGTATATCAAAGATATCGAAACTTTTCAATACTCATTTTCTTAATTTCTCATTTTTTATAATATTTATAAAGCATATATAATATGCGGATTTGTGCTATATGAAAATTTGAAATGCATTATCAATTAGATGAATTTAGACTTAAATATAAAGTAACACACTACTTCATCACTACGCTGTTTCAATACTAAAAACAGTTATTATTATACCAATTATTGTTAGAGTATTAAATAAATCAACTACCTAAGGTGTACATAATTTATATATTATACTATTATATATAAGAGAATATAGTTACATTATATTTCAAAACAAATAAACTAATAACTTATTATATAAGTATGTACTTATGAACACTTACTTCTCTATGCGATATACGTATAATAAGAATTTTACTATCTTACTATGAACTATTGATTAGAGAAATCATCATTTATTTTGTTATCATAGGAGGATTTATGAGAACAGCTTTAACGGAACTTTTACAAATTGAATACCCTATTATCCAAGGTGCTATGGCTTGGGTATCTGAACACAAATTAGTTGCTGCCGTTGCTAATGCAGGTGCAACAGGTGTTATCGCCCTTGGTGGCCGCGATGCTGAATGGACTCGTAATGAAATTCGTGCATGTAAAGAATTAACAGATAAACCTTTCGGTGTTAACCTTATGTTAATGGCACCTAATAAAGATGAGTTAGTAAATGTTATTATCGAAGAAAAACCTGCATTTGTAACACTCGGTGCTGGTAATCCTGTACCATATATCAAACCGCTCCAAGAGGCTGGTATTAAGGTTATCCCTGTAGTACCTTCCCTTAAATTGGCTAAACGTATCGAAGAAGCAGGTGCTGATGCGATGATTGTAGAAGGTATGGAAGCTGGTGGTCATATTGGTAGCCAAACAACAATGTCCTTAATGGAGAATATTTTGCCAGAAATCTCTATTCCTGTAGTAGTAGCTGGTTCTATTGTAGATGGTCGCGGTCTTGCAGCTGCATTATTAATGGGTGCCGAAGGGGTACAAATGGGCTCTCGCTTCTTGCTAGCGGAAGAATGTCAAGCACATCAAAATATGAAAGAAGCAATTATCAAAGCAAGCGATACTGATTCTGTTGTAACTGGTCTTCTCTCTGGCCACGGCGGTGTTCGCAGCTTAAAAAATGAATTTACTACTCGCTATTTAGCAGCAGAAACTGATGGTGTTACTACACCTGAAGAGCGTACAAAAATGTCTCAAGGCACTAATAAACGCGCCGCAATTGATGGCGATGTTGTAAATGGTGCGGTACAAGTTGGACAAGCCTTGAATCGTCTTGTCGCTATCGAACCAGCTCATACAATTGTTCAAACTGTAATGAACGAAGCAATTATGTCTATTCGTAAGGCTCAACGCCTTCTTGAAATTGTTTAATGAATCAGGAGTACTATATGTTACCATTTCATGGAAAATATCCAAAATTAGATCCTAAAAGTTGCGTCATGCCCGGTGCTGAACTTGCTGGTGATGTAGAGCTTAAAGAATATGCATCTATTTGGCAAAACTGTGCACTTCGTGGCGACGTAAACAAAATTGTAGTAGGTCGTTATTCTAATGTACAAGATAACTCTGTTTTGCATGTAGACGACGATAAAGCATGTATCTTAGGCGATTATGTAACAATCGGCCACGGTGCAATTGTTCATGCAAGCACAATCGAAGATAATGTTTTAGTTGGTATGGGAGCTATTGTGTTGAGCGGTTGTCATGTTGGATCTGGCTCCATTATCGCGGCTGGTGCAGTAGTAAAAGAAAATACTGTAATCCCTCCAAACTCCTTAGTAGTTGGTATTCCAGCCCGTGTTGTTCGCACAGACGAAACACAAATCGAACGCATTCACAATCAAGCTTTAAAATATAAACACTTGTGGACAATTGAGTACGGTATGCTTCCTGATGCAGGTGGCGAAGAATACGATAAAAACGCTAAAATCGTATAAATGCATATAAAAAAGTTACACAAATAGCAAAAGCGGATAGTTGATAAACAACTATCCGCTTTTATTTTTATTGCGAACTAGACTTAGCTTTCAATATAACTAAATATAGCCTTATAAGTTAGTAGAATATCTAAAACGATACATTGATAAACACTCTAGTTCGAAAACTATTTACTCGTTTTTAATTTGGCCTGAACAATTTGTTCCACCAGAAGTGCTGTACCCATGGTCAACGCTATAGGGAAGAACATCTCTACGGAAAATCTAGTCAACTCAAGCATAAATACGCAAGATGTCATAGGCATTTTCTGTGCTAGTCCTAAAAATGCTACAGCACCGATAAAGGCAGCCATCCCTAATGATATAGGAGCTACTGCAATAGACCAAAAAGTACCAAATACTATAGCTAACGTACTTCCCAACATCATAGATGGAGTAATACGCCCACCATAAGCTCCAGCTGCTAATGCGAGTAATACCGCTACCCACTTAGAACCAAATAATCCTAATGCATAGGTCCAGGTAATATCATTAGCAAATGTTAATTCGTTCCCTGCCTTACCATTCCCTAGAATTTCAGGGAAATACATAGCTAACGCACCAATAATTGTAAACGCAACGATAGATATTGGGATCATAATAGGACTGCTACGATGAATAGAAGGTAACTTACCTTGAGTAATATTAAATAAAACTACACCTAAAGCAACAATAGCGCCCAAGGCGATAGAGAATTCTACATAATGACTGCCCAAGCTAGGTTGAGCCATTGTATATTGAATGACATCCCCTACACCAGCTTGTCGAGTTACAAAAGTTGCTAATCCACAGCATATAAGTGCAGCACTCATGGCGCGTATATTCCAAGTAAGGAGCAAGGTTTCTAACGTAAAGATTGCCGCCGATAATGGTGAATTATAAACTGCTGCTAAGCCCGCGCCTGCAGCACAAGCAATCAATAATTGGCGATCTTCTTGTTTTATGTCAAAGTGCTTAACTAAAAAAGTTGTAATCCCCGCACTTGCTTCACGAGGGGCTACTTCTCGCCCTAAAGGTGAACCTATAGCTACCGTAATAATTTGTAAGGTTGCATGAAAAACAGTAGTGATGGGATTCATATCCATCTTACCGGAAACCGCAGTTTTAATATCTACAACACCTTTACCATATCGGTGAATAAGAAACCAGCCCACACCACCTATGAGACCACAAATAATAAGTGGTATCAATCGTTCTACTGGAGATACTCGCGCTACAGCAGCACCAAAGCTCATATGATCTGCAGAAGAATAATTATATACAAAATGCTGAATACTATGCATTAAATGTGTATAAGAAGCCCCTACTAATCCCGCTATAAATCCAACAACAATTATGAGACCTATTAAACGTTTATCAAATGCCATACTTACTCCATTGCTAACACAACTTCACCAGTTTCTAATGTTTTCTTAACATCTATAATACGTTGATTAGATGAACCTCTAAATCGTAATGCTGGATCTTTAAGTTCATCTACAAATCGTCCATCTACAAGGATATCAATTTCGTGTAATAAAGCACTTCTCAACTCATCCCCTAAAATATTATCTATTTCATATCCTGAATAGGCCCAAATTTTCTTTTCCGGTGCAGCCCCTCGTACAGCTCTTACTACAGGTAATAAACCTTGTACATTTTGGAAAGGCTCTCCACCCAATAAAGTTAAACCTGAGCATGTAGGATTTTTCACATAGGAAACAACTAAATCAGTTTCAGCTTGAGTCCATTCTTTACCGGCATTAAAATCTTGGTATTCTTCGTTAAAGCAGTTATAACAACAATGCGTACATCCAGTCACAAAGATAGATGTACGAATTCCTTCTCCATTGGCAATATCATATTGTCTTATTTGCCCATATCTCATAATTACCTCCATAGTAGTGCATATCAAATGATCAACACTATATAGATATATTTCAATTTTTCACATGTATAGTAAAAGCTGTGCCCTGGGCACAGCTTTTACCATGTATAGAATTATAATAATAAACAGTGATGCTATCTATTATTAGATATGCATTACACGATCTTTGATTTCTTTCGTACGACCTTCATTCCAGAAGTTCTCACCCAAATAACCACAAGTACGACGAATAACAGTTAATTTATCACGGTTTGTGTTATGGCAACGAGGACATTCCCACTCATTATTTTCATTGACCTTAATTTCACCATCAAAACCACATTCGTGACAGTAGTCAGACTTGGTATTAAATTCAGCATAAGAAATATGGTCATAAATATATTGAATCATAGTTAAAACGGCTGGAATATTATTAGTCATATTCGGAATTTCCGCATAGGAGATACAGCCGCCTGTAGATTTCTTTTGGAACTCAGATTCAAAGGCAAATTTATCAAATACATTAATCTCTTCGCGAACATTTACGTGATAACTATTAGTGTAATAGCCTTTATCAGTAATATCTTCAATTACACCAAAGCGAGCACGATCTAATGAAGAGAATCGATTTGTTAAGCTTTCAGCAGGAGTACCATATAAGCCAAAGCCAAGATTATGTTTATCATGCCATAAATCAATAGCTGCATTTAAACGATCCATAATCTTCATTGCAAATACACGGCCTTTTTCGCCTGTATTAGACTCACCTGTAATCAAGCGAGTAGCTTCGTAGATACCAATGTAACCAAGAGAGATTGTTGCATAGCCACCTGTGAGGAATCGACCAATTTTTTCACCTTTTTTAAGGCGTGCAATGGCACCATGTTGCCAGTGAATTGGAGACACATCGCTCACTACATCTTTTAAAAGATTATAGCGTAATAACAATGCTTTTTCTGCTAATTCAAGACGTTTGTCTAAAATTTCAAAATATTTTTCTTCACTACCGCGAGCCAAAATACCGATTTGTGGTAAATTCAAGCTCACCACGCCCATATTAAAGCGTCCATCAAATTTGTAGTTTCCGTTTTCATCCTTCCAAGGAGATAAGAAAGAGCGGCATCCCATTGGGCTAAATACATTCCCTTCATAGTTTTCCTTCATCTTCTTAGCGGAGATGTAATCTGGGTACATGCGTTTAGCAGTGCATTGTGCAGCGAGCTCAGTCAAGTAATAATACGGACTATCAGGCGTTACATTATGTTCATCAAGAACATAAATCAATTTAGGGAATGCCGGTGTAATATATACATCAGCTTCGTTTTTTACACCTTTAATACGTTGACGCAAAATCTCTTCTGTAATAAGAGCAGCTTCCTTAGCATATTCATAATCAGGTTTAAAATACATGAACAACGTAACAAATGGAGACTGACCATTTGTAGTCATCAATGTATTGATTTGATACTGGATAGTTTGAATACCATCCTTAACCTCTTTACGCGTACGTTTCCATGCGATTTCACGAGCCTTTTCCATATTTGGCTCCATACCGTAAATCTCAACTTGTTCTTCAATAACATTGTTAAGAATCTTTTCGTAAGACTTACGTACAAATGGTGCTAAAATGCGATCAATGCCATTAATACTTTGACCGCCATATTGCCCAGATGCAACTTGAGCAATAATTTGTGTTGTCACTGTACATGCAACCTGGAAAGACTTAGGTGTATCAATCTTCTTACCATTGATAACTGTACCATTTGTAAGCATATCTTCCAAATTGATTAAGCAACAGTTAAACATAGGCTGGATAATGTAATCCATATCATGGAAGTGAATGGCACCACTATCATGGGCCTCTAAAATATCTGTAGGAATTAATTTACGACGCGCAATATCCTTAGATACTTCACCGGCAATTAAATCGCGTTGTGTAGATACAATCGCAGCATCCTTATTAGAGTTTTCGTCAAGAACGCTAACATTACTACGGTCTAATAAACCAATTACATCATCATCTGTAGTATTTTGACGACGTTTAAAAGCTTGAACAGCTTTGTAACCTTCATAGGCACGTGCCGTTGCAGGATTATGATACTCAATCAACTTATAATACACTTGATCTTCAATAGCATAAATTGTCATGTCCTTTTGGAGCTTTGTAGCATATTCTTCAATTTCATCAGCAATACGCTGTGCCAACCCCTCTTCGTACAACCCTGTACTACTATGCTCAGCTTTTTCTATAGCTAAAGCAATTTTGTTCTTGTCGAAAGGTACCTTTGTACCATCCCGTTTAATGACCTGCAACATATTGGCAACCTCCCCATTTTGTTACCGCTGAAATATATGTTATGACAAAGAAAAAAGTATGGTATACCATACTTTTATAAATTTATATGTAAAAACGTAAAGAATTATTAGTAAATTCTCTATTTTTACCGCTAACTCAGTATACTATATATGGTGGTTGTTTTCAAGAACAAATACTATATAAAGTAAAAATAGGTCCTTTTAGCCATGCTAATATAGCATGAATAAAAGAACCTATTTAAATTATAATGTAAACCCAAATAGACGAGTCAAGAAGTTAGATTTTTGACCTACCCAACTAGAAGGAACAGTAGGATAGAATGTGCGATCAGCTAAAAGATCGCGTTCATTGAGATGAATATTTGGCAACAAATCTTTTTTGTATGTACTGTCTAATTTAGAAATAGCTTCTACATACCCTTGATGCGCTTGTACATCATTTTCATTGCAATAACCAGTGCCAAAGAAGTGAATTAATCCATTACGATACAATTCGATTGCTCTATGATAATTAGCATTACTATGATTAAAGGATGCCATGTTACATTGAATTAAAATCCCTTTATCTACCCATTCCAATAACTGTTCTGGTTTTGTAAATAATTGGCGATGCGTTTCTACTTCACTAATGATAGGAACAATGCCCATATCTAGTAAGCTTAGCAACCATGCATTAATATGGTGAACCTTACTATTTTCAGGTAATGCTACTAACATAAAATGGCTATTACCCAACAAATACTGATTGCGATGAGCAACGATATATTCAACCATTTCATCACAAAGTAAAACGCGAGCACCACTGTGTATAGTAACATCTACTTGTTGCTCACCTACTGCAAGTTTTACATCATTCAATGTTGTTTCCATTTCATTCCAAGTATTCATATCCATAGATACTATTACATCAGGTGTACTGAAAATATCTGTAATTCCTTGTTCAGCCAAAGATTTTATCATTTTTACTGATTCTGCCATTGTTTGTGGCCCTTGAGGACCTAACACAGCTGGCAAAATGCAACCATGTAAATCAACCACGCGATTCATAATCTTTCCCTTCTACTTACGATAACCCCTTACAGAAATCGTCCTCTTTTATAAAGTTCATGTTTATCTCATTTAAGCTTCATTTTCTATTCATGATTATAACAGGGTAAAAGTCGCTTGTATAGTGGTTTTTATATAAAAATAGATAAATTATAATGTGTTCATTTAATAATTTATTTATATTTTCATTTTATTTTCATTAAAAACGCCTCATAATCCTTTTGATTATGAGGCATTTTATAGTCATGTTGCATATTAGTAACAGTTTATTTTTTATATATGCTCTTTTCCTGACCTATCCTATAGGCTAACTTTACTAAGAATATACCAACAATCACACCTATTGTATCAATAACAACATCGGAGAACTGAGAGCTTCGACCTGGTGAAAATCTTTGTATAAATTCATCAAGAATAGCTATAGCCATCCCTAGACCAGTCGTTTTTAATACAGTTCCGTACTTAATATAACGACGTAAGATTGCATATAAAACGCCACCGAGGATTGTAAACTCCGTGAGATGTGCTAATTTTCGAACAATCCTATTCAAGGTCCATATATTTCCATGAAAGCCTAACTTATTTGCTATAGGAGCAAAAGTTTCTGCAAAAAGTAAGCTAAATCCATCTGATGATCCACCATTCTGCATCGAATTATCCCATATAAAAAATACTATTAGCCCTAACAGGATATATAGCATCCAACGTTTCATAGTACTCTCCTAAACGCCATAGCACATATCTATCTTAATCGCGATCAAAAATATCTCTGGTGTAAACTTTATCCTTCACATCCTCTAAACTCTTATCCCAACGGTTAGCTACTATGACATCACTAACACGTTTAAAGTCTTCAAAGTTACGAATTACAGGGGAATTAAAGAAGTCTTCTGCATCAAGAGTAGGTTCATACACAACTACGGCAATCCCCTTAGCTTTGATTCGTTTCATTACACCTTGAATTGCAGATGCTCTAAAGTTATCAGAGTTCATTTTCATAGTCAAGCGATAGATGCCAACAATTTTTGGGTTCTTTCCTATAATAACATCTGCTATGTGATCCTTGCGAGTTCTATTAGCATCGACAATAGCAGAAATCAAATTTTGTGGAACATCATTATAGTTGGCTAATAATTGCTTAGTATCTTTTGGTAAGCAATAACCGCCATAACCAAAGGATGGATTATTATAGAAGTCTCCTATACGAGGATCTAAACAAACACCATTAATAATCTGACTTGTACTAAGACCACGAACTTCGGCATAAGAATCTAACTCATTAAAGTAAGCAACGCGCAATGCTAAATAAGTATTAGCAAATAATTTAATAGCTTCTGCTTCTGTAGAATCCGTATATAACTGTGGTACATTCTCTTTAATAGCACCATCAGCTAATAGTTGACCAAAGCAACGAGCACGTTCAGAGACTTCACCTACCACAATACGGGAAGGATGTAAATTATCATATAAAGCTTTACCTTCACGTAAGAACTCTGGAGAGAAAATCAAGTTCTCCGTGTCGAATTCTTTACGCATTTGAGCTGTATACCCAACTGGTACTGTTGACTTGATAACCATAACAGCATCAGGATTGATTTCTAAAACAGTTTTAATGACTTGCTCAACAGAAGATGTATCAAAGAAATTCTTTTGTGGATCATAGTTGGTAGGTGTAGAAATAATTACATAATCCGCACCTTTAAATGCTTCCACAGGATCTAATGTAGCTTTAAAGTTTAATTTTTTAGTAGTCAAATACTCTTGCAATTCTGCATCTACAATAGGTGACTCTTTGCGATTTAACATTTCTACCTTTTCAGGAATAATATCGAGGGCTACTACTTCATTATGTTGTGCTAATAAAACACCATTTGAAAGGCCTACATAGCCAGTCCCAGCAATTGCAATCTTCATTTATTTGCCCTCCGTCATATAAAACTCTTTATACCATATAGCAAATTTCCGTAACCCTTCGCGTAAAGATGTATTCGGTTTGAATCCAAAATCTTCTTCTAGAGCACTTGTATCTGCATAAGTTACAGGTACATCACCGGGTTGCATTGCCACTAATTCTTTATGGTTTTCAAAATTATAATCTTCTGGTAATACACCAGCAGAAACTAATTCCTCTGAAAGAATACGCACAAAATCGAGAAGATTTTCAGGATGACTATTACCAATGTTATAAATAGCATATGGTGGTACTGGCAATCCATCAGCTCCGTTACGACGCTCTGGTGCTGCACACATAACCTTAGATACGCCTTCTACAATATCATCGATATAGGTAAAGTCACGTTTACAATTACCATAGTTAAAGATTTTTATGGTACCGCCACTACGCAATGTATTAGTAAAACCAAAGTATGCCATATCAGGACGCCCTGCAGGACCATATACAGTGAAGAAACGAAGTCCTGTACTAGGAATGTTATATAACTTGGCATAAGAATAAGCCAATAATTCATTTGATTTTTTTGTAGCCGCATAAAGAGATACCGGATTATCTACTTTATGATCTGTAGAGTATGGAATTTGTTTATTCGCTCCATATACAGAAGACGATGATGCATAAACTAAATGCTCTACTCCACTTCCACCGTTATCATAAGAGTGCCGACAAGCCTCTAATATATTGTAAAAACCAATAATATTAGACTCAATATAAGCATCAGGATTCGTAATAGAATAACGCACACCAGCCTGTGCTGCTAAATTAACAACAACTCGTGGTTTATAAGTAGAGAAAATTTCTTCAATAAAGGTCTTATCTGCAATATTCCCTTTTTTAAATATCCACGTATTTTTATTATCTTTGCTCATCTCATCAATTTGTTGCAATCGATAATCTTTTAAGGCCACGTCATAGTAATCATTAACAGAATCTATGCCGATAATTTGAGTTCCTTCTGCTTCAGATAACAGGGACATAACAAGATTCGCCCCTACAAATCCAGCGGCTCCCGTTACTAGAATTACCGTATTGTTTAAGTCTACATTTTTTGAAAGCATATGTACTCCTTTCATAGTTCTGTTAATTATGAGCGTCTTACTTTACTTAATAATTTATCAACGCCAGAAGTGATAATAGTGCGCTCAGATGGTATGAGATATAAGATAACCACATACAATACAACGCATAAAATCATACAAGCTATAGTCCACCATACCGCATCATATAAATGTAAAATACTATATGCAAGAGCACCAACAATAGATGCGGTAATTAAATATACACCTATATTAGTAATCACCCGAAGGGCACTCATATGTATAAATAATGCTAAGAAAATCATGGCAACCATTAACATTTCCATGCGTACTATTGAACGAGCATAGACAAATGTACTAAAGTCATACTGAATGCAAATATAAATTACCGGTATTAATACAACTAAATGTAATATTTGAGTCCAGAATGATAAATTAGGAACTCCTTTTGCACGGAACACTTCAGAAATCAAATTCGCTGTTACTGTCATAATAGCGGAACTCAAGGACCAAGATCCCAATACAATACCTGCTAACTTCCATTGTGGTCCCAATAAAAGATCAACAACAAAATCTTGGAATACAAACAAGCCTATCCCTATAGGTACTAAAAAAAGAGCCATATAGCGTTGGAAGGTAAAGAATGTATTTGAAAATGCCTGTTCATCCTGTTGAACTCGACTTAATGCGGCAAATAATACAGGCGCTAAAGATGAAGTAGCCATGGCCATGACAGTTGTAACAATAGCCATAGGCATTTTGTATATCCCTAAATAATAGGCATCTAAAAAGCGACTAATAATGAAGGTATCCACCCAAGCGGTAAGCCAAATAGAAAATGCTTCAGCCAATGACCATGCACTATAACTAAACATGTTCATAAAGACTCGAGAACTAAAGAAGAGATGGATTTGATTTTTCCTACTCTTCAATAAAGCCAAAGCCGTGAATAACTGAGCCCCTAGCATACCAGCGATTAATGACCAATAGTCATATCCCATGAGCGCCATAGGTATGGATATCAATATAGGAGTCAGAATTGTGATGAGCCGAATGTTAAGAAGAAACTTAAAGTTAAAGTCCCGTCTATACAAGGCCATTTGTACACTACTGAAAGCAGAGAGCGGAATCATGGCCCCCATTATGGCTAACGGTATGCCTAAGCCATCATTTCCAACTAATACGGCCAATTCATCACGACCGACTATAATAGCCCCCCACAAGAGTAAAGAAAGAACTAAGTTAGCAATAAAAGCTACATCTGTAGCCTCCTGTTTTTCTTTATCACTTTGAAACTCATGCTGTACAAGAAATTTTTGAAATCCCGCATCAGCTAGCATTTCTGCAAAGGATATAACCATCATAATTGTTGCCAATATCCCAAATGCCGTAGGTGCTAGCATATGGGCCAATATTATATTTGTTAGTGGTGTAATAAGCTTTGCTAAAACCTCTGTTATGACAGACCATTTAGCAGCAGCTACTATTTTTGTATCCATTATTTTTTATTGATATTCTTAATGCCCCGCAAGAATAATTCATGGTGAGCTTCACATTCCAAGTAATTTTGAATTGCTAAATAACTTGTTTTTCCTAAAATAAGTTGCATTAATTTTCGTCCAAATAATCCATTTATTGCGCGGATAATAAAAGATCTACCTAAAAATTCACGCAAATATCGCTTTACATGAGTATCAGCAAAGTCCTTATATGCTTGAGCTACAAAATGAGCATCTCTAATGTTTTCACTTCGCTTTTTATATTCCGTCAATGTTTCAATGGCTTCTGATTCAGTAGCCAAACGGGTGCCCCTTTCGGTACCACGAATTGGCACTTCAGATACAATAAAGGTATCCTTTGTAGCCTCCACACTGATTAATAAGGAATCTTTTACAAACTCCTTATGATGTATATAGGATTCGGAGTTAAAGATAAAGTTACCTTGGCCATAAATAATAGTCCCCTTACCATAGTCCTCACGAGAACCTATACAATGACTATGTTGGCAAATTACAAGGTCTGCTCCTTTATCAACAAATTTTCTGCCATATCTTTGTAACATTGGCGATGGATAGCGATAAAACTCCTTCCCACCATGATATAGGACGATAACATAATCACATGTTTTCTTTAAAGCTTCTACATCATCAAAGCTCTCTAATACATCAAATGGATTAGCCCCCATTGTATGAAAAGAAGCAACGGTAAACTCATGTTCTGCACATAAGTAAAATCCTATACGTATACCTTCTTTTTCAAAGATAAATGGCTTTTTAGCTACTTTTACATTAGCACCAGCACCTGCATTTTTAATATCATGCTTTTTTAATAGCTCTAATGTAGTTGTTAACCCTTCTACACCATGATCTAAGGAATGATTATTAGCCAATGTTAAAAATATAGGCTCTAAAGCCTTATAACCATAGATTGTTTTTGTAGGAGATTTTAAATTATCACCAAATTTATTAATCGGAGTAGCTGCATCTGTTAAGGGCACCTCTAAATTAAATACATTTAAATCAGATTTTTTTAGAAGTCTCAGTAACTCCTTACCAACCAAAGCCTCTCCATTACCAGATTCAAATAATTCTCTATTTATATCCGTAGGGACAAAATCAGCCCCGATGTACAGTTTCAAGATGTAACCACTCCCCTAATTCATAATCTTTTGACATAGGACGAAACTTCTCAAATCCAGCACCAGGGAAGAACGTTAACTCTCCAATAAATAGGCGCCCTTTTATTTCGTAAAAATCAACACGTAAGAACGGACAATCCTTACTTAGCTCAGCTGTGAGACGTTTCATCTCCTCATACGTAGCTGGCTTCGGAAATTCCGTAGGTAATGGAGGATAATGACCAAAATGAATCCCCATAGGCTCCCAATCAATATCATAGAAGTTCATACGCGTTCCAGTCTTTGAAAAGCGCTCTGAACACACTACAGTTAGCTTTGGTTCTCCATGGAAGGAATACATCTTATAGTCTAATAAATCATCATTGCCCAATTCAGAAATATATTCTTCTGCTATAATACGACGCGGTACATTTTGATAAGCCCATTCTCTAGCAATTTTAGAATAATCACGTTTTAGAGATGCTCTTAACTTTGCTTTAGCTGCCTCTCGATCAAGGGATGACTTATCTTTACAAATAACGATGCCCCCACTATCATGTGTACATTTCAAAACAAATTGATTAGGTAATGCATCAAAATCAATATCCTCTACAGAATCCCAAACAGCAAGTGTGGGAATTATATATTGTTCGCCCACCCGTTGAGCAATAAAGTTCTTAGCTTCATGCTTATCAACCATTACAGTTTGTATAGATTCTCTGTAATTAACCTTTAGCCATTGTAACTTTTCGCTAAAAGTTTTAGGATTCTCTAAATCTAGAGGATACCCCATATATTTAGGAAATACCTTCTTTAAAAACTCTTCATCAGATAAAGAGTCATAATAACCTAATTTGATCAATACTCTCGTGCGATAGTAAGGTTTTGTTAAAAAGGACATGCCAACTTTACACAACTTGCTGAGCTTCATTTTTACGTCCTTTCCGGAGCAATTGCACCTCTAAATAAAACATCATCATATAAAAATATGTACTCTTACTTTCATAAGAAACCATGCCCATATCCATAACGATTTGAGAAAGGAACAAAATCAGTACCATTACATATTCATTACTATGAAAGTTCCGATAACGAATTAAGTTATAGGCAATGTATATATACATTGAGTAATACGCCAATAAGCCGATTACCCCTGTACCTGCTAATAGTTCAATATAATTATTATGTAAATAATAATTCTCTTTACCATATAAAAAATAGGTAAGTACAGATGGATTATTTACCCCCACCCCAGTGATGGGCGATTGATAAAATAAATCCCACCCTATATCAACCAAGGCTAAACGAATAATGGTAGATGAATCACCACCAGTACCGGAGAAAGCATCCACCATACTCGACATACGATCCAGAACCTCTGAAAACATAGGTAATTGTAGAACTGCAATACCAATGATAGTAAGAGCTAACAATGAGCCAATAATCTTAGCAATAGAATTTACTACATTGGCACTACGTAAACTTTTAAATACAAATAGTAATACTGTACCAACAACAACAAATACTAACGCTTTACGACTACCAGTAGCTGCTAGAATCCCCAATGTAGGTAAGGCTATAATATTCCACCAACGAGGTCGATCGTATAACATGTAATACAATGTCATAACGATAGCATTGGCACCTAATAAACCTACAGTATTCGCATTTAATGCATCATTTGCAATTCGTGCAGAAGATGACAAAACCATAATAAAGTAATCTAAGCCATAGAAATATACCGTGTAAAAACAAACTATATAACCAGTCCACATACCAATTTTTAATAATGTGTCCACTGATGTTTTATCTTGATAACACATGTATAAAATGATAAGCATAAAGAATATTTTGACGATATCAAAGCTTCGACTGAGTGCTACAGATGGCTCTATAGCATTAATAGTACTCAGATAACAGGCTCCAATGAAGAGGAGCATATAACCATGCATCCAGGTAAGCCTAAATTTAATAACTCCCCGCTCTCGAATGAGATAACAAATAATAAGTCCAAATAGGCATACAAATAATACATAGGCACCATAATTCGCATCGCCAAGGGCAAAGGAAATGGTCAACGACAACACTAAAAAAATTAGAGTTATGAACCATATCATGCGGTCAGCAATAGCCGTAATATTTAACTTCAATGGTTCTCCTCCTTACAACTCATAAAACATCTAACCAACGTTTAGCAATTTTGCATAGTGGGAATTTGTCACGCACCTTAATGGCTTCTTGTGAAAGTTTAGCTGCTAGTGCAGGATCTTTTAGAACGCTACGCATGGCTTCATACATAGCCTGTATATCTCCTACAGGCACCAAGATACCATTCTCTCCACTTGTTATGACCATACGAGCCCCACCTACTGGACAGTCTGTAACAACTGTAGGCAAGCCCATGCCTAGCGCTTCAAGCATAGAGTTTGAAATACCTTCAAAATCAGATGATGAAACATACATAGAACAAGGTGCGACCTTCTCTAAAATATTACTAGCAAAGCCAGGCAATAAAATTCTATCCTCTAAATTAAGAGATTTTATTTGAGCTCGTAGTTCATCCTCTAAAACGCCTTGCCCATAAATAACGAGTTTATACTCTGGAAACTCATCTGATAGCATACTAAATGCATTGATCATCATAGGCAAATTCTTTTGCGGATGCAAGCGACATGCTGTAACGATCGTCTTTTCCCGTTCTCCCTCAATTGGTGGTGGCAATTTACCATTAATAGGATTCGGAATGATAACACCACGCTTTTGTACAGATTCAGGAAAATATGAACGTGCATCTTCCGTTTGGAATACTAAGGCATCAGCAAAGCGAAAAGCAAAATTACGCAGCGCTTGTTGATGCCAACCGATAGGTACCTTACGCGGATTATTTCGTTCTGAAAAGACAATGCGATTCTTTACAAACCAGGAACTAATAGCCAATATAAAGCTAGATGCAGACAAGAATGATAAACATGTAGCATTCGGTCTAGTCTTTAAAATCTTAATTAGCTCTTTTATTTCCTGCATAAAGCGAATCACTTTATTAGAACTTGTGGTATGAATTTCAATTTGCTCTATCCCATTTTCTAAGGCATATTCATTACCATAACAATTGGGACTAGTTTGGATGACCGTAATATGATGACCATCATGCACCCATTGACGAGCTAACTCTGTTAAAATTCGTTCAGCTCCATCATTACCAAGGGAGATAGTAACAATGATTATTTCCTTTTTCATAGGCTTTCCTCTTGGATATATTCTGCAAGTCTTACATAAGCCTGCGCCATTGTTACCTTAGGCTGCCATCCTAAGGACTTTAATTTTTTTGAACTTAAGAACATGTGCACTGTCGGCGCATAGCCTAAGCCTTGTACATCTTCTGGAATATCAAAAATGACTTCACTCTTATCATGACTTACATGGGTCGCTACTAAATGAGCAATGCTAGCTATGGAGCGAGTTTCCTCATCATGACAGACATTGTATGCTTCACCAGCTTCTCCATCCTTCATAAGGGTTAAAATGCCCGTTAATGCATCAGTAATATAGCAATAATTAGACATAGAATCACCCTTTGTATGAAGTACAATATTTTCATTTTTTAGAGCACTCTTAGTGAATTGCATAAATACGCGATTATCTGAAACAGGAACACCAGGTCCAAAAGTTTGAGCCAATCTAGCTATAACAGCTGGAACGCCAAATTCTACGGCATACGATTTACAATAACACTCACATAATCTTTTACTTTCAGAATAAGAGCTACGCACATTTAAGTGATCTAAATATCCTAATCGCTCTTCAGTCATCACCTGTCCCGATTCATAAGGAACACCATACTGTTCCATGCTCGATAGGTATACAAGTTTCTTTACCGTTTTATGACGGCCTAGTTCAAGCATAGCTTCCGTACCATGAATCGAAGTACGAATCGTTTCTACAGGATGCTCCATAAAGAACTTAGATTGTGTTGGTGCTGCACCATGTAAAATATAGTCACAAGGCACATCAATAGATTCTAAAGAACCATCGATAAGTGTAATAGAATCATTATCTAAATAATCACCTAGAATAGCCTGTGCTTTGTCATGACTACGAACATGGCCTATTACCTTTATATCCAGATTATATGTCTCATTGGCAAGTATAAGCAGTTTTATAAACATAGAGCCAATGAGTCCCGTCGCGCCTGTCACGAGAATACGCTGATGGCGGAGGAAATCAAAGTGCTCTTTATCTTGTAGTAAAGCTGCTAACTCGCGTTTAATAACGGAATTACTCATCTTGTAATCCTCCTAATTCACGGTTCTTTATAATACCTGTGAACATATAATAATCAGATGGTGTCGTAATTTTTATATTTTCTGTCTCCCCTAATACTGGATACAATGTGTAACCATAATGCATCATCATGGACGCAGAATCGATAAAATCATGGATACCTTCTACTTTTGCTCGATCATGAACCGATAGAATATCGTCTAGTTTAAAGCTTTGAGGTGCTTTTGCCATAAGACATTCACTGCGATTTAAAATACGATTGATAGAACCATTATCCGTAACCATAACGGTTTCAATAGCAGGTGTAACAGTGATAGCAGACCCCTTTGTTTCTACAGATTCGATATTTCTCTCTATTGTTTCCTTATCTACAAGCGGTCTAACACCATCGTGAATCAATACAGTAACATCTTCATTAGGAAATAAACACTTCGCTTCTGCCAATCCATTATATTGAGAATCTAAAGCACTTTCTCCACCTGGAACAATGGATAGAACCTTTTGTAACCCAGCCTCTTTGATGAGGTTCTTGGTGTGATCAATCCACTCTGCTTTGCAGGCTAGAACAATGGCATCAATTAAGTCCGTTTGTTCAAATACATCTAAAGTTTGAATCAAAATAGGTCTACCGTTCCATTCAAGAAACTGTTTTGGCGTCTTGCTGTTATTCATACGAGCACCTACGCCACCCGCAAAGATTACTGCTATTCGTTTCATAGGCCCTCCTTAAGGTTGAGCTTCGTTTTTGGCATAATGTATGCCTCTATACTCCTTGTAAGGTGTATGCAAATCAGCAAATACAGCATCATGTTTAGCTACGCGCTGTTCTACTGGTGGTAGTTGCATATAATCGCCCCAAATGAGACGTAAATATCTTTCATACCCTTTCATAACTGGTATTTGATGACCTTCAAAATCCTTATATACAACAGATTCGAAGTCTTCTCGAGGATGACGCAGCTTCATACCCTTCAAACTACCAATTAATTCAGTACACTCCTTACTCGTATTGAAATCGTATTTAGTCATTTGCTTTTCCGCAAAACGCCAAATATGATAACGTAACGACTGACTAGAAAATACCTTGTAAATACATCCTGCTAATGCACGATACATCGGTCCTTTATTATCAGGCAATCGTTGAGCATTAAAAAGTGCAAAGGTCATGGCCCACATCAATTGCAGTGTACGACTAATTTTTCCTGGTGCACATCCATCAATAGGCATGATTTCAAGAGCTAAACCGTGACAAATATCTTCGTGCATACTATGACGATTAATAAATGTCGTGTTGTTATCTCGAATAGAAGCACCTGCATCATGATAAATATGATTTCGATCAGTTCGACAATATGTATACCGTTCTGTATCTGCATACTTAGGCCATAATTCAGCTAATTTTTCGTAATCTGGACGGGGCATAAATAAATCTAAATCGTCATCCCAAGGGATAAAGCCATTATGACGTATCGCCCCAATGAGGCCACCGCCACAGAGATAAAAGCGCAAATTATGTTTGTCACAAAACTCTTTAAAGTACAGCAACATAGTAAGCTCTTTTTCTTGTATTTCCTTTGTCATAGATGTACTCATAGGGACCTCTTTCAACGTAATACAGCTAATACTGTATCAACCATCGTTTTAATATCTTGTAGAAAAGAAAATTCTTTAATACTCTTTAAATTCCAAGCCATCTTGCCTGGTAATACCTCATTAATATAGACTTCATCAACATTTTGAGCATTTTGTAAAAGTTGATCTTCATCTTTATAAGCAATACTTGCAATACTTGTTACCCCTGCTGGTAATAACAAGGTTGCTTTCATTTCATTTGTGTAAGCCGCCACATATCGAGGCACCTCTGGTCTTGTACCAACAAAGCTCATATCTCCTAATAGGATATTGATTAACTGAGGCAATTCATCAAGACGATAGCTACGAAGCATGTTGCCTACCTTTGTAACGCGCATATCATTTTGTGATGTCACCTGAGCACCTAATGATTCCGCATTTTTTACCATAGTGCGGAACTTATAGATACCAAAGGTACGACCATATTGCGTCACCCGAGTTTGGCGGAAGAAGACCTCCCCTTCGCTATCTCGTTTAATCATGAGGGCTAACACCAAAAATACAGGACTTAATACAATGAGCATACCAGCGGCTATAACACGGTCAAATATGCTTTTAAAAAGAAGGCTTGTTCGTCTTTGATTCAATATTTCAAAGTATGGACGCACCTCTTCACACTGCAACTCTTGTGGTAGATCGTGAAAGTTTTTTACTAACATTCGGTAATAATCCTTTTAAATGTTTCAATGATATATTGCACTTCTTCATTCGTTAGCAATGTATGAAGAGGCAATGTGATTTCATTTTTAAATTGATTATAAGCATTTGGATAATCATCAATAGTAAATCCTAAGTTCTTA
The DNA here is from genome assembly GCF_002959895.1 of Veillonella infantium. GTDB lineage: Bacteria > Bacillota > Negativicutes > Veillonellales > Veillonellaceae > Veillonella > Veillonella infantium. The sequence continues at coordinate 83,684 of NZ_PPDD01000010.1, read as the reverse complement.
TAAGCCGTATGCATAGGAATTGGCTTATAGTGAACATTGGTTGCAATACCAGCTTCAGCCATAGCCTCAATTACCTTATTACGGTATTCAGCATCTTGACCATCTAATCGTACTAAATATAAGTGGCCACTACTTTGATGATCATCAGTATAGTGACTTAATACTGTAACAGGTAAATCTTTAAAACCTGCATCATAAGCTGCGATGATTTCCTTACGTCGTGCTAATAGTTTTGGGTATCTTTCAAATTGAGCCAAACCAATAGCCGCCATAATATCGGTCATATTACATTTATAATATGTACCCTTAATATCGTATTCCCATGCACCAGCCTTTGTCTTAGCAAGGGCGTCCTTATCTTGTCCATGCAAAGATAATAATTGGAATTGCTTATAAATGACTTCATCATCAATACCATCTATATGTCGCCATGTAGCACAGCCCCCTTCGGCAGTCGTAAAGTTCTTCACTGCGTGGAAGGAAAAACTACTAAAATCAGCTACATTGCCAGTTGGTATACCTTTGTATGAAGCACCAAAGGAATGGGCACAGTCCGCTACGATAGGAATATGTCCCAATGCTTTTTGAATATCATTGGCAGGTGTAAATAGCGATTTCTTTTCTTTTACAATAGAGCGTAAACGGTCATAATCACAAGGTACCCCTGCAATATCTACAGGAATAATTGCCTTTGTTTTTGGCGTAATAGCACGAGCCACTGCATCATAATCCATTTCAAATGAATCTTTTTGGGTATCTACAATAACTAGTGTAGCCCCTACATGAACAACAGGACTTGCACTAGCAGTATAGGAATAAGCACTGGTAATAACTTCATCGCCAGGTCCAATACCTAATACACGGAGAGACATCTCAAGCGCCGCGGTAGCAGAGTTTAAACAAACAGCTTTAGGTGTACCTAATTGTGCCGCAATCTTTTTTTCTAATTCTTTAGTACGCGGTCCAGTTGTAATCCAACCACTCTTTAAGGCTTCAACAACTTCATTGATTTCTAACTCTGTAATATCAGGAGGGGAAAAATTAATTTTCATATACATCACCTCATTACTTTCTGTACCTTGTCGATACGCTTGATTTATCTAATGGAATATATATTAAATTATTGACTACACATCAATGACGATAGAACCTAATAAAGGAATTCCAACTTGAGTAAGTCGTTTCTTAGCTTCTATTAAATCTTTAGGACCTGCTACTTCATTTTTAACAACAAGCATGACACCATCAGATTTTTCAGCTAATACAATGGCATCCGTAACATCTAATACTGGTGGTGTATCAATGATAACTACATCATATTCGTCGCGGATATAATCCCATATTGTAGATAATTTACTTGAATCAACTACCTCTGAAGGATGGCTAACTACTTCACCAGCAGTAAGCACATCTAAATGAGGCACAATATTGCGATGAATCGTCAAATCTTCATCCATAATAACTGCATTAGTAAGACCTTTATTTTGCACGTTGAATGCTACATGCTGAACTGGATTACGTAAATTACCATCTACTAAAAGAACTTTGTTATTATTCTTCGATAAAGCTAATGCCGTATTAGCCGCTACCTCAGATGTTCCTTCTCCACTAGTAGCAGCGGTAATACAAATGATCTTATATTTATGTTGATTACATACGTATTGTAAATTGCTACGCAATGTACGATATGCTTCTACAAGTGGTGTATCACCACGCTCATTAGAAATTAGTCTAATCATATTAACCTCTCACTTTACGCCACAATGCTACAATACGATTGCTTGGTTCTTCATATTCCTTTTCTTCATGATTTGGAATGACACCTAAATTTTCAATGCCAAGAATATCATTGATTTCTTGTACCGATTGAACCTTGCGGTTGCAGAAGAACTGACCCAATGTGTAAAGGCAGCCTAGGATAATACCCAAAATTGCAGAGCCTAATAAAATAAGGATTTTACGAGGTGCAATAGCCTTTTCTGGTAATGTAGGAGCATCTACAATTTGAACTTCATTTGGTACCATTACTTCAGCTACTTTAGCTTCTTCCAAACGCTTAGATAGCATTTCGTAAATGTCTTGGGCTACATCAACATCACGTTTTGCCTGGATATAGCCACGTTCTTTTTCAGGCAAACCTTTCATAGCCTCCTCATTTTCTTTATCAAGTTCAGCTAATGTAGATTCTTTACCTTGTGCTACAGCTAAAGCCGCTTCATTTTTGAATTTATCTGCTAACAAACCTTGCTGTGCAGAGTTACTAGATGGAGCTTGTTGAGATGCAATAGCATTAATTTCAGCATTTAAACCACTCTTAGCTTCTTCGATTTGTTGGTTAATCTCTTTCATTGCCGGATGCTCATCAGTATATTTACCAACATAAGAGGCCTTACGAGATTCTAAGTCAGCTAATTGTCCTTTATATGCTTGAACAGTTGCACTATCCGCAATACTTTTACCTGCAGAGCCTAATTGCTCATTAATACTGCCTAAAGCTGCTTGCGCCGTTTCCAAATCCAATTGGTTTTGAGCTTTCTCACGATCAATAAGGGTAATCTTATCTGTTAGCCCCTTCATTTGATCCGCCGTGGAATATACCTTATTGTCCACTTGGAATTGTTGTAATTTCTTTTCTGCTTGACCCAATTCTTCTTTTGCAGTTACCACACGTTTTTGTAAAAATTCACGTGTCGTCCGTTGCTCAACATGGGAAATATCTGCCAAGCGCTTTAAGAATGTATCAATTAATAATTGATTAGCCTCTTGTGCTTGTTCTGGACTTTTACCAGTTACACTAACTTGTAATAATTCAGTTTCTTTATATGGTTTTGTTTCAATACGTGTTTTAACAAACTCTTCGTATGTAGGTGCTTTACCTGTTCCTTCTGGATCTTCAATCGCTGCAATAACAGGTTCTACAACATTACGACTCTTTAAAATTTCAGCATCTGTATTCATCAATTGACGCGCCATAGAGTCAGAGTAACCATTAGTACTTGATAAAACAGAATTACTTAATCCTTGAGATTGTTTAATGCGCAACATAGATGTAGATTGATATGTAGATGGTGCTAGGAAAGCATATGCACCACCCAATACTATACATGCTACCGTAATATTGATAATCTTACGACGTCGTTTAACGAGGACTCTACCGACCTCTTTTAAATCAATAATTTGTTCCACCCATATACCCCTTTCTGTGAAAGTATACAAACAACAGGGTCTCTCCCTCTTAGGAATAGTTACTGTATATCTCCCTCTCACGTAGACTACAGCTCTAAATAAATGATTGTAACTAAATTGTTATACATTATGATTTGGATGATATGTAGGAACGATGTCTTGTAATACATTGATTACATCCAAGTCAGATTTACATGTTTCAAAGCGATCAATTTCACGGCTTAACCATTCTTGATTTACATCTTCTAAGGCAGCTTCAAAGATTTTCTTATGTGTAGTTGTATTAGTACCTTCTTCAGCAGTTAATAATTCTTCATATAGCTTTTCACCTGGACGCAAACCAGTAAATTCAATGCGAATATCTTTATCAGGCTCAAATCCAGAAAGACGAATCATATTTTTCGCTAAATCAACAATTTTTACTGGTTCACCCATATCTAATAAGAACACTTCACCACCATTTCCCATTGCACCAGCTTGTAATACAAGTTGGCTTGCTTCTGGAATAGTCATAAAGTAACGAGTCATTTCAGGATCTGTAACTGTTACAGGTCCACCAGCTTCAATTTGTTTGCGGAATAATGGAATAACAGAACCGCGACTACCAAGAACATTACCAAAGCGAACGGTAATAAACTTTGTATCGTACTTGTGATTCATACCAAGTACGACCTTTTCTGCCACCCGTTTCGTAGCCCCCATAACACTTGTTGGATTTACCGCTTTATCTGTGGAAATCATAACGAATCGCTCAACACCATGTGCTCCCGCTACATCTGCCACATTACGAGTGCCATAAATATTATTTAACACCGCTGCAATCGGTTGGATTTCCATAAGCGGTACATGTTTATGAGCGGCTGCATGGAATACTACATCTGGTTCATAATCGGTAAAGATTTGGTCTAACTGATTTTTATCTCGAATATCAGCAATAATGGGAACCAATGTACCTTCAGGCACAATTGAACGCAACTCTTGGTGAATAAGATAAATACTATTTTCACCATGACCAAGTAACAATAGTTTTTTAGGTCTTACCCGTAATACTTGACGACAAATTTCAGAGCCAATAGAACCACCTGCACCCGTAACAATAACGACTTTATCTTTCAAATATGGTTCTACTTTTGATGTGTCTAGATGAATCTCATCACGTTCCAATAAATCTTCAATGGAAATAGGATGCAAATGAGATACTAAAACCTCATCATCTAATAATTGGTACATCCCAGGTAATGTATTGATTTTACATTTTAGAGGTGAGCAGATTTCCATGATTTCTCGAATAACATCACGTTTTACCGATGGCATAGCAATAATAATTTCTTCAACCTTATATCTTGCTACAAGCATTGGAATATCTTCACGATTCCCTAAAATTCTAAAACCATTCATCAACCGGTTATGTTTATACATATCATCATCAACAAAGCCAATAATACGTCTTGAACGCTTATGATACCGTTCAATTTCACGAGCTATAATTGCACCAGCATCACCAGCACCTATAATGAGTGTATTTACTTGGCCACTTTCACCATCATCCCCATTACTATAGTGAAGCGCCACATAATGTAGCAACATACGTCCCATACCTACTGCACCAGTTGTAAGGAACCAAGTAATAAAATAGATTGATCTTGGTAATGATTTACCAAATACAAACATAGAGGAGTAAAAGATTGCTGTACCTACTGTCGTAGCGACAAATACTGCCAATACCTCTCGCATCCCTGCATAACGCCAAATACGCGTGTACAAATGCATAAGCAAGAACATCAACATATACGAAATAAGCAATATTGGCAATGCGTCTACCATTTGGTCAATATATCGAGGTTCAATATAGCCATCAAATCTAATAAATAAACTAATGAAAGCAACAATAACAATCGTCGCAATATCGGCAATAAACAGTATGGCTGGTAATAAATATGAACGCAAAAGAACGCCCCCTTATATGTGAGATAAACCCTATCCTTAATCCTTACCGATACGTGATACCATGTATGCACTAGTCAAAATTGGAGCAATATCACGAGCAAAGTTAATACGACTATTTTTAGTCAAGTAAAGAACATCCCCTTCTCGCATAATATAGTTTTCGGACATATCTCCAGTTTGTAACATGCGATTTAAATTAATAGGAATTGGTTTTTCAGGATTGTCTTGATGAATTAAGTAAATTTTCTTTTTAGCTGTATCCCAGTTAAAGCTACCAGCCGCACCAATCGCATCAATAACAGTACTAGACTTAGTCAATGTATAAGCACCAGGCTTATTAATCTCACCGAATACATACACCCGAACTCCTCCGAGTTTTGTAACATTTACAGTAATTTCCGGATTAATAATGTACCGAGCTAAACCTTGCTGTAATTGGGCGGTGAACTCATCGACGGTTAAACCATCTGCTTTTACCGGTCCCACCATAGGGAATGATACATATCCGTCAGGACGAACAGTGTACATAATATCGTTACCATTACGTGTACCAAGATCTGGTTGTTGTACAACTTGAATAGTTAGTTCATCACCTTGTCGTAGACGATACACCTTATCAGAACTCACTACAGATGCACTAGTTTCTAGTGGTGCGTGTCCTTCAGTTTGTAATACTTTAGAATTGTAAGACTGTTCAGCTGTTACATTAACAGGTGCAGCCATGGATGTTGTTGTGGCACATAAGAATGCGGCCATCATCATATACTGTTTTTTATTCATATTTTACCTCTTTAATTTACATTCAACTCACTCAATACAACACTATATTTTTTTAGAATTATTAATCCTAAAAAATCGGTTAAGTTATTTTATCATTATTTTAAACTTTCTTCCATAAACACAGCCCGTTCTGAGCTAACTTCATTAAACCTTTAAGAATAAATCGCGTAAATATAAGGATTTCACCATTTTATTATGTGTATTTTTTTACGCATTTCACTCATATTTCACTCGATTTTTTCATTAAATTTAGATATATAAATAAAAAATATATAAACTTAATTCATGGTCGATTCATAAAATCATCAAATACTCATCAATTTTATTGATTAAATAAAAAAATAAGGTATATATACTAGTGTTCTAGTATATATACCTTATTAAAAATTTTAGATAAGCACTATCGACTTAAAGTATTAATTATTCAACACGACCGCCTAAATATGCTTCCATAACGCGAGGATCATGACGTACTTCGTCAGCAGGACCAGATAATACCATCTTACCTGTTTCCAATACATACGCATAATCAGCTATTTTTAATGCTTGTCGTACATTTTGTTCTACCAAGAGAACAGTAGTTCCTTCAGCACTAATCTCTTTGATAGTTTCAAAGATTTCGTTTACTACTAATGGTGCAAGACCCATAGATGGTTCATCCAATAATAACAATTTTGGACGTGCCATAAGGGCGCGACCAATAGCCAACATTTGCTGTTGACCACCAGATAGTGTACCACCTAATTGATAACTACGTTCATCAAGAATTGGAAAGCGTTTAAATACTTTTTTGATATCCTCTTCGATTTCCTTATCATTGCGAATATAAGCGCCCATTTCTAAGTTTTCATAAACGGTCATATCTTGAAGGATTTGACGACCTTCAGGAACTAAAGAAATACCGCCATGTACAATTTGATGTGTTTTATGACCAGTAATATCTTGACCTTCAAACAATACTTTTCCAGATGTAGGCTTTACAAGGCCCATTATAGTCTTCATCGTAGTAGACTTGCCGGCCCCATTAGCACCGATCAAAGATACAATGGAACCTTGTGGTACTTCTAAACTAATATCTTTTAAGGCTGTAATATGTCCATAACCAGCCACGATGTTTTCTAGCTTTAACATATTACACCTCCTCTTTACCTAAGTATGCTTCAATTACAGCCTCGTTATTTTGAATTTCTTGAGGTGTACCTTCAGCAATTTTCTTACCAAAATTAAGAACCACCATACGATCACAGATGTTCATCATTAATTCCATGGCATGTTCAATAACTACAACAGTAATACCTAAATCACGAATCTTACCAATTAGTTGGCGAAGAACTTCAGTTTCACTATCATTCATACCCGCTGCTGGTTCGTCGAGCAAAATTAATTGTGGATGTGTTGCTAAAGCACGAGCTATTTCAAGGCGACGTTGCTTACCATATGGCAATGATGTAGCTACCTCTTCAGCATCTTCTTCAAGACCTACAAGTTTTAAAAACTCATAAGCAATACCACGACAACGCTCTTCTTCGATGCGTTGACGTTTTGTCTTTAAGAAACTAGACAAGAATCCAGACCCAGTACGACAATGCATGCCGGTTAATACAGTTTCAAGAGCTGTCATATTACCAAAAAGACGAATATTTTGGAACGTACGAGCAATCCCCATTTCAACAGTTCTATGAGGCTTAATACCTACTACAGACATACCGTCAAAAACGATTTCGCCAGAACTTACAGGGAATACACCAGTAATCAAGTTAAAGAGAGTAGTCTTACCGGCACCATTTGGACCGATAACACCAAACACTTCACCTTGTTTAACGCCAAAGGATACACCGGTGAGAGCTGCAACGCCACCAAAGCTTTTACTTACGTCATTTAATTCTAATAGCATTCAGTTCCCTCCTATCCTTGTTTTTCTTCTTGTTGTTTACGTTTATACGCTTCAAAACGTTCTGTTAATACTTGTGATTCAGGAATATATGGAGCCTTTTTAAAGCCTAACTTACGACTAATTTTGTCTACCATAGATTCTGTTAAAATACCATCCGGGCGAACTGCCATCAAAATAACTAGTAATGCACCGTAGATAATGTCCCGATAATCGGATAAGAAGCGTAATACTTCTGGTAATAATGTAAGAATAAAGGAACCTAAAACGGAGCCCCATACTACATTAGAACCACCAAATACAGGGAATAATAAGATTTGTACTACCTTGTGATAGCTAAAGTCTGTAGGATTGATAAAGTTTGTAATATGAGCATACAAACCACCGCCAATACCGGCAATGAAAGCACCAATGATAAAAGCCATCATCTTGTAGTATACAACGTTAATCCCCATTAATTCTGCTGCATGATCATCCGCCTTAATCGCTGCAAAGGCACGACCAACACGACTATTATTAATGCGTACACAGAAGGCAATAATCAATACTAAAATGATTAGCAAAATAATAATAGCCATTAAGTTGCCCCATGCAACAGCATCGATGCCCATTAAACCATCCATATCAAGTTCATAGGCTAAATTTGTTAATTCTTGAGGAATAGATGGAATACCAGAAAGGCCTAACGCACCATTAGTAATATCCAAATTCAAGAAAATAACACGCACAACTTCACCAAAACCAAGAGTAGCAATGGCAAGATATAAACCGCGAAGACGTGTTGTTGGTAAGCCGATAATAACGGCTACAAGGCTAGCAACTAGGCCACCAATAATAATGCCTAGAACAATAGGCAAATCAGCTTTCAAAGAAAGGATAGCCCCTACGTATGCACCAACACTCATAAAACCAGCAGCCCCTAAAGAAAGCTGACCACTTGCAAGTGTGAAGTAAATAGAAATACCCATGATGGCATTGATGATGAAGAACATCACGATCTGTAGATAATACGGGTTTAATAAATCCATTAAGGTCTACCCCCTTTATCTTTAGAACCAAACAAGCCTTGTGGGCGCCAGAATAATAATAAGATAATGAGGCCAAAGGCCACCGCGTCACGGAATGTAGAGGCCCCATATGCAACAGAGAAGATTTCTGCTACACCTAAAATAAAACCACCAACCATGGCGCCTGTAATATTACCAAGACCACCTAAGATAAGTACAGCAAGGCCTTTAAATCCAATAATAACACCCATAGTAGGCTCAATAGCATTAAAGGACAAGCCTACCAATACACCTGCTGCTGCACCCAAGGCAGATGCAATCATAACGGTAACAGAAATAATCATTGTTGGATTAATGCCCAAGAGAGCCGCTGTTTCTGTGCTCATAGATACGGCACGAATAGCCTTACCAATTTTAGTTTTCTTAATAACTATATTAAGAATTAGCATTAAAACAACAGAAACACCTAAACCAATAATTTGTACCATGGAAATTTTGAAAACTCCAAAGTCGATTAGGCCACCAATATAGTCTGGTGGGAAAGATCTTGTTTGAGGGCCCCAAAGCAATAATGCCAAACTTTCAAGAAAAATAGAAACACCAATGGTACTAATAAGTGGTGCCAAGTGAGACACCTTTTTCTTACGTAGTGGACGAAGCGCCACAAATTCTAATAGATAACCGAGGATAGCACCGACAGCCATAGCTACGATAAGGGCTACAAAAATGTTAACGTCAAAAACAGTTACCATAAAAAGACCAACGAAGGCACCTATCATAAAGATGCCTCCGTGTGCCATGTTGATGATATTTAAAACGCCAAACACAAGTGTTAAGCCAATAGCGAGTACAGCATATAAGCTACCGAGGGTTAACCCGTTAACTAATTGTTGTAAAAACACTATACTACCTCAACTTTTTATTTTTTTAATGCGTCAAATTGACCGTTTTTAATTTGTAAAACTTGAACTTCCATGGAAGGGTCACGTTTTTCGTTGAATTTGAATTGACCTGTTACACCAACGAAGTCTGCAATATTTTTCAATGCTTCACGGAATTTTTCACGATCTGTAGTGGAGCCAGATTTTTTCAATGCTGCTTCATACAAGTAAACTGCATCGTACGCTTGCGCTGCAAATTGGTCTGGTTCTTTACCATATTTATCTTTGTAAGCTTTACGGAAGTCTTTTACCTTTTGATCGTCTTTGTTAGGGAACCAAGGTGTACCTACGATAACGCCATCCGCTGCAGCACCTGCAATTTTAATGAATTCAGGGCTATTGAAACCATTAGAACCAATTACAGGTTGATTCATACCCATTTCACGCATTTTTTTCATGATCAATGCGCCTTCTTGGTATAGAGAAGCAACTACAATTACATCAGGTTTTGCTTGTTGAATCTTAGTTAATTGTGCAGAGAAGTCTGTATCTTTGTCTGCAAATGTTTCAGTATCAACGATTTGTACACCTTCAGCTTCCAATGCTTTACGAGCTGTATTATTTACAGATACCATTTGGTCATTGTTGTTGGAGTACATAATAGCTGCAGTTTTGAAGCCTAAAACTTTATGTGCTTCTTTAATTGCAGTATCTACTGCCAAGGATTCTGGTACAGCATTACGGAAAATGTAATCGCCGATATCTGTAATACCTTCAGCTGTTGTAGATGTACCAAGAGCTACGATTTTGCTTTTGTTTGCTACAGGACCTGCTGCCATCATTTCGCCAGATAACATTGGGCCAATAACAGCTACAACTTTATCTTTAGAAATTACTTTATTCATTGCATTGATAGCTTCGTTTTTATCACCTTTAGTATCTTCTACTAACAAGTTGATTTTCACAGCATTTGCATCAGCGTTGATTTCGCTTACTGCCAATTCTGCACCAGCTTTAATGGATTCACCATATGCTGCTGCGCCACCAGTTGTTGTTGTTAACAATGCAATTTTAGCTTCATTACTATTTGCATTACCTGCATCTTTATTACTGCCACAACCAGCAGCAACTGCCATTACACCAGCAAGACCAAAAATGGCCGCTTTTTTTAACATGGATTTATTCATGCTACACCCTTCCTTTGAAACATAAAACTTTAAATCTATATCTATATTATTAGAGTTTTTAATCCTTTGTCAATTAAAATAACTCTATAATAATATATACTATTATAAGTTATTCAGATAATCGTTCCCATTTTTCATACAATGCATCTAACTCACTTTGTGTTGATTCAATTTGTATGGAAATTTTGGACATTTCATCTAAATCTTGCTGTACTACAGGATTAGCTAATTGAACTTCATACATTTTCATAGTTGCTTCTAATCGAGCAATTTCAGATTCCACCTCAGCTAATTGCTTTTCTATCATATAGGCATTCGGTTTCTTCTGTGATGCCTCTGTAGATTCTTCTACTGAAAGTATAGGTTCATTAATAGAAGTATGTTTATTGTCACTAACACGGTTTTCTAAGTTTTGCTCGTTAGCAATGGCTAACAAATCTTCCTGTTCTTTTAACTTTTCTTTGTAGTACGAGTAATTACCGAGATATTCAGTAATTTTTCCATCATCTAGAACAATGGTTTTTGTAGAAACTTGATCCAAAAAATATCTGTCATGAGAAATAATAAAGCAAGTACCTTCAAATTGTTGTAATGCTTCTTCCACAATTTCACGCGTTGGAATATCTAAATGGTTTGTCGGTTCGTCTAAGATAAGAAAATTATCTCCTTGAAGGAATAATTTTAACAATGCTAACCGAGCTCTTTCACCACCGGATAAGTCTCCTACTAGCTTAAATACATCATCCCCTTTAAATAGGAATGAGCCTAATACATTGCGGGCTTTTTCTTCAGTATAGTTAAAATGGTTCATAACCTCTTCTACTACCTGCCAAGAATCATGTAATTCCTCATGCTCTTGTGAGAAGTATCCCACTTGTACGCGGTTACCGATATCTACGTGACCATTCTCAGGGAATAATTCACCTACTATAGTTTTTACCAGAGTCGATTTGCCAGCCCCATTAGGTCCAATAAGGGCTACTGATTCCCCTCGTCGCACTACGAGTGATATATCATCAATGATAGGATTTTCACCATATCCTACCGATAAATGATCTAGAACAAGAACCTTATCGGCACTCATTGCAGCAGGGGGAAAAGAAAATTGTAAATGATGTGAAGTTACCGGTGCATCAAGTCGTTCTAAACGATTAAGTTGAGACTGACGACCACGAGCCATTTTAGATTTAATACCGGCGCGGTATTTATCTATATAAGCCTCTGTCTTTTTGATGTACTCCTGTTGTTTCTCATAGGCCATCATATCCGCTTTCAACCGTTCATCTCGCTGTTGAATATAACGACTATAATTACCACGATACGTTGTAGCCTTATAGTTATCCAATTCTACAACGCCAGTAACAATACGGTCTAAAAAATAACGGTCATGGCTGACAATGAGAATCCCGCCATGATAGGCAGACAAATACCCTTCAAGCCACTCTAACATGTCCATATCTAAATGGTTAGTTGGTTCGTCTAAGAATAAAAAGTCTGGGCGCCGTACCAATGCTTTAGCTAAATTAATTCGAGTCTTTTGACCACCAGAAAAAGCGCTTGCTGGTTTATCTAAATCCTCATCAGTAAAGCCAAGACCATAAATGATGCGCTTAGTCTTTTGCTCGTAATCATAGCCGCCTAACCATTCAAGACGATTTTGTAAATAATCTAATCGTTGTAAATCAGATTCACTCGCCTCTTCTGTTTCTAAGCGTGTGGTAAGTTCTTTAAGTTGTTCTTCCAATGCATGTACATCAGCCCATGCCTTTTCAATCTCAGTAGCTAAACTATCATCACCAAGATTTACATCTTGTTGTAAGTAGCCAATGCTTGCAACAGGTGACTTAACTACATTACCCTCATCAAGATCTTCATAGCCTAATATACATTTTAATAAGGTCGATTTCCCAGCCCCATTAGGACCTACTAAGGCTAAGCGATCACCTTCTTTTATCTCAAAGGACACATTGGAAAATACTTGGCGCACCCCAAATGATTTCCCAAGGCCTATCATTCGAATGCGTTCCATTCATAACCTCCTAATCATTACCCTTTATTATACCACAATTGCCCGAACTAATATTAGCATCTCTATAGAATCTTTTGTTTTTCTACTATGTCGGAATAATTTACCTAGTAAAGGAATATCTCCTAAAATAGGTACTTTTTGAATTTGATGTTGATTGCGATTATCCATAAGTCCACCTATAACGAGTACCTCTCCAGGTTGTAACCGCACCCGTGTATGTGCTTGCCGCGTACTAATTTTATAAGCTTTCATTTCGGATACCATGATAGGTGTACTTACTTCAGCGTGAATTTTTGCATCTACACCGCCATCCCCAGTAATAATAGGCGTGTAGTTTAACTTAATCCCCACCTCTTCATAACGTGTAGAACGCTTACGTTCGCCATTCACTTCGGACTCTTCTATAACAGGGATACGTTCACCGATCAAGATATGTGCTGTTTCACCATTTAAGGCCATAATAGATGGCTTAGCAATTAGCGCGGCTTTACCGGAACTTTCCATAAGACTCAACTCGGGTTTCACAAAAAATTTATAGGCTTCACCACCGGGTGTTTTACCAAAGGTAACGGCCCCGTAAGAATTAGTTTTATCTTCACCATGTCCTGTCAAGCTAAGCCACGACCACCGAATGCCTTGCTCCTTTGCATAAGATTGTTCCATAGCAATGACTGTCGCTTCTAATTGTACTTGCTTAGGCTCCTTATCTATAGCTTTAACCAGTGTTTCTACACGCCGTTTCTCTCCACTGGTCAAATGCATAATCACTTCATTTTGTTCTGAAAGTACCGCCATTTTATCATGTTTCACAACAGTGCCCATTATATTTTTTAAAGACTCTGCTGGCAAATGCTCCGGTGTTATAACATATAATTCTCTATTTTCAAGTGCTTTGTCATCTGGCTCAATAAGAATCGTATTATATTGTTTTGAAACGGAAAAATGATATAGCCTTCCTAATTCTTTTATAAGATCCTCTGGTGTTTCACCTTGCACAGTAGCCGTAATGTTACCTGTTAAAGATTCTACACCCATAACAGATATACGATAACTCCGACAAATCCCTAATACTGTTTCTTTTAGAGAAGCATTACGAACGGATATCGTAATTGATTCTTTTGATTTTCTCAGCTCGCCCTTTTCATTAATTACGTTATCCTTTTCTATGTCATTATTATTATTTGATTTACCATTACTAATTTCTCTATCTAGTGAGTCCCTATCGCTTTCTAGATTAGTAGTTACTGCTGGCCCTGTATTACTCGCTAATACTATAGAAGATTCCCCTAATGATGCATATAGAAACATAACCACTATTATAATTATTTTTAGTAGTATGCTAGCTTTGAATAGTTTTTTTCTTACTATGGTCACTCTACTACGTAAGCAATCCTTACCTAATTGATTTTTAACCACCGTGATGAACCTCCTTCAACGATTTCTACACCACTTGCACTTATATTAGAGACAGTAACGCCATGCCAAACCATCCCAACAGTAACCATTTGCTCCTCTGTACCTTTTCGTAAAATAGCAATAATCTCATTGCCCTCAACAATACCAACAAGTTCAACAGGCTGTTCCATACTCGAAGAATTTAACCTACTATGAGACTTTGAATTAATTTGATTATTAGTAAAATCATCACTGCTATCACTAATGGTTTTATCCCCTGTGTGTTTATTCTTATTCTGTGTTCTCCTGGTTTTATACCTATTAGTCCGTCCTTTATATGTATCCCTGCCTGAGTACTTACTATTATTAAACCCTTGCATATCATTAATGCTATCAGCCACTTCATCTACATCCTTAGTATCTTCATGTCTACCATGTACATCATTATCTGGTAAATCTTTAAAAACCTCTCTCCAAGGATGCCCGCGTTCCACGCTGCTCACATCATATAACAAACGGCCCTCACTTTTAGTTTTTAGATCGTCATCTTTTCTCGTTTCTATAGCATCACTGTTATGATGTTTCTGTCTATTATGTGAAACTCCGTCTGATGATTCTTTTGAACTTAATCGGGTCTGATTATTTTCCTCACTATTAACATGCTTAGGTTGTACATGAACACGTTCTTCTTCGTGAGGATATAAAGCACCAACGATTAATACGCCAACTATAATTACAAGAAAAATAGAAATAATAATTTTATAGTGACGAATAATAAAATACTGTTTATCAATCCATAATTTAATGCGTTGTATATAATCTTGTAAGTTCATATTCCACCTCCTGCTGACATATTCTAGGAGGTCCTTTTAAATTCCTACAAAAAAATGACTCTACCAGTCACCTAGGTGACTAATAGAGTCATTCATTATATTGACAAATCAAAAGGATTTGTTCTTGTTTTATTTGCTTTTAAAACCATCAGGATGAGATGTATGCCATTTCCAAGCATCCTTAATAACATCAGCTACATTACTAAATTTAGGGTCCCAACCAAGTAAGTTTTTAATCTTTTCAGAAGAAGCAATCAATGTACCAGGGTCCCCTGCACGACGATCACCATATTGAACAGGAATATCGATGCCTGTAACTTCTTTTGCAGTTTCAATGATTTCTTTTACGGAGAAGCCATTTCCACTACCAAGATTAAATACTTGGGATTCCCCACCTTTACTTAAATAGTCCATAGCTAATACGTGAGCAGTTGCCAAATCATTAACATGAATATAGTCGCGCACACATGTACCATCAGCTGTATCATAGTCAGTGCCAAATACAGTTATATGTTCTCTTTTACCACGAGCTGCATCGAGCACAAGTGGAATCAAATGAGTCTCTGGATGATGGTCTTCCCCAATCGTACCAGATGGATCGGCACCTGCAGCATTGAAGTAACGCAATGCAACATAAGTGGAACCATAAATTGAACTATAGTCAGATAACATTTCTTCAATCATTAACTTAGTACGACCATATACATTTGTAGGATGCAATTGAGCATCTTCACGAATTGGCACTACCTCTGGTTCGCCATATACAGCAGCAGTACTAGAAAACACAAAATGTTTTACACCCGCAGTACGAGCAGATTCAATAAGGTGATAGGAGCCAACTACATTATTTTCATAATAAATAGCTGGATTTACCATTGATTCTCCAACTTGAGAATGGGCTGCAAAATGCATAACACCAATGATGTTATGGTCTTTCATAATATCGACTAACTTAGGATCTGCAATATCCATATTGTAGAATGTAACCCCTTCAGGAATAGATTCCACATGTCCGCGAGATAAATTATCTACAATGATTGGTGTATAACCTGCTTGTTGTAAGGCACGTACAGTATGACTCCCAATATAACCAGCACCACCTGTTACTAAAATATTCATAGTTCCCCCTTATGAATTATGTGTATCCTTTGCACGAGCTAATTTAGGCCCGATGAGACGTTTATAGACCTCAACACCTGGTTGGTCAAAAGCATCAACACCAGCAAAAATAGACTCGAAATAAACCGCCCAACAATGCATAAACATAATTTCCCCTAAATGGAATGCATTAAGCGTTGGTACAGTTATAGTCATGTTGAAGCGATTATCACTGGATAAGGCCTCTCTATTGGCATCTAAGGCAATATTTAAAATATCACAAATACCTACATTTCCAAGTGCTTGTAATCTTTCATATTGACTATGTGTATTAGGCACTACGAGATTATGTTTCCAATCCTTAACCTTAATAAATTGAACCACCTTATTAAGACGACCCTCTTGATGCTCTTGTACTTGAGCATGCATATCCATAGTCCCTACTGCAGCAACCGGCGTACGACCATATGGTAAGCAAGTATTACTCATCTTCCCTAAAGATTCGGATAATAGTTGTACATACCAATCAGATAAGGAGTGAAGAGCTTCACCATAAGGCATAAACACCTCAATAATACGACCGTACCGTTCAGACGCAATATATTTTAGTAAAGCACTTAATAAAGCAGGATTTTTAAAAATATCCTCTTCTTGACAGGCCGCATCCATTGAAGCTGCACCTGCCAAGAAACCTTCAATATCAAATCCTACTAGAGCAGCTGTAACAAAACCTACTTCAGTAAATACAGAGAAACGACCACCTACACCATAAGGAATACTATAGGTCTTCCAATGATTCTCTATTGCCATAGAGCGTAAAACTGTAGGATGTTCATCATCAGACATATCGGTAACAGCTACCACTTCATAATTTATATTACGATCTTGTAAAGCTTTTTCCAAAATCATAAAGTTAGCCATTGGCTCGATGGTAGAACCTGACTTAGATGTAATAACGAGCATCACCTTATAGTCTGATCCTTTTGTCTGTGCTTGGTACTCTAAAGTGCGAATAAGACCAGCTAAATAATCACCATCTACATTAAAGCCTGCAAAATACATCCGTGGATATCCGTTTCGTTCTTCCGAACTGAGATTATTCCAAAACGCCCCACATTGGACATCAAAAATAACCTTACTACCCAAGTAAGAGCCACCAATACCTACAGATACAACTGTGTCAATATTATGGCGAGCATAGTCCCGCAGTTCATAAAGTCGTTTCAACATTGCAGGTGTATTGATACCATCTTCTGAAATATAAGGAAGTTGGTAAAACAATACCGGTTCAGGCAAGCCATCCTTAGAAACATGTCCTTCTTCAAAGCCTGTAGAACGCAAAATATTTGTATGACGCCAAACATTTTGTATAGCACGCTCAAAGTTATTTACGTCTCGTTCTTGTATGCAACTTTCATTATATATGTTAGCGTAATCTAACTCGAACCCCGATTGTAACCGCAACATCAAATATCTCCTTTACTGACATTTTATGTACAATATTCTACTCATTATACCATAAAACAATGAATAAAATATTAGTTTATACAATCATTTCACCCACAAACCATAGCCAAAACCCACTGCATAAACAGACCACAACAATGCGATAGGGATAGCCAGCTTAAATTTAACCTTTAATATCTTATGGCGCCACAGAACCATGCCTAATAAAGCACCTACACCACCAAAGGCAAATGCTAAAAATAATAAAGTAAACTCTGAAATTCGTCCATATCCCTTGATGGCACATAATTTATCATATCCATACATACTAAATACGATAAGATTCCAGACACCTACAGTTACCCAAAATTGTGTATCACTCATATCCCCAAACCTTGTATCCCTTACTTATGATGAGCTTTAAAATACTCTAATGTTTTTTGTAAGCCTTCATCTAATGTTGTGGACGCTACAAATCCAAAATCGCGTTCCGCCTTGACATTGCTTAAACGAGAATGCTTGATATCCCCAACCCGCTCAGCCTCATAGTGCACCATAAAGTCTGCACCACTAATAGCACGGAATCGCGTAATCAACTCATTAACAGATGTTCCCTTATTGGTAGATACATTATAAATACCTGTACATTGACTATTCCTCATAGCCTTAATATTAGCATCTACCACATCATCTACATAAATGAAGTCTCTAGTTTGTTCCCCATCACCGTATACGGTTAAAGGCTGACCTTCAACGATCAAACGGTTAAAGACACTGATAACGCCACCTTCACCACCATCACCTTGACGTGGTCCATATACATTGGCATATCTAAAGCACACTGTATTTAATCCAAAGGCTTCACGATAAATACGTAAATAACCTTCTGCAGTAAGCTTTGTTAGTCCGTAAAAGGAAGAAGGCATCCCACTTAATTCCTCAGTTAATGGCAATACTGCTAAATCCCCATAAACAGCAGCGGACGAAGGCATTAAGAATTGTTCAACTTTCACCTGACGACATGCATCTAAAACATTAATAAGCCCCAATAGATTCACATCACAGTCATAACTAGGATTCTCCATAGAGGATTGAACCATAGTTTGCGCTGCCTCATGGAATACAATAGAGGGCTTAAACTCTTCAAAAATAGATACTAGCTTTGGATCTCGTACATCCATCTCAATAAATTGAGCTGCTTCATGTACAAAAGAACGCATACCAGTAGATAAATTATCTATAACAAGCACATTGTGCCCTAATTCAATTAATCGATCAACGAGATGAGAGCCAATAAATCCAGCCCCACCTGTAACACATATATTCATAGTACCCTCCCTTCTTTTTTCTAAATACCTGCACCTTGTTTAGCTAGTGCATCGGCCATTTCATTATATGTATCGCCTGTATGAGCAGCTACCTTGTGAAAGTGTACGCGCACACGGTCTTTTATAGAGTCATAAAATGCTGCGTACTGTTGAGTAAGCGCATTATTTCTTTTCCAGCCCTTCGTAGCCCACATTTCAATGCCCATATAGTCATAATAAAGTGAACATTCAGAAACGCCGCGATCAACAGCATATTTCATAACATACATAGCAGCTAATAGCTCACCAGCTACATTCCAAAATGATGTATATCGTTCATCCGTAGATGGAAATGAAAAGGTCTCCCTATTCCCATTCAAGAAGATAACGCCACCTGCGCCAACAGTATTAGTCCCTTTATTATAACTACCATCAATATAAGCAACTACATGATTTCGGTGAGTAAAATCTAGTTTTGCCTCACCTGAGGACACCTTATTTTGAATGCCAGAACTAACCTTTGTAGTTATCTTCTTCATCCCTTGCAAAGATTTTGATTCACTCTTATGAGCGCTCATAAAAGCACTTAAGGATAAACCTGAATCTTCTACAAAGGCACGAGCTTCTGCTTCCGTAAGAAAAGACTTGTAGATAGCCCCACCAAAGCCTTTTACCTGTTTCTCACAGTCAGCCCATGTGGTATATACACCTGGTACACGACCCTGACGAACTGCATAATACTTCTTTGCCATACGTACCTCTTAATGATCCATTGTAAGTGCTATAAATTCAGCATTTACAACAGATGCCAAATCTTTTGGATTTACCTTCATTTGCATCCCTCGGAGACCAGCACTTACATATACAAAATCTTGAGGCTCCATAGTAGCATCAAAATATGTGGGAAATAATTTTTTCATTCCCACTGGAGAACATCCTCCTCGTAGATAGCCAGTAATACCTAGCAGGTCCTTGACATGAACAAGCTCTACAGACTTATTATGACTGACACGAGCAGCTTGTTTCATATCTAATTCAGCTGCAACAGGAATGCAAAATACTACATATCCTGTTTTGTCACCCTTACCAACTAATGTTTTAAAAACTTGTTTTTCATCAAGCCCTAATGCGTCCACTACATGAAGACCAGCTGCCCGCTCTTCAGACCACTCATATTCACTAATACTATAAGGAACCTTATGGGTGTCTAAAATACGTAATGCATTTGTTTTTTTATGTTTCTCTTTACTCACTATATTCCACCTTATATATTAGCGTAACAAATAAATCTTATCAATATATAATAAATTTCTATATATCAATAGAAATAGCCTTATTCTTATTTATTTACAATTTTATTAATATTTTTCAATTCAATGCGTAAAGTTCCATCATCATTAGTTTTAATTTCAATGAATTCGCGATTTTTCATATATTCCACAGGGAAAGAGATTTCAATGCCCGTATCTGTTTTAATCTTGTGATGTTCTCCAACCTTTGTAGCAAACTCACGGTTCACCGGTAATGGCCGCATCATATCTGCATCAGCTAATTCTTTCTTAGCCGCCTCTTGTTGAATGGGATTCGCCTTAAATACCTCTTCCACAATACGAACAGGATCTACTGTATCAGATACTTCAGCATTTTTAGCAATCATAGACTTTGCCGTCGTCAATTCAACAACACCATCCGACTCGTGTGCTTGAGCTACCTTGTCTACAATAGCTTTTACCTTTTTCACTGTATCTCGGGAGGATTGATTAGTACCTAATTGTAATACCTTATCGGCTAAGATATAGGATACTTCACCGTCAAACTCACCTTTCGGTTCAAAAATACGAACACTAAAATCATGTAAATTAATTGATGCAAAAGCTCGTAATTTCTGTGATGGCATCGGCAACACAGCCTTATGAGAAACAAGTTCTGTGGCTAAACTGCCATCATCCTCACTAAATAGTTGATGTGTAAAAGCATCATGCGCTTGGCACAAAAGAATACAAATATAAGATGCATCTGTAATAGTTTCACAGATAATCGTATCAATAACAACGGAATCCGTTGCTTGCTTCATATAGGTAAACAAGCTTTCACCTAAGTTCTTAGATAAATCTATAAACTTGAGGTTTCCATTTTTATATTCCACTAGCTGTTTACCAAATGGACTTGCATCATGTAAGGTACCTGTTCTAGCTCCTGGGTCTTTGAAAGCCTTAGCTACATGATTTGCAATATAATCTTGTATAGCTTGATCGCCAACCTTTAGTTCATGTTCAGAATATACGGCTAAAGAGGACGTAAAGTCAAAAATCTCTAGCGCAGCCTTATTAATCTGCATGATGCCTCCTTTTTATAGAAAAAACGATTACCCTTTATTATACCACTCTTTTAGCTTTTGTTTATCAACTTTTGAGCATTCTGTAAGAGGTAACATAGGAATTTCTAGAACTGCTTTTGGCCATTCAATTGAAGGTCTTTCGTGATGAATACGTTCAATAATTTTACTTAATTCAACATTATCCTCTAATACCATATAAGCAACAAAGTCTTCCCCACGTATATCATCATTAATCGTAATAACTGCGACTTCAGAAACGCCCTGTAAGGATTGTAAATACGATTCCATTTCAGGAATAGAAATTTTATATCCTCCTTTATTGATGACATCACCTTGGCGCCCATTAAACATGAGATACCCATCACTATCAATATATCCGCAATCATTTACAGTATATGTATCGGGAATGCCTTCAATATGATACTTTGTGGTCACATAAATAACGCCGTTCTGCTCTGCAATTCTGACAGATGGGAACGGCCTTCCCACAGTACCTTCTCTGTCTAACCACTCTTTACCTGTACAATATGTTATATAGTTAAGCTCAGATGCACCATAATAGAGAATAAACTCCATGTTCGGACATATTAGTTCTAGCTGTTTCATCAACTGTCGATCCAATACTTGCGATCCTGCGATGATATAGTTAATAGAGTCTAGTTTACTTTTGCAATGACGTACTAGTAATCGTAATTTTGTTGGTAATGCATATATATGGTCCACATGATATTTCTTAATCAGCTGTATCCATCGATTTGGACGTAACGTACTCGTTGTAATCACTGTTCCACCAGCCCACAGCACACCGACAACCATATTACTAACACCAGTGAAGCTAAAGCTACCATGTAAGAATATTTTTGTATCTTTGTTTATATGAAAAATATCATTTTGGATATCAAAGAACTCTCTCCACGAGCTCTCACTACGCCATAAAGGTTTTGGACGCCCAGTAGTTCCAGAGGTAAGTACACCAAAATCAGCTAAAGGCGCTACCCCTTTATATGCTATAATACGAGCCAATTCCTCTACATACTCTGTATCCATCTCGTTATGGCATACCATAGGAATATAACCTGTATACAATACCCCCAACCACTGTACAAGTTGTTCCACGAATGATTGACTCTGAATTAAAGCAACTATATATTTCGGTGATTCTTTAGTTTGAGCAACATTTACTATACGACTAGTATCATTAATATCTATGGATAAAATAGCATCATACAAATCAGCATATGTATACTTTTTATCATCTATAATTAGAGCAATCTTGTGAGGATCTAATTCTTTATATTGTCGTAAACGTTCAATAATTGTCATTTTACATTCGTTCCATAATTAAAGCAGTTCCTGTACCGCCTGCGCCGGCAATAGCACACAAACCGTATCGACCATTACAGGATTCTAAGGCAGCCATGCAATGAAGAGCTAAAATAGCCCCAGAGCAACCATAAGGATGCCCATAGGCTAATGCACCACCAAGCATATTATATTTTCCCATATGATCAGGGTAGGACTTCTCAAAGAGAGCATCAATAATGGCGAAGGCTTCATTCCATTCCACCACGTCCATATCATCCATGGTCAAATCTGTCTGTTTTAAAATAGCTTTAGTACTTTCAAGAGCACCTTCTGGACTAAACTGAGGATTTCCAGCCCAAGGCATGATACTATGAATTCTAAATGGCCCTTTTTCATTAGATATGTATACAAAAGCAGCACCATCATGAGTTAAACAAGCATTGCCAGCATTTGTAATAGAGTCCTTACCTAATAATGGTTTCATCCTAGATAAAAGTTTTTCATTCATCTTTGGCCTAATACATTCGTCTACACACTCTTTTCCATCTATAGAAAAAGGCATTATATAAGATTGCAAAAATGAATTGTCTAAAGCTTTAGTAGCTCTCTGATGACTTCCAATAATATATGGATATAACTCTTCCTTAGTTATATTGTGCTTATGGATGGTTCTTTCTGCCCCTTCTAACATAGCTAAAGGAGACCGATCTTGAGGAGTAAATTGAGCCACCTTATATAAACCGTCTCGATTATCTCCAGTTGCATAGATTCGGTCTGGTTGTAATGAAGAGCTTTCAATGCCACCAGCAATAGCAGAATTCATCACTCCTGACGCAATATGTGTATAAGCCATTTCAATACTCATCAATGCTGAAACGCATTGCATATCAATTGTTACAGCAGGCGTCGATACCGATAAATTAGACATTAAACCCATTAATCGTCCAATATTTCCACCTGTACCAACTGCATTACCACAAAAAATACCATCTACAGAGTTAATTTTATATCCTTTAATTAATTCATTAATCAATTGTGCACCCAATATCTCAGGTCTTGTATTTTTATATTGGCTGTTTAACACGCCTATAGGGCTTCTAAGCCCACCATGAATATATACTGACATATAAGCTCCTATAACAAAATGCACAAAAGAGGCACTCTAAGGAATGCCTCTTTTCATTATTACATGCTAAATTTTAATTTTAGTTGCTAGCCAGGATGCAACGAGACATTTTACGATATCCCCAGGAATAAATGGGAACATAACTACAGGCAACGCCGCCCAAAGTTCTGTTTTGGTAACAATCATAAAGCCTGCCACACCAAATAGGTATACTACAGGAATTGTAATTACAAGAGAGCGCCATGCATAAGAGAAAAAGCTCTTTTTAGGCCCTTTAAATACACTTAGTAAAGTATATGCTATTGGCCAAGAGAAAATAAATCCCCCCGTAGGTCCCAATAATTTACCAAGACCAGCTGTGCCACCAACGAATACAGGTAGACCAACGGCGCCTAGCAGAACATACACGACAAATACTATAAAAGCATCCTTTGGTTGCAATAATAAGCCTGTTAATGTCGCCACCAAAGTCAATGCGGTTACCATTGCCGGACTAAATGGCAATGGGAACGAAATATAAGCTGAAATACATAATAAGGCTGTCAATAAAGCCATTTTTGTTAAACGTCTTGCTTCCATAATTACCTCTAACTAATAAATTTTTGTTTCAAAGATGTAGAATCTTCATTTTCACCAAAAAAAGTAGCAGAAAATGCTAATGTGTCACCTACATATCCTTCTACATGAGCATCCTCAGGAACTTCCACTAAGGTCACCATATCCTCTGCAATGACAGGGGCATGAAAGTAAATCGCCATTTGCAGCGCAGATTTACTAATATTCCAATAATTCCACAATGTTTCAAGAATCATGCACCCAGGTACAACGTAAGGGTCCTCTCGATGAATTGGATTCGTATCATTAATATCATTTACGAATTGTACTATATCATTCTTAGAGAACGATATAGCGCCACTAATTTCCTCTTGATATATTGTAGTACGAATGTTAAATTGTTTCGGCACGGGCCGTAAATCAACCATCAAGAATCCGGATTTGTCCATAATGCCGATAGTAGTAATTTTAGCGATTTGATATAAAATACCACAGATAGATTGATCACTTCCTGAAGCATCATAATGCATATGCTTAATAACACTATGTCCTGGTAGATCTAAGTCATTATTACATAATGCTTTAAATAATGTTCTCATATAATCACAGTCCTTTATTTATTCAATAAATTGATTATAATCAACATCTTTTCATTCGTCAACAAAAGTCATTATCCATTTGTTAACAAATATAAAATAATATATCTATATTAGCTAAATGTACTACCAAAAGAAAAGAACCTATGATATATCATAGGTTCTTTCATAAGGTTAAATCTTATAGATTTGTTATTTAAGATCTAGCTCTTTTAAGTATGCCTTGAAGTTTTCACCTAATTCTTCATTGCGCAATGCATACTCAACAGTAGCTTTCAAGTAACCTAGTTTATCACCTGTATCGTAACGAATGCCTTCATAGGCCAATGCATACGTGTCAGTTTTAGATGCTGCTAACGCATCAGTCAATTGAACCTCATTACCTACGCCTGGTTTTGTATTTTCCAAAATATTGAAAATATCTGGCGTTAAAATATAACGACCTAATACAGCAAGTCTAGATGGAGCATCTTCTTTTTTTGGTTTTTCAACCAAGTTATGAACGCGATATAAATTATCAGCCAATTCTTCACCAGATACGATACCATAAGAGCTAACTTTATCTTCCGGTACAAATTGAGCCCCTAGAATAATACCAGGATGTTCGTCATAACACTCAATCAACTGTTTTAAGCATGGATTTTCAGGATTATATACAATATCATCACCAAGCAACACAGCAAATGGTTCATCACCAATAAAAGCTTTAGCACATAGTACAGCATCACCAAGACCACGTGGTGCCTTTTGGCGGATAAAGTGAACCTTAATATCTGCTAAATCCTTAATCATAGCCAACTGTTTATTTTTACCTTGGCTTTGTAACAGTAATTCTAATTCAACACTGCTATCGAAATGGTCTTCAATAGCACGTTTATTACGACCTGTAATGATTAGGATTTCTTCAATACCAGAATCTAATGCTTCTTTTACAATATATTGAATAGCTGGTGTATCTACAATAGGAAGCATTTCCTTTGGTTGTGCTTTAGTAGCTGGTAAGAACCGTGTACCAAAGCCAGCTGCTGGAATAACGGCCTTTCTAATACGTTGCATAATTATCTCCTAATTAAAAGTCTTTGCCAACAAATTTGATTTTCCATTGATCATTGTTGCTTCTATGTGCATCCTTATAAGTTAAGTATAGATCAAAGGAGTGTAAGTCACGATGCCATGTATAATATACAGAGTCAATTTGACCACTCATCATATTTGTTTTCACACTGACAGAAACATCATCCAAGCGAGTTAATTTATAAGAACCACCATAAATGAGCTCCTTAGGAAGCTCTGTCGTATCGAATCGATATGGAGAGTTATTATAAGAAATATTACGTTGATTATAACTAACCCATACATTAGCACGATCTCCCACTTTAGAGCGGAAACGAGCACCCCAATAAGGCATGCTACGAATGGAGTCATTGTAACCATAGTAGTCACGTTGATAACCACCTAAGAAACGTAAATCTGCATTTTTCCAAAGCTTAATTGGATCATGGGATACTTCTGTATAATACTCTGTATGAGAACCTTTTACAGAACCCTCTTTCCAATAGCCCGCATTTACACCACCACGTACAGTAACAGGAGATTTACCAACATGATATGTATGAGTATCTAAACGAGCTTCACCAATCTTTTCTACCCATACAGTTTCATCGTTATACTCATTAGATTCTTTACTGTAACCTATGGATGCAGTAGCCCAAGGCAAATAATGTCTATAGCCTACTTTTGGTTTAAATCCAGACTTTGAATACCAACGGTAATCAATATAGGCTTCACCATGCTTACCGATTGGATAATCAGTACTACCATGCAAGCCAAATCCATCATCACTACTATATGTAGGTTTTGGAACCAAGGAGAAAATACTAAATTTACCCTCTTTATCATGACGAAGGGATGCTGTATAAGAAGGCAAAGATAAAACCTTGAAGTTTTTAATATAGAAGGATGGTTTTTTGATAACTACTTTATCGCCAGGATATACCTTGATATCTTGACCTTCTACACGATAGTCAGGTGTATGTTTAAAAGCCATCGCATGTTTTGTGGTAACCATGCCTTTTTCCATATGACCAGTTTCACCATCAAATGTAGCATTTTGCCCTTTTACATAGTAAGGGTCATTCCAACCAAAAGCTTGATCAGCTGTAAAATGATGATCACTAGTACGATATGTCATATTTTGACCTGTAATATCCTTAGTTTTACCGCCATTTTCTAAAAAGCGATATCCACCAACAGTACGATATTCTGTAGTTTTCGTGTTACCTTCTATACGCGGAGACATCAAGGTTTGATTACCTTGAGTCACTACTACATCACCTTGTGCATATACATCACCAGTGGACCCTATATAGGACATTTTATCTGCATCAATACGAGTCGGCAATTGTTCTGTAGGTTGATTAGACTTTGCCTTTTCACCACGACGTACAACACGGATATTACTATTGTCAGGTGTAGATGCTTTGGAAATTTCTCCAAGATAGGATTGATCAACGCTATCCAATTGATCTTGATATACCGTGGTTGACTCTGTAGCAGCCCATACTGGTTGTGCTAAACAGAAAACACATGCCGCTGCCAGCCATTGTACTTTACGTTTCCTCATGGTTACTAGAACTCCTCTTGCTTTAAGAATTTGTTAATTATTGATTACGCTTTACAACCACGATAGGTTGAGAAACATTTTCTACTTGTTCTTCTTGTTCTTCTACTGCTGCTGGTTCCTCTGTTGTTGTTTCATTTTCATCAACAGCCGCTTCATTAGTATCTACAACTTCTTCAGATTCATCTGCTGCATTCGGTACAGTTACAGCTTCAGCCAATTCATCATCACTATGAGCTAAACCGTCACCACCAATTACAAGACCTTGAATTGTTACAGAATCTTGAGGTTGTACATAAATTGTTGCACCAGCAGGGTACTCAATATTTTTACCCTTAACAAAAGCGCCACCTACTAAACCTACTGGTCCAAGTAAAACAGCACCAGCTACGGATGCACCTGCAGCTTTAACTTCATTACGAGTTTTGTCTTTAGCTTCTTTACCTTGTACAGCAGTGAATTCTGTACCATCGATAGCAGGAATAGTATCGAATGTAATATCTAATGCACCATTACGACCAAAGGAACGCGCCTTTTTCAAAGAAGTAATTGTACCAGAACCTACTGTACCTGCAGGAACTAATAACACATTGCCATCCATAACATTTTCAGCTACTGTGAAAGCAACAGTATCGCCTTCATGGCTAGTTTTTGAAGAAACAGCATCATTCAATGTAACTTTGAAAACTTGGTTACCAGCTAATGTACCCACTTGATTTGTGAGCGTTACATTGCTACCATATACTTTTGTTTTTAAAGAAATGATACGTTTTTGTAAAGAGCCACTACCAATACGACCATTAACGCTACGTTCCATCTTTTCTACACGATCAACAAGAGAACCTGCATTAATGCTATTTTGATATGTATATTCAAGTGCATCCATTTCTTCGCGCAAAGAAATATTTGTACCGCTACCTTCTACGGAGTTATAAAGAGAATCGACACGTTTGCTCAATGTAGCAGAATTGCCATTGAAACCAGTACCATACACGGTTTCATCAAGTTGATTAATGCGGTCCACTACAGCACCATCTTGTACAGCGCCATATACAGTAGTTTCTAAAACATTTGTTTTTTCTGTAACTGTACCAGGAGCAGCAAATGCAGTGCCTGAAATCAAGGATGCCATTAAAAGTGTAAGTACTTGCTTCTTCATAAATTCCTCCACAACGTATCTAATGTATAACTGTTATACAACAGAATAAGCACGGGCCTAAGACCGTGCTTATTCCCTGAGTCTACTATTTTATATGCTCAGTGGCCATTAAATTTTCAAATCGATAATCGCAGATACACCTACGCCTTGAACACGAGATGCACCAACTGGGTTTGTGCTATCAACTGGTACTAAACCTTTTACACGAACCATGCCGTTAAAGCTACCTTCAACTTGAGCAACCGCTTTAACTTGTTCAATGCTAGATGCTGGACCAGTTACTTGAGCAGCACCAATATAACCTTTTGTACCAATACTGATGATAGGTACAACTTTAGTTGTATACTCTGTGCTTAAGTTATTTTGTTTCAATAATTTATTTAAGAAAGAGTCAATTTGAGGACCGAATTTATTGATAACAATACCGATACCACCAATTTTAGCTGCACCACCAAGAATACTGCTAAGGCCGCCAGCTTGAGTAGTCAAGATGCCACCAAATGCAGTTGTAGTTAAACAAATCCCTAGAACAGCTGTAATAATCTTCTTTTTCATAATAAGCCTCCTATAGATACTTATATTTTAACAAATTCTATACATAGATTCTAGTGAAAGTATAAGAACTTACACATAAAGATACTAGTATTGTATAAAAGTCCGATGAACAATCAATGAATTTTACACAACTTAATTTAATGCTACTATCCTAAGAGATTATTGTCAATATCTACTATTCTTCACAATCTATAAGTACAAAAATTCTTTTTATACATATAAAATCAGCTAAATGTAAAATAATCTTAGTCTATATAATTAGCAGATACGAGGGACTTGATCTTCACCTAACAAATCAATTAAACGGACACCACCAATTGCGGTTTGCAATCCAACCTTGCCAATATTTTTATCTAATGTTTTACCGATTAATACAGCTTCTTTACCTTCTTCAAAGCCACGAAGAATAGATAAAACTTCATCAGTAACCGATGGGTCTACCACAAGCACTACCTTACCTTCATTGGCTAAATATAATGGATCATACCCTAAAATATCACATACAGATTGCACTTCAGCGTGAACCGGTATAGCTGCTTCGTCTACCTTAATACCAACTTGACTTTGATCTGCAATTTCTTTTAAAACAGTACCTAAACCACCACGTGTAGGATCTCGCAATAGAGCCACTTGAGGCCCCACTTTATCAAGTACAGCATGAACCATGTTATTTAAAGGGGCACAGTCAGTTTTCAAAGAATCGGATAGGTCTAATCCAAACCGTTGTCCCATAACAGCAATAGAATGATCCCCTATAGCACCAGATAAGATAACATCCATACCCGGTTTTACGCGATGTGGACCAATATCAATCCCCTCTGGAATCATGCCAATCCCCGCTGTATTTATGTAGATTTTATCTACCTCCCCCTTTTTAACAACCTTAGTGTCTCCTGTAACAATTTGTACATTTGCAGCTTTGGCCATATCTGACATGGTATGAAGGATTTCATCTAACTCATTAAAGGCAAGGCCTTCTTCTAAAATGAGCCCACAACTCAAGTATTGTGGAATAGCACCATTCATAGCTAAATCATTCACTGTACCACATACAGCTAATTTACCAATATTTCCGCCAGGGAAAAACGCTGGTTGTACTACATATGAATCTGTAGAGAACGCCATACGTCCTTCTGTAACGGGAAATTGAGCACCATCGTGTAAAGGAGCTAATAAATCATTTGTAAAATATTTCAAAATAAAACGCTCGGTCAACTCATGACTAAATCGACCACCGTTTCCATGGACTAAGCGAACTCGCTCCATATTAATCCTCCCACGTCGATCCACCACTGGAATAACCATATTTATACCATGCAGCACAACTACCTTCTACAGATACCATGCAGGCACCAACTGGATGGTCAGCAGTACAACTTTTACCAAATAATGGACATTCACTCGGCTTAATAAGACCTTGCAATACACGGCCACATTGACAGCCCTTCGGATCAAGAGAAGGTCGTTCAAGATGGATAGGTAATGCACGTTCTACATCATAGGCTGCATATTCGTCCTTTAATCTTAAACCAGAATTTGGAATGACACCTATACCACGCCACGCATCATCACATACATCATATACCTCTTTGATCATCGCTTGGGCTACAGGATTACCCTTCTGCATAACTACAGAATGATATGTATTTCCTACTATAAAATTACTTGTTTTTCGTTGTTCTAAAATATTTGCTATAGCAGACAAAACTTCAAGTCCATCAAAACCAGCAATACATGATGGTATGTGATATTCTTCAGGTAAGAATTGATATGGTTCTTCTCCGATAATAACACTCACATGCCCCGGCAAAATAAAACCATCAATATGACCTTCTTGTTTATCTAATAAAGCGCGCAATGCAGGAGGCACTAATTTATGAGATACAAGGAAGAAAACGTTCTTCAAGCCTGCTGCATGAACTGCTTTTACAGTTGCACAAATAACGGCAATAGTCGTTTCAAAACCTATGGCTAAAAATACGATTTTCTTTTCCGGATATTTCTTACTAAGTTCTACTACCTCTAAAGGGGTATAAATTACATGGATATGTGCGCCCTTTGTTTGAGCTTCACTAAGACTACTATAACTACCTGGCACCTTTAACATATCCCCAAAGGTTGCAATAATAACATCATCACGTTCAGCATAAGCCAAAGCCTTATCCATATACGTTTGATCCGTTACACATACAGGACATCCTGGTCCACTAACAAGTTCAATGCCACTTGGCAATAACTGACGAAGACCTTCACGGAAAATCGATACAGTATGTGTACCACAAACCTCCATAAGTCTCACGGTTTCCCCTGGCTTATGAAGAGCATTGATACGTTTTAACAATGCATCAGCACTGTTCTGCTTTTCCTGCAAAGTAAGCTTCTTCAAGTTCTTCTAGCTCCTTAAAGGCCTCTAATGTTTTTTGTGCCTCTTCTTCATCAACAATTTGTACAGCAAAACCTGCATGGACTAACAACCAGTCCCCTACCTTTGCTTCTGGTACGAGGAGTAAGCTGCAGTCACGGGTGGCACCTGTTAATTCTACAGTGCCAATAACATCATTCACAGCTACTAACTGTGCGGGTACAGCTAAGCACATATTATCTCCTTATATATTACTTTAATAACAAATTCTATAAGTTTACTTTTATATAAGTAAACTCATTATATATAAATATTTCTAATATTATTGTATCACAATTATAGTATTTATTAAGTGATACTAGCTACAAGAGTATATAACTATTTCTGATTACCAATCCATAATTGGCCGAGTGCTAAGCCCCCATCATTGGAAGGAACAGCCTCATTCATATATAAATTGCCTACATGCCAAGCGCGATATATTAACTCTACTAATTTGCGATTTTGAAATACACCGCCTGATATGGCCGCATCACTAATATTATATCGCTCCATTAAATCGGCTGAAGTTTCACATAATGCAATGGCAACGGTTTTATGGAATGATACTGCAAGATGAGCTCTAGATTCACCTTTAACAACACCATCCATAATAGATTGAACAGTTGGAGTAAAATCAAGAATTCGCCCGTCATAGTTATAATCAAGCAATGTGCCTTTTTCATCACCACATAAAGATTCTAATGCAATAGCAATTTGCGCATCATAGGTATGAATCATTCCTAATCCTAAAAGAGAACCTACTGCATCAAATAAACGTCCACAGCTCGTTGCTTGAATCATAGGCATTGTAGATTGTAATGCTTTATCTAATATTTCCCAACCTTTAGGTAGCCTGTTCATCCAATCTTGGTAAATAGGTGGAATATCATTACCATAATAATTTCTGATATACCATAAGGCTTGACGCCATGGCTCAGAAACCGCTTTTTCTCCACCTGGTAACGGCGCTTCATGAATATGAGCTAATCGCTGATATTCATTGCCTTTACAAAGGAGAAATTCACCGCCCCATACGCTTCCATCTGGACCATATCCTGTACCATCCATGGCAATTCCAAGAACAGGCCCTTCTAGATTGTGTTCTGCCATAACTGATGCGATATGAGCATGATGATGTTGGACAGGTATAACAGAAATCTGAGAACTTTTACCAATACGCTCCCCTAAGTGAGAAGAGAAAAATTGAGGATGACTATCTACAATGATTTTCTCTGGTTGTATAGAAAATAATTTCTCATATCGGTCAATAGTCCACTCCAAAGTTGCATGAGTGGATGCATTCTGTAGATCACCAATATGTGGTCCTACAAGAACTTCAGAACCTTTATTCACAGCGAAAGCATTTTTTAAATCACTACCCATGGCTAATATCGAAGTTTGCCCTGAAATTTCACAATGAATAGGTTCTGGTACATAGCCACGACTGCGACGAATAAATCGAGGTTTCTTATGAATAACAGTTACAACAGAATCATCGAGAGGTGCATAAATTTTCCGATTGTGGACCAAAAAATAATCAGCCACTGACCCTAACTCTTCAAATGCTTGATTATCATCATATAAAACGGGATCACCACTACGATTGCCACTCGTCATGACCCACGCCGCATCTGATGGTAATAGTACCTCATGCATCGGTGTATATGGTAACATTACGCCAAGCATATGATTATCTGGCGCTACATGGGCACTCAAATGGACTAAGCTATCGTGATTTCTTTCTAATAATACGATAGGACGTTCCATTCCAGTCAAAATATCTAGTTCTACATCACTAAGATGGACTAGCTCGATTGCCGTATCTAGAGCCCCTACCATAATTGCTAGTGGTTTATGTGGTCTGTTTTTACGCTTACGTAAGCGTTGGACCGCTACATCATTTCGAGCATCACAAACTAAATGATAGCCGCCAATACCCTTTATAGCGATAATACTACCTTCGTTGATTAATTCACGGGTCGTATTCCATACATTTACTGTATCTACAACCGTACGATTAGGTTTATATAGAGTATAATGCGGCCCACAAAGAGAACAGGCATTAGGTTCAGCACGATAACGGCGCCCCTCTATATCCTCATATTCAGCCTTACAAGCTTCACACATAGGAAAATCATCCATCGTCGTTCGCTCACGATCATAAGGTAGAGATTTAATAATCGTATACCGAGGACCACAATTTGTGCAATTAATAAAAGGATATTCTTTCCTACGCTTGTCCCGTTCTAGTTCTTTAAGACAGTCATCACATGGCGCTGTATCAGCACTAATAAACGTACTAACCTCTTCGCCTAATGGAGAGGGCTTCACAGAGAACTCAACTTCATTGTTTTGTATAGTAAGATGTTGTACCCATTGACTTGTAATGCGGCACAATCGAGGTTGATCATCTTGAATCGCATCTAAAAATAACTGCAAATCACTAGTACAACCTTGTATCTCGACGTAAACACCTTGGCTATCATTATATACAAAACCTGTTAAACCTAGGGAATGTGCCCACATAGAAACAAGGGGCCGGAATCCGACCCCTTGAACTATACCGGTATAACGAATTCCCCAGCGTTCTATAGTTTGATTACTATTTTGTTTCATATAAACTCCTACTATAGACGGAGAATTAATGGCTATTAACCTAATGCTACAGGAATACTGCCATCAATGCCAGCTTGTTCTAACTCGGCTTGAATCATAATAGCGCATTCAATACGTTTCTTTTGTAAGCGGCAGCCAAATTCATAAGGTGTTTCTAAATCGCCACCTAATGTAATATTATTAGCATGACAGCCACCGGAACAGAAGAATTTCGCCCAACATTCAGCACAAGTTGGTTTAGAGAATACATGTGTATTACGGAAATCTTTAGGAATTTCTGTATTTTGTAATCCATCATACACATTGCCAAGCACATATCCATCTTTACCTACGAATTGATGACATGGGTAAATATCGCCATTTGGAACAATTGCCATATATTCGTGACCAGCACCACAACCACGAAGGCGTTTAGCCATACATGGACCGCGGTACAAATCCATACGGAAGTGGAAGAAGTTAAACTTCTCACCCCAACCATCTAATTGACGTTGTAAATAAATATCTGCTAATTTTTCATATTCTTTTTCCAATACAGGCCAATCCTCTTCGCGAAGAACATAGTCCCCCTCTTCACCTACTACAGGCTCCATGGATAAATGTTCGAAGCCAAGATCAGACATAGCCATAACGTCTTTTGTAAAGTCTAAGTTTTTATGTGTATATGTACCACGTACGTAGTATTCAAGGCCATGGCGTTGTTTTACTGCATTAATAAGGTTTTTAGCAATATATTTATAAGATTCCGCACCACTACCAGCTACAGGACGCATCGCATTATGTACAGATTCACGACCATCCAAAGATAATACAAGACTCATCTTATGTTCGTTTACATAGTCGATTTTATCTTGTGTTAACAGCATGCCGTTTGTAGTCAATGTAAGCTTAAAAATCTTATTGTGCTTTTCTTGAATGGATTCAATATATTCAACTGTTTGTTTAACAACATCCCAGTTCAATAAAGGTTCTCCACCAAAGAAGTCTATTTCACAATGTTGACGAGGGCCGCTCATTTTAATGAGGAAGTCCACTGCACGCTTCGCCACATCAAAACTCATTAATTCACGTTTTACACCGCCGTAATCACCTTGGCTGGCAAAACAGTATTTACATGCTAAATTACAATCATGAGCAATATTTAAGCATAATGCCTTAACAATAGGTTTTTCACCTACTACAAGTTTAAACTCTGTACTCATGGGAGCAAACAATTGCTCTGCTTTAATGAGCTCATCTAACTCATCCATAATCTCATCAAGTTCTACTACATCTTCTTTAGCATCTAATGCAGCATGTACTGCATCGCGATTAGTGCCATCATATATGTCAAGAACTCTATCAATGAGTTCGTCGATAACGTGAATAATACCACTATTAACATCTAAGCAGTAATAGTTATCCTTCATCCGAAACTTATGGATCATTGGTTTTAATTCTAACATGGTACCTCCAATTATTATGTATGGTAAAAGTTCTACTATATAGAACTTTCTAGATAATTGTACCACATTTCCACGCTAAACGTTATGAAAAGAGTCATAAAGATATACCATATAAAATATGTATTATACACATAAATAAAAAAGGCCCGCTAAGCGAGCCTCTTTATTATTTTTGTTTGCAAACTTGGTTACCAACTGTGCAACTTGTTTTGCAAGCAGATTGGCAAGATGTTTGACATTCCCCACAACCGCCAGTTTTAGCAGTTTTTTGCAAGGATTCAGTGTTGATAGTACGAATACGTTTAGCCATGGTTATCCTCCTCAATACTTATCGAATGATATTTATTTTATCATATTTATGAAAAGCCTGTAAAATACTATTTAGTTATGTTTTCTTCTACAGATTTTATTTTATTAACTTCTGTAGTTTTATTTGCATCCGCTCCTACTGTTGTTGCAGCGCTTGTAACAGCATCAGTTTTTTCTTTCTTAGGAGTATCCTTACGCAACACCTTACGTAATGCCAATGCAACTGGAGTAACGATAACAGCTGCAAAAACAGCTTCTGGAATACCATGCGTAACAGATAAGAATACAATAGAGCCTAATACTTGTTCTGGGCTTAGGTTCATTTTAATAGCAAACATATCTGCGTAAAGCAAGAAGATAAGTCCCATAACCATAATTGTATGGAATACAGTACCCATAAATGCAGATACAAGAATGCGTGGACCTTGAGGTGCTTTCCACAATAATAAGTATACTAAATATGCTAATACAGGGAAAAGTATACGTGGTAACACAGAAATGATTGGATTAATGAATAGTGGGGATAAAATATTAGGTGCTGTAATATTTTGCCACAAGCTATAGCAACCAAAGATAAAGCCTACAAAGGCACCTACCTTAGGGCCCTCTACAATAGCACCGATCAAAGTCGGTACATGTAGAGTTGTCACATTAAGAGGCCCCAATGGAATAATCCCATATCCAGATACACCTAATGCGATTGTAATCCCCGCCAACAAACCAATAATGGTAAGCTCACGAATAGTAATACCACTCTTTTTCTCTTTTTTAACCTTTTTACGTTCAACGGAGTTAGTCGTTTCATTGCCTTGGATTGATACAGTTGAGTTATCATCCACTAGACGTTCATTGTTGTTCATAGATCCTCCTTCGTTCTCATTCCTTACGGATATAAGTCGAAACTAGAAATTAAATACGTTCACGGCGTCGTGAAATAATACCACGCTCTACCAATGCACCTATAATCACTGCTACACCTGTCATACCAGCTTCTAACAAAGTTGGGGTAACAAACACTAGTGGATTACCTTGATACGTTGGAAAAACGGTGGGAACTAAAGATAAAACAAACTCTGGAATATAACCACCATATAAAATATGGGCATTCATAGCGAGCCATAAACCAGCAGTTAAAACAATACGAAATAATCGTATACCTTTATAGGCTATTTCTCTTGGATATAAATAGAATACGAATACCAATAAGGATATAAGTAACGACACCAATTCTGCAAAGAGTATATTCACATTCATAGATGACGCATACATGAAATAAACCATTGGATCTTGTAGATCAATATAGAGAAGTGAACCAATATATAAGAATGGAATTGGAATAGTATATCCAATTATATCGAGTGCTTCATCTACCATTCCCCATCGATGATTTCGATTGAAAAACTTAGTAGCTAGCAACCCACAAAGTTCAATAAGTACTTGAACTATAAAATACACCACGAAGAGAAGTAACGCTGTTACAATTCCATTATCTGCAGTAAAGCTAAAGGGCGTATGAAGAAATGAAAATACAGTCCACCAAGCCCAACTATACGCATGATATCCCATACTCAATGGTAGGTCATCGTTAAATTTAGCATTCTTCAATCTTCGTACCATAAGAGGTATTACAAGAGATAATACAGGGAATACTAATATTGGTAATGCTAATGCGCCACTCAAGGAAAGAACTGTCGTTACAGCACTTACAAATAAAGCACAGACAACGGTGAATAACCAGAAATTCTTATTCATTACGGCCTCCTACTAAACGAGTAAGACCGTATGCCAAAATCAAGCTAATAGTAACACCAATATACATAGCCACTAAGAAAGCTACATCTCGACCAACTGTTGGCCAGCTCCATAACATAGATAAATCTATACCGAGAAAAATACCTTTATAGCTAATACCGTGAATTATAATCCAACTTATAAAATAGGCAATACGGCTAATCGATTTACCCTCGCCAAAGGTACTACTTTTAAACGATAAATATGCCCAAGGCATTATTAACGATAAGAGCAAATACCATGCAAGTGCTACTGTCGCACTCGATCCATTATGAATCATATACGCAATAATAGGAATTACTACGATAAATATATTCAAGTAGATGGATCTTTTACAAATATCTATTAATGTGTTCATAAAGATCTCCTATGATATGTAATCTCTTTGTATTTTACAATAATCATAGATAAATGTCATCAAAAAAGAAAAACCTCCATATAGGTAAATAAATACCTTATATGGAGGTTTTTAATTAAGCCACTACAGAGTCAGCTGTTACATCAATTGTAGGAACAGTTTCCTTTTGTTCTTCTTTCTTCAACAATGGAGTCATGCTTTCTAAGCCGATACCCAATGTGAATAGATTATGCAACCATGCTGTTTGGCTTGGCGGCATAATACCGAGTACGCCACCACCTACAAGAGCACCATTGAAACCAACGATACCATTGTAATTTGCTTTGATGCGTTTCATCAATGCCATAGAAATGCGGCGTAAATCTACAAGAGCTTGTAGATGATCGGAAGAAATAGTAACATTTGCAATTTTTTGAGCGATTGGTGCACCTTCATTCATAGCGATACCAACATGTGCTTCAGAAATTGCTGGGGAATCGTTAATACCATCCCCTACCATCATAACAGTATAGCCTTCAGCTTTTGCTTGTTTTACATAAGCCGCTTTATCTTCTGGCAATACTTCAGCATGCAATTCATCGATGCCGAGTTCGTCAGCCACACGTTGTGCATTACGTTTGGAGTCGCCAGTCATCATGACAACCTTTTTAATGCCCAATGTATGTAAATCAGCTATAACTTGTTTTGCTTCCTCACGAACAGGGTCTTTAATACAAATAACCGCTGCTAGTGTACCTCCAATAGCGAGATAAATATGGGAAGATGAATTTGGTAAATTATTGAACTTTTCTTGTTCATCTGCAGGAATCTTTGTTTTTTCATCATCAAAGATGTAGTGAGCACTACCAATGCGTACACGGTAGCGGCCTACTTTAGATGCAATACCATGAGCTACAACGTATTCTACGTCGGAGTGCATTTCCTTGTGAGGCAAGGAATGATCCTTAGCAGCACGTACAATTGCTTTTGCCATGGAATGAGGGAAATGTTCCTCAATACATGCAGCCAATTTTAACATTTCATCTGCATCATGACCATTAAATGGAATGATTTGTTCAAACTCAGGTTCTGCTTTTGTAAGAGTACCTGTTTTATCGAATACAATCATATCTGCTTGTGCAATTTGTTCTAAGAATTTACCACCTTTAACAGTGATACCGCGTTTAGATGCTTCTTGCATAGCGGAAAGTACTGCCAATGGAATGGATAATTTAAGAGCACAAGAGAAGTCAACCATTACGAAAGACAATGCTTTCATCACATTACGAGTCAACAAGTATGTTAAACCAGCACCAATAAAGCTTATTGGAACTAATTTATCAGCCATGCGGTATGCTTGTTGTTCCATACCGGATTTCATTTGTTCAGACTCTTCGATAAGGTTAACGATTTTTTCGTAACGAGATGTTTTGGATGTGCTACGTACTTCTACAATAGCTTTACCGTCTTCAACAACAGTACCTGCATATACAGAACTGTCTTGATCGCGACGAACCGCTTCTGGTTCACCGGTCATGGAGCTTTCATTAACAAGAACAACACCATCGATAACGACGCCATCCAATGGAATCACTTCACCTTGGCGAATAATGATTTTATCACCTGCCACAACTTCGTTAACTGGCTTGCTAACTTCAATGTCATCAACTAAAACCCATACTTTATCTACGTTCAAGGACATGCTTTGAGCAAGATTCAATACGGATTTACGGTGAGTCCATTCTTCTAAGATATCGCCAATACCCAATAGGTACATAACAGCACCAGCTGTAGGGTAGTCTTTTTGAAGTAAAGCAGCACCAATAGCTACGCCATCAAGTACTTCTACTGTTAACTTACGTTGCCACAATGTTTTAATGGCTTTACCGATAAATTTAACACCGTCAAACCAAGCCCATGCAGCCGCAATCGGTGCAGGAAGCACTGCTTTTTTACCTAAGTAAAGTGCAGTGCGGTTGATCATCATTTCACGATATTTTTTATTTACCAAGCGTGGTGAATATTCGTTCAAAGCAGGTGCTTCGGACAAATCTAAATCGCGTAGACCGAGAACTGCATCACGCACAGCATCAGAATCGCCAGTATGTTTAATGGCGATTTGACTGCTACGAGTGTAGAAGGTTACATCTACAATTGCATCATTAAGGAGTAATGTATCCTCTACATAAGCAGCTTCAGCTTCTGTAAAGCGATGACCTGTTACCTTAACATGCAAGCGATTTCTGAGTTTTCGTACAACAGAAAATTGTAACATAGTTAAATCCTTCTATTATTTATTTTCTTCAAAGATTTCTTCGTTGCGTGCTTCGTTGATTTCTTGAGCTTCTGCTAATACATCAGATGCGGATGCTTGTACTTTTTCAGCTGTTTCTAATACAGTTTCTTTAGCGCGAAGGCCAGCTGCTACGATACCAGCATATACTTTTTTAGCATCTTTAGAAGTTAAAACTTTAAGACCTACAGTACCCAATGCAAGACCTGCTGCGAATAAATTAGCGTTTTTAAGATTTTTTTGATCGATGTTGAACATGATAATATTCCTTTCTACTAAATATGATAAAAAATTTAATTACTATATTTGAAAAGAGGAGCCCATTATAGAGACCCCTCTATCAAATTCAGAATTCGTATTAGCTTACTTAGCGGTACGTTTTATGCCTAATGCCTTATTGGAACCATCACAGCTGCAGTTACCACCGCAACCAGAAGATTTTTTAGAGCCAGAATCGGAGCCACCGCCACAGCCGCAACCACCTTTTCCAGACACTTGCTTATAAATTTTAGTACCGATATAAGCTAATGCTAATACAACTATGAGTCCTATAACAAGATTATCCATTATTATGCCTCTTTCTCAATATCTACTAAATTATAATATGTGTCTTAGTGATAAATAAGATAAAAGCAATATCTATAGGATATTTCCCTTTTCTCATTATCATTTAACCACGAATATTGATAATTATCAAGTATTATTTTTAAATTACTTATAACAAAATCGCATTTTTCTAATTCATTTTTGTTTAAAGAATCTAAAAGTGGCTAAACTCTCCTATTTAGCGACTCTAGATTAGAAACCTAATGCGCGACCTATATTATAGAAGATGAAACATGCAATCCATGCAAATGCATTTTCATAGCAGAACATGAACAACATCCATTTCCAAGAACCAGTTTCACGTTTAATAACAGCTAAAGCTGCGATACATGGAGGATAGATTAGTACGAATAGCATCAATGTTAATGCAATTAATGGTGTGAAGTGTGGGTCATTTTGTAAATAATCAGTCAATGCTTGAGGATGATCTGTATCACCACCTACTGCATAAATAGTACCCAATGTAGATACAACGACTTCTTTAGCTGCTAAACCAGCCACAAGAGATACACCGATTTTCCAATCGAAGCCCAATGGTTCAAGAACTGGGTTAATTGCTTTACCAAACATAGCAGCATAGGATTGTTCTAATTTTTCAGATTTTTGTTCTTCATCAATTTTTTGATTTTCTGCATCTAAGTTAGCACTGTTTTTGTACATTGCCCATGCTGCAGGGAACAAGTCTTTATTTTCATCTTTAATATCATTAAATAGTTCAGGTGCTTCAGAATCTTCTTCTACTGCAACTTCAGGAGCAGGTTCTTGATTACTTTCTGCTGCTGAAGTAGCATCTGCTACGGTAGATTTCATATTATCAACGATTTCATTAACTTGGTCTTTTTGTTCATCTGTAGTAATACCAAAATGAGACAAAGTTTCTGCATCTTTCATTTCATATGTTTGAGCTACTTGATCATGCAACGCATCATAATCTTTGGAGTATTCAACATCCATTGGATACGCTGTAATGAACCATACTAAGATAGATGCAGCCATGATAAATGTACCAGCTTTTTTGAGGTACAAAATACCGCGTTCAAACATATGCATCAAAGTTGCTTTTAAGGTAGGCAAGTGATATGGAGGTAATTCCATTACGAATGGTTCAGCTTCACCAGAGAATAAATATTTGCGGAAAACTTTAGCAAAGATGATACCAAATACAATACCTAATGCATATACACCAAATACTACAGTACCAGACCATTCAGGTGGGAAAAATGCTGCTGCAAACAATGTATATACAGGCAAACGAGCGGAACAGCTCATAAATGGTGTAATCAAGATAGTCACCATTCGATCCTTATAGTTATCAAGGATACGAGCGCCCATTACGGATGGTACGGAACAACCAAAGCCTAATAACAATGGAATAAAGGATTTGCCATGTAAACCACAAGCACGCATTACACGGTCAATAACGAATGCCGCACGCGCCATATAGCCAGTATCTTCTAAGAAAGAGATGCCCAAGAATAATAATAGAATTAATGGTACGAAAGAAAGAACCGCACCTACGCCGGCGATGATACCATCAGAGATAAGTGATTGTAATTGACCTTCTGGAATAGCAGTTACAACCCATGCTTGCAATGCTGTGAAGCCATCTTCAATCCAACCTTGTGGAACAGCACCAACTGTATTTACGAAGTTAAACAATAACCACATAACCAACATAAAAATTGGTAAACCCCAAATACGGTGCGTTAAAATTTTGTCATAACGATCAGAACGTGTTTCCAATGTTGTTGGCGCTTGTGTTAAGCATGTATTATATACTTCTACAGCAAAACGGTGACGATATTCTTGGAATACGATATCAAGATCAACTTGATTTTTAATTTCCTCACGAATAGCTTCAGCTTTTTGAATAACAGCTTCTGTATTATCAAAACGCATAACCTTACCAATAACATCAGCATCTTTTTCCAATAGCTTGATAGCAATCCAACGAAGTGGATATGTAACAGTACCAGATTTCTTAAGCTCTTCTACAAGCTCAGCAATTTTGCCTTCTAGTAAATCGCCATAGTCAACTGTTACACCAGGTGCTTTTTGAGAAGCAGCTACGCTAATTGTTGCTTCTAACAACTCTTTTGTACCAATATTTGTACGGCCTACTGTACTAACAATGGTAGCACCTGTTAATTCAGCCATTTTTTTAAGGTCGTATTTAATGCCCATATCTTCAGCAACGTCAGACATGTTTAGAGCAATAACCATTGGCTTTTCAAGTTCCAACAATTGTGCCGCTAAATACAAGTTACGTTCCAAGTTAGATGCATCAAGAACGTTTACGATTACATCTGGATTATCGTTTACGATAACATTACGAGCTACTAACTCATCCAAGGAACGAGCTGTTAAGCTATATGTACCTGGCAAGTCAATAAATAATAGCTCTTGACCATTAAAATTAGTATAACCTTCTTTTTTTTCTACTGTAACGCCGGCATAGTTACCAACGTGTTGCTTC
The DNA here is from genome assembly GCF_002959895.1 of Veillonella infantium. Lineage (GTDB taxonomy): Bacteria > Bacillota > Negativicutes > Veillonellales > Veillonellaceae > Veillonella > Veillonella infantium. The sequence continues at coordinate 40,166 of NZ_PPDD01000010.1, read as the reverse complement.
GCCCCTGTGATATTGTTAAACATTGTCGTTTTACCACAGTTAGGGTTACCTGCTAAGGCAATACGAATTTGCCCTTTTTCTGCCATGTGAACCTCCTATTGAACCTCTACATCAATCATGCCAGCTTCGCTTGTACGAAGTGCTAATTCAAAGTTTTTTACTTTGATCTCCACTGGATCACCCAAAGGGGCAAACTTCATAACATGGATTTTTGTACCATGTACGAGACCCATGTCAATTAGACGATGCTTAACATTGCCACTGCCATGTAGTGCAACAATAAGACCAGACTCACCTGGTTTCATGTCTTTTAACTTTTTGATAGCCATACGACACCTCCTAATTATTGTACCTAACAACCTCATATTAAACACACCAAATAATAATGCGTATTAATATCTTAAGATATTATACCAAATCGAGCATTAATTTCAACAATTATTATCATTTTTATGGTTATTTTCTATGTCATATATATATTTTTTTCTCATATTAAATATGAGAATTATTTTATCATTAATCAAAATAAACCCTTTAGGGTATAGCTTTTTATGAACCAACACAAATCATAATTGCCCCACCAAATAAGAAGCACTACTAAGATTATCATTACTGATAATTTAATCATTCTCATTTATAACTTTGAAATTTCTTTAAACATTTATATTTTAATATTTTCCATTCTCATAAATATTCATCACATCGTTATTTATCGATTTATTATCAACTAGTTGTGATCTTCAATATAATTTCACACCTATGTATTTAAAATAGTCTATCGCACCCCCACTACTACTGTGGTCTAGCTATAACAATTCAATTTATTTGCCCCTCCTATCTGCATAAGGTATAATTAATATAATATGTATTATAGAAAGGACGATCCATGAAATCTTTTAAATCTCTAGGTGTTTGCGATGAACTCATTCAAGCCCTTCAAAAACAAGGTATCAAGGAGCCCACTCCAATTCAAGAACAAGCCATTCCTGTAGTTTTCAAAGGGAATGATGTCATAGCAAAAGCTCAAACAGGCACAGGCAAAACATTAGCCTTCTTATTACCTATTCTTCAACGGGTGCACACAGATGTGCATCAAGAACAAGTACTTATCATTGCACCTACGCGAGAACTAGTGAAACAAATTTCTGACGAAGCAAAAGAAATAGGTACCATTTTAAATGTGGATATCCTCCCTCTTATCGGTGGCAAAACGATTGAAGCACAGCTACAACAATTAGGACGTCGCCCTCAAGTTATCTTAGGTACGCCTGGCCGTCTATTAGATCATGCTAAGCGTGGTTCACTTCACCTAGATTGTATTCGTCGTGTCGTACTCGATGAAGCCGATCAAATGCTCCACATGGGGTTCTTACCGGATATCGAAAATCTCATCAGCCAAACAGATGCTAACAGACAACTTTTACTATTCTCTGCAACAATCCCAGATAAGATTAGAAACCTTGCAAAAGCTTATATGTCAAAACCAGCCTCTGTAACAGCAGAAGGTAAGCATGTTACATTAGAATCTATTGATCAACGTGTATACATGATAAATCCAGAAGAAAAAACAGAACGCCTCATCAAAATGATTGAAGAAGACAATCCATTCTTGGCCATTGTTTTCTGTAATAAACGTGAAGGTGCAGTTCGCTTATCCTATGAGTTAACTGCTGCAGGCCTAAATATTGCTGAAATGCATGGCGATTTAACACAAGGTCGCCGCACTCAAATATTACGCGATTTTGCAAAAGCTAAGACACAAATCTTAGTAGCAACAGATATTGCAGCTCGCGGTATCGATATTGAAGGCATTACACATGTTTATAACTACGACGTACCACGCGACGTAGATTACTATATCCATCGTATTGGTCGTACTGGTCGTGCAGGTAATTCTGGTGTAGCTGTTACATTTGCTACGCCACAGGATGAATCTTGGCTACGACGTATTGAGCGTGCCATCCAAGCAACGCTTACTAAATATACTAAAGATGGACAAATTAAAACTAAAGGTAATGCAAGTGCTGCTCCAAAACGTGCAAAATCTTCTGGCAAGCCTAAGATTACGAGTTCCTATCAATCTACAAAGGCTAAAGCTCATAAAGCTCGTGGCCACAAAGGTGCTAACACACGCCAACGCCGTACCTCTACATCTCAAACTGGACGTCGCGGTAAACGCAGATAAAACTAAAGACGCGTACAGATTAATCTGTACGCGTCTTTTTTATTTGTTCGCATAAATACTTGGCATGCCATTTACATCAGAACATTGTGTCTTACATTGAGATCGATTACTGCAAACCCAGTTAATTCGTCCTCTCGCCTCTTGTTTAACAAAATAGCCTTCTTTACATCGTGGGCATTTATATTTCTTTTCTTCTTCAGATAGAATGATATTACTTTCACCAGTTGAAGTCTCTCCATCGATTGGTTGTGTATGTTTACAAGTTGGATAATTGGTACAACCTAAAAAAGCACCATATTTACCATTACGCTGTTGCATACGTCCCTTATTACATTTCGGACATATAGGCAAAGTAGATAAGTCTACATTTTCATTATCCATAGGTCGTTTACGATTTTGATTCGTTATCGTGCGAACTACATTTGGCATCATTTGACCAGAGTTTACCTGTTTATCAAAGCCAAGCTTATCAATCAATAACTGTAAAAACTTAACTTGATCAGATAAGAAGGAATCCAATGTATCCTCCCCTTCACTCATGAGGGCCAAACGTTCTTCCCAAACTGCCGTTTCATCAGGATACAACAATTCATCAGGCAATGCATCTACTAAAAGATAGCCTGTTTCCGTAGGTGATAGAACTTGCTTCTTCCCCGAAGTTTTCATAAAACCACGACTGATGAGTTCGTCAATAATATTAGCACGAGTCGCCTCTGTGCCTATACCAGATACAGCCTTTAACTGTTTTTTCAAATCTTCGTTTTTTACAAATTTATGAATTTCCTTCATCGCTTGCAACAATGTAGATGGTGTAAAACGAGATGGTGGTTTTGTTTGTTTCGCCTCTACAGAGGAATCTGTATAAAGAACGGAATCATTTTTCTTAACAGCCGGCAAATGATCCGTTTCTTCAATAGCCTCTTTTTTAGAGTCAGATTCTGCGCCACGTTCATCAGTTAAATCAGGTTCATCATTATCTGTCATCGATTTGGACTTTTGTCGTTTATAAAGCAACTTCCATCCTTCGTCTATAACTACACGACCATTAGCAACAAACTCTTCCTTACATTGTTCCACTACAATTTTAGTTTGTTCATACACGTGCTCACCATAGAATTGAGCAATATAAGCCTGACTAATGAGGAAGTAAATATTGCGCTCCTCACGAGACAAACTATTCATATTACACGCTACAGTAGTAGGAATAATTGCGTGATGGGCGGTAATTTTCTTTTCATTCCATGCGCGGCTCTTAATAGAACGATCGGCATCTGTAGCCCATTGTGCTAACCTTTCATCGCCAGCATTCTGCAAATTATTGAGGATAGCATTGCGATCACCATACTGATTTGGTGGTAAATATTCACAATCAGAACGAGGATACGTAGTCAACTTTTTCTCATATAATTTCTGAGCTGTATCAAGTACAGTTTGCGGATCATAGGAGAATGCTTTACCAGCCAATACCTGTAAAGATGACAAGGATAATGGTAAGCGTTGTACATCTTTCTTTTTGGATTTTGTAACCGCCTTAATAATACCATCTGGACCAGCTTGCAAGCGCTCGACCAATTCATCTGCAATAGCCTTATTTATGAGACGACCATCTGGATCAAGCCCCTTTTGTTCATCTGTTGGTTGCCACGTAGCCCAGAATACACCATTTGGATGGTTATATAAAACCTTTAGTGTAAAATAATCGACCGGTTTAAATGCGGCTAATTCACGTTCTCTACGAACTACTAGTGCTAACGTTGGAGTCTTAACACGACCTATAGGTAATGTTACCTTATTACCTTTATATCGTTCAGATAAGGTATATGCGCGAGATAGGTTCATTCCAATAAGCCAGTCTGCACGCGCTCTGGCCAATGCAGATTGATATAGATTGTGAAAGTCTTTATTATCTCGCAAATCATTAAGAGCTGCACGAACAGATTTTTCGTCCAATGCATTTAATAAAATACGCTGTACAGGTTTTGTATTTCCTACATAATATAAAACCTCATCAACTAACAGTTGCCCTTCCCTATCTGGGTCACCGGCGTTAACGATAATATCAGCTTTACCGATAAGGTCTTTCACCGTTTCAAACTGTTGACGACTACTATCCGTAACCAATAATTTCCACTCATCAGGCACAATAGGTAAATCTTGAGGGCGCCAGCGAACATATTTATCATCGTAATCACCAGGTTCTGCTTGATGTAATACGTGACCTACAACCCATGTCACCACATCATCGCCTTGAATAAAGTAGCCATTCCGTTTTTGGATATTCTTATTTTCCGGCAAGCACTTACTAATTTCGCGAGCCATGGATGGCTTTTCCGCAATAAATAACCGCATGGTCCCCTCCTTAACATAAAATAACGGCTATTCCCCTAAGCCGCTCTTTGAAATCTCATTATACTACAATTTAGTGGTCATAACTACCAAAATCATGTATAATTTTAAAGATATGAATGATGTGAAAGTTATATAATAAGACAAGGCTTTTACAAACGAAACAATAGAGGTGAACTATGGCATTTTTAGAAGAAGTGCAACGTCGTCGTACGTTTGCTATCATATCTCACCCGGATGCGGGTAAAACTACATTAACAGAAAAATTACTTTTATACGGTGGTGCTATTCACTTGGCGGGGTCCGTTAAGTCTCGTAAAACGGCAAAACACGCCGTATCTGACTGGATGGAAATCGAAAAGCAACGTGGTATCTCTGTAACGAGTTCCGTATTACAATTCGATTATGATGGCTGTCGTGTCAATATCCTTGATACCCCTGGCCACCAAGATTTCTCCGAAGATACATACCGTACATTAATGGCTGCAGATAGTGCTGTCATGTTGATTGACGTAGCAAAAGGTGTCGAAGCGCAAACGAAAAAACTATTTGCCGTCTCTAAAGAACGCGGTATTCCTATCTTTACCTTTGTAAATAAAATTGACCATTTCGGTCGCAGCCCATTTGACTTGATGGAAGAAATCGAAAACGTTCTTGGCATTCGTACTTGCCCTATGAACTGGCCAATTGGTATCAACGGTGAATACAAAGGCGTATACGATAGAGAGCACGAAACTATCGAGCTATTCGCAAAAGATGAAACACATGGTCAAGAAAAGTTAGCCTCTGAAAAAGGAGCTTTGACTGATCCTCGTATGAAAGAATTATTAGGTAATGATGTATACCAAGCATTACTTGATGATATTGAATTATTAGATGTTGCAGGTGATCCATTCGATTTTGATAAGGTTCGTGCAGGCGAATTAACACCTATGTTCTTCGGCTCTGCTATGACTAACTTTGGGGTAAAGCCATTCTTAGAAAAATTCTTAGAACTTGCTCCGTCCCCTGCTCCACGACAAGCAGTAGAAGAAATGGTACAACCTACAAGCGAAGACTTCTCCGCTTTAGTATTTAAAATTCAAGCCAATATGGACCCTAACCACCATGACCGTATCGTATTCATGCGTATCTGCTCTGGTAAATTTGAAAAAGGCATGTCCGTATTGCATCGACAATCGAACAAAACGATTCGCCTATCTCAGCCTCAACAGTTTTTGGCTACAGAACGTACTATAGTAGAAGATGCATATCCTGGTGATATTATCGGTGTCTTTGACGCTGGTACAATGGGTGTAGGTGATACACTGTGTGCTCAAAAACACAAGGTAACCTTTGGTGACTTCCCTGTATTCCCACCAGAGTTCTTTGCTCGCGTATCGCCAAAAGATACTATGAAGCGTAAGCAGTTCCAAAAAGGGATGACGCAATTAGCACAAGAAGGCGCTGTTCAAATCTTTGAACAACCAGGTGCTCTTGATTCCTTCGTAGTCGGTGCTGTAGGTATGCTTCAATTCGAGGTTCTGGAATACCGTTTAAAAAATGAATATGGTGTTGATTTATTAAATAATACATTACCATACAGTGTTGCTCGTTGGATCGATGGTGAAGTAGATATCGCTTCTTTAAAAGGTGTAGATAATGCGATGATTGTCAAGGATAATCGAGATCGCACCGTAGTCCTCATTTCCAATGAGTGGCAAATGGGTTGGGTTCAAGAACGTAATCCAGATGTTACATTCTTAACCACTCCAAAACTTCATCACGAACTATAGTATGGAAGCTCATCCCCTTCTCTAGATAAGAGAGTTGCTATATTATATATGGTAGTATAAGCTCAAATCACAATAGCATATAATAAGATGTAAAGACTTTATAGCTCAAGACTGGAATATATTTCTCAATATATAAAAATTAGAAATATATTCCAGTTTATTTTTTTATAATAGGCAGGAATATCACAGAATTTAGTCGAATACATATAGTATGATTATGTAAAGAAGTGATTTTTACTATTACTTTCTCGTATTTTTGTATATAATATAAATGTATTAAAAAAGATATATATCTAATTATAGGTATATAATAACTAAATGGTTTTAATGTTGTTGTGAGTGTTGAAAATAAATAATATATAATTATTATACCTTATATATTCTATAGTTTTTTTCGACCATTCATGATACCATAAAATATAAGTTTTATTTTTTATTTTAAAGGAGTGATTTTATGCCACTTATTGACTTAGCGTTAGTCAACGATGTATGGACTTTAAAACTGTCCATGATCCAAACTGTAGGCCTTGCTGTAATCACGTTATTCATTGGTACTTGGATTAACAAACATTCCAAGTTCTTACAACGTATGTGTATGCCTGCACCAGCTGTAGGGGCTTTGCCATTTGCATTTTTAACTGCTATTCTTTCTTACTACAAAATTTTGAACATTACCTTTGAAGGTTCCCTACAAACATTCTTAATGCTTGCCTTCTTTACTACCATCGGTTTGATGGCATCATTAAAAGTCCTCAAAAAGGGCGGTATCTTTATTATTTTCTTCTTCCTCGCTTGTGCTGTATGGATTGTTGTACAAAATACTGCAGGTATTATGATTGCTAAAGCTTTAGGCATTGAACCAATCATCGGTATTATGGCGGGCTCCGTATCTATGATTGGTGGTCTTGGTACGGCTGGTGCCTTCGGTCCATATTACGAACAATTACTTGGCATTCCTGGTACAGCATCCGCAGCGGTTGCAGCCGCAACATTCGGTATGGTTGCTGGTACAATTCTAGGTGCTCCTGTAGGCGAACGCATTATTAAAATGCACAAAGTTAAAACACCATACGAAAATCCTGAGTTAATGGAAGATGAAGGCATCGACATGATCGAAGATCACGTTGAAAGTGGTGGCAAACAATTCAACGCTCAAGATCTTTTAACAATCTGTATGTGGATTGGCCTTGCTCTAGGTATCGGTACTATCGTAAGTGCTGGTTTGTCTATCTTAACCCCACTTCCTGCATATATCGGTGCCATGATTTGTGCAGCTGTAATTCGTAACTTTGGTGATTTTACAAAAGCTTACAAAATCAACGATGCAGCTCTCGATGCAGTATCCAATGTAGCATTATCCTTATTCGTAACAATGGCTATCAATAGCTTGAAACTAGTTCAATTGATTGATCTTGCATTACCTCTTATTACAATCTTAGTTGCACAAATGGCACTTATCTGTGTATTTGCATACCTTATCTACTTTATCTTTGGTCGCAACTACGATGCAGTTATGCTTGGCGCGGGCGCTATCGGCTTCGGTCTAGGTGCTACACCAAATGCTTTGGTTAACATGTTATCCTTGGCGGGCAAACACGGTCCATCCCCTCGTGCATGGCTCGTAGTTTCCTTAGTAGGTGCATTCTTAATCGACTTTGCAAATGCTTTCCTTATTACAACAATGGCTGGCATTCTTTACTAATCAAAAAGGACCCATTTGGGTCCTTTTTTATGCAAAAACCTATTAGCTTAATAAAAGCTTATTAACATAAAAGAGCTTATTAGAATGATATTATCAATCTAATAAGCTCTTTTTACATTATACTATTTAATTAAAGAAGCCCACGCATTGGCCACATCAGCAAATTCTTGAAGGGTAAATGTTTCCCCTCTTCGTTGACCATCGATATTTGCTTTTGCTAACAGCTCTTCAATTCGATCTTTTGATAATCCCGTTGTCTTCATCGTATTAGAGAATGTTTTACGTCGTTGTGCAAAACCAGCTTTCACTACTCGGAAGAATAATTTCTCATCAATCACATCAACAGGTGGTTTATCACGTAATACGCAGCGAATGACAGAACTCGTTACCGCAGGAGCTGGCAAGAAGGATTTAGGTGGTACATCAAGCACAATATCCGGTTCAGTATAATATTGTACCGCTACAGATAATGCACCATAATCCTTTGTACCTGGCTTAGCTACCATTCGCAAGGCAACTTCCTTTTGCACCATTACAACGAGGCGCTCAATTGGTAATTTACTTTCCAATAAAGACATAATAATAGGTGTTGTAATATAGTACGGTAAATTGGCAACCACCTTAAATGGTTTATGATTCATGATGGATGGTACATCAAGTTTCAACACATCCCCATGAATAATACGTACATTATCATAGGAGGCCAAAGTAGTGTCTAGGACCTCTAATAAACGTCTGTCGAGTTCAATGGCCGTTACATCTGCCCCACTTTGTGCTAACCCCTGTGTCAATGTACCGATGCCAGGACCTACCTCTAGTACAGGTTCACCAGGTGTCAATTCTGCAGCATGTACTATTTCATCAACAATGCCGCGTTTAATAAGAAAGTTCTGCCCTAATTTCTTGCTCATTTTAATATCGAAGCGTTTACATATATAATGCACTACCTCAGGGCTTGCAATTACTGATTCTAACATCTTAACTCCTATTTTAACAATTCACAGCCTCTTCAAAAGCATCTCGAGTTATACCATAATGATTTAAGCGGTATAAGAACTGCTTGCCATTGCCATAACCAATACCTAACTTAGCACCAATAATCGCACGGCGGGCAGCACTATCTGGCATACCTGAAAGTCCATGACGAACTAGATCCACCATAGAAAATTCGTTGGATGATTCCAAAGATTCTACATGTAATGTAGATAGTGCCTTTCTAATGGATTCAGGCGATGCTTGTTCTATGCCAATATCATCATTCGCAAAAGCTTCATCACGAGGAACAAAAGCATGCTGAGCATTAGGGAATTTTTTTGTTAATACACGACGAATTCTTTCCCCTGCTGTATCAGGATCTGTTAATATGATAATACCTCTTTTTTCATAGGCTACGCGAATCATATCAATAACACCTTTACGGAGTGTGAAACCCTCTGTCGCAATGCAATCTGCTTCCACAGCTTGTGCAATACGTTGTATATCAGATTTTCCTTCTACCACGATGACTTGTTTAAGCATAGGTCCTCCTTTATTCTATTAGTACATTGTAACACATATATAACATTGCTTAAATACTTATAATCGAGTAGTATAAGTAGTGTAATATATAAAAGGAGGCCATTATGACCTTACAACAACTAAAGTATGTCACAACCATTGCAAATATAGGCAGTATTAGTGAGGCTGCCAAGAGACTTTTCGTTTCTCAACCAAGCTTAACAAAGGCCATTAAAGAATTAGAAAAGGAAATGGGTATTACCATTTTCGACCGCACCAATAAAGGGATTACTGTTTCTAAGGAAGGGGAACGTTTCCTCGGCTATGCACGTCAAGTACTAGAACAAGCTGCATTATTGGAAGAACAATACAAAAGCCAAAGCGGTGGTAAAAAGCAATTTTCTGTTTCTACACAACATTACTCCTTTGCAGTAAATGCCTTTGTAGAGCTTTTAAAAGGTGCAGACATTGATCAATATGATGTATCCTTACGAGAAACACAAACCTATGAAATCATCGATGACGTAGCTCATATGAAGAGCGAAATCGGTTTGCTCTTCTATAATGATTTTAATCGCCCTGTATTAGAAAAATTAATTCACACTAATGAATTAACCTTTACAGAATTATTTACTGCTCATCCTCATATTTTTATTGGCAAAAACCATCCATTAGCAAATAAAGATGTAGTGTCTATGGATGAACTTGAGGAATATCCTTATATTTCTTTCGAACAAGGAGATCACAATTCCTTCTATTTCTCTGAAGAGATTTTCAGTACCGTTGTCCGTCCAAAACATATTCGGGTACGCGATCGGGCTTCCCTCTTCAGTTTATTGCTTGGTCTAGATGGATATACCGTATCTAGTGGCGTAATAGATGAGGAAGTAAACGGTGAAAATATCATTTCCGTGCCTCTTGCAGAGGAAGGTTTAATGCATATCGGTTACATTACAAATAACAAAATGCATCGTAGCCGTTTAGGGCAAGAATATATCCACGCGTTAGAACAATATGTAGGGAACTATGGTAGACACATTAAATTACCTAAAACAAAGGAATAATATCGTATTATATTTGATGATAGTTTAAATGACTCTTCATAATAGTTTAACTGCAAGTAAAAGCACTCCTATTAGGGAGTGCTTTTTTGCATATCCATAAAACTCAACACTATAAATTAACATCATATTTTGATATAACTAAATCCATAAAATAATGCACAGATATAACTAAAAACTATGTGCAACATTAATATATTGATATTTTTATATATGCTCATCCTTAGTTATAATAAACCTATCGAATCTATCGGTTATACCGTTTAATATAAGGAGGATTATATATGTCCAAACAATTAGCACCATTCCATTTTGATATCGTAGGTTCTTTCCTACGCCCAGCAGAATTAAAAGAAGCTCGTGAAGCTTTTACAAAAGGAAATATTACTAAGGAAGAACTAACAGCTGTAGAAGATCGTCTCATTACAGACCTCATTCAAAAACAAAAAGCTGCAGGACTTCCTGTTATTACTGACGGTGAATTCCGCCGTGCCTATTGGCACCTAGATTTCATGTGGGGATTCAATGGCGTAAAGGAAATTGAACTTGAACACGGTTATAAATTCGTTGGTCAAGAAACAGCGCCTGGTTCCCTCGCACTTACTGGTAAAATCACAGGCACTAACCATCCATTTGTAGAGCATTTCAAATTTGTAAAACAGTTTGAAGATGAACATACTACAGCTCGTCAAACTATTCCTGCTCCATCTCAATTCTTAGCTGAATTATTCCGCGAAGATAATGGTATTACAACACGTTCCTTCTATCCTGACTTAGAAGAGTTAATTCAAGATATTGCTGCTGCATATCGTCAAGTTATTAAAGACCTCTACGAGGCAGGTTGCCGCAACATTCAATTTGACGATTGTACTTGGGGTATGTGCTGTGACCACGGTTATTGGACTGGTCGTCAAAAAGACAAAAGTGTAACTATTGAAGGAGAAACAGCCAAATATTTACGCATTAATAATTTAGCCTTAGAAGGCCGACCTCATGACCTAGCTTTCACAACTCATGTATGCCGTGGTAATTACAACTCTACTTGGGCTGCTAGTGGCGGTTATGAACCAGTTGCACCAATCTTATTTGCTAAAGAAAATGTAGATGCGTACTACTTAGAATTCGACGATGACCGCTCCGGTGGCTTTGAGCCATTGCGCGAAGTGTCTCCTAATAAAAAGGTTGTATTAGGCTTGATTACATCCAAACGCCCTGAATTAGAAGATAAAGAAATCATCAAGGAACGAATCAAAGAAGCTACCAAATATATTCCTCTCGATAGACTTTGCCTATCCCCTCAATGCGGCTTCGCATCTTGTGAAATCGGCAATCAATTGACTGAAGAAGAACAATGGGCTAAACTTGCATTAGTTAAAGAAATAGCTCACGAAGTTTGGGGTGATTGAATGAATGAACATACTATATATTTAGGTGGCGGTTGTTTCTGGGGCCTTCAAGGGTATATCAAAAAAATCTCTGGCGTCATTTCCACTGAAGTAGGCTATGCCAATGGGCCTACGGAAAATCCAAGTTATGAAGATGTCTGTCATGATAGTGGTCACGTGGAAGCACTAAAAGTTACATACGATGCGGACGTACTCTCCTTAGACCACTTAATTCAATACTTTTTACGCGCCATTGATCCATTCAGTGTTAATAAACAAGGTGGTGACGTAGGTATTCAATATCGAACTGGTATTTACTATATCGATACAGCCGACAAGCCTATTATTGAAAGTACATTAGCACGTGCTCAATCCTTCGAAGGTAAGCCATTTGCTATTGAAGTATTACCTCTATCAAACTACTACTCTGCAGAGGAATATCACCAAGATTACTTAGATAAAAATCCTAATGGCTATTGTCATATTCCACTTGGCCTATCTGATGAACCACTTGTAGATGACAATGCATATAACAAGCCTTCTGAGGAAGATCTTAAGACTTTATCTCCGCAAGAGTTCGAAGTTACACAAAACTCTGCTACAGATGCGCCATTCAGTCATGAGTTAACTGATGAATTCAAAGCAGGCCTTTACGTAGATATCACTACGGGAGAACCCCTCTTCGTTTCTGCTCATAAATTCGAATCTCACTGTGGTTGGCCTAGCTTCACGAAACCAATCGCTAAAGATGTCATTAAATACTATCAAGACGACTCACATGGTATGAATCGTATCGAAGTACGCAGCCGCATTGGTAACTCCCATTTAGGTCATGTATTTGAAGATGGTCCAAATGGATCGCTTCGATACTGTATCAATGGATCTGCTTTACGATTTATCCCGAAAGATGAATTAAAAGGTACAAAATACGAATATCTAATTCCATATATTGAAGACTAAAAAAGGACGCCTTAATCATAAGGCGCCCTTTTAGTATACATAATGATTGCTTACTAAGTATGATATATTATGATATATATTTACTAAGCAGGCGATAACTATATAAACCAAATAAAAAGAGAATATATCTATTAGATATATCCTCTAAATTATTATATTAGTCCAATACGTATACTGTAACGTCTTGGCGACCAAAGTCCATAGCCTCACCATAAGAGTCCATTACAAGGTCGATTTTATTACCCACAATAGCACCACCTGTATCGGCTGCAATAGCTTCACCGTAACCAGGAATAAATAAACGTGTGCCTAATGGAATAACATCTGGGTCAACAGCTGCAATACCACGTACTGCAGGTACACCAGTAGCTGTAATACCAGCGCCATCACCATCGCCAGCAAGGTAAGCAGAAGCTTCCATTACAATAGCACGAGATGAGCGACCAGCTATATTACGAGATGTAGTCACTTCACGAGTACCTTCTTTAATAATAGTAGGTACCATTTCGCGTTGTGTTACTTTAGATACGTCATTTGTCTTAATAACCGTACCATTACTATATAATGTTTCACGTTGTACACGTTCTAAACCAGGTTGACCAACTTGAACAACCTCTTCTTCACCTTGTGCCATTGTATCATCTTTTTGTCGAATTACTTGAATAGCAATTTCTTGATCTACTGTGGACAAGGAGCGGCTTGTTACTTGTGCAATTGTGATATGTGTACCACTTAATACAGAACCATTTGTATCACCTACTACGGCATAGTTAGGCATTTTAAAACCAAGTTCATTAGCAACGCCTTGTGCAGTTGTTTCTGTAGTGAAAACAGCTCTAGTTTTACCATTAACAGTTACGTAAACTGGGATGGCACGTACAACAGTTAATGTTGTACCATTTTGAACAGATGTTGAGCTGGAAATAACTTTATCATTTGGATTTAATTTAACCCCAGCATCGCGTACGATACCTTCGTTAGAATTTAAATGCGTTCTAACAGTGTGTGCTGCACCATCTACCATAACGGTAACAGTTTTATCATTATAAGAAAAACCTGTCATAGTTACAGCTGTTACAATCAATCCTGCAACAACAGACGAAATATATCGTTTGTGTGTCTTATGAATTCTCATATTGTAATCCCTCCTGTAATGTAACTATTCTACTACAGATAGATATAACCTGTCAAACGATATAGGTTAACAATAAGAGATAAACGCTTGTGAATACTGAGTTTTAAGTTATTTTATTTTCTATATTTTTCGCAAAAGTCCACTGCGTACGTACATATCGATATTTCTTAATACTATACAATATATTCCGAATTGTGTACATATATACGATACCACTACTATATATAGTATGTTAGTTTTTTTTATAATATAAATTGTATTTTTATGTGTTTTTGAATTGTTACCAATTTTTTCTACGCATCGCAAAACTTCATTTTTATCTCATTTTAAAAAATATATACATGTAAAAAAGCCTGTAAAAACAGGCTTTTTCACTATTATGAAAATGTATTAAAATTCATCATTCAACACTACGTGTGAATTTCATTATTTATTCATTTTAAACATTGGTTGTAAACGCTCAATTACGGTCATTGACTCCTTATGCTCATAGGCAATAGCCTCTTTCATAAGTTCTTCTTGAGCAGAAATTGGATGTTCTCGATCATTAATTTTACGATATGAACCATCGGCTCTCATAATATGAGCTTTTAAGGTATCTTCTAAATATAAATCCAATATACCTTTAACGCGCTCCTTATGTTGTTTATCTTCAATAGGAATCATAAGTTCTACACGTTCATTTAAATTTCTTGGCATCCAGTCTGCACTAGATAAGAATAGACTTTCATTTCCCCCATTTCGGAAATAGAATAGACGATGATGTTCCAAGAACCGTCCTACCACTGAACGTACCGTTATATTATCGCTGACACCGGCAATACCAGGTCTTAGTGTGCAAATACCACGAACGATAAGATCTATGCGAACACCTGCAGCAGAGGCTTCATATAATTTAGCAATAACTTCTTTATCAAGCAGGGAATTCATTTTACCAATAATATATGCTTCTTCACCTTGTTTAGCGAATTCTATTTCTCGGTCAATTAATTCCATTATTTTTTCCCGCAAATTTAAAGGGGCGACAATAAATTTATTCCAAATTGGAGGATCGGAATAGCCAGAAATTAAGTTAAAGAAACGAGATGCATCATCGCCATATTCATCATTACACGTAAATATGCCACAGTCCGTATACATGCGAGCCGTCTTACCATTATAGTTACCTGTAGCTAAATGAACGTAACGTCTAATACCTGCATCCTCTCTGCGCACAACCATGGTAATCTTAGAATGAGTTTTAAGACCTTTCAAACCATAAATTACATGACAACCTGCCTTTTCTAAGCGGCGTGCCATATGGATATTATTCTCTTCATCAAAGCGCGCTTTAACCTCCATAAGTACAGTTACTTGCTTCCCATTATCCGCAGCCTTAATCAAGGATGCAATAATTGGAGAATCCCCACTTACGCGATACAAGGTTTGTTTAATAGCGAGCACATCTGGATCTGTAGCTGCTTGTGCAATAAATTGTTCTACTACACCAAAAGACTCAAAAGGATGGTGGACGAAAAGATCTTGTTTTCCAATAACAGAAAATAGACTTTCACCTTCATGATTAACTAATTCACTAGGTAGTTTAGGTTCAAATGGCACATAACGAAGATGGTCAAGGCCTTGATAGTTACAGAAATCAAAGTACATACGACAATCAAGATGACCATCTATACGGTATACATCCTTTGCTTCTAATTCAACACTAGTAAGCACAAAGTCTAATAAATTATCCTTTACCTCACCGCACACCTCTAATCGTACCGCATCACCACGACGGCGACGACGCAAAGATGCCTCTACTTCCGATAGCAAATCTGTGGCTTCTTCTTCATCGATTTCTAAATCCGCATCACGAGTAATTCGAAACACCATATAATCTTCGATGCCATAACCTTGGAAAAACTGATTTGCATAATATGTAATGACATCCTCTAGGTAAACAAATCGATGCTCCTTATTCCCTCGACTTGGGATTTCAATAATACGATCGAGTACAGATGGAATTGGCAAGATAGCAATCTTATAATCCTTAGTACCATCTGGTTGTATTTGAAAGATACGCACAATAGCATTAATCGTATGATTTGTTAAAAATGGGAATGGATGACCAGAGTCAACAGCCAATGGTGTTACTACAGGATAAATATGTTCTTCAAAGTAATGACGTAACCAAGCTTTTGATTTTACATCTAACTGATCGGGTTTAGTAAAATAGAAGCCATATGATTCAAGCTCAGTCAGTACGTTGTTCAAATACGTACTTTGCATCGATACGAGACGTTGTACAGATTCATCAATAGCCTTTAACTGTGCCTTAGCATCCATATGAGCAGCATCGTACTTAACAATGCCATTCACAACTTGATGGCGTAAACCAGCTACGCGAATCATAAAGAACTCATCTAAATTAGAGCTAGCAATGGCAATAAATCGGAGTCGTTCTAATAAAGGAGTATTTGTATCAATAGACTCTAATAGGACGCGCTGATTAAACTTTAACCAAGACAATTCACGGTTAAAATAATACTTTGCATTATTGAACATGACGATTCCCTCCCCTTACTAGTACGATTTCCATACCAAATACCTCTGTAAAGTATTCAGAATCTCGATTAAAGGTCCACCATTCTAAGGAGATATCCTCATTAGTACGACAGAATACATATAGTACATTATCTCTTTCTTCCAATGTTACATCAGAGATTTTTTGATTGCTCCCCGCATCGAGTGCACAAGCCACACGAATAATTGCTACTAGCTTTGTAACCTGAATTTTTTGTAATTCTGTTAATGCATTGAAATACGCATCGTCATCATTTGGTGTTCCCTTGTAGTGGTAATATACAACATTAGCTACCACTTGTTTTTCTTCTTCTGAAAGCCCAAATATATCGGTTCCCATTACGATATGATAGGCATGCTCTCCATGATTTCGTAAATTTACAAACTTGCCAACCGAGCAAAGAATGGCAGCTATACTACATAAATATCCCCATCGTTCCGGTAAGCCTTTATGGCGTAAAGCTTTACAGAATAAAGCGCTAAACTTTTCTACCTCCGCATCATGAATACGGTCTGTATGATATCTTGCGGCCACAGCACGGGCTAACTGTGCATTTTGCTCCCGCAACTGATACATAAATGGATTATTCTCTGACTCTACCCCATAGAACCAACTAATGCCTTGAGAGAATGAAAAGCTACTAAAAATTAATGATTTCGGCCCTATAGCCGTAATAATTTCATTAAACAAAATCATGGTAGGCATTAAAATATTAGCCTTATATTCAGGTAATTTATAACGGTTCATCAACTTTGTTGCAGTTACACCATCAAAAGAATTTATAAGACCTTTAAATCGTTCTGGCTCAACAGTAATGATATCTTCTTTATTATTTTCTTGTCCCATTAAATGAGTCATATATTGCGCTTCGTCACCAGATAAGACAATACTATCAATATTAAAGGTTTGTAGTTCTTCACGGAGTGGTCCAATCATACGATGTAAATATTCCGTAATAGCCCTTGGAAATGATATAGAAGATCGTTGATTTCGATTAAAGGACTCCATAACACGTAAGGAACCACTATGCATATTGCGTTGGAACAGTAAGCTTTCACCACGCCAAACTGTTAAACCAACCCCACCAGATGTAATATCTAAGAATAATGTAGCCTTTGTAGGATCAGTCAGATGGTATTGATGTGTCATCTTGTAATATAGCAAGGCGTATTTGTAATATACCTCTTTCGGCATATCGATGACCTCAACACGCATCCCTGTTTGAATATAAATTTGGTCTAAAATACTACGACGATTAGCAGCCTCACGTATTACTGTCGTACCATATAGTTTGGAACGAGTCACGCCATAATCGGCCATTAATTGTTTATATCCTTTTAAAATATGACAGATTTCTTCAATTGTTTTAAAACTCAACCGAGAGGTTTGAAATAATTCTTCCCCAAAGGTTACTTCTCGCGCTGCATAATCGATAACACGTACATCGTCTATGCCTTTATATTCTAATATGGTAATGCTCATGCTGCTGGAGCCTACATGTAACACCGCATATTGTAATGCTTTTGGTAATACCATTATGCCTCCTTACGAGATTCATGCCACTCTATTTCTAATGTCTTCTTGAATTCCTTTTTAAAAGATTTTGAAAGCTTTTCTACAGCAGTTTTTGTGACACTTACATCGCGTCCCTCTAGGTAAAATACCTTTATAACTACACTCGTATATTTAATATTTACCTCTAACCGCTTAATAAATTGTTCATGACTTTCATCAAGAGCCTCTGCTATGGCTAAAATAATGGAAAGTTTTTGCCCTAATAAGCGTTGCTCTTGATCTAATAATTTACCATATAAGAAATTTTTATATTCCTTTGGCGTCAATCCATGAGAGTTCATCACTAAAAATGCACTAAAAGCTTGTTCCACATGGGAAATACCATATAAATTACTATTAACTAACATGTAACAACCATGGCGGGCATGACTATAATAGTTAACGCGTTTGCCTATATCATGCAATAATCCCGCTGCGATTAAGCATCGTCTAAAATTCTTATCCGCCTTATGGAGTGGCTCTAATGCATCATACAGAGTGGTAGCTAATTTCGTAATATACTTAGCATGCACTAGCTCATGCTTTGTCATACCTAGCAGCACATTTTCCGCAGAGTGGACTAAAATATCGTCGATAATTGAATTTCCACCTAAATAATTTTCTCCATAATAATCGTAAAACAAACCTTCCCGTAAACCGCAACCGCCCACAACGAGTGTCTTAGTATTTACATAGTTAAATAGTTCATCCACTATAGTAAGTCCTGCAATAATAATATCTGCACGATCCGATGATAAACCACTAATTTTTTTACGATCCTCTAAGGATTTGCTTTTTACATCTTCCAAGATTTCGTGAAATCTATGATATGGTAGCTCATAATTATGTAGTTTCGTAATAGGATATGCTAGCTTACGTTGGTCTATTTTAGCAATATTACGAGCTGTACCACCTATACCTAATAGAGGTAGTTTTATATTTTGAAGCCACGTATGTTCCTTAATGGTTTTCTTTACGGCCTTCGTCATCTTTTCTAGTTCTTTAGGAGTATACTCATCACCTTTTTGATAGGTTCCTGTTAAAGTTAGAGCCCCTATAGGTAAGCTAACAGCTTTCACGATATGTCGATTTTTTACTAGCGTTACCTCTGTACTAGCACCACCTAAGTCAAAGATAATAAAATCTTTGAGCCCAATCGTATTAATAACCCCAAGGAATCCAAGGCGAGCCTCTTCTTCACCAGCAATACATTCTAAATTAAGACCAGTTAGTTCTTTTACAGCTTTAATAAAAGCATCTCCATTTTTAGCTAGACGTACTGCAGCCGTAGCAACGGCTTTTATGGTATCTACCTCCATAGCATCCGCCATATGAACAAAGCCTTTTAATGCGCGTAAAGAACGCTCCATTGCCTCTTTTGTTAACTCATGAGTGCCCCACATATTTTCACTTAAGCGGACACTTTCTTTTTCTTGATATATGAGTCGATAACTACCGGTCTTAGAAATCTCATAAATGACAAAACGAACGGAGTTGGATCCTAAATCTATAAATGCAATACGTTTCATGCTACTAACCTCGACTTACTATAGTTCAGTATGAATATACTTAAGTATACCATAGAAAAACGCGATTCTCACCGATATGGGAGAATCGCGTTTTATAATTTATTATTCTAGTTATACTTGGTGTATTTTGTAATATCTAATACTAAAGCTCTTAGAATTTTACCAATATTATTTACTAGCATACATGATTTCGAGCATTCAAGTTATTTAATACCAAATACATGTTTACCATTATTATAGGCAATCTCTGAAAACTCATCAACATCAATGCCTTTAAGACTTGCAATCTCTTCTGCTATAAATTGAGTCTTACTAGGATCGTTGCGGCGACCTCTAAATGGAGGTGGCGTCAAATATGGTGAATCTGTTTCAATAAGTATTCTATCTAAGGGTACTTGGCGAGCTACTTCCTTAAGGTTAGTAGACTTAGGAAATACAACAGGGCCAGCAAAGGAAATGTAGAATCCTAATTTAATAGCTTCTTTTGCCATTTCCCAACTGCCAGAATAGCAGTGAAAAATCCCCCAGTTATCCTTACCTTCATTGCGCAAGATATTCATAATATCGCCATGTGCATCGCGATCATGAATGATAATAGGTAAATCTACTTCACGAGCGAGTTCTAATTGACGAATGAATACGCGTTTCTGTGTTTCACGGTCAGAAAAATCATAATAATAATCTAATCCGATTTCACCGATAGCGCGGACCTTATCGTTGTTAAGGGCTTGATCCTTATAGAACTCGTAGTCTTCTTCTGTAAAATCTTTTGACTCATGAGGATGTGTGCCTACAGCAGCATATAAACGATCATACTGTTTTGCTAAAGCTAGTCCTGATTCAACAGTACCTCTATCTACCCCTGGAATCATAATGTATTCTACGCCAGCATCAAAGCAGGCTTGTAACATCTCATCGCGGTCATTATCAAAACGACCGTCATTCACATGAGCATGTGTATCAAAGAGTTTCATTATTTAACCACACTTCCTGCTGGTAATGATTCGATATTTGTTACTTCTAAATGTTCTTCCCAATCAGATGCAGACAAAATCATGCCATAAGACTCGATGCCCATCATCTTCTTAGGAGCCAAGTTAGACAAATAAATTACCTTTTTACCAACCATAGTTTCTGGTTCGTAATATTGAGAGATACCACTTAATACTGTGCGTTCTTCAATGCCGATATCCAATACAAACTTCAATAATTTCTTGGACTTAGGAACCTTTTCACAGCTTACAACTTTTGCTACTCGAAGATCGAGTTTTTCGAAGTCATCGTACGTAATATTTTCTTTCAATGGTGGAATATTAGATGTGTCTACAGAGTTTTCAACTTCCTCTTTAGCAACCACTTCTACCATTTCCGGAATTTCAAAACGTGGATAGATAGGATCGCCTTTTACAACCTTTGTACCTGTAGGCAATACACCCCAAGTTTTAGCGTCTTCTAATGTAGCATCACTAAAGCCTGCAAGACCTAATTGTTCCCAAATCTTTGGAGCACCTACAGGGATAACAGGGCTTACTAAGATTGCAATGATACGCAATGCTTCCGCTAAATGATACATAGCGGATTGAAGACGAGCTTTATCGTTAGCATCTTCTGATTTAGCCAATACCCAAGGCATTGTTTCATCAATGTATTTATTCATGCGACTAATAAATGCCCATACGGATTTAATCGCTTTATTAAGCTCCATGTTTTCCATGGCCGCTTCAAAGTCATTTACAGTTTGAACTGCTAATGCAGATACGTCGCGGTCTAAGTCGTCCATATCATCGCATTTTGTAATCACACCACCATGGTATTTTTCAATCATAGCAATGGTACGATTCAACAAATTACCTAAGTCATTAGATAAGTCCGCATTGATCTTTGTAACGAAATTAGGCAATGTAAAGTTACCATCATTGCCAAGCGTAATTTCACTTAATAAGTAATAACGCAAAGAATCTGCCCCATAGGTATCGATCAATGGAATTGGGTCAATAACATTCCCCAAAGATTTACTCATCTTTGTACCGTCAACGATCATCCAGCCGTGACCAAATACCTTTTTAGGTAATGGTAACTCAAGGCTCATGAGCATCATAGGCCAAATAATTGTATGGAAACGTACTATTTCCTTACCTACTAAATGGAGATCTGCTGGCCAGTATTTTTTGTATAATTCGCCATCCCCATCAAATGGAGATAGTGCACTAATATAGTTTACTAATGCATCAAACCAAACATACACAACATGTTTAGGATCGAATGGTACCTTGATACCCCAGTCAAAGGATGTACGAGAAACAGCCAAGTCTTCAAGACCTTGTTTTACGAATTGGATCATTTCATTACGACGGGATTCAGGTTGAATGAAATCAGGGTTTTCTTCGATGAATTTCAACCATTGATCTGTATATTTAGCGAGTTTAAAGAAGTAGCTTTCCTCTTTAACCTTCTCTACAGGGCGGCCACAATCTGGGCAAGTATGATTTTCACCAAGCTTTTGTTCAGTCCAGAATGTTTCACAAGGTGTGCAATACCAACCTTCATATTCAGCCTTGTAAATATCGCCTTTTTCATAAGCTTTTGTGAAGAGTTCTTGCACTACCTTTTCATGGCGTTCATCAGTAGTACGAATGAAGTCATCGTTAGAGATATGCATCTTTTCCCATAATGCCTTAAAGCCATTTACGATATTCGTAGTGTATTCAAGAGGTGTAATACCTTGCGCTTCTGCAGCACGTTGAATTTTTTGACCATGTTCATCAGAACCAGTCAAGAAACGTACATCATAACCAGCTAAACGCTTGAATCGAGCGATTGTATCAGCTACAGATGTACAATACGTATGACCAATGTGCAACTTAGCACTTGGATAATAAATTGGTGTCGTAATATAATACGTTTTTTTTGTGTCTCCCATGATGAGCCTCCTTCTAACCTTCGAATGGGAAGGTTTAACGTTCTACAATATTATATACATCCCGGCGGGAAACGTTAAAACGCTTTGCCACCTGGCGAATTGCTTCTTTTTTAGGTACCCCTGTTTCTACAAGGGCTTGTACAGCATCTACATACGATACTGGTTCATCCGAAACTTCACTAGTATCAGACTCTACTGTATCAGCACCACCTACAATGAGGACGAATTCCCCTTTATACGTGAGCTGTTCCAAATCATTTACAAGGCTCTCTAAATCAGTGCGTACAAAGGTTTCAAACTTCTTTGTCAATTCCCTTGCCACCGTGATAGATCGATTGCCAAAGGCTTCATACATATCTTGTAAGACCTCTTGTAATCGATGAGGTGCTTCGTAAAACATCAAAGTTCCCGTTACTTGTGAAAGTCGTTGTAATTCTTCAACTCGATGTTTACCCCGTTTAGGTAAAAATCCTGCAAAGGTAAATGATTTCGTATCTAAGCCTGATGCAATAAGCGCTGTTAACGCCGCATTTGCACCTGGCAGTGGTACCACCGTTATACCTGCTTCAATAGCTTTTGTTACTAGGTCAGCCCCTGGATCAGATATAGCCGGCATGCCTGCATCACTAACGCAAGCTATAGACTGCCCTTCTAACAAAAGCTCTATAATATAAGCACCTTTTTCCTCCTTATTATGTTCATGATAAGAAATCAAAGGTTTCTTAATATCAAAGTGTTTTAATAATATGCCCGTATGGCGCGTATCCTCTGCGGCGATAGCATCAACTTCACCTAAGATACGAACTGCACGATACGTCATATCTTCTAAATTACCTATCGGTGTAGGCACCAAGTATAAGGTGCCCCATTCGTTATCGTTCATACCAAGAGGACACCTCCTTCGTGTACACATTAGGCTTATCATAAACGATAAGTGGCGGCTCTAATACAAGTCCAGGCTGACCTTGATAGAGAGCCTCTATCAGCACCAGCTTAGCTGGCTTATCTACCATACCATGAATAAAGCGAAAGCGTTTAGCTTGAAAGTTGGCTTCTTCTAGTTCATGCAATACATATTGCAAGCGACTAGCACTATAAATCATCCACAAGCGACCTTTACACTTAATAAAGGACTGTACAGCTTTCAAAACCTCTTCTAATGTTGTATGTCCATCATGAAGTGCCAAGGCCCGTTCTTCAGACGTAGGCTTTGCACCGCTTTCAGAATCATAAAAAGGTGGATTTACAATAACACCATCAAAGGGCTTATCTTGTACATCTCGGTAGGACATATGGCGATAATCGCCGCACCACATCGTTACTACATCTTGTTTATGATTATGTTCTACACTACGCTGAGCTAACTCAATAAGAGTTTTGTTGATATCTATACCCGTTATATGGCCCGCTCCTAATGATGTACCAATGAGTGGCATAACACCTGTTCCCGTTCCAAGATCAACATAAGAATGACGATTATTGAAACGACAAAAGTGAATGAGGGCTATAGCGTCAAAGGAAAATCGAAACATATCAGTACGCTGATAAATCTGTAAGCCATCTATAATTAAATCATCAAGTCGTTCTTGATCATTCATCAGGCAATGCCACCTCGGACCATTTCAAATCTATAGTACGACCAGCTTCGAGCTGCACCTTTACAGTATGCTTGTGATGATTTACCTTCAAAACCTTACCAATGCCTTCATCGGTCACGACCTCCTTACCAATACCTGGAGGAGCCACATCTTGAGGGGCTTGAGGGCGTTCCTTCTTCACATATAAGTCGCCACCTTTTTTATACAAATCATCTTCGTAATTGAGGCAGCACATCAAACGACCACAAACACCAGAAATCTTTGTAGGGTTTAGGCTCAAGTTTTGATCCTTAGCCATTCGAATCGATACAGGTGTGAAGTCACCTAAGAAGTTAGAGCAACATAAAGGTCGACCACAAGCGCCGATACCATTTAAAACCTTAGCCTCATCGCGAACGCCTACTTGACGCAACTCAATGCGCGTTCTAAATACTGTGGCTAAATCCTTAACAAGCTCACGGAAGTCAATACGACCATCAGCGGTAAAGAAAAATATAATCTTATTCATATCAAATGTGTATTCCACATTGATAAGTTTCATAGGTAACTTACGTTTTTCGATTTTTTCGAGACAAATATCAAAGGCTTTTTCTTCGCGCTCTTTATTCTTCTCAATTTGTTTTAAGTCCTTTGGTGTTGCCTTTCTAATAACTGGCTTAACAGGAGCTACAACAGTATCTTCAAAGACCTCTTTTGGTCCGATCACAACTGTACCGTATTCAACGCCACGTGCCGTTTCAACGATAACCCCATCACCAACGGATATTTCTAATTGTTCAGGCAGAAAATAATAAATTTTCCCAGCTTTTTTAAAGCGTACGCCAACTATGGTTAGCATTTAATCCTCCTCCCGAGCATCATGAAGGGCGATACTAAGACCGTCCACCACGAGAGCGGTTTTTATATGTAAACGCAAAGCCCGTTCCGCTTGCAATGTTTCAGTAATGACCTGTAACAATGCTTGCATAGACCAGCGCGGTAATAATCGTAATAATTGAGTCTTGTACATAGGTACCTGTAATTGTGTGTCTAATGCCCCCATTTTAAGAGCCATCATATCTCTACTCACAAGGCGCAGCCAATGCATCAATTCTGTTAGACTTTCACGAGGTAAGCTTTCACAAGCTAGAGAAATCATAGAAAACCATCGTGTTTCAAAGGCGAGCATATCCATTACCTTAACAGCTAACTCTAGCATTTCAATGCGACCTTGTGTGGCCAACTTCTCCACTAACTGCGGATTGCCGTGACCAGCTAACAAGGCTTGTTCTATATCACCAGTAACGCCTCGTGCTACGAGAGCCTTGCGAATCGTATCTATATCAACACTATTAAAGCCAATGCCCATACATCTAGAAATGATAGTTGGTAACACAGTGTTAATCTTGTTCGTAATAATGATGAAATACACCTGTTCAGGCGGTTCTTCAATGGTTTTTAACATGGCATTTGCCATAACTGCATTGGCCGTGTGAAAGTCTTCCACAATGACAACGCGGTTCCCATTCCCAGCCACAGACAAATGGTCTTGTAATAAGGAATACCACTGCTCCACCTTTAAGGTCGTCTTCATGGGACGAATCCAAAAAGCATCACCCTTATCCATATAGATAGGTAAACCTTCTGCTTCGATGCGTTTCTCGGTCTCACCATTGGCAAGACGTGCTTCTTTAACGTCAGCTAAATATGATTCTCCCTTAGGTTGTGAAAACACTTGGCGACCCAGTAATATGGATGCCAGACCTATGGCCATATCTAGCTTGCCAAGACCTGCTTCACCATAAAACAAAAGACTATGTGGTAATGCATTGCGACTTACAAGTTCCGATAGGTGTGCCTTGATCGAATCTTGACCAATTATAGAATCAAAATATGTCATAGCCCCTCCTATCAATACATGCTCAATATTAATATTATATAAGAAAAAGGCGACTTTTAAAAGAGTCGCCCTATCCTAAGGTAGTAGATTTACTACAGCTTGATATACATCGTTATGAATTTCTTCAATGGTGCGTAATGCATATTGACTGGAATCATCTTTTGTAGCGCAAGGAATTCGGTGCCATTGGTAGCGTTCTACTAGCTCTTCATAAGCATCGTGAACAGCTACTAAATAAGCATGATTGCCCTCGTGAATATCGCCAGTATTGCCCCCAGTTTTACCAGTGCGTTCAGCCATAAGGGCTTCACTCACTTCAAGGGGCATATCTAATAAACATACCGCATCAGGTGTAGGCAAGCCAAATTTTTGGAACTCAAAATCTTCAAGCCAATCTAAAAAAGCAGTACGTTCTTTAGGATCGTCGTATTTTACCATTTGATGGACCATATTAGACGTCGTATAACGATCTGCAATGATGATACCACCATTTTTGTAAAACTGCTCCCAATCAGTTCTAAAAGAAGCAAAGCGATCAATGGCGTACATGGAACTTGCCACATAGGGATTTACATCGTGTACATCTTTTCCAAATTCGCCGGCTAAATACATTTTGATAGGCATAGCAGCGCCGCTATCGTAATTAGGGAAGCTTACAGATTTGACTGCATGCCCTTCCTTGGTTAAGCGTTCTACTAAAAGTTTAGTTTGTGTAGCCTTACCGCTACCATCTCCGCCTTCTAATATGATTAAAGTCCCCATAATTACTCCTGTATTACCCAAATCGTTTCTAATGTCATATCATCGGCTCCATTTGGCACATACCCTAGAGCCTTTCGATTCTCTATATATTGTAACACAGACTCACTAATCACTTCACCTACGGCTACACAAGGAATCCCTGGAGGATAATAAGCTATAGTCTCCCCAGCAATACGATGTAATGCTTCACTTAACGGAACCTGCTCACGATGAGCATATATGGCATTGCGCGGTGTCACACGAACTTGAGGCAGAGGTAACAACGCAGAATCTTTACTAAGTGATTGAGTCGCCTCATCATTTGCACCTGCAGACCTAGAGTCCCCACTTAATACATCATCACTTACAGCTTGTACAGCCTTAATAAGAGCATCTACAGAGTCTTTTGTATCACCAATTGTAATGAGTACCAGTACATGATGAGCTTGTACCAATTCCACCTCAATAGAGTATGCCCGTAACATACGTTCAAACTCAACGCCTGTTAAACCAAGTTCTTTTGCGTCGATTAATACTTTAGTAACATCATAATTTGTGACCCGGTTTCGAATATCGGTGTATTCCATAGCAGTAATACCAGAAATCTTATGTAACTCATTCCGTAAATATAGGCTCAATTCTACGGTACGACTTACTAGGTCATTACCCGATGTGGCCAATTGATGGCGCGCCATATCTAAGGAGGCAAGGAAAATATAATTGGGACTTGTACTTTGTAGCATTTGATGCATTTGTGTAATACGACGTTTATTAATTCTTTCACCTTGTCCTAATAGCCAAGAGGTTTGTGTCAAAGAACCAACTGATTTATGCGTGCTCTGTGCCACTAAGTCTGCACCTGCCGCAATGGCTTCAACAGGTAAATTTTCTGAAAATGGTAAATGAGGTCCGTGCGCTTCATCAACAAGAACAACCATCCCTCGTTTATGCGCTTCTTTTACAATATTTATAATATCTACACCTACACCATAATAATTTGGGTAAACTAAAAGAAGCGTCTTAGCCTCTGGATGGGCCTCCATTGTTTTAACGGCATCGTCTAAAGATACTCCTAAAGGAATGCCCCATCGCTCATCAAATTGGCAATCCATATAGACAGGCTTTGCACCAGATAAGACTAAACCACTTATAACAGAGCGATGCGCTTCACGAGGAATAATGATGGTTTCATCGGGACCTACAGTCCCCATAATCATGGCTTCGATCAAGGCAGTTGTACCATTGATGGAAAACCAACAACAATCTGCACCATACAATTCAGCTGTTAAGTCTTGAGCTTCTTTTAGCTCTCCTTCTGGTTCGTGTAAATCGTCTAAGGCGTACATAACACCTAAATCATAAGGTAACGCTGGGCCCATCCAGTCCTTTAATAATTGAGGAGCCTCTCCACCAATTTTATGACCTGGTGTATGAAAGGGCACAAAGTGTTGTTCTTTATATGATTCTAAGGCCTCTACAAAAGGCATTCTTTCTTGATTGCTCATAATTACCTCGTAAAAAAGGCATGAATCTCAATGAGACTCATGCCCTTTTGCATGTTATTTATCGCTGTGGACGACGCTTAGGATTAAACTGATTCATCCCTTTGTCTATGCCCACCTCTAAAGTACCTAATACAGCTTTTACTGTGTCTTTGATACCTTTTTGTACTTTCTCTTGTGATTCTTCACTAAATGGTGCTAACACGTGGTCAATGACAGTCCATTGTGGTAATGGACGACCAATACCTACGCGAAAACGCGGAAAATTTTCTGTTCCTATATGGGAGATTAAAGATTTAATCCCATTATGCCCACCAGAACTACCATTTGGTCGAATACGTAATTTGCCTACTGGTAAATCCATATCATCATAAATACAATACACATCAGATGGATCGATCTTGTAGTATCGCATTAATGGACCTATAGATTCGCCGCTTGCATTCATAAATGTTTGAGGCTTTACAAGCAATACCTTTTCACCAGCTACATTAATACTGCACACCTCTGCCTTTTGTTCCTCTCTCCAAGGAGTGTGAGAAACGCTATCCGCAATGGCATCGATGACCATAAATCCAATATTATGTTTTGTTGCTTCATATTGCTTACCTGGGTTACCAAGGCCTACTACTAACTTCAAGAATCACCTATTATTTATCAAATAAATTACTTACTGAAACTTCATGAAAGATACGCATGATTGCTTCGCCTAACAATGGGGCTACAGATAATTGCGTTACATTATCCAATTTGCAATTTTCTGGTAATGGCATTGTGTTTGTTACGATAAGCTCTTTAATATTGGAGTTTGCAATGCGTTCACTTGCTGGATCTGTTAATACAGCATGGGTAACGGCAGCCATAACGGATTTTGCACCAAATTCTTCTAATGCTTTAGCACCTTCTACAAGGGAACCTGCTGTGTCTACAATATCATCAACAATGATACAGTTTTTACCTTTTACATCACCAATAAGGTTCATAACCTTAGCAACACCTGGTTCAGGGCGTTTTTTCTCAATGATTGCGATTGGCGCACCAATGCGGTCAGCCAAATCACGAGCTCTTGTAACACCGCCAAGGTCTGGAGATACAACGATAACATCTTCAAGATTTTTTTCATTAATGTATTTAGCTAAAATGGATGCACCATATAAATGATCTACTGGCACATCGAAAAAGCCTTGAATTTGACCTGCATGTAAGTCAATTGTTACAAGACGTGTAATACCAGAAGTTTGCATCAAGTTTGCTACTAATTTTGCAGTAATTGGTTCACGACCACGAGTTTTGCGGTCTTGGCGAGCATAACCGTAGTAAGGAACTACAGCTGTAATATGACGAGCAGAAGCACGTTTTAACGCATCAGCCATAACCATTAATTCCATTAAATTATCGTTTACAGGATAGCTTGTTGGTTGAATGATAAATACATCTTTGCCACGTACGCTTTCATCAATCATAATTTGTACTTCGCCATTGTTAAAGCGACCTACAAATGCTTCACCTAAAGGCAAACCTAAATAATCACAAATTTCCTTTGCCAATGCAGGATTCGCATTACCTGTGAAAATTTTAAGTTTTTTGCCGTCTTCAAATGCCATTTTGTTACCCTTTCATTTGTTCCTATATTGGTTACTTATCCATAATCATCCATTACAGATACACACTATTGCCTTTTTATTGTATACTATTTTACCCAAATTGTGTTAAAAAATTATAATATTTTTTTATTTCTTTTTGAAAGTATCGTCTGTTACCCAGTTTTCTTTCACAATTTGCTTGCTACGGCCCACTGCTAACGCCTTATCTGGTACATTTTTAGTAATAGTAGAACCTGCTCCTACATAACTATAATTACCTACTGTTACAGGAGCTACTAAATTACTATTACAGCCTACGAAAGCACCATCGCCAATGGTCGTACGATGTTTAACTTTACCATCGTAGTTTACAGTAATCGTACCACAACCAATATTAACACCAGATCCTACATCACTATCGCCGATATAAGATAGATGTGGGAACTTGGTGCCTTCCCCAACATTGGAGTTTTTAACCTCTACGAAGTTGCCTACATGAACCTTGTTACCTAGTACAGTATTTGGACGCAAGTGAACATATGGACCTACATCTACACCATCTTTTACTTCGCAGTCATGACCATACGTGAAGTGGATAATCGTATCGTTACCAACTTTCACATTTGTTAAACGAGTATGTGGACCAATTTCACAACGCTCACCAATGACAGTATCGCCTTCAAGTATTGTACCAGGATGTAAGATTGTATCGGCCCCTACTGTTACCTCTGGAGCTACGTAAGTATTTGCAGGATCAATAATTGTTACGCCAGCTGTCATTAACTCAACATTTTTACGATTTTTTAAAATGGATTCCGCTTCTGCTAATTGCAAGCGAGAGTTTACACCTAGAGACTCTTCAAAGTCTTTAGTCATATAAGCGCTTACTGTATCGCCACCATTTACAAGAATACCAACTACATCTGTGATATACAATTCACCTTGTGCATTATCATCAGATAGTTGATCTAAGCAAGGCCATAGCTTTTTGCTATCAAAGGCGTACATGCCAGTATTTACTTCTTGAACAGCTAATTCCTCAGGCTTACCGTCTTTTTGTTCTACAATGCGAACTACGGAACCTGATTCATTACGAATAATGCGACCATAACCAGTTGGATCAGGCATATGTGCTGTTAAAATCGTAGCGGCTGCACCAGAGTTTTTATGCTCCTCTAAAAGAGCTTCTAAGCTTTCTTTTGTAACAAGCGGAGTATCACCACACAACAATAAGATTGTACCATCATAGTCACCAAGCACTGGTTGAGCCATTTTTACGGCATGCCCTGTACCATTTTGTTCTTCTTGGCGAACGAATTCAGCGCGATCACCTAAATAATTTTGTACCGCATCACCACCAAAACCTACGATAACCACATCGCGATTTGTACCGATTGACTGAACAGTTTCAAGAACTCGCTCTACCATAGCTTTGCCGCCAACCTTGTGCAATATCTTTGGCAATTTAGACTTCATACGCGTACCCTTACCAGCAGCTAAAATGAGGCTTGCAATATTCATAGTAATCTCCTATCTATTATCTCTTATATGTCTAACATTTTAATATTAATCTTTACTCTTCATCAAATACTGGTTCAATACTTATTTTCTTTGTATTTTCATCAATACCATAGAAGGTAAACAGTGATTCATAATCATCGATTAATTTTGGGTTTGGTTCTGCCGTTGCTACTAAAACACCGGTCCCCACAACAATACCACTCATTTCAAGGACAAGCTCTTTTAGGCCCTTCGCAGTACCTCCAGCTTTCATAAAGTCATCGATAATTAAGACCCTAGCATTCGGTGGAATAGCTCGTTTAGTAAGAGTCATAGTTTGAATACGACCAGAGGAGCCAGTTACATAGTTAATACTAATAGCAGACCCTTCTGTTACTTTACTATCACGACGAGCAATAACGAGAGGTTTATTAAACGCTCTAGCCACCATGACGGCTAAGGGAATCCCCTTCGTTTCTACTGTCAAAATATAATCTGGATTGCAGTCCATAAAGCGAGTCATTATAATTTCCCCAAGACGTGTCATTACATGCCAATCATACAAGATATCAGACATATAAATAAACCCACCAGGGATAATGCGATCTGATTCCATTAAACGAGCCTGTACATCTCGTAGAATATCATTTGCTTGAGTACCTTTCCGATGAGGAATAAAACGTACCCCGCCTGCCACACCAGCCACTGTTTCTAATGTGCCCAGTTGAAAGTGTTCCATAGACTGTCTAACACAGGTTAAATCTTCACTAACTGTAGATTTAGCCATGCCAAAGAAGTCACAAAAATAATTTAAAGGAATCAATTTTTGCGGTGAATCAACTAACAATTTTGTCATTGCCACCATTCGTTCCACACGCCGTACTTTATCCATAGAATTTCCTTTACCATTCATCATATAACTATTGATTGTACTCATTCAATAAAAATCATGAGTCATCTCAAATATATCTATTATTTATTATACCATAATCTCCGAATATTCGAGGTTATAAAAACACTATAATTCGGCAAAATAAAAAACTCTCTAGACCTCCTATAATACTGTAAAATTAGACCTTATAGTCTATTACAATAATATATGAACTAGAGAGCTTTTATTATAAAACATAAACCTTCACAGTTTGACGACCAAACTGCAATGCTTCAGAACGTGAATCATAGGCTAAATCAATTCTATGACCTTTAATAGCACCACCAACATCGTCAGCTACAGCATAACCATATCCTTCAATGTATAATCTCGTACCTAATGGAATTAATTTTGGATCTACAGATACAATTCCCTTCTTCAAGCGACTACCTGTAGCCGTATAATTTCCATTTCCAAGATCTTGAGCAGAATAAGCACTAGCCTGCATAGTTAACACTCGAGAATATTTATTCGGCACACCATCATGACTTAATGCTGTACCATGACCACCATATCGAGTCTCCATCTTTTCTAAAGCATTCATTGTTGCAGGACCAACTCGCCCATCGACAGCAAGTCCCTTTGACTTTTGAAATTTTCGTACGGCCTGTTCTGTGTTATGACCATAAATGCCATCTACAGAATCATGCAAAAAACCTTGATGCTTTAACATTGTTTGGACCTTACTTACATGGTGCCCCCGTTGTCCCTTATCAATCGTTTTCGCCAATGATACAGAAGATACCATTGTAGTCATACAAACAAGCGTACATGCAATAATTATTTTTTTTACCATATACACCCCACCTTACGACAAATAGTATACTATATAGTTTTAAATAATCTATAAACCATATTGAGATAGTAATACAAAAAATGCATGTATAACGCACTTTATTAACTACATTTCAACTATAATACTACATATATATCATAGAAATCTAAGATACCAATGAAACAAAATCTCCATTATAGACTACTTTATCTAAGAAAAATATAATTTAACATTAGATTTATGGGAGTCAATAATGGAGACTTTACTAATACTATTTAATTTTAGCAGTTATGATACAAACCAATATGGCACTCTTTACGATTAGCACCAACTATACGTAAGTATGTATAACCTATAATGGCAGAAATAATAGAGCCGATTAATACCCCACCCTTAGCCATCTCTTGAGCATGACCTGGATCAAAAGCTAAAACGGAAACAAATATACTCATAGTAAAACCAATACCACATACAATGGATGTACCATAAATAAATTTCCAGTTAGCTTCTGCTGGCATAGGTACAATACCTAACTTAATCATGCCAAACATAGCACCAAAGATACCGATTTGTTTCCCTAAAATAAGACCTAGGGCAACGCCTAAAACAACTGGATGTGTTAAATCTGCTACACCAAATCCACCAAGACTTACACCGGCATTAAAGAAAGCAAAAATAGGAACAATAACAAAGCTTACCCAGTTAGATAAATAATGTTCCCAATGTTGCATTGGTCTAACATATTTACGACCAATCTTGCCCCGTTCAGGAATTGTCATCGCCAAGATTACGCCAGCCATTGTAGCATGTAAACCAGAACGAAGAATACAGTACCATAAAATGATACCAAGAATGATATAAGACAAAGATCTAACATAACCAGAACGGTTACAATATATCAATAAACCCGTTACAACAACGGCTGCAACTAAATAGAAAAGATTAAGATTTGATGCATAAAATATAGCAATAACAATAATAGCAATTAAATCATCAATAACAGCTAAGGCTGTCAAAAATACCTTCATAGAATTAGGTACTCTAGAGCCCAATGCTGTTATTACCCCTATAGCAAAAGCAATATCCGTCGCTGTTGGAATAGCCCAACCATGTACATAAACATCACTAGAACCAGCTATAAGATAGTAAATAAAAGCAGGTACTAAAACACCAAATAGTGCAGCAATACCAGGCATAATACGCTTAGCATTCGTATTGAGTTCGCCACTCACTAATTCACGTTTTACTTCTAATCCTACAAAGAGGAAAAAAATCGCCATTAATGCATCATTAACCCACTCCATAGTTGTTAATGGACCTAGTTTCAAATTAACCAGTGACATATACTGTGACACTAATGGAGAGTTTGCTACGATTAATGCAATAAGTGTAGATCCTAGTAAAACAGCTGTAGCCGAACCAGGAGAACGTAAAAATACAAATATTCGTTCCATATGATTCCTTCCTAATATAATAAGTTTATTATTTATTCTTAATGGTTCTTATTTTGTAAGCCACAATTAAAACTATAGAACCTAATAAACCAGAAATAATAGATCCTATAAAGATACCAATTTTAGACATTTCTTGAGTTACACCAGGTGGAAATGCCAATGTAGCCACAAATAAGCTCATAGTAAAACCAATACCACAAACAATGGCTGTACCATAAACCTCTGGCCATGTTGTATTAGTAGGCATCTTTATAATCTTAGATTTAACTAAAACGAAAACAGCAGAGAAAATACCAAACTGTTTACCTAAAATAAGGCCTAATGAAATGCCTAGTACAACAGGATGGAATAGGTGATCTGCTGAAACATCAGAAAAGGATACACCAGCATTTAAGAAACTAAATAAAGGAATAATCAAGAAATTGACCCAATTCTTCAGTTTATCAGCCCATTTATGCATAGGATATACTGTTTCACCATCCAACTTACCCGTTGCAGGAATAGTCATAGCTAACACAACACCAGCGATAGTGGCATGAACACCAGACTTTAATACAAAGTACCAGAGAACTCCACCTAATACACCATATAATACAGGTCTAACATATCCCTGTTTATTAGTATACCACAATGCACCTGTAACGATAGCAGCACCAATCAAGTATGGGAAATCAACACCAGCACCATAAAAGATAGCTATAACAATAATAGCAATTAAATCATCTATAACCGCCAATGCAGAAAGAAATGCCTTCATAGCTTGTGATACACGCTTACCGAGCATCATAATTACACCTATGGCAAATGCAATATCAGTAGCTGTTGGAATTCCCCAACCATGAGTATACTCAGGCACAGATCCAGCAATTAAGAAATATACTAAAGCTGGTGTCACAACGCCTGCAAGAGCAGCTAATACTGGTAGTAGTCGTTTTGAATTTGTATTCAGCTCACCAGAAATCATTTCTGATTTAATTGCTAGCCCTACATATAGGAAGAAAAGAGCCATTAATCCATCATTTACCCACTCCAATATATCCATAGGGCCCCAATACACATGCATTAAGGAGAAATACTGTTCTGCTAGCGGAGAATTTGCTGTAATAACACCAAGAATAGCGGCTAATAAGAGCATAATACCGCCAGATGATTCAGACTGAATAAATGCTTTTATATAATTCATAGTAACTACCACTTTCTCAATCATAAAATAAATACAAATTTTACTACATAAAATTATAACTAATATATATTATTTTATCATTTTAGTTCGAAATAAATCAATAAACTTATGATGAACCTCATTGATTAAGTGTATAAAATATACAATGAATTAATGATTAAATCCTCTAATTAAAGAAATAAAAAATACTACTAGAGGAATAGTTAAACAAATACCTGCTATAGTATTTGTAACTGGATTAGACCAAAGTGGCATAATAAATCCAAGTAATACTAAGGTACCACAACAGATTGGTGTACGCCAAACATGTTTTATCTCAGCCGATACTTTAGATTCTATAGCACTAGCTCTGCCAAATTTCCTTTTAATAGTCATAATAATACCAGTCACAATGCCTACAATAAGAACAATATCCCAGATGGCCCATAATATTTTAAGAGCCATCGTATTATGATTATGAATATGGAGATTAATCATTGTAGTCATGCCTGTAAAATACCAGGGGATATTTTTTGTAGAATACATATCCTTAGTAGAATCAGTATATAAATTAGCATAAACTGGTTGGCCCAAGAACATAGCTGGATCATCATCATTAACAGCACCTAAATAAAATGCATAATGATGATTATTAAATTTAGATGGATAATCTATAGATATAAGCTGACGATCTGGGTATGCTTTCATAATTCGAGAGATAGCTTCAGATGGTTGTAAAATGTCAGATTGACCAACTGAAAGTTCTTGCTTTGCAGTGTGTAGTACATCTGCATTATAGCTGTCATTAGCAATAAAAAATCCACCTATCCATACACCTGTAATGCATAATATAAATCCCCATACAGTGGCAACCATAGCAAATTCTCGGTGTAATATACTTAATTTCATATAATTAGACAATACAGTAGATTTGGCAAAGCTTTTACGAAATGGACCATATAAAAAAACACCAGAAATAATAGATAACCCACATACTAAAGATAAAATCGTTACAATATAAATTCCTGTTTTGCCAAGATCTAATCGAGTATGTAATTGGTGAAGCGTATGTAACACACTTCGAACCCAAGGATGCTCAGGCGTTTCATGATGCGTAGTTATGAGAGACTTTGTTTTAGGGTTATATAATACATAATCCCCTCCCATCCCCATACGCGCTGGAGGCGCTACAGTTGCGGAAGAATCAATAATACGATACCGTAAAATATGTGTAGCCCCCATAGCTGGAGAAATATTTAAAATATCCTTAGACGGATATTTTTCTTTCACTAATAGGGCACCTTCATCAGCATAATTAAAAATAGACATTTCTTGTTGGCTCATCGCCATTGATAACGAGGAATGATGTGACCCTCCTTGAGCCCATGCATTTAATTCAGTTCTGAACATAAGGACAAGACCTGTAATACAGAACATTAAGAAAAATAGCACAGAAACTATAGATAACCATTTATGAATTTTATAAATTTTTGACATACATATGCCTCCTTTCTCATTATTTTATACATCAATTCTTATATCAACACAATACAGCAACCACTATGGGTATAGAGTATATAAAGAAGCTCCACTTGAATGTAAATATTATTGTATGATACAATATGTACATCATGCGGGCGTAGTTCATCGGTAGAATGCGAGCTTCCCAAGCTTGAGAGGAGGGTTCGATTCCCTTCGCCCGCTCCATATATAAAATTCCGTGATGTGATATACATCACGGTTATTTTTTTGTATAATGATATAATAAATATAAATTTATATTGTATATTTTTTACAAGGAGTACTCCATGAAATTAAGCGCAAGAAACCAATTAAAAGGTACAATCGTTGAAATTCAAGAAGGTGCTGTAAACGCAATTGTAAAGATTAATGTAGGTAACGATAACATTCTTACAGCTGATATTACAGTTCAATCCGTTAAGGAATTAGGCTTAACAGTTGGCAAAGAAGTTGTGGCTGTTATCAAATCCACTAGCGTAATGGTTGGTGTAGAATAATAAGAAAGAGTCGCTTCGGCGGCTCTTTTTTTTGTTATAAATTGATTTCGTGTTAAATTCATATGAATAAAAATGAGCCCTATAAACTATTTAAAGTAGCTTATAGGGCTTTTATATTTTATATAGTTACTACAATAGAAGTTATATTTACCGCTCTAATTACAAGTACTTAGAGTTACTCAACTGGTTTACGGTACGATACCGTAGGTGCTACGCACCGCGGTATCGTTTAGATGAAGTTAAAATTCTACCACTAGCCGCAGCTTCCTATCAATCCTCACTGTGGATTTACCTTCTCTGCTTCGCAGCTCGGTAAATCTTACGTTCGGAAGAAAGTGATGTGTGGGCCCCATACGTCGCATAGATATATTTGCTTTTCGGTGGCCCTACTTGCTTCCTCACTGTGGATTTCCCTTCTCTGCTTCGCAGTTCGGTAAATCTTACGTTCGGAAGAAAGTGATGCAGTGAATCTGTCGTCGTTTCACTCCTCCATCTTCTACTGCCCTACTTTTCCCAACGCCGCCTCTATTGATGAATACACAAAGATGAAACTTGTACAACCTTGGCTGGAGACGGCTCTAGCAGGTATAAGAGCTGTGCTCGTTAGAGCATAAAATAGAGGGCCAACCCTTTAGGGTTGACCCTCTATTTCGTTAATCAGCGAATTCTTATGTACGGTTCTGCCCTCCAGGATACTGGGTGTTCGTCGCTGTGGATGGACTTATGTAGCTTCGCTACATGTCCATCTTACGCTCCGAACTAAGCGATGCAGTGAATCTGTCGTCATTTCATTCCTCCATCTTCTACTGCCCTGCTTACCAGGTACCCTGGGAGGATAGGAAGCCATACAACAAAAAAAGACACACCCTCAGGTGTGCCTTTAGCTTAATCAGCGGCTTCCTATCCTCCCAGGCCGTCTCCAGCCAAGTACTTTCGGCGTTTATGAGCTTAACTACTGTGTTCGAGATGGGAACAGGTGGATCCTCATAGCCATCGCCACTGAATCTGTCAGAGTTTGTACTCTGAAAACCACATAGAAGTTATATATATTTGTTGCACATTCTGCTTAATGTTTATTTAAGTAAAGCCCTCGATCTATTAGTACCAGTCAGCTCCAAACCTCACGGCTCTTCCACATCTGGCCTATCAACCATGTCGTCTACATGGGATCTTACTAGCTTATGCTATGAGAAACCTCATCTCAAGGCTGGTTTCACGCTTAGATGCTTTCAGCGTTTATCCGTCCCGAACGTAGCTACCCAACTGTACCCTTGGCAGGATAATTGGTACACCAGCGGTTCGTCCACTCCGGTCCTCTCGTACTAGGAGCAGCCCCCTTCAAGTTTCTTGCGCCCGCGATGGATAGGGACCGAACTGTCTCACGACGTTCTGAACCCAGCTCACGTACCACTTTAATCGGCGAACAGCCGAACCCTTGGGACCTACTTCAGCCCCAGGATGTGATGAGCCGACATCGAGGTGCCAAACCTCCCCGTCGATATGGACTCTTGGGAGAGATTAGCCTGTTATCCCCAGGGTAGCTTTTATCCGTTGAGCGATGGCCCTTCCACTCGGCACCACCGGATCACTAAGCCCGACTTTCGTCCCTGCTCGACCTGTCCGTCTCGCAGTCAAGCTCCCTTCTGCCTTTACACTCTTCGAGCGATTTCCGTCCGCTCTGAGGGAACCTTTGGGCGCCTCCGTTACTCTTTAGGAGGCGACCGCCCCAGTCAAACTGCCCGCCTAAGACTGTCCGGCCGGTCGTTACTCGGCCCGTTAGAAATCAATTAATGAAAGGGTGGTATCCCAACAACGACTCCTCTAAAACTGGCGTCCTAGATTCTACGTCTCCCACCTATCCTGTACATTCATTAACTAAGTTCAATCTTAGGTTGCAGTAAAGCTCCATGGGGTCTTTCTGTCCAGTCGCGGGTAACCTGCATCTTCACAGGTACTTCAATTTCACCGGGTCCCTCGTTGAGACAGTGCGCAAGTCGTTACACCTTTCGTGCGGGTCGGAACTTACCCGACAAGGAATTTCGCTACCTTAGGACCGTTATAGTTACGGCCGCCGTTTACTGGGGCTTCAATTCAGAGCTTCGACCGAAGTCTAACCCCTCCTCTTAACCTTCCAGCACCGGGCAGGTGTCAGCACCTATACATCAGCTTTCGCTTTAGCAGGCACCTGTGTTTGTGGTAAACAGTCGCTTGCGCCTCTCTTGTGCCACTCATTCATGCTCCATGCGTTGCTGCACTTCACACTACATGAGTCCTCCTTTTCCCGAAGTTACGGAGGCATTTTGCCGAGTTCCTTAACGAGGGTTTTCCCGCGCACCTTAGGATTCTCTCCCCGCCTACCTGTGTCGGTTTTGGTACGGGCGATGTGTCTCTACCTAGAAGCTTTTCTCGAC